>NZ_JBJQKD010000002.1:0-475125 GCF_046487065.1 Escherichia sp. WS2035
TGTTAGTGGATATAACAAAGATATAAATATTTCATCAAGAAACTTAAGCGTAAAAAACCATGGTGATGACTCTGCAGTTATTAATATATTCGGCGACTCTGGAAATATTGCTATTAAAGGTAATTTTTCACCAATTATTGATAACAGCAAATCTCTTGGTGCACCATCATTTAGATGGGCTCAGATTTATTCTGCATCCGGGACTATAAGCACATCAGATGAAACACTTAAAACAATATATGACATTACTCAGGCAGAGCGTGATGCTGCGCTGGAAATAAAGGGAATTATATGCAAGTTCAGGTTTAATGAGTCGATTAATTTGAAAGGATTGGAGTTATCAAGGTATCATTTTGGAGTTGGCGCTCAAACCGTAGGAGATATTCTTAGAAGGCATGGTTTAAATCCTGAGCAATATGCTTTTTGGTGTTACGATGAATGGCCAGACGTATGGGATGAAGAGGTGATAACTGAAGAGAGCACAGATCCTGATACAGGTGAGAAAATTTATTCTCAATATAAAACAGGAAATATGATTCTTGTAAAAAAAGCAGGTGGACGCTACGGAATTCGTTATGACGAATTGGCTATGTTTATATTAATGGCAATGTAGTTGCAATAAATGCAGTATATCCCGCATGAAAACTGCGGGATTGTTTTTATCTAGTGTATTTGTGAGTTTTAAATAAAATGTGGTATGGATTCTTGCATCGTAGTGAACGCATGATTACCTATGAAACAAAACTGAGACACACAAAGCTTTGCAC
This sequence comes from Escherichia sp. WS2035, assembly GCF_046487065.1. Lineage (NCBI taxonomy): Bacteria > Pseudomonadati > Pseudomonadota > Gammaproteobacteria > Enterobacterales > Enterobacteriaceae > Escherichia > Escherichia sp. WS2035. Next base: position 768 of record NZ_JBJQKD010000002.1, read on the forward strand.
TGGATTGCAAGGCTTTGTGCTCTTCGATAGTGGTTAAGGTGGATCACTCCACCTTTTCATCAATCCAGTCCGCCCACCACTGCATCATTTCTCTGCGCTTATCGAGATACTGAGCATGGTTGTAAATCCCGCGCACAGATCCGCCGTTGGCATGTGCCAGTTGCACTTCAATAGCATCAGCAGGCCATTCGTGCTCGTTCATAATCGTGCTGAATTCATGCCTGAATCCGTGACCGCTTTCCAGACCTTCATAGCCGATTTGTTTGATCACAAGTAGCACCGCGTTCTCGCAGATTGGCTTTTTCTTATCGTTGCGTCCGGCAAAAACAAACTCTGATACTGGTTTGGTGATTGAGCTTAGCGTAGTGAGAAGTTCAACCACCTGGTCTGACATCGGGACCACATGAATTTTGCGTCCCTTCATCACACTGGCGTCGATGGTGATAATCCTGTTTTCAAAATCGACGTTCTTCCATTGCATGGAACGAAGCTCTTTCGTTCTTAGAGCTGTATAGCGTAAAACCTTGGTGGCAATGAGCGATACGATACTTCCTGAAAATGTTGCCAGTGCTTTGTTAAATGCCGGGATCTGGTCTGCAGGAAGAAACGGGAAGTTCTTCTTGCGGTATCCCTTCATGGCGTCAGCAAGGTCAGGTGCTGGGTTATATTTAGCCCTGCCGGTGACAATAGCGTAACGGAAAACCTCGCCGCATCTTCTGCGGGCTTTGTTGGCTCGCTCCATTGCACCGCGATCTTCGAATCTGCGGATTACTTCCAGCAGTTGCATCGGCTCAATATCCTGAATCTCAAGGCCGCCGATGATGGGTAAAATGTCGTCATCAAACATTTTGGCAAGTTCAGTTGCATAGCCTACTGACCAGACTTGCTTCTTGTGCTCGTACCATTCCTTGTAAATCGCACTAAATGAATTGTTGTTAGACGAAGCCTTTTTCGCCTTTACCGGATCGATGCCAACCGAGATGTCTTTCCTCGCGGTCCATGCTTTATCCCTTGCTTCCTGCAAAGTCATAAGCGGATATTTTCCGACGGTCAGGATTTTCTCCTTACCGTCAATCTTGTAGCGAAGCTGCCATACCTTTTTCCCGGATACAGGGACATAAAGGTACAGGCCATTACCATCGAGAAGGCGATATGGTTTTTCTTTCGGCTTTGCTGCTTCAATCTGCTTAACGGTGAGCATGGGTAAAAATCCGGTGGGTAAAATTATTTTATCCACTTTTTACCCGTCATGGAGTGCGGCTGTCAACGATCTGACGCGAACCATGACGAACTGCGAATCTACGGAAGGCTTGATATTCAGGGGATTTTGCGGACTGGTACGGATGGGAGCGAACTGATAAATGGTGTCCCCTGCAGGAATCGAACCTGCAATTAGCCCTTAGGAGGGGCTCGTTATATCCATTTAACTAAGAGGACAATGCGGCATGAGTATACCCGCTAATGGACTACGGGGTAAGTACACAGCCGCTCGATTGCTTAAACCCTCGCCATTTATGCCGGGTTTTTATCATTTTTCTTAATGTTTTCCGCACGTTCTGCTTTTTGACGTGCTTCTGCTTTGCGCTTGTTGCTCATGTCGTTACGAATCTGTGCATGACTCATTAACGCGAAGATAAAGGTGCCGCCGCAGATGTTCCCCGCTAAAGTAGGTAGTGCGAAGGGCCAGATGAAATCGCTCCAGTGCAGCGTGCCGTTAAACACCAGATAGAGGATTTCAACAGAACCGACAACGATGTGGGTGGTGTCACCCAGGGCAATAAGCCAGGTCATCAATATAATCACCACAATCTTTGCCGCACCCGCTGCAGGAAACATCCATACCATAGTGGCGATCAGCCAGCCGGAAATAATCGCGTTGGCAAACATCTCGCTGGGGGTGTTCTTCATCACATCCATGCCGATTTTGACAAATGCATCGCGAGTTTCTTCATTGAAGATAGGCATATATTCAAATGCCCACGCAGCAATACCTGTCCCGAGAATATTACCCAGCAGCACGATGCCCCATAACCGCATAAGTAAGCCGACGTTGCTCATTGTCGGTTTTTGCATGACGGGTAGTACCGCAGTTACGGTGTTTTCGGTAAATAATTGCTGGCGGGCCATTATGACGATAATAAAACCAAAGGTATAACCGAGATTCTCCAGCAAGAAGCTGCCCGGCACGCCTTCCAGTTCGACATGAAATATCCCTTTTGCCAGTAACGAAGCGCCCATCGACAGGCCCGCCGCAATGGCTGACCACAGTAGCGCCATTGCGTCGCGTTCCAGCTCTTTTTCACCATCCTGGCGGATATGCTCATGAATTGCCATCGCCCGGGAGGGGAGTCGGTCTTCATCTATTTCTATTTTTTTACCGCGCTCTTTTTCTTCGCTCTCAACTTCAATTTCGTCGCTGTGTTGATCAATTTTGTCGTTGTCCATGGTCTCTTCTCTTGAATTAGCACGTATAGCTAAAGCGTAGCGGCTTTTTTGCTCGCAACTGGCGGGAGTTACTCTGAAAATGTAGAAAAGGCCGCGTTTGCCTTTTTCTGTTTCTATTGAATCAAGTAGCCTACAGGGCGGCGATTACCAGGCTATGATCAAATCAGCAAATCAGGGCGTCTGGACATCAGTTGACGTGCTGTTACAATCGCCCACACCTAAACAGGCGGATACGGTATCGTTCCGTCATGGATGGCAAACTGCATAAGCCATAAAAAAACAGGGAGACATTTATGAAGCTTCGCCTGTCGGCGCTTGCTCTGGGAACTACGCTTCTGGTGGGGTGTGCGAGTTCCGGTACAGATCAGCAAGGGCGTTCTGACCCGTTAGAAGGGTTTAACCGCACTATGTACAACTTCAACTTCAATGTATTAGACCCGTATATTGTTCGACCGGTCGCTGTCGCCTGGCGTGATTATGTTCCGCAACCTGCGCGTAACGGTTTGAGCAACTTTACCGGCAACCTTGAAGAACCTGCGGTGATGGTTAACTACTTCTTGCAGGGCGACCCTTATCAGGGGATGGTCCACTTTACCCGCTTTTTCCTGAATACCATTTTGGGAATGGGCGGCTTTATTGATGTTGCAGGGATGGCGAACCCGAAACTGCAACGGACTGAACCTCACCGCTTCGGTAGTACGCTTGGTCATTATGGTGTGGGTTATGGGCCGTACGTTCAGTTACCGTTCTACGGTAGCTTCACGCTGCGTGATGACGGTGGTGATATGGCGGATAGTCTTTACCCGGTTCTTTCCTGGCTGACCTGGCCGATGTCTGTGGGTAAATGGACGCTTGAAGGGATAGAAACTCGTGCGCAGTTGTTGGATTCCGACGGTCTGCTGCGTCAGTCCTCCGATCCTTATATTATGGTGCGTGAAGCGTACTTCCAGCGTCATGATTTCATCGCTAATGGCGGTGAACTCAAACCGCAGGAAAATCCGAACGCGCAAGCGATTCAGGATGATTTAAAAGATATCGATTCTGAATAAGAAACAAACAAAAAAGGTGAGTCGCAAAACTCACCTTTTTTCTTATTAAGCTAACGCGTTATCAGAACGCGTAGTTAAAGTTAGTACCGAACAGCCAGGCTTTACCTTCAGACTCGAAGGAATAAGCTGCCGCTCCTTCACCTTCGGTGAATTTCACTTTCTGACCATGCATATAAGATGCGCCAACATCAATGGATGCATCTTCATTAAATGCGTAGGTTAACCCAGCACTTAACCACAAACGATCCTGGTCAGGAATGGAAATAGAACGTTTATCTGCCGGAACCGGGCTGTCGTCATAAGCGATACCGGTACGGAAGGTCCAGTTTTTATCATAATAGTAGGTTGTACCCAACGCGATACGATACGCGTCCCGGAATCCTTCATCTTTATAGAACAGAGTCTGACCACTATCGCCTTTCGCTTTCAATTCCTGGAACTGGCTCCAACTGGTATAGGCCATGCTGTAGTGAATTGCCCACTGCGGCGCAACACGGTTATAACCAGAAATCTCCCACATCTCAGGCAGGTTCAGCGTTAAGGATCCATTTTGGGTTGCCCCCATCGTGCCATACGGTAAGCCCATGTTACCCAAAATATTGTTCAGATTTGGGTTAATGGAGCTTTTGTAATCCCCATCGAAGTCGATTTTAACTTCTGAACGATATGTCAGCCCCCAACGGTTATCTTTATCCAGTTCATAAAGAATACCCGCGTTCCAGCCAAAGCCCCATTCGTCACCTTTCAAATGAGCAATTTGAGAGTCCGGAGTATTAATACCATTGGTTAATGAAGCGGGTACACCCTGGGCAATCAACTGTTGAGACAACAATGGCCCCAGCGAACCGGCGTAACGCTCAATTTTTGCCTTGGCATAAACTGCATCAAAACCAAGACCAAAACTCCAGCTATTGTTAAGGCGATAAGCCCCGCTAAGGTTAAGGTTGATTGTTTGCAGATCGGTTTTACCGCCATAGATACCAGCAGCGTAGTTGTCGGTAAATTCCGTAGCCAGGCCATAGTTGGAAGTTATTGACGCTCCCCAACCAAACTGATCGTTAATAGGCGCGACAAAGTGCAGGTTAGGTACCCACGCTGTCGGCGCGATATTTTTAGCATTTGCACTCTGACCGGTTAAATTAGAATGTCCGGTAATATCTACATCCGGATCAATATAAACCGCACCCGCAGAAAATGTCGGGCGGTCAAACATGGTAATCAATGCGGGGTTACGGCTAACGTTACCTGCATCATCGGCAATTGCACCTTCCCCTGAATAAGCCCGGCCCAGGCCAGAGGAAGAAAATTCGTTTAACTGAAAGCCTGCCGACCAGGCCTGGGTGGAGATAAGTGCCACTGCGACTGCGAGAGCAGACTTTGTAAACAGGGTTTTCTGGCTCATGACCATAACCTCAATGATTTATTTTTATACAAACTATGTTACGTGCTGTAACAGGAGCGCGAAGTGTAGGGTCTGAGGTACATCTTAGAAATCAGACCAGTGGCGAGAGTATAGGTCGGACCAGCTGGGATGTTGCAAGTATGTTTCTATCTTTTTTCAGATATGATCTAAGAAACGCGATCCAGCTGGCAAAATTGGGAGGTGGCGCACTCATGGATTCGGGTGAATTTTGTTTTAGATCATTTTTAAGTGTGATTTCGGTCACTTATCCGATTTTGCAGAATTAACAACTGGAGCAGCACTTTCCGGAAGCGTAAAATATCCACAACGTTTATCTGGCACCTTGGGTGCACATACAGAGGAAATCAACGATGAGTAAATGTAGTGCTGATGAAACCCCGGTTTGCTGCTGTATGGATGTTGGCACCATTATGGACAACTCCGACTGCACCGCGTCTTACAGCCGTGTGTTTGCAAACCGCGCAGAAGCAGAACAAACGCTGGCGGCGCTGACTGAAAAAGCCCGTAGCGTGGAATCCGAACCGTGCAAAATCACCCCGACTTTCACTGAAGAGTCTGACGGTGTGCGCCTGGATATCGATTTCACTTTTGCCTGCGAAGCTGAAATGCTGATCTTCCAGCTGGGTCTGCGTTAATTCCTCTCGGGTACATACGCCCCTGTCAGCTGCTGACAGGGGCGTTTTATTTTCTCCTCCTCTTTTCTCTCTGTGTCATAGCTCCCACTTTCCCTTTTCTCCACTTGGCTAAATGTAAAAAAATGGTTAAGACTATGATCAGGTCAGACCACTTTATTTATTTTTTTACAGGGGAGTGTTATGGGTCAGGTTTTACCGCTGGTTACCCGCCAGGGCGATCGTATCGCCATTGTTAGCGGTTTACGTACGCCTTTTGCCCGACAGGCGACGGCTTTTCATGGCATTCCCGCGGTTGATTTAGGGAAGATGGTGGTAGGCGAACTGCTGGCACGCACCGAGATCCCCGCTGAAGTGATTGAACAATTGGTCTTCGGTCAGGTTGTGCAAATGCCGGAAGCGCCCAACATTGCCCGTGAAATTGTTCTTGGCACTGGAATGAATGTGCATACTGATGCTTACAGCGTCAGCCGCGCTTGCGCCACCAGTTTTCAGGCGGTTGCGAACGTTGCCGAAAGCCTGATGGCGGGAACTATTCGAGCGGGGATTGCCGGTGGGGCAGATTCCTCTTCCGTATTGCCAATTGGCGTCAGTAAAAAACTGGCGCGCGTACTGGTTGATGTCAACAAAGCCCGCACAATGAGCCAGCGCCTGAAACTCTTCTCTCGCCTGCGTTTGCGCGACTTAATGCCCGTACCGCCTGCGGTAGCAGAATATTCTACCGGCTTGCGGATGGGGGACACCGCAGAGCAAATGGCGAAAACCTACGGCATCACCCGAGAACAGCAAGATGCACTGGCGCACCGTTCGCATCAGCGTGCCGCTCAGGCGTGGTCAGAAGGTAAACTCAAAGAAGAGGTGATGACTGCCTTTATCCCTCCTTATAAACAACCGCTTGTCGAAGACAACAATATTCGCGGTAATTCCTCTCTTGCTGATTACGCAAAGTTGCGTCCGGCGTTTGATCGTAAACACGGGACGGTAACGGCGGCGAACAGTACGCCGCTGACCGATGGCGCGGCAGCGGTGATCCTGATGACTGAATCCCGGGCGAAAGAATTAGGGCTGGTACCGCTGGGCTATCTGCGCAGCTACGCATTTACTGCGATAGATGTCTGGCAGGACATGTTGCTCGGTCCAGCCTGGTCAACACCGCTGGCGCTGGAACGTGCCGGATTGACGATGGGCGATCTGACATTGATCGATATGCACGAAGCCTTTGCCGCCCAGACGCTGGCCAATATTCAGTTGCTGGGTAGCGAACGTTTTGCTCGCGACGTACTGGGGCGTGCACATGCCACTGGCGAAGTGGACGAGAGCAAATTTAACGTGCTTGGCGGTTCGATTGCTTACGGGCATCCCTTCGCAGCGACCGGCGCGCGGATGATTACCCAGACATTGCATGAACTTCGCCGTCGTGGCGGTGGATTTGGTTTAGTGACCGCCTGTGCTGCGGGTGGGCTTGGCGCAGCAATGGTTCTGGAGGCGGAATAATGGAAATGGCATTAGCGTTTACTCTTAATGTTCGTCTGGACAACATTGCTATCATCACCATCGACGTACCGGGTGAGAAAATGAATACCCTGAAGGCGGAATTTGCCTCGCAGGTACGCGCCATTATTAAGCAACTCCGTGAAAACAAAGAGTTGCGTGGCGTGGTGTTTGTCTCCGCGAAACCAGACAACTTCATTGCTGGCGCAGACATCAACATGATCGGCAACTGCAAAACGGCGCAAGAAGCGGAAGTACTGGCGCGGCAGGGGCAACAGTTAATGGCGGAGATTCATGCTTTGCCCATTCCGGTTATCGCGGCTATTCATGGCGCTTGCCTGGGCGGCGGGCTGGAGTTGGCGCTGGCGTGCCACGGTCGTGTTTGTACTGACGATCCTAAAACGGTGCTCGGTTTGCCTGAAGTACAACTTGGATTGTTACCCGGTTCAGGAGGTACCCAGCGTTTACCGCGCCTGATAGGTGTCAGCACAGCATTAGAGATGATCCTCACCGGAAAACAACTTCGGGCGAAACAGGCGGTAAAGCTGGGGTTGGTGGATGACGTCGTTCCGCACTCCATATTGCTGGAAGCCGCTGTTGAGCTGGCAAAGCAGGATCGCCCATCTTCACGCCCTCTACCTGTTCGCGAGCGTATTCTGGCGGGGCCGTTAGGTCGTGCGCTGCTGTTCAAAATGGTCGGCAAGAAAACAGAACACAAAACGCAAGGTAACTATCCGGCGACAGAACGCATCCTGGAGGTTGTCGAAACGGGATTAGCGCAGGGGACCAGCAGTGGCTATGACGCCGAAGCTCGGGCGTTTGGTGAACTGGCGATGACGCCGCAATCGCAGGCGCTGCGCAATATCTTTTTTGCCAGTACGGACGTGAAAAAAGATCCCGGCAGTGATGCGCCGCCTGCGCCATTAAACAGCGTGGGGATTCTAGGTGGTGGCTTGATGGGCGGCGGTATTGCTTATGTCACTGCTTGTAAAGCGGGGCTTCCGGTCAGAATTAAAGATATCAACCCGCAGGGCATAAATCATGCGCTGAAGTTCAGTTGGGATCAGCTTGAGGGCAAAGTTCGCCGTCGTCATCTCAAAGCCAGCGAACGTGACAAACAGCTGGCATTAATCTCCGGAACGACGGACTATTGCGGCTTTGCCCATCGCGATCTGATTATTGAAGCGGTGTTTGAAAATCTCGAATTAAAACAACAGATGGTGGCGGAAGTGGAGCAAAATTGCGCTACTCATACCATCTTTGCTTCGAACACGTCATCTTTACCGATTGGCGATATCGCCGCTCACGCCACGCGACCTGAGCAAGTTATTGGCCTGCATTTCTTCAGTCCGGTGGAAAAAATGCCGCTGGTGGAGATTATTCCTCATGCGAGTACATCGGCGCAAACCATCGCCACCACGGTAAAACTGGCGAAAAAACAGGGCAAAATGCCAATTGTCGTGCGTGACAAAGCTGGGTTTTACGTCAATCGCATCTTAGCGCCTTACATCAATGAAGCTATCCGCATGTTGACCGAAGGCGAGCGTATTGAGCATATCGATGCCGCGCTAGTGAAATTTGGTTTTCCGGTAGGCCCAATCCAACTTTTGGATGAGGTAGGAATCGACACAGGGACTAAAATTATGCCTGTACTGGAAGCCGCTTATGGAGAACGTTTTAGCGCGTCTGCAAATGTTGTTTCTTCAATTTTGAACGACGATCGCAAAGGCAGAAAAAATGGTCGGGGTTTCTATCTTTATGGTCAGAAAGGGCGTAAAAGCAAAAAACAGGTCGATCCCGCCATTTACCCGCTCATTGGCGTACAAGGGCAGGGGCGACTCTCCGCACCGCAGGTTGCTGAACGGTGTGTGATGTTGATGCTGAATGAAGCAGTACGTTGTCTGGACGAGCAGGTTATCCGTAGCGTGCGTGACGGGGATATTGGTGCGGTATTTGGCATTGGTTTTCCGCCATTTCTCGGTGGACCGTTCCGCTATATCGATTCTCTCGGCGCAGGCGAAGTGGTTGCAATAATGCAACGACTGGCCACGCAGTATGGTTCCCGTTTTACCCCTTGCGATCGTTTAGTTGAGATGAGCGAGCGTGGGGAAAGTTTTTGGAAAACAACTGCAACTGACCTGCAATAAGAAGGTCAAAGTTATATGAATCCGCGCTGAATGGCGGAGTGTTGCTCAAAATGTAAACGCATATTGACTATACTTACGCCATTGAGGTAAAAAACAGCGTTTCATTCGGTGAATGGATAAGGCACAATGCCGGCCACCGTTTTCTTTCTCTGGTTTCAGATGAAAGAAAACGGGCGAATCTGGTTAACAAAAGCGGTGCAATATGCAAGTTTTTATCATGCGTCACGGCGACGCAGCCCTCGATGCCGCCAGTGATTCGGTTCGTCCTCTGACCACTCATGGTTGTGACGAATCTCGCCTGATGGCGAACTGGCTGAAAGGTCAAAAAGTGGAAATCGAACGCGTTCTGGTGAGCCCGTTCCTGCGAGCCGAGCAAACACTTGAAGAAGTAGGGGATTGTCTGAACCTGCCTTCCAGTGCAGAAGTTCTGCCGGAGTTAACGCCCTGCGGCGATGTTGGTCTGGTCGGTGCCTATTTGCAGGCGTTGACCAATGAAGGTGTTGCTTCGGTACTGGTGATCTCCCACTTACCGTTAGTTGGGTATCTGGTTGCCGAGTTATGTCCGGGCGAAACGCCGCCTATGTTTACCACGTCAGCGATTGCCAGCGTAACGCTTGATGAAAGCGGAAAAGGCCAATTCAACTGGCAGATGAGCCCTTGTAATTTGAAGATGGCAAAAGCAATTTAAGCAATCAATGCCCGGTTACGTGCGCGTACACCGGGCAGTTTCTCCGTCATACAATCATTCTTTTTTTGTCTAAATGTTGTTAATATTTAACAACTCTCGATAGTTATTTTCCCATTATTGAATCCCGTAATAAAATAAAGAAGATAATGGTTTTGTGTCTTGAATATATATTTATTGATTTAATTAATATTAAATTTTAGCAATAAATAATGGTAAGGTCATTATAATTTTTTAGTGTGCTTTATAAGCAATTCATTTTTGTTGATTATGATAGTTTGTTTTTTGTTGATAATTCGCATGTTTTTTTGTTGGAAAGTGGTGAAAGTATTTTGCCGATGTATTAATTAATAAAATCTACATAAAGTCTTTAAGTATTACTAAATTGAGTTTTTTTATAGATAAGACCAACATAAAGACACACCAGAGAATACTTGTTTACATTCTATAATTATATTGGAATGTATATGTTCAATGGCTAACTATAAGTATTGGACATAACATATATTAATTTTATGTCAGGTACTTATATTATGACTTTTAATGATTTAAGGACAAATAATGAGTAAGTTTGCCAAAACAGCCATTGCTGCCGCAATGGTCATGGGCGCAGTCGTCTCCAGTTCTGCTTTTGCCGCAGGTAACAACGGTACCGCACGTTTTTACGGCACTATTGAAGACTCCCCGTGCTCCATCGTTCCAGACGATCATAAACTGGAAGTCGATATGGGCGATATCGGTGCGGCTAAACTGACTGGCGGCGGCACTACCACACCGAAAGATTTCCAGATCCATTTACAGGATTGCGTGTTTACCACTGAATCAAACATGGAGACCACGTTCACCGGCACTAACTACGCGGGGCCAGCCAACGCAGATAACTATGCGTTATTCAATGTTGACAGCGGTGTTGCCATGAACCACGTGAGCCTGGTAATCGGCGATACCCATGGCAAAGGTTATAAAGTGGGCGAAAAGATTGTTCAGCCAATCGTGATGGATGCTTCAACTAGCAAGGGTAAAGACAAGCAAACGCTGAACTTTAAAGCCTGGCTGGTGGGTGAAACCGATGCGCCGGATCTCGGCCAGTTCGAAACCCTGACCACATTCCAGATTACCTATCTCTGATGTGACAACCCCACAGCGTTCTGCTGTGGGGTTATTCAACGCACAACGGATTTACGACTGTTTCACAAACGGATATGTGTATGCCTAATCACTCAAATTTTCGGCTGCGGGGAATCGCCTGCTATATTGCGCTGGCAATCTCTGGTGGATCAGTCAATGCATGGGCTGATGATTCCATTCAATTTGACCCCCGTTTCCTTGAGTTAAAGGGCGACACGAAAATTGATCTCGGTAAGTTTTCAAAAAAAGGGTATGTCGACGCGGGTAAATATAATTTACGTGTATTTATAAATAAACAATCCCTTTCTGATGAATACGACATTAATTGGTATGTCTCTGAAAACGATCCAACAAAAACTTATGCCTGCCTGACACCTGAGTTAGTGGCGGCGCTGGGGCTGAAAGAAGGGATAGCAAAAAGCCTGCAGTGGACGCACAACGATGAATGCCTTAAACCGGGGCAATTAGACGGGATGGAAGTCGAGAATGATTTAAGCCAGTCGGCTTTGCTGCTGACAGTGCCACAGGCTTACCTCGAATATACCAGCAGCGACTGGGACCCTCCCTCACGCTGGGACGATGGTATTTCTGGGCTGATTGCCGACTACAGCCTCAATGCGCAAACTCGCCATCAGGAGCAAGGGGGCGAGGACTCACATGATATCAGCGGTAACGGTACAGTTGGGGCAAACCTTGGGGCATGGCGTTTCCGTGCAGACTGGCAAAGTGATTATCAGCACACCCGCAGCAACGACGATGAAGATGACAGCAGTAACAGTACAACGAGTAAAAACTGGGACTGGAGCCGTTATTACGCCTGGCGAGCTTTACCCTCTTTAAAAGCGAAGCTGTCGCTGGGAGAAGATTATCTCAATTCCGATATTTTCGACGGCTTTAACTATATCGGCAGCAGTGTCAGCACCGATGACCAGATGCTGCCGCCCAATCTGCGCGGCTATGCGCCAGATGTTTCTGGCGTGGCGCACAGCAGCGCAAAAGTGACCATCAGCCAGATGGGCCGGGTACTTTACGAAACCCAGGTTCCCGCCGGGCCATTCCGCATTCAGGATATCGGCGATTCTGTCTCTGGCACACTACACGTCCGTGTTGAAGAACAGAATGGTCAGGTGCAGGAATATGACGTCACCACCGCATCCATGCCATTCCTCACGCGTCAGGGGCAGGTGCGTTACAAAGTGATGATGGGGCGTCCGGAAGACTGGAACCACAAGACCGAAGGCGGATTTTTTTCCGGCGGAGAAGCATCATGGGGGGTGGCAGATGGCTGGTCGCTTTACGGTGGCGCGCTGGCAGATGAGCACTACCAGTCGGCGGCGATGGGGGTGGGGCGCGACCTCGCACAGTTTGGCGCGCTGGCGTTCGATGTGACTCACTCGCACGTCAACCTGGATCATGACAGCGCATACGGCAAAGGAAAACTGGACGGCAACTCCTTTCGCGTGAGCTATGCCAAAGACTTTGACGAACTTAACAGCCGCGTCACCTTTGCAGGCTACCGTTTCTCCGAAAAGAACTTTATGACTATGAGCGAGTATCTGGACGCGAGCCAGTCGGACATGGCGCGGACCGGAAACGACAAAGAGATGTATACGATCACGTATAACCAGAACTTTGCCGCAGCGGGTGTCTCGGTCTATCTCAACTACTCCCATCGTACTTACTGGGATCGCCCGGAACAGACAAACTATAACCTGATGTTTTCCCACTATTTTAATATGGGGAGCATTCGCAATATGAGCATCTCGGTGACCGGCTATCGCTACGAATATGACGATAATACGGATAAGGGAATGTACCTCAGCATGAGCATTCCGTGGAGCGACAGCAGCACCGTGACCTACAACGGCTCTTACGGTAGCGGGTCGGACAGCAGTCAGGTCGGCTACTTTAATCGCATCGATGACGCAACGCACTACCAGATTAACGTCGGCACCAGCGAACAGCACGGTAGCGTGGATGGTTATCTGAGCCACGACGGCACGTTGGCGAAGGTAGATCTCAGCGCCAACTACCATGAAGGAGAATACCGTTCGGCGGGGATCGCCTTACAGGGCGGGGCAACGCTGACCGCGCACGGTGGGGCGCTGCATCGCACTCAAAACATGGGCGGCACACGCCTGCTGATTGACGCCGACGGTATTGCCAACGTGCCGGTCGAAAGCAACGGCGCGCCGGTGTACACCAATATGTTTGGCAAGGCGGTGGTCGCCGATATTAACAACTACTATCGCAATCAGGCGTATATAGATTTAAACAACTTGCCGGAAGATGCGGAAGCCACCCAGTCGGTGGTGCAGGCGACTCTGACGGAAGGCGCAATCGGCTATCGTAAATTCAAAGTGATCAGCGGGCAAAAAGCGATGGCGGTACTGCGGTTGCGTGACGGTAGCTACCCGCCGTTTGGCGCGGAAGTAAAAAACGACGAGCAGCAGCAGGTTGGCATTGTGGATGATGAAGGCAATGTCTATCTGGCGGGGATCAATGCGGGTGAGCATATGATGGTGTTCTGGGAAGGCAGCGCACAATGCGAGATCGTATTGCCGAAGCCGCTACCTGCCGATCTGTTCCGCGGCCTGTTGTTGCCGTGTGAACAAAAGGGAACGACAGCCCCCGATTCTTTAGCGCCGGAAATTAAGCCCGTTATTCAGGACCAGACTCGGCAGGTCACGCCATCTGAAGCGCCGACGTCAATTTCAGCCACTCAATAATATGATTAAGGAACAATCAATGTTTTATAAATTATCCTGTTCAATGGTGGTCAGCACGACGCTGGCGGTACTGTTGACCACCACCAACCTGGCGGCGCACGCATCAGTCACTCCGGATCGCACCCGTCTGGTGTTTAACGAAAGTGATAAATCGATAAGCGTAACCCTGCGCAACAATAACGAAAAGCTGCCTTATCTGGCGCAAAGCTGGCTGGAAGACGAGAAGGGCAACAAAATCACTTCGCCGCTGGCGGTACTGCCGCCGGTGCAGCGTATTGACGCCATGATGAACGGTCAGGTGAAGATTCAGGCGCTGCCGGACATTCACACGCTGCCGTCTGACCGTGAAAGCCTGTTCTACTACAATGTGCGTGAGATCCCGCCAAAGTCCGGGAAAGCCAACACCCTGCAAATTGCGCTGCAAACCCGCATCAAGCTGTTCTGGCGACCAAAGGCGCTGGAGAAGATTGACATGAGAAAACCGTGGCAGTTTAAGGTCACACTCACGCGCAGCGGCCAGGACTATATCGTCAATAACCCGACGCCGTACCACGTCATCATCAGCGATGCCAGTACGCAGAAAAAGGGGCTAACTGCTGCGGGCTTTAAACCACTGGTGATGCCGCCGAAAACGTCACAACCGTTAAAGGCAAAAATGAACAGCGCTCCGGTGCTGACCTACATCAACGACTACGGCGCACGTTTACCGCTGGTCTTCCGTTGTGAAGGAGACACCTGCAAGGTGGATGAAGCTCAAAGCCTAAAAGGCTAATGACAGGAGATCCAGCATGAAAGGAGTTTTATTACCCGTCGCTGGCATGGTGTTACTGGCCTGCGGCTCCGCCTGGGCCGATAGTAAAACGGTCAACTTAACGCTTCGTATACTGGTGGATGCACCGCCGCCCTGTACGGTAAAAGGCAGCGCGGTGGAGTTTGGCAATGTCATTATTAAAAACATCGACGGCAGCAACTATCGGCAGCCTGTTGGTTACACCCTGAACTGTTCGAACAGCGTCAGCGATGACCTACAGATGCAGTTACAGGGGACCACCACCACCATTAACGGTGAAACGGTCCTCAGTACGGGCATCAATGGTTTTGGCATTCGCATACAGGATGCGTCCAGCCATGCGCCGGTTGCGTTGGCGGGTAATAACTGGCTGCCGTTTAACGTTAATTCGCGCCCGGGTTTCGAAGCCGTGCCGGTGAAACAAAGCGGCACACAGCTTACGGCATCAGAGTTTAGCGCAACCATGACAATGGTGGTGGAGTATCAATGAAACGATTTGCGCTCTGCTTATTCGGTTGTTATTGCGGTATTGCACAGGCGGCCGATAGCGATATCACATTTCATGGCACATTGGTTTCGCCGCCCGCCTGTGCCATCAGTGACGGGAAAACCGTTGAAGTTGAGTTTCGTGACGTCATTATCGACAACATCAACGGCAATAACTTCCGCCAGAATGTGCCCTATACCATTACATGCGATCCCGACGTGCGCGACGATGCCTGGGAGATGACGCTGAGCTGGACGGGCAGCCAGACCAGCTACGATAACGCGGCTATTGAGACAAACGTCACCGGGCTGGGGATTGAGCTGCAACAAAATGGCCAGCCGTTCACGTTGGGTACGCCGCTGAAAATCAACCCGTCAACGCCGCCAACGCTGCAAGCTGTACCGGTGAAAGCCAGTGATGCTTCACTCAGCGAAGGAACCTTTTCTGCCTGGGCAACATTACAGGTGGATTACCAATGAGCCTAAAACGGATATTTCACTGCGCGGCTGCGCTGGCCGCGGTGCTGCTGACGCCGAATGTTCAGGCGGCAGACAACCTGCATTTCTACGGCAATTTACTCAGTAAGTCCTGCACGCTGGTGGTTCAGGGCGAGGTGCTGGCGGAAGTGCATTTCCCCACGGTCAGCCGTAGAGATCTGATGGTGACCGGGCAATCTGCGCGCGTACCGGTGGTGTTTCAGCTTAAAGATTGCAAAGGGCCTGCTCAGTATGAGGTTCGGGTGACACTTACCGGAACGGAAGACAGCGAGCAGCCCGGTTTTCTGGCGCTGGATGCCGCTTCGACAGCACAAGGTGTGGGGATTGGCATGGAAAAGACCGACGGCACTGCTGTGCTAATCAACAATACCAGCGGGGCGACATTTGTGCTGAGCAGCGGCAACAATGATCTGCATTTTAATGCCTGGCTACAGGCAAAAAGCGGGCGGGATGTGACGATGGGTGACTTTACGGCCTCCCTCACTGCGACGTTTGAGTATATTTAACATGAAAAAAATGAGCGGACTGTTTTTTTTACTGCTGACCGGGCTACTGAGTGCAACCGCCTGGGCGGACGTCACATTCAGGGATGTGAAGACTTATACCGGATTTTGGGGTAACGGGGCTACAACAAAAGTTGTCTTTCGTATCGATGTCTTGACGCCGGAAGGGGTCTATTATGGCGAATATGCACAGGATGGATATACGTTGTGGTTGGGGAATATCCCTAACACGGTTTGGACGGGACCGGGATCAGCACCAACGATGAACATCACTCATCAGAGTAATACTGTGGATAACTCCAATTGCCCAGGGATTACGGATGGATGGTCATGTGTTGATCTGGGGGTCGATATCATCGTGCATGGTGAAACTCACGGGTGCCCGTGGTTGGTCAGTACCAACACGGTGAGTACTGCTGCGAGAGGTTATACTTACATTGGTCCATCAGCAAAACAAACCCGGTGCCCAACGGAGCCGGTTGGCCCCTATGATATCTCCTGGAATGAGAACTACGTCCTCCATAACAAGATGCTAACGCTGCAATCGACGGGGGGAGTCATAACACAAACGCTCTCGACTTACCTGATGCGCGACGGGCGGGTGTGTGATGGAAGCCGAATGGACGATCGTGGCGCTTATTGTCGCTTTATGTCGTATATGATCACATTCAGCACGTCGGGGTGTGACGACAGCAAAGTCACAGTAACGCCGGTAGCACATCCAATTACCGATAAGCAACTGCATGATATGCAAATACGGATCGACACCAGCAGTCAGCAGCCAATCGATGCCACCTGTCGTTTCCAGTACATTTTGAATGAGTTGTAGGGTTAATTCTTCTCCGGTCAGTATCCTGGTCGGAGAAGACGTTTATACCGCAATATTTATTAGGGCAATTCCGGCGGCAGCCACTCTTCCACTTCAATCAACACCAACAAAGCCGCATCACCACCATACTCTTTTGGTGCCTGGTGAAATGCCATCACATGTGGATGTTGCGCCAGCCACAGCGGCGTTTGCTGCTTCAAAATATGCTTCCCGTGCCCATGCATCACGCAGGCACAAAACACATGTTCACGGCGGCAGGCGGCAATCAACGCCCCCAGTTCCTGTTTGGCTTGTAGCTGCGTCAGACCGTGCAAATCAAGAAACAACTCCGGTGAATAATCGCCACGGCGTAACTTCTTCGCCTCAAAATGGCTGACATCCGGGCGAACATATTTCACCGGACCTTCAGTATTTAATAATGGTTGAAACTCGTCCGAAAAATAGTGGCTGGCATCGGCCTGCTCCTGAATCAACCGCTTTACTGGTACTTCGCTGATTTTTTTACGCTGCGGTCGGTGGACAATCGTGTCCTGCTTAATCTTGCGAGTACCCGCCATCAACTGGCGAAACAGCGCCTGGTCCTCCTCGCTAAGTGTTGTTTTCTTTTTCATTTATCTTTCTCTATTTCTAATTTTCCTACAGTTTACCCGACTCGTAGCGCAATCGATCGTTTTAAACGTATTTTTCCTCACTCACCGCGCGTGAATGCTGATTTATCGTCATCTTCATGGCAAACTAGCCGCCGAAATTATTGCGATCATGCCCTGGAGGAATACGTGGATAAAATTTTCGTTGATGAAGCAGTAAATGAGCTGCAAACCATTCAGGACATGTTGCGCTGGTCGGTGAGCCGCTTCAGCGCGGCGAATATCTGGTACGGCCACGGCACCGATAACCCGTGGGATGAAGCCGTGCAACTGGTGTTGCCTTCACTCTACCTGCCGCTGGATATTCCGGAAGACATGCGCACCGCGCGTCTGACCTCCAGCGAAAAACACCGTATTGTTGAGCGCGTGATCCGCCGCGTCAACGAACGCATTCCGGTGGCTTACCTGACCAACAGAGCCTGGTTCTGCGGCCATGAATTTTACGTCGATGAACGCGTGCTGGTGCCGCGCTCGCCGATTGGTGAACTGATCAACAATAAATTTGCCGGACTCATCAGCAAGCAACCGCAGCACATTTTAGATATGTGTACCGGTAGCGGCTGCATCGCCATTGCCTGTGCTTATGCCTTCCCGGAAGCGGAAGTCGACGCGGTGGACATCTCTCCCGACGCGCTGGCGGTTGCTGAACAGAACATCGAAGAACACGGTCTGATCCACAACGTCATTCCTATTCGGTCCGATTTGTTCCGCGACTTGCCGAAAGTGCAGTACGACCTGATTGTCACTAACCCGCCGTATGTCGATGCGGAAGATATGTCCGACCTGCCAAACGAATATCGCCACGAGCCGGAACTGGGCCTGGCATCTGGCACCGACGGCCTGAAACTGACGCGTCGCATTCTCGGAAACGCGGCAGATTACCTCGCTGATGATGGCGTGCTGATTTGTGAAGTCGGCAACAGCATGGTACATCTTATGGAACAATATCCGGATGTTCCGTTCACCTGGCTGGAGTTTGATAACGGCGGCGATGGTGTGTTTATGCTCACTAAAGAGCAGCTTATTGCCGCACGAGAACATTTCGCGATTTATAAAGATTAAGTAAACACGCAAACACAACAATAACGGAGCCGTGATGGCTGGAAACACAATTGGACAACTCTTTCGCGTAACCACCTTCGGCGAATCGCACGGGCTGGCGCTCGGCTGCATCGTCGATGGTGTTCCGCCAGGCATTCCGCTGACGGAAGCGGACCTGCAACATGACCTTGATCGTCGTCGCCCTGGGACATCGCGCTATACCACCCAGCGCCGCGAGCCGGATCAGGTCAAAATTCTCTCCGGTGTTTTTGAAGGTGTTACTACTGGCACCAGCATCGGATTGTTGATCGAAAATACCGACCAGCGTTCTCAGGATTATAGTGCGATTAAGGACGTTTTCCGTCCAGGTCATGCCGATTACACTTACGAACAAAAATACGGCCTGCGTGATTATCGCGGCGGTGGACGTTCTTCCGCCCGTGAAACCGCTATGCGCGTTGCAGCAGGGGCGATTGCCAAAAAATATCTCGCCGAGAAATTTGGCATTGAGATTCGCGGTTGCCTGACCCAGATGGGCGACATTCCGCTGGAAATCAAAGACTGGTCTCAGGTCGAGCAAAATCCATTCTTCTGCCCGGACCCGGACAAAATCGACGCGTTAGATGAACTGATGCGCGCGCTGAAAAAAGAAGGCGACTCTATTGGTGCGAAAGTCACCGTCGTTGCCAGTGGCGTACCCGCCGGACTTGGCGAGCCGGTCTTTGACCGCCTGGATGCCGACATCGCCCATGCGCTAATGAGCATTAACGCGGTGAAAGGCGTGGAAATTGGTGATGGTTTTGACGTGGTAGCGCTGCGTGGCAGCCAGAACCGCGACGAAATCACCAAAGACGGTTTCCAGAGCAACCATGCGGGCGGCATTCTTGGTGGTATCAGCAGCGGGCAGCAAATCATTGCCCACATGGCGCTGAAACCGACCTCCAGCATTACCGTGCCGGGGCGCACTATTAACCGCTTTGGCGAAGAAGTTGAGATGATCACCAAAGGCCGTCACGATCCTTGTGTTGGGATCCGCGCGGTGCCGATCGCAGAAGCGATGCTGGCGATCGTTTTGATGGATCACCTGTTACGGCAGCGGGCGCAAAATGCCGATGTGAAGACTGAAATTCCACGCTGGTAAAAAATGAACAAAACCGCGATTGCGCTGCTGGCTCTGCTTGCCAGTAGCGCCAGCCTGGCAGCGACGCCGTGGCAAAAAATAACCCAACCTGTGCCGGGTAGCGCACAATCGATAGGCAGTTTTTCTAATGGCTGTATCATCGGTGCTGACACGTTGCCGATACAGTCCGAACATTATCAGGTCATGCGTACCGATCAGCGTCGCTATTTCGGTCACCCAGACCTGGTGATGTTTATCCAGCGTCTGAGTCGCCAGGTGAGCAATCTGGGCATGGGTACGGTGCTGATTGGCGATATGGGGATGCCTGCTGGTGGTCGTTTCAACGGCGGTCACGCCAGCCACCAGACCGGACTGGATGTCGATATCTTCCTGCAACTGCCGAAAACACGCTGGACCTCCGCGCAACTCTTGCGCCCGCAAGCGTTAGATTTAGTTTCCCGCGACGGTAAACACGTTGTCCCGACGCTGTGGAAGCCAGAAATTTTCAGCTTGATCAAACTCGCCGCCCAGGATAAAGACGTCACGCGCATTTTTGTTAATCCGGCGATTAAGCAACAACTTTGCCTTGATGCGGGCACCGATCGCGACTGGTTGCGCAAAGTGCGACCCTGGTTCCAGCATCGCGCGCATATGCATGTACGATTACGTTGTCCTGCCGATAGTCTGGAGTGTGAGGATCAACCTTTACCGCCACCAGGCGATGGTTGCGGGGCAGAACTGCAAAGCTGGTTTGAACCTCCAAAACCGGGAACAACAAAGCCTGAGAAGAAGACACCGCCTCCGTTGCCGCCTTCCTGCCAGGCGCTACTGGATGAGCACGTGATCTAATGGAAACGTTTAATAGCCTGTTTATGGTTTCCCCGCTGCTGCTGGGAGTTCTCTTTTTTGTCGCCATGCTGGCGGGATTTATCGACTCGATTGCCGGTGGCGGTGGGTTACTCACCATTCCGGCATTGATGGCGGCGGGGATGTCTCCCGCTAACGCGCTGGCAACCAATAAACTGCAAGCCTGCGGTGGCTCTATTTCCGCCACTATCTACTTTATTCGCCGTAAAGTGGTTAGTTTAAGCGATCAAAAACTCAATATCGCCATGACCTTTGTCGGCTCAATGAGCGGCGCGCTACTGGTGCAGTATGTTCAGGCCGATGTCTTACGGCAGATTTTGCCTATTCTGGTGATTTGTATCGGCCTCTATTTCTTGCTGATGCCAAAGCTGGGTGAAGAAGATCGCCAGCGTCGGATGTATGGACTGCCATTTGCGCTGGTGGCGGGGGGCTGCGTCGGTTTTTACGATGGATTTTTTGGCCCGGCTGCCGGATCGTTTTACGCGCTGGCCTTCGTTACGCTGTGCGGATTCAACCTCGCCAAAGCCACTGCTCACGCCAAATTACTTAACGCAACGTCAAACATTGGCGGTCTGCTGCTGTTTATTCTCGGCGGCAAAGTGATTTGGGCGACGGGCTTTGTGATGCTGGTGGGGCAGTTCCTCGGCGCGCGCATGGGTTCAAGACTGGTGTTGAGCAAAGGACAAAAGCTGATCCGCCCGATGATCGTTATCGTCTCGGCGGTGATGAGTGCCAAATTACTTTACGATAGCCATGGACAGGAGATCCTCCACTGGTTGGGGATGAACTAATGAACAGTACACACCACTATGAGCAGTTGATTGAGATTTTTAATAGCTGCTTTGCCGATGAATTTAATACCCGTCTGATTAAAGGCGACGACGAACCGATCTATCTTCCTGCTGATGCGGAAGTACCGTATAACAGAATCGTCTTCGCTCATGGCTTTTATGCCAGCGCCATCCACGAGATTTCGCACTGGTGTATTGCCGGGAAAGCGCGCCGTGAGCTGGTTGATTTCGGCTACTGGTATTGCCCGGACGGACGCGATGCCCAGACACAAAGCCAGTTTGAAGATGTTGAAGTGAAGCCGCAGGCGCTGGACTGGTTGTTCTGCGTGGCAGCGGGATATCCGTTTAATGTTAGCTGCGACAATCTGGAAGGGGATTTCGAACCGGACCGCGTGGTGTTTCAACGGCGGGTACATGCGCAGGTGATGGATTATCTGGCAAACGGCATTCCCGAACGTCCGGCACGCTTCATTAAAGCACTACAAAATTATTATCACACGCCGGAACTTACGGCGGAACAGTTCCCGTGGCCGGAAGCGCTCAACTGAAGCCAGCGCCACGTTTTACAATGAGGAAAGAAGATGATCGCGGAGTTTGAATCACGCATTCTGGCATTAATCGACGGTATGGTTGACCATGCCAGTGATGATGAGTTGTTTGCCAGTGGGTATTTGCGTGGCCACCTGACATTAGCCATCGCAGAACTGGAAAGTGGTGACGACCACTCCGCTCAGGCGGTACATACAACCGTTAGCCAGAGTCTGGAAAAAGCCATTGGTGCCGGTGAATTGTCGCCGCGTGACCAGGCGCTGGTGACCGATATGTGGGAACACCTGTTTCAGCAGGCCTCACAGCAGTAAGTTGTGACGTCTGGAGCACCATGCCTGATGCGACGCTTATCGCGTCTTATCAGGCCTACAGGTAACGCGTAGGTCGGATAAGGCGTTTACGCCGCATCCGACAAACAATGCCAGAGCAGATTACCCCGCCTTAACCGCTTTACCCTTCAACAACTTCCGCACCCATAACCGATTCGGGTTTAACGCCGCCAGCGTGCTGGCATCCATCGGAATCGGTTCTTCACTCATCTGTGCCGCCAGAATCTCGGCACACAGCGGGGCAGAACACAAACCGCGCGAACCTAAAGCAGCAAACATAAAGAGATCGTCATAAACCGGCGCGCTTACCGCTTCATCTTTCTTCTCCGCCAGCGACGCATATTCCACGAGTGTAGCGTCATAATCAGGCACGTTGCCTACCATTGGCAGATGATCGCGAGTAGCACAACGCACACCGCAGCGCGCCTCTTTACCACTGACATCAACCTCTTTTGCCCACTGTACCTGCGGGAAACAATCAATCAACCGCTGGCGATTCTGCTGCTGATCTTCATCACTGTACGCCGTCTCTTCGCTGCCGCGATGATAACTGGCACCAATACAATGGTGCTGATTCGCCGGATTTTGCGGCGTGAGATAACCGTCATAGCACAGCACTTGCTTCAGTTTCGCCAGCTCCGGCGTTGTCGGAATATGGCTGACTTGACCGGCCACCGAATATACTGGCAGAGATGACGTTTGGCTGAAACGGCTGATTTGATGCCCGTTCGCCAGTACCACTAAACTGTGTGTTGCTTGCTGATCTCCTGCAAAATTCAACAACCAACCGTCATCCTTACGGGATAAATCCTGTAACTGATATTGATAATGAATCTGCAAACCCTGCTGTTGCGCCAGTTCCAGCACATTACGGGTCAGTTCTGCTGGACACAGCCAGCCACCTTGCGGATAAGTAATACCGCTGCAATTTGTCGCAACGCCCGTAATTTGTTCAACCGCATTTGCCTCAACGGCTACAGCCAGTTCTGTGGGTAAATCCATCGACAACATCTGTGCGATTTTATGCTGGCTTTTCTCATCCCAGCCTAACTGCGTGACGCCGCACCAGTCATGATCAAATTTAACGGGCAATAAATCGTAAAACCGACGAGCAAAAGTAAACGCATTAGAGAAAAAACGGTTTAGCGCTTCATCGTGTTTACTTAAAAGCGGATACAGCGCCCCCTGGCGATTGCCGGAAGCACCCAGTGCGGGGGCCTCATCCGCGCAATAAAGTGTTACCTGCCAGCCGCGACGCAATAGCGCCAGCGACAACAACGCGCTGGCAATACCACCGCCGATAATCGCCGCTTCCCGTTTGCTGCTGCCCGTACGGTTAAACCACGGCGTGGAGCAGGGGAGGGGTAATGTCAGTTCCATCACCCCACAAAGCATTTCCCGTTTGCGCCCAAAGCCCTTACGTTTTTGCATAGTGAATCCGGCTTCCTGCAAACCGCGGCGGACAAAACCGGCAGACGTAAAGGTCGCCAGCGTGCCGCCCGGACGCGCCAGCCGGGCCATGGCGTTAAACAGATTTTGCGTCCACATATCCGGGTTTTTCGCTGGCGCAAAGCCGTCCAGAAACCAGGCATCTACTTTTTGATTTAGCGAATCGTCCAGTTGGCTGGTCAGTTCGTTTATATCGCCAAACCATAAATCCAGCGTTATGCGGCCTTCATCGAGCAATAAACGATGGCAACCGGGCAAGGGCAAAGGCCATTGCGCCTGAAGCTGTTCCGCCCACGGGGCCAGCTCCGGCCAGTGTTGATGCGCCAGCGCTAAATCCGCACGGGCGAGGGGAAATTTCTCAAAACTAATGAAATGTAAGCGTTGTAATTGCGCTTGCGGATATGCTTCGCGAAACTGATCAAATGCCTGCCATAGCGTCAGGAAGTTTAATCCGGTGCCGAAGCCGCTCTCTGCTACCACAAACAGAGGATGTGGATGTTCAGGAAAACGTGCCTCTAAATGGTTACCCCCGAGAAAAACATAACGCGTCTCTTCCAGTCCGTTATCGTTGGAAAAATAGACATCGTCAAAATCTCGGGAAACAGGTGTACCCTCAGCATTAAATTCGAGGTTGGCAGGTTGTATGGAGTAGTGTTTCACGTAAGTTACTCGTCTTACAGGCGGTGGCTCGATCTTAGCGATGTGTGTCAGGCTGCGCAAATTTCTCTATTAATTGGCTGATCGGACTTGTTCGGCGTACAAGTGTACGCTATTGTGCATTCGAAACTTACTCTATGTGCGACTTACAGAGGTATTGAATGAAACGTGCAGTGATTACTGGCCTGGGCATTGTTTCCAGCATCGGTAATAACCAGCAGGAAGTCCTGGCATCTCTGCGTGAAGGACGTTCAGGGATCACTTTCTCTCAGGAGCTGAAGGATTCCGGCATGCGTAGCCACGTCTGGGGCAACGTAAAACTGGATACCACTGGCCTCATTGACCGCAAAGTTGTGCGCTTTATGAGCGACGCATCCATTTATGCATTCCTTTCTATGGAGCAGGCAATTGCTGATGCTGGCCTCTCCCCGGAAGCTTACCAGAATAACCCGCGCGTTGGCCTGATTGCAGGTTCCGGCGGCGGCTCCCCGCGTTTCCAGGTTTTCGGCGCTGACGCAATGCGCGGCCCGCGCGGCCTGAAAGCGGTTGGCCCGTATGTGGTCACCAAAGCGATGGCATCCGGCGTTTCTGCCTGCCTCGCCACGCCGTTTAAAATTCACGGCGTTAACTACTCCATCAGCTCCGCGTGTGCGACTTCCGCACACTGTATCGGTAACGCAGTAGAGCAGATCCAACTGGGCAAACAGGACATCGTGTTTGCTGGCGGCGGCGAAGAGCTGTGCTGGGAAATGGCTTGCGAATTCGACGCGATGGGTGCGCTGTCTACTAAATACAACGACACCCCGGAAAAAGCCTCCCGTACTTACGACGCTCACCGTGACGGTTTCGTTATCGCTGGCGGTGGCGGTATGGTAGTGGTTGAAGAGCTGGAACACGCGCTGGCGCGTGGTGCTCACATCTATGCTGAAATCGTTGGCTACGGCGCAACCTCTGATGGCGCAGACATGGTTGCTCCGTCTGGCGAAGGTGCAGTGCGCTGCATGAAGATGGCGATGCACGGTGTTGATACCCCAATCGACTACCTGAACTCTCATGGTACTTCGACTCCGGTTGGCGACGTGAAAGAACTGGCAGCTATCCGTGAAGTGTTCGGCGATAAGAGCCCGGCGATTTCTGCAACCAAAGCAATGACCGGTCACTCTCTGGGCGCTGCTGGCGTACAGGAAGCTATCTACTCTCTGCTGATGCTGGAACACGGTTTTATCGCCCCGAGCATCAACATTGAAGAGCTGGACGAGCAGGCTGCGGGTCTGAACATCGTGACCGAAACGACCGATCGCGAACTGACCACAGTTATGTCTAACAGCTTCGGCTTCGGCGGCACCAACGCCACGCTGGTAATGCGCAAGCTGAAAGATTAATTCGGAGTAGGTCGGATAAGACGCGCCAGCGTCGCATCCGACATTACGCGCCAATGCGGCATCCGACACTAACGCAAAAGGGAACCTGATGGTTCCCTTTTTCACATTATTGACAATCGCCGCCTGTTCCAGGCAAACTTCCCGCTTTGTCGATTTCCTTCTGAAAAGACGTACGCGTTAAATCCTGCCAACGCACCGTAACCCTGAAACCAGAGAGATGAGACGGGGAAATTCCTCGCCTTGCGCTGCATTCTGGAGTAATGCATGACTGCTGTAAGCCAAACCGAAACACGATCTTCTGCCAATTTTTCGCTCTTCCGCATCGCTTTTGCGGTTTTTCTCACCTACATGACCGTAGGGCTGCCGTTGCCGGTTATCCCGCTGTTTGTTCATCATGAACTGGGCTATGGCAACACCATGGTCGGTATTGCCGTCGGCATTCAGTTTCTGGCTACGGTGCTGACGCGTGGTTACGCCGGGCGACTGGCCGATCAATATGGCGCAAAACGTTCGGCGCTTCAGGGGATGTTAGCTTGTGGTCTGGCTGGCGGCGCGCTGCTGTTGGCGGCGATTTTGCCCGTCTCCGCACCGTTCAAATTTGCCCTGTTGGTCGTCGGGCGTTTGATTCTTGGCTTTGGTGAAAGCCAGTTACTGACGGGCGCTCTGACCTGGGGATTAGGCATCGTTGGGCCAAAACATTCCGGCAAAGTGATGTCATGGAACGGAATGGCGATTTACGGTGCCCTCGCTGTTGGTGCGCCGCTTGGCCTGTTGATTCATAGCCATTACGGTTTTGCCGCACTGGCGCTCACCACAATGGCATTACCCTTACTGGCGTGGGCCTGTAACGGCACAGTGCGCAAAGTACCGGCCCTGGCGGGAGAACGTCCATCGCTGTGGAGCGTTGTCGGGCTTATCTGGAAACCAGGGTTAGGTCTGGCACTACAAGGCGTTGGTTTTGCGGTTATCGGGACTTTCGTTTCGCTCTACTTTGCCAGTAAAGGATGGGCGATGGCGGGCTTTACTCTTACCGCGTTTGGCGGCGCATTTGTCGTGATGCGCGTCATGTTTGGCTGGATGCCGGACCGTTTTGGCGGCGTGAAAGTGGCGATCGTCTCTCTGCTTGTAGAAACGGTGGGCTTGTTGCTGCTCTGGCAAGCCCCTGGTGCGTGGGTCGCATTAGCGGGCGCGGCGTTAACCGGAGCCGGATGTTCGCTTATCTTTCCTGCGCTGGGCGTGGAGGTGGTTAAACGCGTCCCCTCACAAGTTCGCGGCACCGCACTGGGCGGTTACGCCGCGTTTCAGGATATCGCCCTCGGCGTCTCCGGGCCGCTGGCGGGAATGCTGGCGACCACGTTTGGTTACTCTTCGGTATTTCTTGCCGGGGCGATCTCTGCGGTGCTGGGAATTATTGTCACGATACTGTCATTTCGTCGGGGCTAACGAACCAGCCAGACCAGCATCAGGATAATCGCGACTAACAGTATCCACAGCGCGGGACGCGTTGCCATATTTTGCAACGTGTCCATCATCGGTGGAAAAGGATTAAGCAGCGGTTGCATATCACGCGGCTCAATCCCTTTAACCCGCCGTTGATAAAGCTGATTAAGAATATCCTCGGCCTGGGCAGAAGAAAGCGATGATTGCGCAGAAAGGCCATATTTTTGCTGGATATATGCCGATAACGCCGCCAGTTCACTGGCATCTAAAGGTTGTTTTAGCGCCATCTGGAGTGATTCCAGCGTCGGCGTATTTTGCTGGCTTAGCGTCTGACGCGCCTGTAGCCAGGTCACCAGATGGTTAAACAGTTTCGCTGGAATTAACTCGCCATCTTTCACCCCGGAAAGTTCCAGCATCGATTGCCAGATCTGCTTGCTGGGTTCTCCCGTTGCCGCCGCAAGTTTGGTCACCAGCTGTTTGAGCGCATTGTGCTCCGCCGGTAATAACGGACGGTCGGTCGCCTCGCGCTGCTGAGGTTGCGGAATAACCATCTTCCCTTCCTGCAACAGGGTGAGAATGGTCTTTAATTGCTCCGGTGAGAGCTGATTCAGCGGCGTCTGACCAAAGTTATGACGGATATAATCCGTGACCGCCTGACGATTATTCCCCAGACGTAAATACTCCCCTAATTGCGCTAAAAGCTGGCGGGCAGAATGGCTTTTTTGCGCGGCCAGCAGACGTTGCGCCAGATTGTGCTCAGCGGCAGGGAAGTGACGCGAAAGCAGCGGTGAATCTCCCGACAGACCAATATCGTGCCTGATACCCGCCCACAGTTCTGCTCTTTGTTGTTGCGTCAGTGAGGTCACTTTCGTCATTAAGCTTTCCAGCGAAGTACGTTGCTGACTGGATAAAGGCTGATTGCCCGCGCCAGACGGCAGGTTATCTCCCTGGCCTGGTGGTTGCCCAGGAGGAGGGCCGGAAATAGGTTGTATCATTACGTATCCTTATACCTGAAATCTTCGCAAGTATGCCTGGCCGCGAGATTATGGCACACTTGTCTGGTTAACTCTCGTCTCATACAGGTAACACAAACGTGAAAATCCTTGTTGATGAAAATATGCCTTATGCCCGCGACTTATTTAGCCGTTTGGGTGAGGTGACCGCGGTTCCCGGGCGTCCAATTCCTGTCGCTCAACTGGCAGACGCGGATGCGCTTATGGTGCGTTCGGTCACGAAAGTGAATGAATCTTTGCTGGCAGGAAAACCCATTAAATTTGTTGGCACTGCCACCGCGGGGACCGACCATGTCGATGAAGCATGGTTAAAGCAGGCGGGAATTGGTTTTTCCGCTGCACCTGGCTGTAATGCGATTGCGGTGGTGGAATATGTTTTCTCCTCACTGCTGATGCTTGCCGAACGCGATGGATTTTCACTGCACGACCGTACAGTGGGGATCGTGGGCGTTGGTAACGTTGGTCGCCGTTTACAGGCGCGACTGGAAGCGTTAGGGATTACAACCTTGCTTTGCGATCCGCCTCGCGCCGACCGCGGGGATGAGGGGGATTTCCGCTCGCTGGATGAATTAGTTCAGCATGCGGATATTCTGACTTTCCATACGCCACTCTTCAAAGACGGGCCGTACAAAACGCTGCATCTGGCGGATGAAAAACTGATCCGTAGCCTGAAACCAGGAGCGATTCTGATTAACGCCTGCCGTGGCGCAGTCGTCGATAATACTGCCCTATTGACCTGTCTGAACGAAGGCCAGAAGTTAAGCGTAGTGCTGGATGTCTGGGAAGGCGAACCGGAACTCAACGTGGAATTGCTGAAAAAAGTGGATATCGGCACACCGCATATCGCAGGCTATACCCTGGAAGGTAAAGCACGCGGTACTACGCAAGTGTTTGAAGCCTATAGCAAGCTTATTGGGCATGAACAACACGTTGCGCTGGATACGTTGCTGCCCGCGCCAGAGTTTGGCCGCATTACGCTGCATGGTCCGCTCGATCAACCGACGCTAAAAAGGCTGGTGCATTTGGTGTATGATGTGCGCCGCGATGACGCACCGCTGCGTAAAGTCGCCGGAATACCGGGTGAGTTCGATAAGCTGCGCAAAAACTATCTTGAGCGCCGTGAATGGTCATCTCTGTATGTGATTTGTGATGACGCCAGCGCGGCATCATTGCTGTGTAAACTGGGTTTTAACGCCGTTCATCATCCGGCACGTTAATCTCTTCTTCATGCTCTCTGCTGTAATATTGGCAGGGAGCTTTGCTATTTCTGGAGTAAACCACCATGTCTGAAGGCTGGAACATTGCCGTCCTGGGCGCAACTGGCGCTGTGGGCGAAGCCCTGCTTGAAACGCTGGCTGAACGTCAGTTCCCGGTTGGGGAAATTTATGCACTGGCACGTAACGAAAGCGCAGGCGAACAACTGCGCTTTGGTGGTAAGACAATCACCGTGCAGGATGCTGCTGAATTCGACTGGACGCAGGCGCAGCTGGCATTTTTTGTCGCAGGCAAAGAGGCTACCGCTGCCTGGGTTGAAGAAGCGACCAACTCAGGTTGTCTGGTGATCGACAGCAGCGGATTGTTTGCTCTCGAACCCGACGTACCGCTGGTGGTGCCGGAAGTAAACCCGTTTGTACTGACCGATTACCGCAACCGGAATGTCATCGCCGTACCAGACAGTCTGACCAGCCAGCTGCTGGCGGCACTGAAACCGCTAATTGATCAGGGCGGTTTATCACGTATCAGCGTTACCAGCCTGATTTCAGCCTCCGCCCAGGGCAAAAAAGCGGTCGATGCGTTAGCGGGGCAGAGTGCTAAATTACTCAATGGCATTCCGATTGACGAAGAAGATTTCTTCGGGCGTCAGCTGGCGTTCAACATGCTGCCGTTACTGCCGGATAGCGAAGGTAGCGTGCGTGAAGAACGTCGTATCGTTGACGAAGTACGCAAAATCCTGCAGGACGAAGGGCTGATGATTTCGGCAAGCGTCGTCCAGGCACCGGTATTCTACGGTCATGCCCAGATGGTCAACTTTGAAGCACTGCGTCCGCTGGCGGCAGAAGAAGCGCGTGATGCGTTTGCTCAGGGCGAAGATATTGTGCTCTCTGAAGAGAACGAATTCCCGACTCAGGTAGGGGATGCTTCTGGTACGCCGCATCTTTCTGTTGGCTGCGTACGTAATGACTACGGTATGCCGGAGCAAGTTCAGTTCTGGTCGGTGGCCGATAACGTTCGCTTTGGCGGCGCGCTGATGGCAGTAAAAATTGCCGAGAAACTGGTGCAGGAGTATCTGTACTAATGTCCGACCAGCAACAACCGCCAGTTTATAAAATTGCGCTGGGCATTGAGTACGACGGCAGTAGGTATTACGGCTGGCAACGGCAGAATGAAGTCCGCAGTGTGCAGGAGAAGCTGGAAAAGGCGCTCTCCCAGGTGGCGAACGAACCCATCACCGTCTTCTGCGCCGGGCGTACTGACGCCGGTGTACACGGTACCGGGCAGGTTGTGCATTTCGAAACGACCGCGCAGCGCAAAGACGCTGCGTGGACGTTGGGCGTAAATGCGAATTTACCTGGTGACATCGCCGTGCGTTGGGTTAAAGCTGTACCTGATGATTTTCATGCCCGATTTAGCGCCACGGCTCGCCGTTATCGCTACATCATCTACAATCATCGGCTGCGCCCGGCGGTACTGAGTAAAGGGGTAACCCATTTTTACGAACCGCTGGACGCTGAACGGATGCATCGGGCTGCGCAATGTTTGCTGGGCGAGAATGATTTCACCTCGTTCCGTGCGGTGCAGTGCCAGTCCCGGACCCCGTGGCGCAACGTTATGCATATTAATGTCACGCGTCACGGTCCTTATGTGGTGGTAGATATCAAAGCGAATGCCTTTGTACATCATATGGTCAGGAATATTGTCGGCAGCCTGATGGAAGTCGGTGCCCACAACCAGCCGGAGAGCTGGATAGCAGAGTTGCTGGCGGCAAAGGACAGAACGCTGGCGGCAGCAACGGCAAAAGCGGAAGGGCTATATCTGGTCGCGGTGGATTACCCTGACCGATATGATCTTCCAAAACCGCCAATGGGCCCGCTATTTCTGGCGGACTAACGAGAATAATGCTCGGAACATTTCAGGCTGTAGCCAACGTAGTTACAGCCTGATAGATGACGAGTACAAGGCATAGGCAAATATGGACCTGATTTATTTCCTCATCGATTTTATCCTGCACATTGACGTGCATCTGGCAGAGCTGGTCGCGGAGTACGGCGTCTGGGTTTATGCCATTTTGTTCTTAATTTTGTTCTGTGAAACCGGTCTGGTGGTAACGCCGTTTTTACCGGGTGATTCATTGCTGTTTGTTGCCGGAGCGTTGGCATCACTGGAGACCAACGATCTCAACGTCCATATGATGGTGGTGCTGATGCTGATCGCCGCGATTGTGGGTGACGCGGTCAATTACACTATCGGGCGGTTGTTCGGTGAAAAGTTATTCAGTAATCCCAATTCGAAAATTTTCCGTCGCAGTTATCTCGACAAAACCCATCAGTTTTATGAGAAACATGGCGGCAAAACGATTATTCTCGCCCGTTTTGTGCCGATCGTCAGAACGTTCGCCCCGTTTGTTGCGGGAATGGGCCACATGTCGTACCGTCATTTCGCCGCTTATAACGTGATTGGCGCACTGTTGTGGGTACTGCTTTTTACCTACGCAGGCTATTTCTTCGGCACGCTCCCCTTCATTCAGAGCAACCTTAAACTGATGATTGTTGGCATTATTTTTGTTTCAATATTGCCAGGTGTTTTCGAATTTATTCGCCACAAACGCGCAGCGGCACGCGCCGCAAAATAAAAAGTAACTCTGCGGTTCGACCACTTTTTTATCCAAAGTTTCGGGCTGTTATGTTTTAATGTGCAACATTCATGGTCTGTTGGGGGCAAAAATGGCATTATGCGTCCCCAAAGATAAAACTGGCATCGAACCAGGTTCAGACAGAAAGGTCCCTAATGAGCTGGATTGAACGAATTAAAAGCAACATTACTCCCACCCGCAAGGCGAGCATTCCTGAAGGGGTGTGGACTAAGTGTGATAGCTGCGGTCAGGTTTTATACCGCGCTGAGCTGGAACGTAATCTTGAGGTCTGTCCGAAGTGTGACCATCACATGCGTATGACAGCGCGTAATCGCCTGCATAGCCTGTTAGATGAAGGAAGCCTTGTGGAGCTGGGTAGCGAGCTTGAGCCGAAAGATGTGCTGAAGTTTCGTGA
The DNA here is from genome assembly GCF_046487065.1 of Escherichia sp. WS2035. NCBI lineage: Bacteria > Pseudomonadati > Pseudomonadota > Gammaproteobacteria > Enterobacterales > Enterobacteriaceae > Escherichia > Escherichia sp. WS2035. The sequence goes on from NZ_JBJQKD010000002.1 coordinate 33,153, forward strand.
CTCCAAGAAGTATAAAGACCGTCTGGCATCTGCGCAGAAAGAAACCGGCGAAAAAGATGCGCTGGTGGTGATGAAAGGCACTCTGTATGGAATGCCGGTTGTCGCTGCGGCATTCGAGTTCGCCTTTATGGGCGGTTCCATGGGGTCTGTGGTAGGTGCGCGTTTCGTGCGTGCCGTTGAGCAGGCGCTGGAAGATAACTGCCCACTGATCTGCTTCTCCGCCTCTGGTGGCGCACGTATGCAGGAAGCACTGATGTCGCTGATGCAGATGGCGAAAACCTCTGCGGCACTGGCAAAAATGCAGGAGCGCGGCTTGCCGTACATCTCCGTGCTGACCGACCCGACCATGGGCGGTGTTTCTGCAAGTTTCGCCATGCTGGGCGATCTCAACATCGCTGAACCGAAAGCGTTAATTGGCTTTGCCGGTCCGCGTGTTATCGAACAGACTGTTCGCGAAAAACTGCCGCCAGGATTCCAGCGCAGTGAATTCCTGATCGAGAAAGGCGCGATCGACATGATCGTCCGTCGTCCGGAAATGCGTCTGAAACTGGCGAGCATTCTGGCGAAGTTGATGAATCTGCCAGCGCCGAATCCTGAAGCGCCGCGTGAAGGCGTAGTGGTGCCACCGGTACCGGATCAGGAACCTGAGGCCTGATAACTGATAAGGGCAGGGCCACTGGCTCTGCCCTTTTGCTATTCTCACCGTAACGAATCAGCGGATACCATGATTATCAAACGCACTCCTCAAGCCGCGTCGCCTCTGGCTTCGTGGCTTTCTTATCTGGAAAACCTGCACAGTAAAACTATCGATCTCGGCCTTGAGCGCGTGAGCCAGGTCGCGGCGCGTCTTGGCGTTCTGAAACCAGCGCCATTTGTGTTTACCGTTGCGGGTACGAATGGCAAAGGCACCACCTGCCGTACGCTGGAGTCGATTCTGATGGCGGCAGGGTACAAAGTGGGCGTCTACAGTTCGCCGCATCTGGTGCGTTATACCGAGCGCGTACGTGTGCAGGGGCAGGAATTGCCGGAATCGGCCCACACCGCTTCTTTTGCGGAGATTGAATCGGCACGCGGTGATATTTCCCTGACCTATTTCGAGTACGGTACGCTGTCGGCATTGTGGCTGTTCAAGCAGGCACAACTTGACGTAGTGATTCTGGAAGTAGGGCTGGGCGGTCGTCTGGACGCAACCAATATTGTCGATGCCGATGTCGCGGTAGTAACCAGTATTGCGCTGGATCATACCGACTGGCTGGGGCCAGATCGCGAAAGTATTGGTCGCGAGAAAGCAGGTATCTTTCGCAGCGAAAAACCGGCAATTGTCGGTGAGCCGGAAATGCCTTCTACCATTGCTGATGTGGGGCAGGAAAAAGGTGCACTGCTACAACGTCGGGGCGTTGAGTGGAACTATTCCGTCACCGATCATGACTGGACGTTTAGCGATGCTCACGGCACGCTGGAAAATCTGCCGTTGCCGCTTGTCCCGCAACCGAATGCCGCAACGGCGCTGGCGGCACTGCGTGCCAGCGGGCTGGAGGTCAGTGAAAATGCCATTCGCGACGGGATTGCCAGCGCAATTTTGCCGGGACGTTTCCAGATTGTGAGCGAGTCGCCACGCGTTATTTTTGATGTCGCGCATAATCCACATGCGGCGGAATATCTCACCGGGCGTATGAAAGCGCTACCGAAAAACGGGCGCGTGCTGGCGGTTATCGGTATGCTACATGATAAAGATATTGCCGGAACTCTGGCCTGGTTGAAAAGCGTGGTTGATGACTGGTATTGTGCGCCACTGGAAGGGCCGCGCGGTGCCACGGCAGAACAACTGCTTGAGCATTTGGGTAACGGCAAATCATTTGATAGCGTTGCGCAGGCATGGGATGCCGCAATGGCGGACGCTAAAGCGGAAGACACCGTGCTGGTGTGTGGTTCGTTCCACACGGTCGCACATGTCATGGAAGTGATTGACGCGAGGAGAAGCGGTGGCAAGTAAGTTTCAGAATCGGTTAGTGGGCACGATCGTGCTGGTGGCGCTGGGGGTGATTGTACTTCCAGGGCTGCTGGACGGGCAGAAAAAACATTATCAGGATGAGTTCGCGGCTATCCCGCTGGTGCCGAAAGCGGGCGATCGCGATGAGCCTGATATGATGCCAGCCGCCACCCAGGCGTTGCCGACGCAGCCGCCGGAAGGCGCAGCGGAAGAGGTGCGGGCAGGCGATGCCGCAGCACCGTCGCTCGATCCGGCCACTATTACAGCCAATAACACCGAGTTTGAACCGGAACCTGCACCGGTCGTCCCACCGAAGCCGAAACCGGTGGAGTCGCCTAAACCGAAGGTTGAAGCACCACCTGCGCCGAAGCCAGAACCGAAGCCGGTCGTGGAAGAAAAAGCAGCGCCAACGGGTAAAGCCTATGTTGTGCAACTGGGCGCGCTGAAAAATGCCGATAAAGTGAATGAGATTGTCGGTAAGCTGCGCGGTGCCGGTTATCGGGTTTATACGTCGCCATCCACGCCAGTGCAGGGTAAAATTACCCGTATTCTGGTTGGGCCAGATGCTTCCAAAGAGAAGCTGAAAGGATCGCTGGGTGAGCTCAAGCAGCTTTCTGGCTTAAGTGGTGTGGTAATGGGCTATACACCGAATTAATACGGTTTTGCCTGATGCGACGCTGGCGCATCTTATCAGGCCTGTGCAGGGGTAGAACCGTAGGTCGGATAAGGCGTTCACGCCGCATCCGACAGCCGTTGCCTGATGCGACGCCAGCGCGTCTTATCAGGCCTGTGCAGGGGTAGAACCGTAGGTCGGATAAGGCGTTCACGCTGCATCCGACAGCCGTTGCCTGATGTGACGCCAGTGCGTCTTATCAGGCCTGTGCAGGGGTAGAGCCGTAGGTCGGATAAGGCGTTCACGCCGCATCCGACACGCATTGCCCGATGCCGCAAAGGCATAAAAAGTCGATGGCGTTGAATATTTTTTCAGCGCCATTTTTATTGATGCGCGGGAAGGAAATCCCTACGCAAACGTTTTCTTTTTCTGTTAGAATGCGCCCCGAACAGGATGACAGGGCGTAAAATCGTGGGACACATATGGTCTGGATTGATTACGCCATAATCGCGGTGATTGCTTTTTCCTCTCTGGTTAGCCTGATCCGCGGCTTTGTTCGTGAAGCGTTATCGCTGGTGACATGGGGTTGTGCTTTCTTTGTTGCCAGTCATTACTACACTTACCTGTCAGTCTGGTTTACGGGCTTTGAAGACGAACTGGTTCGAAATGGGATTGCCATCGCGGTACTGTTTATCGCTACCCTGATCGTTGGTGCTATCGTGAACTTCGTGATAGGCCAGTTGGTGGAGAAAACGGGGTTGTCAGGCACCGATCGGGTGTTGGGCGTCTGTTTCGGTGCCTTGCGCGGTGTGTTGATTGTTGCTGCCATTCTCTTCTTTCTCGACTCCTTTACCGGGGTGTCGAAAAGCGAAGACTGGAGCAAATCACAGCTGATCCCGCAGTTCAGTTTTATCATCAGATGGTTTTTTGATTATCTGCAAAGCTCGTCAAGTTTCTTGCCCAGAGCGTAAGTGCTCTGAGATGTGGCTTAACGAGGAAAAAGACGTATGTGCGGTATTGTCGGTATCGCCGGTGTTATGCCGGTTAACCAGTCGATTTATGATGCCTTAACGGTGCTTCAGCATCGCGGTCAGGATGCCGCCGGCATCATCACCATAGATGCCAATAACTGCTTCCGTTTGCGGAAAGCGAACGGGCTGGTGAGCGATGTATTTGAAGCTCGCCATATGCAGCGTTTGCAGGGCAATATGGGCATTGGTCATGTGCGTTACCCTACGGCTGGCAGCTCCAGCGCCTCTGAAGCGCAGCCGTTTTACGTTAACTCTCCGTATGGCATTACGCTTGCCCACAACGGCAATCTGACCAACGCTCACGAGTTGCGTAAAAAACTGTTTGAAGAAAAACGCCGCCACATCAACACCACTTCCGACTCGGAAATTCTGCTTAATATCTTCGCCAGCGAGCTGGACAACTTCCGCCACTACCCGCTGGAAGCCGACAACATTTTCGCCGCCATCGCTGCTACAAACCGCTTAATCCGCGGCGCGTATGCCTGTGTGGTGATGATTATCGGCCACGGTATGGTTGCTTTCCGCGATCCTAACGGGATTCGTCCGCTTGTACTGGGCAAACGTGATATTGACGATAATCGCACAGAATATATGGTCGCTTCCGAAAGCGTTGCGCTCGATACGCTGGGCTTTGAGTTCCTGCGTGATGTCGCCCCTGGCGAAGCGATTTACATCACTGAAGAAGGGCAGTTGTTTACCCGTCAGTGTGCTGACAATCCGGTCAGCAATCCGTGCCTGTTTGAGTATGTATACTTTGCTCGCCCGGACTCGTTCATCGACAAAATTTCCGTTTACAGCGCGCGTGTGAATATGGGCACGAAGCTGGGCGAGAAAATTGCCCGCGAATGGGAAGATCTGGATATCGACGTGGTGATCCCGATCCCGGAAACTTCCTGCGATATCGCGCTGGAAATTGCGCGTATTCTGGGCAAACCGTACCGCCAGGGCTTCGTTAAAAACCGCTATGTTGGCCGCACCTTCATCATGCCGGGTCAGCAGCTGCGTCGTAAGTCCGTGCGCCGTAAACTGAACGCCAACCGCGCCGAGTTCCGCGATAAAAACGTCCTGCTGGTCGACGACTCTATCGTCCGTGGCACCACTTCTGAGCAGATTATCGAGATGGCACGCGAAGCCGGAGCGAAGAAAGTGTACCTCGCTTCTGCGGCACCGGAAATTCGCTTCCCGAACGTTTACGGTATCGATATGCCGAGCGCCACGGAACTGATCGCTCACGGTCGCGAAGTAGATGAAATTCGCCAGATCATCGGTGCTGACGGGTTGATTTTCCAGGATCTGAACGATCTGATCGAAGCCGTTCGCGCTGAAAACCCGGATATCCAGCAGTTTGAATGCTCGGTGTTCAACGGCGTCTACGTCACCAAAGACGTTGATCAGGGCTACCTCGATTTCCTCGATACTTTACGTAATGACGACGCCAAAGCAGTGCAACGTCAGAACGAAGTGGAAAATCTCGAAATGCATAACGAAGGATGATGCCTTCGCTCAGGGTGCCGGTCTGGCACCCTGACTTGCAACTCCCGCCGAAATCCTGCAAAGTCTGCCTGCAAGTCTGACAGGGCAACTATTTATGAAACGACTCATTGTAGGCATCAGCGGTGCCAGCGGCGCGATTTATGGCGTGCGTTTATTACAGGTTCTGCGCGATGTCACAGATATCGAAACGCATCTGGTAATGAGCCAGGCGGCGCGCCAGACCTTATCCCTCGAAACGGATTTTTCCCTGCGCGAAGTGCAGGCGTTAGCTGATGTGACACACGATGCGCGCGATATTGCTGCCAGCATTTCTTCCGGTTCTTTCCAGACGTTGGGGATGGTGATTTTACCCTGTTCAATCAAAACCCTGTCCGGCATTGTCCATAGCTATACTGATGGCTTACTGACCCGTGCGGCAGATGTGGTGCTGAAAGAGCGTCGCCCGTTGGTGCTCTGCGTGCGTGAAACGCCACTGCACTTAGGCCATCTGCGTTTAATGACTCAGGCGGCAGAAATCGGTGCGGTGATTATGCCTCCCGTTCCGGCGTTTTATCATCGCCCACAATCCCTTGATGATGTGATAAATCAGACGGTTAATCGTGTTCTTGACCAGTTTGCGGTAACCCTTCCTGAAGATCTCTTTGCCCGCTGGCAGGGCGCATAACTCCGCTGTTGCCCTGTTTCAGGGCAATTTTGCAACCGCGATCAAATCCTCGACATTTTGTTTCTGCCATTCAATCGAAACGCTGCGATTCAACCGCTATACCTGCTATCTTCAACTTTAGGACAATAATGCAACTTCTTATTAACATATTTAACGTTGAATGTTACTGCTGTCGTCAAGATGGCATAAGACCTGCATGAAAGAGCCTGCAAACACACAACACAATACACAACATAAAAAAGCCATTTTCACTTGAGGGTTATGTATGAAGAAGTCGATTCTCGCTCTGTCTTTGTTAGTCGGTCTCTCCGCAGCGGCTTCCAGCTATGCGGCGCTACCGGAGACGGTACGTATCGGAACCGATACCACCTACGCACCGTTCTCATCGAAAGATGCCAAAGGTGACTTTGTTGGCTTTGATATCGATCTCGGTAACGAGATGTGCAAACGGATGCAGGTGAAATGTACCTGGGTTGCCAGCGACTTTGACGCGCTGATCCCCTCACTGAAAGCGAAAAAAATCGACGCCATTATTTCGTCGCTCTCCATTACCGATAAACGTCAGCAGGAGATTGCTTTCTCCGACAAGCTGTACGCCGCAGATTCTCGTTTGATTGCCGCCAAAGGTTCACCGATTCAGCCAACGCTGGATTCACTGAAAGGTAAACATGTTGGTGTGCTGCAGGGATCAACCCAGGAAGCTTACGCTAACGAGACCTGGCGTAGCAAAGGCGTGGATGTGGTGGCCTATGCCAACCAGGATTTAGTCTATTCCGATCTGGCTGCAGGACGTCTGGATGCTGCGTTACAAGATGAAGTTGCTGCCAGCGAAGGTTTCCTTAAGCAACCCGCCGGTAAAGATTTCGCCTTTGCAGGCCCATCAGTGAAAGACAAAAAATACTTCGGTGACGGCACCGGTGTAGGGCTACGTAAAGATGATGCGGAACTGACGGCTGCGTTTAATAAGGCGCTTGGCGAGCTGCGTCAGGACGGCACCTACGACAAGATGGCGAAAAAGTATTTTGACTTTAATGTCTACGGTGACTGATACGTCGCAGGGAAGCTGTACCTGATGGAATGATCATCATGGTGCACGCCAGGTTTGTTGCACTATCGTGGTGCATTGAAATGCATACTTAAGCATTTTTAATGAAAAATAATACGTCTAGCGGGGCGGGATATTTTGCCTTGATGGTCAATTTTATGGCACGATAAGTGTAACAAACCTGTAAATATTCCCGATAAAAAGACTGTCAGTTGAGGACATTATGAAAAAACTGGTGCTATCGCTCTCTCTGGTTCTGGCCTTCTCCAGCGCAACTGCAGCATTTGCTGCGATTCCGCAAAACATCCGCATCGGTACCGATCCGACCTATGCGCCATTTGAATCAAAAAATTCACAAGGTGAACTGGTTGGCTTCGATATCGATCTGGCCAAGGAGTTGTGCAAACGCATCAATACGCAATGTACGTTTGTCGAAAACCCACTGGATGCGTTAATCCCGTCCTTAAAAGCGAAGAAGATTGACGCCATCATGTCATCGCTTTCCATTACGGAAAAACGTCAGCAAGAAATAGCCTTCACCGACAAACTGTACGCAGCCGATTCTCGTCTGGTGGTGGCGAAAAATTCCGACATTCAGCCGACAGTCGAATCGCTGAAAGGCAAACGGGTAGGCGTATTGCAGGGCACCACCCAGGAGACGTTCGGTAACGAACACTGGGCACCAAAAGGCATTGAAATCGTTTCTTATCAGGGGCAGGACAACATTTATTCTGACCTGACTGCCGGACGTATTGATGCCGCGTTCCAGGATGAGGTCGCAGCCAGCGAAGGTTTCCTCAAACAACCCGTCGGTAAAGATTACAAATTCGGTGGCCCGTCTGTTAAAGATGAAAAACTGTTTGGCGTAGGGACCGGCATGGGCCTGCGTAAAGAAGATAACGAACTGCGCGAGGCACTGAACAAAGCCTTTGCCGAAATGCGCGCTGACGGTACTTACGAGAAATTAGCGAAAAAGTACTTCGATTTTGATGTTTATGGTGGTTAATCGCCATCGGTGAAAGAAAGCCCGCTCCCTTCGGGTAACCGGAGGGAGACAAGAGGCGGTAATTCACCACACACGACAGGACAGGCAGCATGTTGTATGGGTTTTCAAGTGTTATTTTACAGGGTGCGCTCGTCACGCTGGAGCTGGCTATCAGCTCTGTAGTGCTCGCTGTAATCATCGGTTTAATTGGCGCTGGCGGTAAGCTCTCACAAAATCGGCTTTCGGGCCTTATTTTCGAAGGGTACACCACGCTGATTCGAGGCGTGCCGGATTTAGTATTGATGCTGCTGATTTTCTACGGTTTGCAGATTGCGCTAAACACGGTGACGGAGGCGATGGGCGTCGGGCAGATTGATATTGATCCGATGGTCGCAGGTATTATCACTCTCGGTTTTATCTACGGTGCTTATTTTACCGAAACGTTTCGTGGCGCGTTTATGGCAGTGCCGAAAGGACATATAGAGGCGGCGACGGCGTTCGGTTTTACTCGTGGGCAAGTGTTTCGGCGGATCATGTTTCCGGCGATGATGCGTTACGCCCTGCCAGGCATTGGCAACAACTGGCAGGTGATCCTCAAATCTACCGCACTGGTTTCGTTACTCGGCCTGGAAGATGTGGTCAAAGCCACGCAGCTGGCAGGCAAAAGTACCTGGGAACCGTTCTATTTCGCTATCGTCTGCGGCGTGATTTATCTTGTTTTCACCACCGTTTCCAATGGTGTGCTGCTGTTCCTTGAGCGCCGCTACTCCGTGGGTGTGAAGAGGGCTGACCTGTGATCGAAATCTTACATGAATACTGGAAACCACTGCTGTGGACTGACGGTTATCGCTTTACTGGCGTGGCGATCACCCTGTGGCTGCTGATTTTGTCGGTAGTGATAGGCGGAGTTCTGGCGCTGTTTCTGGCGATTGGTCGCGTCTCAAGTAATAAATACATCCAGTTTCCAATCTGGTTATTTACCTATATTTTTCGCGGTACGCCGCTGTATGTTCAGTTGCTGGTGTTCTATTCCGGCATGTACACGCTGGAGATTGTTAAGGGAACCGAGTTCCTTAACGCCTTTTTTCGCAGTGGCCTGAACTGTACCGTGCTGGCGCTGACGCTTAACACCTGCGCTTACACTACCGAGATTTTTGCCGGGGCAATCCGTTCAGTGCCGCATGGGGAAATTGAAGCCGCCAGAGCCTATGGCTTCTCGACCTTTAAAATGTATCGCTGCATTATTTTGCCTTCTGCGCTGCGTATTGCGTTACCGGCATACAGCAACGAAGTGATCCTGATGCTGCACTCTACTGCGCTGGCATTTACTGCCACGGTGCCGGATCTGCTGAAAATTGCCCGCGATATTAACGCCGCCACATATCAACCTTTTACCGCTTTCGGCATTGCCGCGGTGCTCTATTTAATCATCTCTTATGTTCTGATCAGCCTCTTTCGTAGAGCTGAAAAACGCTGGTTGCAGCATGTGAAACCTTCTTCAACGCACTGAGAATACGATGTCCGAGAATAAATTAAACGTTATCGATTTGCACAAACGCTACGGCGAACACGAAGTGCTGAAAGGGGTCTCATTGCAAGCGAATGCCGGAGATGTCATAAGCATCATCGGATCGTCGGGATCGGGGAAAAGTACCTTTCTGCGCTGCATTAACTTCCTCGAAAAACCGAGCGATGGATCGATCGTGGTCAATGGCCAGACGATCAATCTGGTGCGCGATAAAGATGGTCAACTCAAAGTCGCCGATAAAAATCAGCTGCGCTTATTGCGCACACGCCTGACGATGGTATTTCAGCACTTCAATCTCTGGAGCCATATGACGGTGCTGGAAAACGTCATGGAAGCGCCGATTCAGGTGTTGGGCCTGAGCAAGCAGGAAGCGCGCGAGCGGGCGGTGAAGTATCTGGCAAAAGTCGGGATAGACGAACGTGCGCAGGGGAAATACCCGGTGCACCTGTCCGGTGGTCAGCAACAGCGTGTTTCTATCGCGCGGGCGCTAGCGATGGAACCGGAAGTTTTACTGTTTGATGAACCTACTTCAGCGCTCGATCCTGAACTGGTAGGCGAAGTGTTGCGTATTATGCAGCAACTGGCAGAAGAGGGGAAAACCATGGTGGTAGTGACTCACGAAATGGGCTTTGCTCGTCATGTTTCTACTCACGTCATTTTCCTCCATCAGGGGAAAATAGAAGAAGAAGGGGCGCCGGAGCAGTTATTCGGTAACCCGCAAAGCCCTCGTCTGCAACAGTTCCTTAAAGGTTCGCTGAAATAATTTCCTCTCCGGTGGTTAACGCTGCCGGAGTATTTCATGGGGAATTTGCGAGTCCGCTTCCGCTGAAATGTAAAAGTTGCAGTCCGCTAAAAATAGTTCTGAATTATCTATATTTATTCATCAGCGTTTCCGCTGGCGGATGTTTGCAGTAAACCACATCAGCGAACGACATCCGCCAGCGCCTCTTCTAAATCGTACCAGCGAAACGCAAAACCCGCTTCTTCCAGCTTTTTTGGCAGCGCGCGTTGTCCACCTAATACCAGTACTGAAGATTCGCCCATTAACAGTCGAATGGCGGTCGCGGGGACGCGCAAAATGGTCGGGCGATGCAGCGCATGACCGAGCGCATGGGCAAATTGTTCATTGCGTACCGGGTAGGGCGAAACCATATTAAATGGCCCGCGCAGCTCGTTATCCAGCAGCCAGAGAATGCCGTTGACCATATCATCAATATGAATCCAGGCCAGATACTGCCGACCGGAGCCAATCGGCCCGCCCAGGCCAAAACGAAATGGCGGCAGCATTTTACCGAGGATACCACCGTCTGGTGCCAGCACTACGCCGGTACGCAGCAGGCACACTCGCGTTTTGTCACTTTGCGCCCGACAGGCAATCTCTTCCCAGCGGGCGCAGAGTTTATGGGTAAATTCGTTATGCGGCGGTTCCTCTTCGGTAACCACCACTTCACCTAAGTCGCCATAATAGCCCGTTGCCGAGCCGGAAATGAGTACCGACGGTGGCGTGTCGCTGGCATTAATCAAATCGACCAGTTTTTGCGTGGTATTCCAGCGGCTTTGGCAGAGACGCTCTTTTCGCTCGTGAGTCCAGCGTTTATCAGCAATCGGTTCTCCGGCCAGGTTGATTACCGCATCAACGCCGTTGAGGTTGCTTTGTTCGGCAAGCCCTTGCCATAGTGTCACTCGGGGGCCGAGAACGGAACTGGCTTTCTGCGGGTTACGCGTCACTACCGTGATTTGATGGCCCAGGTCCAGCAAACGTGGAATCAAATGGCGACCAATTAATCCCGTCCCTCCGGTGATCACTATGTTCATGCAGCCTCCCGATATGGTGGTTAACGCTGCCAGCTTAAGGTCATGGATACCGAATCGGTGTAGCGCAGCGCGTGCAGTTTATCGATCTCCACTTCAGCATACGTCACCCAGTGATGTTCGCGTGCGATATCGAGCACATCCTGAGTTAATTTTTCCAGCAAAGAGAAACGGTTATTCTCTACATGCTGAATAATGTTTTTCGTTACGGTGCGATAATTCAGCGCATCGTTGATATCTTCGCTAGTGCGCGCTTTATCGGCGGGGTAGTGGATCGTCACATTGATAACAATATCCTGACGGTTGTTAATTTCTTCTTCCTTAATTCCGATAAACGTACGTAAACGAAGGTTCTTTATACGAATAATAGCGGCAGGTTGTGCCATTGCAGGTTCTCCGTTGTTTTACTTAGAATGAAATAATACACGAGAACCTGTTTCTGTTAACTATCCGAACGCTCATCACCGTGTTGTGCTTTTAGCAGTGCCTGCCCGGTGGCAGGGCGCGAACGGATCCGCTCATGCCAGTTCTTGACTGCCGGATACATTGCGAGGTCAATTCGCTGGCGAGTCCAGGCATTAACCCACGGCCAGCAGGCAATATCCGCAATGCTGTAGTTCTCGCCTCCCAGCCAGGGCGAATTTTCCAGCCGCTTGTTCAGTACATGGTACAGACGCTGAGTTTCAACCTGATAACGTTCAATAGCGTAAGGAATGGTTTGGGGGGCTGCGTGATTAAAATGATGATTTTGCCCAAGCATCGGCCCCAGTCCGCCTACCTGCCAGAATAACCACTGTAATGTGACGGCGCGTTCACGCGTTTCATGATTCAAAAAGAGTCCCGTTTTCTCAGCCAGATACAACAAAATGGCACCAGACTCAAAGAGGCTTAGCGGTTCGCCGCCATCGGCTGGAGAATGATCAACAATTGCCGGAATTTTGTTGTTAGGCGAAATGCGCAAAAATTCCGGGCGAAACTGACCTCCTTTCCCCAGGTCTACCTTTATCAAGCGATAATCCAGCCCTGCTTCTTCGAGAAACAGCGTAATTTTGTGACCATTGGGTGTCGGGGCGAAATAGAGATCGATCATTGCAGCTCCGGTTGTCTAATCATCTGAACACCACAAGTATAGAAAGCGCGGCGACTTGCGTGAGTATTCGTCACGTGACAGTGACAAAAAGGCTCTATAGTTTGATAGCAAGCCCCCTTTATTGCCGAGGACATAATGAGTAAACCCGCTATTACGCTTTGGTCAGATGCCCATTTTTTCTCCCCTTATGTGTTATCCGCCTGGGTGGCGTTGCAGGAGAAAGGCCTGTCGTTTCATATCAAGACCATCGACCTCGACAGCGGTGAACATTTGCAGCCGACGTGGCAAGGTTACGGTCAGACACGCCGTGTGCCGTTATTACAAATCGATGATTTTGAGTTGAGTGAATCTTCTGCCATTGCGGAGTATCTGGAAGATCGATTTGCGCCACCGACCTGGGAACGTATTTATCCGCTTGATTTAGAAAATCGTGCGCGTGCACGACAGATTCAGGCCTGGCTGCGCAGCGATCTGATGCCCATCCGCGAAGAACGCCCGACGGATGTTGTCTTTGCGGGGGCGAAAAAAGCGCCACTAACGGCCGAGGGAAAAGCCAGTGCAGAGAAACTGTTCGCGATGGCAGAGCATTTGTTAGCACTGGGTCAGCCGAATTTATTTGGTGAATGGTGCATTGCTGATACTGATCTGGCGCTAATGATTAACCGCCTGGTACTACATGGCGATGAGGTGCCGGAACGCCTGGTGGATTATGCGACATTCCAGTGGCAGCGAGCGTCTGTCCAGCGTTTTATTGCACTTTCGGCGAAGCAATCTGGCTGATAGCAACGACAGAATCCAGTATCATAGCTTACGTTTTTTCGACGAGGAGTGAGTGATGAAACTGATGTTTGCATCGGACATTCATGGGTCGTTACCGGCGACGGAACGTGTTCTGGAGTTGTTTGCCCAAAGCGGTGCCCAGTGGCTGGTGATCCTTGGCGACGTGTTGAATCATGGCCCGCGTAATGCTTTACCGGAGGGTTACGCGCCAGCCAAAGTCGCTGAACGGCTTAATGAAGTGGCACATAAGGTTATCGCTGTGCGCGGCAACTGCGACAGCGAAGTGGATCAAATGCTGCTGCATTTCCCGATAACCGCGCCGTGGCAACAGGTATTACTGGAAAAACAACGTCTGTTTTTGACGCATGGTCATCTTTTTGGCCCGGAAAATCTACCTGCTTTAAACCAGAACGATGTGCTGGTGTACGGTCATACCCATCTGCCAGTGGCAGAACAGCGGGGGGAGATTTTCCACTTCAACCCCGGCTCGGTGAGTATTCCGAAAGGCGGTAATCCGGCGAGTTATGGCATGCTGGATAATGACGTACTTAGTGTAATCGCACTCAATGATCAAAGTATCATTGCGCAGGTCGCGATTAATCCGTAATTTACCCACAACTCAAAATGCGCCGTAAGAGCGCCAGAAAAAGAAGGTTTCCTGATAATGGAACAGCGTCGTTTGGCAAGTACTGAATGGGTGGATATTGTCAATGAAGAGAACGAAGTCATTGCACAAGCCAGCCGGGAACAAATGCGGGCACAGTGTCTGCGTCATCGTGCAACTTATATCGTCGTGCATGATGGCATGGGCAAAATTCTGGTCCAGCGTCGTACCGAGACAAAAGACTTTTTACCCGGCATGTTAGATGCGACCGCAGGCGGTGTAGTCCAGGCCGATGAGCAGCTGCTGGAATCCGCGCGTCGCGAAGCGGAAGAAGAGTTGGGCATTGCCGGTGTCCCCTTTGCCGAGCACGGGCAGTTCTATTTCGAAGATAAAAATTGCCGTGTCTGGGGCGCGTTGTTCAGCTGCGTCTCTCACGGTCCCTTCGCTCTACAGGAAGATGAAGTCAGTGAAGTTTGCTGGCTGACGCCGGAAGAAATCACCGCACGCTGCGATGAGTTCACTCCAGACTCGCTGAAAGCGCTGGCGTTGTGGATGAAGCGCAATGCCAAAAATGAAGCCGTCGAGACTGAAACGGCAGAATGAAAAAAGAGCCGCAATCGCGGCTCTTAACATTTTTAGTGGTAGCCCATCAACTGAGCGCCGATCACCACGACGCTGGACATAATAAACAGCAGTCCAAGCAGGGTCGCACCCACCTTCAGCCAGTTACGGAAGTCCACCCGGCAAACACCGAGCGTCGCCATTAACGAAGCTGAGGTTGGGTAAATGATGTGGCTGAAGCCATCACCAAACTGGAACGCCAGCACGGTAACCTGACGGTTAACACCGACCAGATCGCCAAGCGGTGCCAGTAACGGCATGGTTAACGCCGCCTGACCAGAACCGGACGTCACGAAGAAATTAAATACCGCCTGGAAGAGCAACATAAACCAGGCCGCGACTGCGTTATCCAGACCGCTAATGGCATTGGCAATGCTGTTGAGGATGGTATTTAACACGCTGGCATCACCCGCTTCACCATTACCGACCAGCAGCAAAATCCCTTTGGCGAAACCCACCAGCAGGGCAGGGGCGATCATCATTCGCGCCCCTTCGGTAAAGGATGAAGCCATGGTATTAACCGTCATGCCGTTAAGGCGGAAAACAACGCCGATGATGCCAATCACCAGACCCATGGTGAAGAACTGGCTGGCAATTTCAGGAATAAACCAGGCATTAACGATCACGCCCCAAATAACCCAGACCATTACGGCGGTCAGGACAATCAATACCAGCCAGTCACCAAAGGTAAACGGACGTTGTTCAACATCAGCCTGCTTTTCACGAAAGAAGCGGTCGGACTCATGCACGCGTGACAGAAGAGGATTCTTTTTCACTCGTGAGGCGTACACCATGGTAAAGATCAGGCCAATCAGAGTGGCGATAACCCACACCACGATGCGCAACCCGGAGCCAGAAAGCACCGGAACGCCGGCAATACCCTGAGCAACAACCACACAAAACGGGTTCATCCACGAACTGGCAAAACCGATTTGCGTGGCAATATAGGTCACAAGGACGGTGGTAATACTGTCATAGCCCAGCCGGACCATTAGCGGTGCGATGATAATGGCAAAGGCGACGGCCTCTTCTCCCATACCAAATATTGCGCCGCCAAGTGAAAACAGAATAAACAGCGCAGGAATAAAGAGAATTTCATTTCCGCGGGTATGGCGAATAAGCGCCAGGATACCGTTATCAATGGTTCCTGTACGCATCACAATGCCAAACGCGCCGCCAATCACCAGCATAAACATGATGATGCCAACGGCTGTCCCGTATTTCGATCCTGAGGTTAACCCTTCAAACGGGAAGTTCATCAGACCCGGGCGTTCATCGCCCGTCGTGAACAGCTGTACGCGGTGATACTCAGGTTCGCCTGCTTCGTTAGTCAGAATGCGAAATGAGTGTGGATCTACGACTTTGCGTGTTTTTGTTTGACCATCAACCTGATACTGCACTTCCTGACTGTCAAACATGCCCACCGGAACTACCCAGGTGGCAAGGCTGGTTAAAATGGCAACAAAAAAGATAATCACCAACGTATCGGGCATTGCCCATCTTCTTGTTGGTTTAGATTCAGTGATTGCGGACATAGCGCAAATATTCCCTTGCACAAAACAAAGTGGTAAGTATGCAAAGTGAGATGGCGCAATTCATTGATGCAGCGCAGTTAAGCAAGATAATCAGAAAGGATTAATGCAAATTAAGAGAATAAAAAACCGGAAATAGTGACTATTTCCGGTTCAGATATCCGCAGCGCAAAGCTGCGGATGATGACGAGATTACTGCTGCTGTGCAGACTGAATTGCAGTCAGCGCGATGGTGTAGACGATATCATCAACCAGTGCGCCACGGGACAGGTCGTTAACCGGCTTGCGCATGCCCTGCAGCATCGGTCCGATAGAGATCAGGTCAGCAGAACGCTGTACCGCTTTGTAGGTGGTGTTACCGGTGTTCAGATCCGGGAAGATGAACACGGTAGCGCGACCTGCAACCGGAGAGTTCGGTGCTTTGGATTTCGCAACGTCAGCCATTACCGCAGCGTCGTACTGCAGCGGACCGTCGATCATCAGATCAGGACGTTTTTCCTGCGCCAGACGAGTTGCTTCGCGAACTTTTTCTACGTCGCTACCAGCACCAGAAGTACCGGTGGAGTAGGAGAGCATAGCAACGCGCGGTTCGATACCGAAGGCCGCAGCGGAATCAGCGGACTGAATCGCGATTTCTGCCAGCTGTTCTGCGGTCGGATCCGGGTTGATCGCACAGTCACCGTAAACGTAAACCTGTTCCGGCAACAGCATGAAGAACACGGAAGATACCAGGGAGCTGCCCGGTGCAGTTTTGATCAGTTGCAGCGGCGGACGGATGGTGTTTGCGGTGGTGTGAACAGCACCGGAAACCAGACCATCAACTTCATCTTGTTCCAGCATCAGCGTACCGAGAACCACGTTGTCTTCCAGCTGTTCGCGGGCAACGGTTTCGGTCATGCCTTTGTTCTTACGCAGTTCGACCAGACGACCAACATAGTTTTCGCGAACCACTTCTGGATCAACGATTTCAATGCCTGCACCCAGTTCTACACCCTGAGAGGCTGCAACACGGTTGATCTCTGCCGGATTACCCAGCAGTACGCAAGTTGCGATACCACGTTCAGCACAGATAGCGGCTGCTTTAACGGTACGCGGTTCGTCACCTTCCGGCAGAACGATACGTTTGCCCGCTTTGCGCGCAAGTTCAGTCAGCTGATAACGGAACGCTGGCGGAGACAGACGACGGCTGCGCTCAGAAGTGGCAGTCAGAGAATCGATCCAGTCAGCGTTGATGTAGTTAGCAACGTATTCCTGAACTTTCTCGATACGCTCGTGATCGTCAACCGGAACTTCCAGGTTGAAGCTCTGCAGGCTCAGAGAAGTCTGCCAGGTGTTGGTGTTCACCATAAATACCGGCAGGCCGGTAGCGAAAGCACGTTCGCACAGTTTAGAAATGCGCGCGTCCATTTCGTAGCCGCCAGTCAGCAGCAGGGCACCGATTTCTACGCCGTTCATGGCAGCCAGGCAAGCGGCAACCAGCACGTCAGGGCGGTCTGCGGAAGTCACCAGCAGAGAACCGGCACGGAAGTGCTCCAGCATGTGCGGAATGCTGCGTGCGCAGAAAGTGACGGATTTAACGCGGCGAGTATTGATGTCGCCTTCGTTGATGATGGTCGCATTCAGGTGGCGAGCCATATCGATCGCACGAGTCGCGATCAGGTCAAAGCTCCACGGCACAGCGCCGAGAACCGGCAGCGGGCTGGATTCTTGCAGCTTCGCCGGATCAACGTTGTTCACTTTTGCTTTGGTGGAGTCGTCAAAAATCTCGGACAGATCCGGACGGGTACGACCCTGCTCATCAACCGGAGCGTTCAGTTTGTTAACGATAACGCCGGTAATATTGGTGTTTTTTGCACCGCCGAAGCTGTTGCGAGTCAGTTCGATACGCTCTTTCAACTGTTCCGGAGTATCAGTGCCCTGAGACATAACGAAGACGATTTCTGCGTTCAGCGTTTTGGCGATTTCGTAGTTCAGAGACTGGGCAAACTGGTGCTTACGTGTCGGGACCAGACCTTCCACCAGAACGACTTCAGCGTCTTTGGTGTTAGCGTGGTAGTTCGCGATGATCTCTTCCATCAGCACATCTTTCTGATTGCTGGAAAGCAGACCTTCAACGTAGCTCATTTTCAGCGGTTCAGCGGCCGTCGTGGTGGAAGAGTTCGCACGCACGATAGTCGTAGTCTGATCGGGCGCATCGCCACCGGTACGCGGCTGAGCGATAGGTTTGAAAACGCTCAGACGAACGCCTTTGCGTTCCATTGCACGGATCACGCCAAGGCTGACGCTGGTCAGACCGACGCTGGTTCCGGTAGGGATCAGCATAATAATACGGGACACGGTTTATCCTCTTTCGTTACCGCCGATTTGGCGGGTTACAAAACAGCACCGCCAGCTGAGCTGGCGGTGTGAAATCAGGCAGTCAGGCGGCTCGCGTCTTGCGCGATAACCAGTTCTTCGTTGGTTGGGATAACCACCGCAGGACGGGTACCTTCTTTGTTGATGAAACCAGATTTGCCGAAACGTGCAGCCAGGTTGCGTTCATGATCAACTTCAAAGCCCAGCACGCCCAGTTTGCCCAGAGACAGTTCACGAACCATCGCGGCATTTTCACCGATACCACCGGTGAATACAACAGCGTCCAGACGACCATCCATCAGCGCAGTGTAGGCACCGATGTATTTGGCCAGGCGGTGGCAGTAAACGTCCATTGCGCGCTTCGCGTCTTCTTTCGTCGCGTAGTTGTCTTCAACATAGCGGCAGTCGCTGGTCACTTCGGTCAGACCCAGCAGGCCAGACTCTTTGGTCAGCAGTTTGTTGATTGCGTCAACGCTCATGCCCAGGGTGTCGTGCAGGTGGAAGATGATCGCCGGATCGATATCACCAGAACGGGTACCCATGACCAGACCTTCCAGCGGGGTCAGGCCCATAGAGGTGTCAACGCATTTACCGTTGCGGATAGCAGAAACGGAACCACCGTTGCCCAGGTGGCAGGTGATGATGTTCAGTTCTTCTACCGGTTTGTTCAGCATTTTTGCCGCTTCCTGGGTTACATAGAAGTGGCTGGTGCCGTGCGCGCCGTAACGACGGATGCCGTGCTCTTTGTACAGGTTGTACGGCAGGGCGTAGAGATAAGACTCTTCCGGCATAGTCTGGTGGAATGCGGTGTCAAATACAGCAACGTTTTTGTCTTTCAGCTGTGGGAAAGATTTCAGAGCTTCTTCGATACCGATCAGGTGAGCCGGGTTGTGCAGCGGTGCAAAAGAAGCTGCATCTTTGATACCCTGAATAACAGACTCATCAATCACTACGGAGCTGGTATACTTTTCGCCGCCGTGTACGATACGGTGACCGATAGCAGTCAGCTGCGCAGACAGTTCTGGTTTTTGTGCCAGAATAGTATTAACGATAAAGTTGAGCGCTTCGCTGTGAGCGGCGCCTGCACCTAAAGCCGCTTCCTGTTTATTGCCGTCCATTTTCCATTTGATACGTGCTTCGGGCAGGTGGAAACATTCGGCTAAACCAGAAAGGTACTCTTCACCATTTACTGCATCGATGATGGCAAATTTCAGTGAAGAACTACCGCAGTTCAGAACCAGTACTAACTTACTCGACATGGAAGTACCTATAATTGATACGTGGCTAAAAAAACGTCAGGGAGCCATAGAGCGTAGCGCATGATGACACCGACATTTATGATTAACATCATGCACTGCAAATTTTTTTTGCATGATGGAAGAAATATCTTGAGTCTATGCCATTTTGCGTAATTTTCAGCCAATGGCATAATGTATATGAATTTGACGACTCAATGAATATGTACTACTTAGGCCTTCAGGCTGCTAAAGGATACCTGATAGTGGGTATGGAAGACAAAATGTTTTGAACGTTGTCCCGCTGAGTTGTGAATTTGCACAAATTTTTGAATCTTTATATGTGAAGTTGAGGTGAAGCATGTCAACGCCGGATAATCGTTCTGTTAATTTTTTTAGCTTGTTTCGCCGGGGACAGCATTACTCAAAGACGTGGCCGCTGGAAAAACGCCTTGCCCCAGTCTTTGTCGAAAATCGCGTTATCAAGATGACGCGTTATGCGATCCGTTTTATGCCGCCGATCGCCGTATTTACTCTCTGCTGGCAGATTGCCCTGGGCGGTCAGCTTGGGCCGGCAGTTGCCACTGCGCTGTTCGCCTTAAGTTTACCCATGCAGGGATTGTGGTGGCTGGGCAAGCGTTCTGTAACGCCATTACCTCCTGCAATCCTCAACTGGTTTTATGAAGTTCGCGGTAAATTGCAGGAGTCTGGACAGGTGTTGGCACCCGTTGAAGGCAAGCCTGATTACCAGGCATTAGCTGACACGCTTAAGCGTGCCTTCAAACAACTGGATAAAACTTTCCTTGATGATTTGTAATTGACCCCTGATTACGCATATAAAAGAAGGCATACTCAGCCTTCTTTTTTTTCACCGTAGTAGAGTGATACAGGAGTCAATAATGGAAATGACCAACGCGCAACGTCTTATTTTGTCTAACCAGTACAAGATGATGACTATGCTCGATCCGGCAAATGCTGAACGTTACCGTCGCCTGCAAACAATCATTGAGCGTGGTTATGGATTACAGATGCGTGAACTGGATCGCGAGTTTGGCGAGCTGAAAGAAGAAACCTGCCGCACTATCATCGACATTATGGAGATGTATCATGCGTTGCATGTTTCCTGGTCTAATTTGCAGGACCAGCAATCCATCGATGAACGTCGTGTCACCTTCCTCGGCTTTGACGCCGCCACTGAAGCACGTTACCTCGGTTATGTCCGCTTTATGGTTAATGTGGAAGGGCGCTATACCCATTTTGACGCTGGAACTCACGGTTTTAACGCCCAGACGCCAATGTGGGAAAAATATCAGCGCATGCTTAATGTGTGGCATGCCTGCCCGCGTCAGTACCATTTGAGCGCCAACGAAATTAATCAAATTATTAACGCCTGAGGAGGCCCGCGTGCGGTGCAAAGGTTTTCTGTTTGATCTTGATGGAACGCTGGTGGATTCCCTGCCTGCGGTAGAACGGGCGTGGAGCAACTGGGCCAGACGTCATGGGTTATCGCCGGAAGAGGTGCTGGCTTTCATTCACGGTAAACAGGCGATCACCTCTCTGCGCCATTTTATGGCGGGCAAATCCGAGGCAGACATTGCCGCCGAGTTTACGCGTCTGGAACACATCGAGGCCACGGAAACCGAAGGTATTACCGCGCTTCCGGGGGCAATCGCCTTACTCAATCATTTGAATAAAGCAGGTATTCCGTGGGCTATTGTGACTTCTGGCTCCATGCCGGTAGCGCGAGCGCGTCATAAAATAGCGGGGCTTCCCGCGCCAGAGGTGTTTGTAACCGCTGAGCGGGTGAAGCGCGGAAAACCAGAACCTGATGCGTATCTGTTAGGCGCGCAGCTGCTGGGGCTTGCGCCGCAGGAGTGTGTTGTGGTGGAAGATGCTCCCGCTGGCGTGCTTTCAGGTCTGGCGGCGGGTTGCCATGTTATTGCGGTTAATGCCCCGGCAGATACCCCGCGCCTGAATGAAGTCGATTTAGTCCTCCACAGTCTGGAGCAAATTACTGTGACCAAACAGCCAAATGGCGATGTTATTATTCAGTGAAACACCTGATCATGATTTAGCCCCGTCTCGTCGGGGCTTTTTTATGGCAGAATCAAGTTATCCCCCTCAATTAACAAGGATAAGTTGTGAACGGTGAATTGATTTGGGTTCTTTCATTACTGGCCGTTGCCATCGTCTTGTTTGCGACGGGCAGAGTGCGTATGGATGCGGTCGCTTTGTTTGTTATTGTCGCGTTTGCATTAAGCGGAACGCTGACGGTCCCCGAAGTATTTTCCGGCTTTTCCGATCCTAACGTTGTCCTGATTGCCGCCTTGTTCATTATTGGCGATGGTTTGGTCCGTACCGGTGTTGCCACTGTAATGGGGACATGGCTGGTCAAAGTGGCGGGCAACAGTGAAATCAAAATGTTGGTTTTGTTGATGCTGACCGTCGCGGGACTTGGCGCGTTTATGAGTTCAACCGGCGTTGTCGCTATCTTTATCCCCGTGGTGTTAAGCGTTGCCATGCGTATGCAAACGTCGCCGTCGCGTCTGATGATGCCGTTAAGTTTTGCCGGGCTGATAAGCGGCATGATGACGCTGGTGGCGACGCCGCCGAACCTGGTAGTCAACAGTGAATTACTGCGTGAAGGCTATCACGGCTTCAGTTTCTTTAGCGTAACACCTATTGGCCTGGTCGTGCTGGTGCTGGGTATTTTGTATATGTTAGTGATGCGTTTCATGCTGAAAGGGGATACCCAGACCCCACAACGCGAAGGCTGGACGCGCCGAACCTTTCGCGATCTTATCCGTGAATATCGACTGACCGGGCGTGCGCGACGTCTGGCTATTCGCCCCGGATCGCCAATGATTGGTCAACGACTGGACGATCTCAAATTACGTGAACGTTATGGTGCTAACGTCATCGGTGTTGAACGCTGGCGGCGTTTTCGTCGCGTTATCGTGAACGTTAATGGGGTTTCTGAATTTCGCGCGCGTGACGTTTTGCTTATTGATATGTCTGCGGCTGATGTCGATCTCCGGCAATTTTGTAGTGAGCAATTGCTGGAGCCGATGGTACTGCGCGGCGAGTATTTTTCTGACCAGGCCCTTGATGTGGGCATGGCAGAGATTTCATTAATTCCTGAGTCAGAACTTATTGGTAAATCGGTGCGCGAAATTGGTTTTCGTACCCGCTACGGATTGAATGTGGTGGGGCTAAAGCGCAATGGTGTGGCGCTGGAAGGTTCGCTGGCGGATGAGCCTCTGCTGCTGGGCGATATCATTCTGGTTGTTGGTAACTGGAAACTGATCGGTATGCTGGCCAAACAGGGCCGCGACTTCGTGGCGCTGAACTTACCGGAAGAGGTGAGTGAAGCATCGCCCGCGCACAGCCAGGCACCCCATGCCATTTTCTGTCTGGTGCTAATGGTGGCGTTAATGCTGACCGATGAAATTCCTAATCCTGTTGCCGCTATCATCGCCTGCCTGCTGATGGGGAAATTCCGCTGTATCGATGCCGAAAGTGCCTATAAATCCATTCACTGGCCGAGCATTATTTTGATCGTTGGGATGATGCCGTTTGCTGTGGCATTACAGAAAACGGGAGGTGTCGCGCTGGCGGTGAAAGGGCTGATGGACATTGGCGGCGGTTATGGGCCACATATGATGCTGGGTTGTTTGTTTGTCTTGTCGGCGGTTATTGGGCTATTTATTTCTAATACTGCGACGGCGGTGTTGATGGCTCCGATTGCGCTGGCTGCTGCCAAAACGATGGGGGTGTCGCCTTATCCATTTGCGATGGTCGTGGCGATGGCAGCATCCGCCGCCTTTATGACACCGATATCTTCACCTGTTAACACACTGGTTTTAGGTCCGGGGAATTACAGCTTCAGTGACTTTGTTAAGTTGGGGGTACCGTTCACCATTATCGTGATGGCGGTTTGTGTGGTGATGATCCCGATGCTGTTTCCGTTTTGACAAGAGCCTGATGTCGCATCCGGCGCTTATTGCC
Source organism: Escherichia sp. WS2035 (assembly GCF_046487065.1). Taxonomy (NCBI): domain Bacteria; kingdom Pseudomonadati; phylum Pseudomonadota; class Gammaproteobacteria; order Enterobacterales; family Enterobacteriaceae; genus Escherichia; species Escherichia sp. WS2035. Next base: position 56,540 of record NZ_JBJQKD010000002.1, read on the forward strand.
TGATGCGACGCAGACTCCAGCTGCTTACAGCGGTGAATCCTGGCTAATCTCATCGAGCGAAAGATGGAAGCTGGGAACAAATACTTCCATGAAGTAGTCCATCTCCTGGCTGCGACGCGCTTCAAGCGTCGCTTCCAGTCGCGTTTTTGCCAGCAAGAATTCATTATTTCCGGCCGCGAGTTCTTCCAGACATTTCAGATATGCACACAGTGCATCTGCCTGTTTCACCAGCGATTTTTCTTCATCGCTATATGCATGCTCGTCAATTAACGGCGCAAAGATATCCTGTAGCTCTTCCGGAACCATATCGACCAGTTTTTGCTGAGCGATTTTTTCAATAGCCTTGTATTCCTGAGCGATTTGCGAATTGAAGTATTTCACCGGAGTAGGGAGATCTCCGGTGAGCACTTCTGAAGCATCGTGGTACATCGCCAGTAAAGCGATACGTTCGGCGTTGACATTACCGCCAAATTTACGATTTTTGATAGCTGCCAGCGCATGGGCGACCATCGCTACCTGCAAACTGTGTTCGGACACATTTTCCGTCCGCACGTTGCGCATTAGCGGCCAGCGGTTAATGAGTTTCAGGCGGGAGAGATGGGCAAAAAAATGGCTCTGTTTCATAGTGACCTTACGTATGATGACATCATCAGGTCATTGTGGCGGGATAACACTGCCGGATGCAATCTCCGGCAGTGAAATTAAGATTACAGCTGATGATAACCAGAAAGGAAACGCGCGAACTTACTCAAAGACAGCTCGATATCATCGACACGCGGTAGCGTGACAATGCGGAAGTGATCCGGCCACGGCCAGTTGAATGCCGTCCCTTGCACCAACAGGACTTTTTCCTGCAACAGGAAATCCAGCACCATTTTCTGATCGTCGTGAATGTTAAAGCGTTTGGCGTCGATTTTCGGGAACATATACAGCGCACCACGAGGTTTCACGCAGGAAACGCCCGGAATATCGTTGATCAATTCCCACGCGCGGTTACGCTGCTCATAAAGACGACCGCCAGGGGTAATAAATTCACTGATGCTCTGATAACCACCCAGTGCGGTCTGAATGGCGTGTTGCGCAGGAACGTTAGCACACAGGCGCATTGAAGCCAGCATTTCCAGACCTTCGATGTAACCTTTAGCGTGTTTTTTCGGCCCGTTCAACACCATCCACCCCTGACGGAAGCCTGCAACGCGGTACGTTTTCGACAGTCCGTTAAAGGTAATGGTCAGCAGGTCAGGTGCAAGCGGCGCAATGGAGTGATGCTCAGCGTCGTCGTAGAGAATTTTGTCATAAATTTCATCGGCAAAGATAATGAGATTATGCTGACGTGCAATCTCCACAATCTCCATTAAAAGCTCTTTGGAATATACCGCGCCGGTTGGGTTATTTGGGTTGATAATAACGATCCCACGCGTACGAGGCGTAATTTTAGCGCGAATATCATCGAGGTCCGGGAACCAGTCAGAGGATTCATCGCAAAGATAATGCACCGCTTTACCGCTGGAGAGTGAAACCGCCGCGGTCCATAGTGGGTAATCAGGTGCAGGAACCAACATTTCGTCCCCGCTGTTCAGCAATGCTTGCATTGCCTGAACGATAAGCTCCGATACACCATTGCCGATGTAAATATCTTCCACGGTAACATCACGCATGCCACGAGCCTGGTAGTGCTGCATGATGGCTTTACGCGCGGAGTAAAGACCTTTGGAATCGCAATACCCTTGAGCGGTAGGCAGGTTGCGTATCACGTCAACGAGAATTTCATCTGGCGCGTCAAAACCGAACGGGGCAGGGTTGCCGATGTTCAGTTTCAGAACCTTGTTACCTTCTTCTTCCAGGCGTTTTGCTTCTTTCAGCACCGGACCACGGATGTCATAACAGACATTCTCTAATTTGCTGGATTTTTCAATGGGGGACATGAATCTTGACCTTTTTTGCTGTTATCGCCACTCCCTGCCGTGGAAGTCAGCTTAGAACAATGTACTCCCCCAGGACGGTGTTTTGAAGGTCTGCAGAATAAGATTTTGCCAGAGGGGAAGGCTCGATTGTGCTGTTAATAACTTAATAATGGCAAAATAATGAGGTGCATATGCTTAATAAGTAATGTTATGTAGTGAATTGTTCTGATTCTTAATTGTAAGTGTGGTTTTTTTATCTGTAAGATAATTGTGTGAAAATGCCTCGTTTAAGAATTCACTACTGAATCGCGATGATGATATTTCCGCATTACGGAGAGTTTAACAGCGTGATGATTTCCGAGGTGTCACAATGGGGGCAAGGTGTGAAACTATTGTTAAGCGGAATTAATGAATGGGGATGAAGCTAATTAATTATTATTTAATATTCAAAAAGGTTTTGTTGTGCTTATTAATAATAGAAGATTACTTTGCCTAACATAACATAACTTTGCATCAGATAATTCGCAATGACCCTTATAAATAAAAGGTTTTTGGGGTAAAATGCTTGCATAAATGACGGATCCCTGCTCTTGATGCCGCCTCACCATTGCTGTTTGTACGTGTTCGCGTATGACCAGCGATGCTGTACGAGAGTGGAACAAGGACTCACATTTACATTTATACAAACACGCGCATGTCATAAATAGAAAAGAGTGAGTAACTTAATAGATATGCGATCCCTGAAGATATATTCTGTGATCTACTTCAGGCATTATAACGGAACAATGTGAGTCGCTTTTTTAGTGCAACTCATATGCATTTTTACTTTCGTCCGGGTTCCGGATGAAACTGCCAGGGAGGCACATTACAAATGGAATTGCTTGTTTGTGTGTGCACAGCATTAACCAGCTCAGTATGAGCCGCCAGTAAGTGATAATATATGATAAGTGCAAATCGTCCGATAATTAACCTCGACCTCGATCTGCTGAGAACATTTGTTGCTGTTGCCGATCTGAACACTTTTGCTGCCGCAGCTGCCGCTGTGTGTCGTACTCAGTCCGCCGTAAGTCAGCAAATGCAGCGTCTGGAACAACTCGTTGGGAAAGAACTGTTCGCTCGTCACGGTCGCAACAAACTGTTAACTGAACATGGCATTCAACTTCTTGGTTACGCCAGGAAAATCCTGCGTTTTAATGATGAGGCCTGCTCATCATTAATGTTCAGTAATCTTCAGGGCGTGTTAACTATCGGTGCTTCAGATGAATCTGCCGATACGATCTTACCTTTCCTGTTAAATCGCGTGAGTTCGGTTTATCCGAAACTAGCGCTGGATGTCCGCGTTAAACGTAATGCCTACATGGCAGAAATGCTGGAATCCCAGGAAGTGGATTTGATGGTAACCACCCATCGTCCTTCTACCTTTAAGGCATTGAACCTGCGTACCTCGCCAACACACTGGTACTGCGCAGCGGAATACGTATTGCAAAAAGGTGAGCCGATCCCTCTTGTGTTGCTGGATGATCCAAGTCCGTTTCGCGATATGGTGCTGGCGACGCTTAATAAAGCAGATATTCCCTGGCGACTGGCTTATGTCGCCTCGACGCTTCCGGCCGTTCGTGCGGCAGTGAAAGCCGGTCTTGGCGTGACGGCAAGGCCGGTCGAGATGATGAGTCCGGACCTGCGTGTGCTGAGTGGAGTAGATGGCTTACCGCCGCTACCTGATACCGAATATTTGCTGTGCTATGACCCGTCCAGTAATAATGAGCTGGCCCAGGTGATCTATCAGACGATGGAGAGCTACCATAATCCGTGGCAATACAGCCCAATGTCTGCTCCGGAAGGAGATGACTCATTGTTGATTGAAAGGGATATCGAGTAATCGACGGACGATAGATAATTCCTGAGACAATAGTGTAAAAACGAACCGCTGGGTTTATTTTAAACCCCAGCGGCTTTTTTTTAGTAAAAAGCCTTCCTCGTATCGTGCAGAACGTATAAAACTGTTCATTTTTCAATCACCAGAGATTCACGCCCCGTACGCACAAATAATCACCTGAAAAAAATCTCCTGCTACAATAATGTTAAAAAATACGTGAATTTGTTGCTGCGTTTTTGTTATAGAATGACAAAAGCGTGTCACAGATCAAGAAAATACTCTCTTTTGGGGGGAGGAATCGACACAAATTCCTGTCAAAATAGACCCGTATTTTTTCCATTGCTTCACAACGGACACGATTCAACAACATCTAATTTTCCTGGAGTCGTCAATGATCTGGGGAGAAAGGGCGCCAAATGCAAATGTTGTTGTCATTGTGTAAATCAGTGTGAAGAAACCTTTGTTAAAGTTGACAAAAGGTTATAGAAAGGAGTAAAAGACCACATCAATTAGCTGTATAAAATAGTTTCTGCAGTTATTGTAAGGTTTTTTTTATTCCTCCCCATGAATCGATGTGGCGTCCATCTGCCGTGAAGAGCAGTGAATCTGGCGCTACTTTTGATGAGTAAGCAATGAGTATGTCAACATCCACTGAAGTCATCGCTCATCACTGGGCATTCGCTATCTTTCTTATCGTTGCCATTGGCCTGTGTTGCCTGATGCTGGTAGGCGGTTGGTTTTTAGGCGGTCGCGCACGCGCGAGGTCAAAAAACGTTCCGTTTGAATCCGGTATCGACTCGGTCGGCTCCGCCCGCTTACGCCTGTCCGCCAAGTTTTATCTGGTGGCCATGTTCTTCGTTATCTTCGACGTTGAAGCGCTGTATCTGTTCGCATGGTCAACCTCTATCCGCGAAAGCGGCTGGGTAGGCTTTGTGGAAGCTGCAATTTTTATTTTTGTGTTACTGGCAGGTCTGGTTTATCTGGTGCGTATTGGCGCGCTGGACTGGACGCCCGCGCGTTCACGCCGCGAGCGTATGAACCCGGAAACGGACAGTATCGCTAATCGTCAACGCTAACCGCGAGGCATTAAGATGGATTATACGCTCACCCGCATAGATCCCAACGGTGAGAACGACCGTTACCCCCTGCAAAAGCAGGAGATCGTAACCGACCCTCTGGAGCAAGAAGTTAACAAAAACGTGTTTATGGGCAAGCTCAATGACATGGTTAACTGGGGTCGTAAAAACTCAATTTGGCCGTATAACTTCGGCCTTTCCTGCTGTTACGTTGAGATGGTGACTTCGTTTACCGCGGTGCATGACGTGGCGCGTTTTGGCGCTGAAGTATTGCGTGCTTCGCCGCGTCAGGCTGACCTGATGGTGGTTGCAGGAACCTGCTTTACCAAAATGGCACCGGTTATTCAGCGTTTGTATGACCAGATGCTGGAACCAAAATGGGTTATCTCAATGGGTGCCTGTGCCAACTCCGGCGGTATGTACGATATTTATTCCGTTGTGCAGGGCGTTGATAAATTCATCCCGGTTGATGTGTATATCCCGGGCTGTCCGCCGCGTCCTGAAGCGTACATGCAGGCACTGATGCTGTTGCAGGAATCTATCGGTAAAGAACGTCGTCCGCTCTCCTGGGTGGTTGGCGATCAGGGCGTTTATCGCGCCAATATGCAATCAGAGCGCGAACGCAAGCGCGGTGAACGCATTGCCGTAACCAACCTGCGTACACCTGACGAGATTTAATTTGCGCCTGTCGGCAAAGGGAATTTTCTTCGCTTATTCCTAAATCTATTTCGCGAAGCTTACTGCGCCGACAGTCACCACGGACCATTTGCAATGGTGAACAATATGACCGACTTAACCGCGCAAGAACCCGCCTGGCAGACCCGCGATCATCTTGATGATCCGGTGATTGGCGAACTGCGCAACCGTTTTGGGCCGGATGCCTTTACTGTTCAGGCGACTCGCACCGGGGTTCCCGTTGTGTGGATCAAGCGTGAACAATTACTGGAAGTGGGCGATTTCTTAAAGAAACTGCCGAAACCTTACGTCATGCTGTTTGACTTACACGGCATGGACGAACGTCTGCGCACACACCGCGAAGGGTTACCTGCCGCGGATTTTTCCGTTTTCTACCATCTGATTTCTATCGATCGTAACCGCGACATCATGCTGAAGGTGGCGCTGGCAGAAAACGACCTGCACGTACCGACCTTTACCAAACTATTCCCGAACGCTAACTGGTATGAGCGTGAAACCTGGGATCTATTTGGCATTACATTCGACGGTCACCCGAACCTGCGCCGCATCATGATGCCGCAAACCTGGAAAGGTCACCCGCTGCGTAAAGATTACCCGGCGCGCGCTACCGAATTCTCGCCGTTTGAGCTGACCAAAGCCAAACAGGATCTGGAGATGGAAGCCCTGACCTTCAAACCGGAAGAGTGGGGGATGAAGCGCGGCACCGAAAACGAGGACTTCATGTTCCTCAACCTCGGTCCGAACCACCCGTCTGCGCACGGTGCTTTCCGTATCGTTTTGCAGCTTGATGGCGAAGAGATTGTCGACTGCGTACCAGACATCGGTTACCACCACCGTGGCGCTGAGAAAATGGGCGAACGCCAGTCCTGGCACAGCTACATTCCGTATACCGACCGTATCGAATACCTCGGCGGCTGCGTTAACGAAATGCCTTATGTGCTGGCGGTAGAGAAACTGGCTGGGATCACCGTGCCGGATCGCGTTAACGTCATTCGCGTAATGCTCTCCGAACTGTTCCGCATCAACAGTCACCTGCTGTATATCTCCACCTTTATTCAGGACGTCGGCGCGATGACGCCAGTGTTCTTCGCCTTTACCGATCGTCAGAAAATTTACGATCTGGTGGAAGCAATCACTGGTTTTCGTATGCACCCGGCGTGGTTCCGTATTGGCGGCGTAGCGCACGACCTGCCGCGCGGCTGGGATCGCCTGCTGCGTGAGTTCCTCGACTGGATGCCTAAACGTCTGGCGTCTTACGAGAAAGCGGCGCTGCAAAACACCATTCTGAAAGGTCGTTCCCAGGGCGTTGCCGCCTATGGCGCGAAAGAGGCGCTGGAGTGGGGCACCACTGGCGCGGGCCTGCGTGCTACCGGGATCGACTTCGACGTGCGTAAGGCGCGTCCTTATTCTGGCTATGAAAACTTCGACTTTGAAATCCCGGTGGGTGGTGGTGTTTCTGACTGCTACACCCGCGTAATGCTGAAAGTGGAAGAGCTGCGCCAGAGTCTGCGCATTCTTGAGCAGTGCCTCAACAACATGCCGGAAGGCCCGTTCAAGGCGGATCATCCGCTGACCACGCCGCCGCCGAAAGAGCGCACGCTGCAACATATCGAAACCCTGATCACCCACTTCCTGCAAGTGTCGTGGGGTCCGGTGATGCCTGCCAATGAATCCTTCCAGATGGTTGAGGCGACCAAGGGGATCAACAGTTACTACCTGACCAGCGACGGCAGCACCATGAGTTATCGCACCCGTATCCGTACGCCGAGTTATGCGCATTTGCAGCAAATTCCGGCGGCGATCCGCGGCAGCCTGGTGTCTGACCTGATTGTTTATCTGGGCAGTATCGATTTTGTTATGTCAGATGTGGACCGCTAATTATGCACGAGAATCAACAACCACAAACCGAGGCTTTTGAGCTGAGTGCGGCAGAGCGTGAAGCGATTGAGCACGAGATGCACCACTACGAAGACCCGCGTGCGGCGTCCATTGAAGCGCTGAAAATCGTTCAGAAGCAGCGTGGCTGGGTGCCGGATGGCGCGATCCACGCGATCGCCGATGTGCTGGGTATTCCGGCGAGCGACGTCGAAGGCGTGGCAACGTTTTATAGCCAGATCTTCCGTCAGCCAGTAGGCCGCCATGTGATCCGTTATTGCGACAGCGTGGTCTGTCATATCAACGGTTACCAGGGTATTCAGGCGGCGCTGGAGAAAAAACTGAACATCAAACCAGGGCAAACGACATTTGACGGTCGCTTTACGCTGCTGCCAACTTGCTGCCTGGGGAACTGTGATAAAGGGCCAAACATGATGATCGATGAGGACACTCACGCGCATCTGACCCCGGAAGCGATCCCTGAACTGCTGGAGCGGTATAAATGAAAAACATTATCCGTACTCCCGAAACGCATCCGCTGACCTGGCGTCTGCGCGATGACAAACAGCCAGTGTGGCTGGACGAATATCGCAGCAAAAACGGTTACGAAGGCGCGCGTAAGGCGCTGACCGGGCTGTCTCCGGACGAAATCGTTAATCAGGTAAAAGACTCTGGTCTGAAAGGGCGCGGCGGCGCGGGCTTTTCTACTGGCCTGAAGTGGAGCCTGATGCCGAAAGACGAATCCATGAACATCCGTTACCTGCTGTGTAATGCCGATGAAATGGAGCCGGGCACCTATAAAGACCGTCTGCTGATGGAGCAACTACCGCACCTGCTGGTGGAAGGTATGCTCATTTCTGCGTTTGCGCTGAAAGCGTATCGTGGCTACATCTTCTTGCGTGGCGAATATATTGAAGCGGCAGTGAATCTGCGCCGTGCCATTGCCGAAGCCACCGAAGCGGGTCTGCTTGGCAAAAACATTATGGGAACAGGTTTCGATTTCGAACTGTTCGTCCATACCGGGGCAGGGCGCTACATCTGCGGTGAAGAAACAGCGTTAATCAACTCCCTGGAAGGGCGTCGCGCTAACCCACGCTCGAAGCCGCCCTTCCCGGCAACCTCCGGTGCATGGGGTAAACCAACCTGCGTTAACAACGTCGAAACCCTGTGTAACGTTCCGGCGATCCTCGCTAACGGCGTGGAGTGGTATCAGAACATCTCGAAAAGTAAAGATGCTGGCACCAAGCTGATGGGCTTCTCCGGTCGGGTGAAAAATCCGGGTCTGTGGGAACTGCCGTTCGGCACCACCGCGCGTGAAATCCTTGAAGATTACGCTGGTGGTATGCGTGACGGCCTGAAATTCAAAGCCTGGCAGCCAGGCGGCGCGGGCACCGACTTCCTGACCGAAGCGCACCTTGACCTGCCGATGGAATTCGAAAGTATCGGTAAAGCGGGAAGCCGTCTGGGTACGGCGCTGGCGATGGCGGTTGACCACGAGATTAACATGGTGTCGCTGGTGCGTAACCTGGAAGAGTTTTTCGCCCGTGAGTCCTGCGGCTGGTGTACGCCATGCCGCGACGGTCTGCCGTGGAGCGTGAAAATTCTGCGTGCGCTGGAGCGTGGTGAAGGTCAGCCGGGCGATATCGAAACACTTGAGCAACTGTGTCGATTCTTAGGTCCGGGTAAAACTTTCTGTGCCCACGCACCTGGTGCAGTGGAGCCGTTACAGAGCGCCATCAAATATTTCCGCGAAGAATTTGAGGCGGGAATCAAACAGCCGTTCAGCAATACCCATTTGATTAATGGGATTCAGCCGAACCTGCTGAAAGAGCGCTGGTAACCGAATTTCGATTAACGCTCAGTCTCTGACTGAGAAAACTGGAAGCATGCTAATGGCTACAATTCATGTAGACGGCAAAGAATACGAGGTCAACGGGGCGGACAACCTGCTGGAAGCTTGTCTGTCTCTGGGCCTTGATATTCCTTACTTTTGCTGGCATCCGGCGCTGGGAAGCGTCGGTGCTTGCCGCCAGTGTGCGGTGAAGCAATACCAAAACGCGGAAGACACGCGTGGTCGCCTGGTGATGTCCTGTATGACACCGGCTTCCGATGGCACCTTTATTTCCATTGACGACGAAGAAGCGAAACAGTTCCGTGAAAGCGTGGTCGAGTGGTTGATGACCAACCACCCGCACGACTGTCCGGTATGTGAAGAGGGCGGTAACTGCCACCTTCAGGATATGACCGTGATGACCGGACACAGCTTCCGTCGCTACCGTTTCACCAAACGTACTCACCGTAATCAGGATTTGGGGCCGTTCATCTCTCACGAAATGAACCGCTGCATCGCCTGCTACCGCTGCGTGCGTTACTACAAAGATTACGCTGACGGTACGGACCTGGGCGTTTACGGTGCGCACGACAACGTCTACTTCGGTCGCCCGGAAGACGGCACGCTGGAAAGCGAATTTTCCGGTAACCTGGTCGAAATTTGTCCGACCGGCGTATTCACCGACAAAACGCACTCCGAGCGTTACAACCGTAAATGGGATATGCAGTTTGCGCCGAGCATCTGCCAGCAATGTTCCATCGGCTGTAACATCAGCCCCGGCGAGCGTTATGGCGAACTGCGTCGTATCGAAAACCGTTACAACGGTACGGTAAACCACTACTTCCTCTGCGACCGTGGTCGTTTCGGTTACGGTTACGTCAACCTGAAAGATCGTCCGCGTCAGCCAGTACAGCGTCGTGGCGATGATTTCATTACCCTCAACGCCGAACAGGCAATGCAGGGCGCAGCAGATATTCTGCGTCAGTCGAAGAAAGTGATCGGTATTGGTTCTCCGCGTGCCAGCGTGGAAAGCAACTTTGCGCTGCGTGAGCTGGTGGGCGAAGAAAACTTCTATACCGGTATCGCTCACGGTGAGCAGGAACGTCTGCAACTGGCGCTGAAAGTACTGCGTGAAGGCGGCATTTATACTCCGGCTCTGCGCGAAATCGAATCTTACGATGCGGTACTGGTGCTGGGCGAAGACGTTACCCAGACCGGCGCGCGCGTCGCGCTGGCAGTGCGTCAGGCGGTGAAAGGTAAAGCGCGCGAAATGGCGGCAGCACAGAAAGTGGCTGACTGGCAGATTGCGGCAATCCTCAACATCGGTCAACGTGCGAAGCATCCGCTGTTTGTTACCAACGTTGATGACACCCGTCTGGATGATATCGCGGCGTGGACTTACCGCGCACCGGTTGAAGATCAGGCGCGTTTAGGTTTTGCCATCGCTCATGCGCTGGATAACTCTGCACCAGCGGTTGACGGTATTGAGCCTGAGCTGCAAAGCAAAATCGACGTCATCGTGCAGGCACTGGCTGGTGCGAAGAAACCGTTGATTATCTCCGGGACGAACGCTGGTAGCGCTGAAGTGATTCAGGCTGCGGCTAACGTGGCGAAAGCCCTGAAAGGTCGCGGCGCTGACGTCGGTATCACCATGATTGCCCGTTCCGTCAACAGCATGGGGCTGGGCATTATGGGCGGTGGATCGCTTGAAGAAGCGTTAACCGAACTGGAAACCGGACGCGCCGACGCGGTGGTGGTGCTGGAAAACGATCTGCATCGTCACGCTTCCGCTACCCGCGTGAATGCTGCGCTGGCTAAAGCGCCGCTGGTGATGGTGGTTGACCATCAACGCACAGCGATTATGGAAAACGCCCATCTGGTACTTTCCGCCGCCAGCTTTGCTGAAAGCGACGGTACGGTGATCAACAACGAAGGCCGCGCCCAACGTTTCTTCCAGGTTTACGATCCGGCTTATTACGACAGCAAAACTGTCATGCTGGAAAGCTGGCGCTGGCTGCACTCGCTGCATAGCACCCTGCTGAGCCGTGAAGTGGACTGGACGCAGCTCGACCACGTGATTGACGCTGTTGTGGCGAAAATCCCGGAACTGGCAGGTATCAAAGATGCTGCGCCGGATGCGACATTCCGTATTCGTGGGCAGAAACTGGCCCGTGAACCGCATCGCTATAGCGGTCGTACCGCCATGCGCGCCAATATCAGCGTTCATGAGCCGCGTCAGCCGCAGGATATTGACACTATGTTCACCTTCTCGATGGAAGGTAACAACCAGCCGACCGCGCACCGTTCGCAAGTGCCGTTTGCCTGGGCACCAGGCTGGAACTCCCCGCAGGCGTGGAACAAATTCCAGGACGAAGTGGGCGGCAAACTGCGTTTTGGCGATCCGGGCGTGCGTCTGTTTGAAACCAGCGAAAACGGTCTGGATTACTTCACCAGCGTACCGGCACGCTTCCAGCCGCAGGACGGGAAATGGCGTATCGCGCCGTACTACCACCTGTTTGGCAGCGATGAATTGTCACAGCGTGCTCCGGTCTTCCAGAGCCGTATGCCGCAGCCGTACATCAAACTCAACCCAGCGGATGCCGCGAAGTTGGGGGTGAACGCAGGTACACGCGTCTCCTTTAGTTACGATGGCAACACGGTCACGCTGCCGGTTGAAATCGCCGAAGGGCTGACGGCAGGGCAGGTGGGCTTACCGATGGGTATGTCCGGCATTGCTCCGGTGCTGGCTGGCGCGCATCTTGAGGATCTCAAGGAGGCACAACAATGAGTTGGATATCACCGGAACTGATTGAGATCCTGCTGACCGTCCTTAAAGCGGTGGTGATCCTGCTGGTGGTAGTCACCTGTGGGGCATTCATGAGCTTTGGCGAACGTCGCCTGCTGGGTCTGTTCCAGAACCGTTATGGACCTAACCGTGTTGGCTGGGGCGGTTCGCTCCAGCTGGTTGCGGACATGATCAAAATGTTCTTTAAAGAAGACTGGATCCCGAAATTCTCGGATCGCGTCATCTTTACCCTGGCACCGATGATTGCCTTTACCTCGCTGCTGCTGGCCTTTGCAATTGTGCCAGTCAGTCCGGGTTGGGTGGTTGCCGACCTGAACATCGGGATTTTGTTCTTCCTGATGATGGCAGGTCTGGCGGTTTACGCGGTGCTGTTTGCGGGCTGGTCAAGTAACAACAAATACTCGCTGCTGGGTGCGATGCGTGCTTCTGCGCAGACCCTGAGCTACGAAGTGTTCCTCGGGCTTTCCTTGATGGGCGTGGTGGCGCAGGCCGGTTCATTCAACATGACCGACATCGTCAACAGCCAGGCGCATGTGTGGAACGTCATCCCGCAATTCTTTGGTTTTATTACCTTTGCCATCGCGGGCGTGGCGGTGTGTCACCGTCACCCGTTTGACCAGCCGGAAGCCGAGCAGGAACTGGCGGATGGTTACCACATTGAATATTCCGGTATGAAGTTCGGTCTGTTCTTCGTGGGCGAATACATCGGGATTGTGACCATCTCTGCACTGATGGTGACGCTGTTCTTCGGTGGCTGGCAAGGCCCGTTGTTACCGCCATTCATCTGGTTCGCGCTGAAAACCGCGTTCTTTATGATGATGTTCATTTTGATTCGTGCGTCGTTACCGCGTCCGCGTTATGACCAGGTAATGTCCTTCGGCTGGAAAATCTGCCTGCCGCTGACGCTGATCAACTTGCTGGTAACGGCGGCTGTCATTCTCTGGCAGGCGCAATAAGGGGCAATAAGACCATGACCTTAAAAGAATTGTTAGTAGGTTTCGGCACCCAGGTTCGTAGTATCTGGATGATCGGCCTGCACGCGTTCGCCAAACGCGAAACGCGAATGTACCCGGAAGAGCCGGTCTATCTGCCGCCCCGTTATCGTGGTCGTATCGTTCTGACCCGCGATCCGGACGGCGAAGAGCGTTGCGTAGCCTGTAACCTCTGCGCGGTAGCCTGCCCGGTCGGCTGTATCTCGCTGCAAAAAGCAGAAACCAAAGACGGTCGCTGGTATCCGGAATTTTTCCGCATCAACTTCTCACGCTGCATTTTCTGTGGTCTGTGCGAAGAAGCCTGTCCGACCACGGCGATTCAGTTAACCCCGGATTTCGAAATGGGGGAATACAAGCGCCAGGATCTGGTTTACGAGAAAGAGGATCTGCTGATCTCCGGTCCGGGCAAATACCCGGAATATAACTTCTACCGGATGGCAGGTATGGCAATCGACGGCAAAGATAAGGGCGAAGCAGAGAACGAAGCCAAGCCTATCGACGTCAAGAGCCTGTTACCGTAAGGAGAGGGGCAATGGAGTTCGCTTTTTATATCTGTGGCCTGATAGCCATACTTGCGACCTTGCGAGTGATCACCCATACCAATCCGGTACACGCGCTGCTGTACCTGATTATTTCGCTGCTGGCGATCTCTGGGGTGTTCTTCTCACTGGGCGCTTACTTTGCCGGTGCGCTGGAAATTATCGTCTATGCGGGTGCCATTATGGTGCTGTTCGTGTTCGTGGTGATGATGCTCAACCTGGGCGGTTCAGAAATCGAACAGGAACGCCAGTGGTTGAAACCGCAGGTGTGGATTGGTCCGGCAATTTTGTCAGCCATCATGCTGGTGGTGATTGTTTACGCCATTCTCGGTGTTAACGATCAAGGTATCGACGGTACGCCAATCAGTGCTAAAGCAGTGGGTATTACGCTGTTCGGGCCTTACGTACTGGCGGTGGAACTGGCTTCTATGCTGCTGCTCGCGGGTCTGGTTGTGGCCTTCCACGTCGGTCGTGAAGAGCGTGCGGGTGAAGTGCTGAGCAATCGTAAAGACGACAGCGCGAAAAGAAAAACGGAGGAGCACGCATGATCCCCTTACAACATGGACTGATCCTCGCGGCAATCTTATTCGTTCTTGGCTTAACCGGTCTGGTTATCCGTCGCAATCTGCTGTTTATGCTGATTGGTCTGGAAATCATGATTAACGCCTCCGCGCTGGCCTTTGTGGTCGCCGGAAGCTACTGGGGCCAGACCGACGGTCAGGTGATGTACATTCTCGCCATCAGCCTCGCGGCGGCGGAAGCGAGTATCGGCCTTGCGCTGCTGCTGCAACTTCACCGTCGTCGCCAGAACCTGAACATCGATTCAGTAAGTGAGATGCGCGGATGAACATGCTTGCCTTAACCATTATTTTGCCATTGATTGGCTTCGTCCTGCTGGCGTTCTCCCGTGGGCGCTGGTCTGAAAACGTCTCGGCGATCGTCGGCGTTGGCTCTGTGGGCCTGGCGGCGCTGGTAACCGCCTTTATCGGCGTTGACTTCTTCGCTAACGGTGAGCAGGCATATAGCCAGCCGCTGTGGACGTGGATGTCGGTAGGCGACTTTAACATCGGTTTCAATCTGGTGCTGGACGGCCTGTCGCTGACCATGCTCTCAGTGGTCACTGGTGTGGGTTTCCTTATTCACATGTATGCCTCCTGGTATATGCGCGGAGAAGAGGGCTACTCTCGCTTCTTCGCTTACACCAACCTGTTCATCGCCAGCATGGTAGTTCTGGTTCTCGCCGATAACCTACTGTTGATGTACCTCGGCTGGGAAGGCGTGGGCCTGTGCTCCTATCTGCTGATCGGTTTCTATTACACCGATCCGAAGAATGGCGCAGCGGCAATGAAAGCGTTCGTCGTGACCCGTGTGGGTGACGTCTTCCTCGCTTTTGCGCTGTTCATTCTTTACAACGAACTGGGCACCCTGAACTTCCGCGAAATGGTGGAACTGGCACCAGCGCACTTTGCTGACGGCAATAACATGCTGATGTGGGCGACGCTGATGCTGCTGGGCGGTGCGGTCGGTAAATCTGCGCAGTTGCCGTTGCAGACATGGCTTGCCGACGCGATGGCGGGCCCGACGCCTGTCTCCGCGCTGATCCACGCCGCAACAATGGTAACCGCGGGTGTCTACCTGATCGCCCGTACCCACGGCCTGTTCCTGATGACGCCGGAAGTTCTGCATCTGGTGGGTATTGTCGGGGCGGTTACGCTGCTGCTGGCCGGTTTTGCCGCGCTGGTACAGACCGACATCAAACGTGTTCTCGCTTACTCTACCATGAGCCAGATTGGCTACATGTTCCTCGCGCTTGGCGTGCAGGCATGGGATGCGGCGATTTTCCACTTGATGACCCACGCGTTCTTTAAAGCGCTGCTGTTCCTGGCATCCGGTTCCGTCATTCTGGCCTGCCATCACGAACAGAACATCTTTAAGATGGGTGGTCTGCGTAAATCTATTCCGCTGGTTTATCTCTGCTTCCTGGTGGGCGGCGCAGCACTATCGGCACTGCCGCTGGTCACTGCGGGCTTCTTCAGTAAGGATGAGATCCTCGCGGGTGCGATGGCGAATGGACATATCAATCTGATGGTGGCAGGTCTGGTCGGTGCGTTTATGACCTCGCTCTACACCTTCCGTATGATTTTCATCGTCTTCCACGGAAAAGAACAAATTCACGCTCACGCCGTGAAAGGGGTAACTCACAGCCTGCCGCTGATTGTGCTGCTGATCCTTTCCACCTTCGTTGGTGCACTGATTGTACCGCCGCTGCAGGGCGTGCTTCCGCAAACGACGGAGCTGGCGCACGGCAGCATGTTGACCCTGGAAATTACCTCTGGCGTGGTCGCGGTGGTCGGCATTCTGCTGGCTGCCTGGCTGTGGCTGGGTAAACGTACTCTGGTGACCTCCATCGCCAACAGTGCGCCGGGCCGTCTGCTGGGTACCTGGTGGTACAACGCCTGGGGCTTTGACTGGCTGTACGACAAAGTGTTCGTCAAGCCGTTCCTGGGTATTGCCTGGTTGCTGAAACGCGATCCGCTGAACTCAATGATGAACATCCCGGCTGTCCTTTCCCGCTTTGCAGGTAAAGGTCTGCTGTTAAGCGAGAACGGTTATCTGCGCTGGTATGTGGCATCCATGAGCATCGGTGCGGTCGTGGTGCTGGCTCTGTTGATGGTACTGCGTTGAGTTAAGGATTGTGGGATTGCCCCTGGGCATATAAGAACGTAGGTCGGATAAGCCGTCTTCGCGGCGCATCCGACACTACCCCCAGTCCGAAGAGAATTTTCTGTCGTGAGAATTCGTTGAAAATCCGGTCCTGACGGGACTTTTACAAGGAATAAAGATCGCCATGTTACTACCCTGGCTAATATTAATTCCCTTTATCGGCGGCTTCCTGTGCTGGCAGACCGAACGCTTTGGCGTCAAGGTGCCGCGCTGGATCGCGCTGGTAACCATGGGATTGACGCTGGCGCTGTCGCTGCAACTGTGGTTGCAGGGCGGTTATTCACTGACGCAATCCGCCGGAATTCCGCAGTGGCAGTCTGAATTCGACATGCCGTGGATCCCGCGTTTTGGTATCTCTATCCATCTCGCCATTGACGGTCTGTCGTTGCTGATGGTCGTGCTGACCGGTCTGCTCGGTGTGCTGGCGGTACTCTGTTCGTGGAAAGAGATCGAAAAATACCAGGGCTTCTTCCACCTCAACCTGATGTGGATCCTGGGCGGCGTTATCGGCGTGTTCCTTGCCATCGACATGTTCCTGTTCTTCTTCTTCTGGGAAATGATGCTGGTGCCGATGTACTTCCTGATCGCACTGTGGGGGCATAAAGCCTCTGACGGTAAAACGCGTATCACGGCGGCAACCAAGTTCTTCATTTACACCCAGGCGAGTGGTCTGGTGATGTTGATCGCCATCCAGGCGCTGGTTTTCGTTCACTACAATGCGACCGGCGTCTGGACCTTCAACTATGAAGAGCTGCTGAATACGCCGATGTCTAACGGCGTGGAATACCTGTTGATGCTGGGCTTCTTCATCGCCTTCGCAGTGAAAATGCCGGTGGTTCCGCTGCATGGCTGGCTGCCGGATGCGCACTCCCAGGCTCCGACCGCCGGTTCCGTTGACCTCGCGGGGATCTTGCTGAAAACCGCCGCTTACGGTCTGCTGCGTTTCTCCCTACCGCTGTTCCCGAACGCGTCGGCAGAGTTCGCGCCAATCGCTATGTGGCTGGGTGTTATCGGCATCTTCTATGGTGCGTGGATGGCCTTCGCCCAGACCGATATCAAACGTCTGATCGCCTACACCTCGGTTTCCCACATGGGCTTCGTGCTGATTGCTATCTACACCGGTAGCCAGTTGGCCTACCAGGGCGCGGTAATCCAGATGATTGCACACGGCTTGTCAGCGGCGGGTCTGTTTATTCTCTGCGGTCAGCTCTATGAACGTATCCATACCCGCGACATGCGCATGATGGGCGGTCTGTGGAGCAAGATGAAGTGGCTGCCAGCACTGTCGCTGTTCTTTGCGGTGGCAACGCTTGGGATGCCTGGCACCGGTAACTTCGTCGGCGAATTTATGATTCTGTTCGGTAGCTTCCAGGTTGTCCCGGTAATTACCGTTATCTCTACCTTTGGGCTGGTCTTTGCATCTGTTTATTCGCTGGCGATGCTGCATCGCGCTTATTTCGGTAAAGCGAAAAGCCAGATTGCCAGCCAGGAACTGCCAGGGATGTCGCTGCGTGAGCTGTTTATGATCCTGTTGCTGGTGGTGCTGCTGGTACTGCTGGGCTTCTATCCGCAGCCGATTCTGGATACCTCGCACTCCGCGATTGGCAATATCCAGCAGTGGTTTGTTAATTCCGTTACTACTACAAGGCCGTAAATCGCCATGACAATAACTCCACAAAACCTGATCGCACTGCTACCGTTGCTGATCGTCGGCTTGACGGTGGTGGTTGTGATGCTCTCCATTGCGTGGCGACGCAATCATTTTCTCAACGCTACGCTCTCGGTTATTGGGCTTAACGCGGCGCTGGTTTCGCTCTGGTTTGTCGGCCAGGCGGGCGCTATGGACGTTACGCCACTGATGCGCGTTGATGGTTTCGCCATGCTTTACACCGGGCTGGTATTGTTGGCGAGCCTCGCCACCTGTACTTTCGCCTACCCGTGGCTTGAAGGCTATAACGACAACAAGGATGAGTTCTACCTGTTGGTGTTAATTGCCGCGCTGGGCGGGATCCTGCTGGCGAATGCCAACCATCTGGCGTCTCTGTTCCTCGGTATCGAACTGATCTCTTTGCCGCTGTTTGGCCTGGTCGGTTACGCTTTCCGCCAGAAACGTTCGCTGGAAGCCAGTATCAAATACACCATCCTTTCTGCCGCAGCGTCTTCTTTCCTGCTGTTCGGTATGGCGCTGGTGTATGCGCAGTCTGGCGACCTGTCGTTTGTCGCACTGGGTAAAAACCTCGGCGACGGTATGCTCAACGAGCCGCTGTTGCTGGCAGGTTTCGGCCTGATGATTGTTGGCCTCGGCTTCAAACTCTCTCTGGTGCCGTTCCACCTGTGGACGCCAGACGTATACCAGGGCGCGCCTGCGCCGGTTTCCACTTTCCTGGCGACGGCGAGCAAAATCGCTATCTTCGGCGTGGTGATGCGTTTGTTCCTTTACGCACCGGTGGGTGACAGTGAAGCGATTCGCGTAGTGCTGGCGATTATCGCCTTTGCCTCCATCATCTTCGGTAACCTGATGGCGCTGAGCCAGACCAATATCAAACGTCTGCTCGGTTACTCATCTATCTCTCACCTCGGCTATCTGCTGGTGGCGCTGATTGCGCTGCAAACCGGCGAGATGTCGATGGAAGCGGTAGGGGTTTACCTGGCAGGTTATCTGTTCAGCAGCCTCGGCGCGTTCGGCGTGGTCAGCCTGATGTCCAGCCCGTATCGTGGCCCGGATGCTGATTCCCTGTTCTCTTACCGCGGTCTGTTCTGGCATCGTCCGATCCTCGCGGCAGTGATGACGGTGATGATGCTTTCACTGGCTGGTATCCCAATGACGCTGGGCTTTATCGGTAAGTTCTACGTGCTGGCGGTCGGTGTCCAGGCACACTTGTGGTGGCTGGTGGGTGCCGTAGTTGTCGGTTCGGCAATCGGCCTCTACTACTACCTGCGTGTGGCGGTGAGCTTATACCTTCACGCTCCGGAACAACCGGGTCGCGATGCACCATCAAACTGGCAGTACAGCGCAGGCGGTATCGTGGTGCTGATCTCTGCACTGTTGGTACTGGTGCTGGGTGTATGGCCACAACCGCTGATTAGCATTGTGCGGTTAGCAATGCCGCTGATGTAAGCAGTCAGTTTGTAAGTCAGAAAGCCGCCGACATGTTCGGCGGTTTTTTTGGGTGCCCTGACACCATCACCCAACAATAACCGTCAGCGCATGATTCCCTTGTCGCAGCATACGTCGATACGCGCTAATCAGCTTTTCCATATCAAGCATGATCGAAGCAAAGAGTTGCCCCTCTAACTCTTCTGAAAAGGTTACTCCCGGATAAATCTCCATTTCATTGAGTCGCTTAATGGAAAACTGTTTACGCAGCTCACTTCGATCCAGTGATTCCAGTCGGTCGATTGTCGCGGCTAACTCCTGATTCCAGGTCAATCCCAGGAAGCCATCTATGCCATCTTCTAGGCTGTGTTCACCAAGCACTGCGCGACTTAGCGGGTCATTCTTCGCGGGGTCAAATGCAGATGTACCCGTCAGGCCAAAGTGTAAAAAATCCCAGCGTTTATCAATATCCAGTCGGCGTAATCCTGAAAGCGTGTCATGTATATTATCCATCAAAGGTTTTTTAGTAGACTCAAGCAGTTGGTTAATCTTTTCTGAGTCAATTTCTGCAAAATAGCCAATCATTCCCATTTATTTTTCCTCCGTTGAATTTCATGTTTCGCATCTTAAAACAGACGAAAGAAAATAAAATGCGCATGTTGCTTTTTCTGGATCCGCCTCGAGAAATTTTTATTATTTACTGTTGTATAACAAGGTTGTAACTCCATCCACTACCTGAGCCATTTTCTGATAATTTAATCTGTCTGCGATATCACCGGGAAAGTGGTATTGTTTATTACGATAAAAAGCGGTGTCAGTAATCATTACGGCGGGAATATCGTATTGCCAATAATTAAGGTGATCAGAGAAATCAATACCGGGAATAAAACCTGGGGCATTCATAGAATAAACAGATAAATCCCGGGATGACAACAATGCCGCTTTTACCTGACGAACGGCGTTGATATCCTGCATTCTGCCGACCACGGCAATAAAGTCTCCCCGATCGGGATAAAGCCAGGACATGGCCGGGGATGGGTAATCCTGGCTACCAGGCGTAGAGTCGTAATAACCAATCATCTCCAGCGCTATCATTAATTTCACTGGACGCTCAAGCGAAGCTGCATGTACCGCGCTCCCCATTTCATCGCTACGAAAGAAGGGCGGTTCTTCCGACGCATAGGCGACCAGCTGCACGCCTGTTTTCGGTGCTTGCTGCTGTAACAAACGTGCCAGTTCGAGTAATCCTGCCACACCGCTGGCGTTATCATCCGCGCCCGGCGTATAGGTCAATTGATCGTTTTCGTAACTACTGACAGAGTCATAGTGCGCACCAATAATAATCAGCGGTCCATCGGCAGGACCATAATTAGCAACAATGTTTTTGTAGGGGCCACCCGTAATGGGGATATCCTGCGCGGTAACTCTGGCACCGCTACTGATAAAGACCTCTTTTATATACTCTGCGGATCTATTCAGATTATCAATATTGTCGGCGCTACGTGGATGCACAGTTTGTGTAAGATAACGAACTGTTTTTTCTAATTGCTCAGGACTAGCGTGTCGGGGCGTTGGTGGTAATGCATTCACCCAGGGTTGGTAAAAAATAATCAGAGGGAGTGAAAATAGAAATAATATAATAAAAGCAAAATTTATTTTTTTCATATGCAAATTATTAATGGGTTGCGTTGTTGAATCATTATTTGTTATGGGTTTCGATATTGTATTTTATTAAGATTAGCAGGATTATACAAAGAGTGTATTTTATGTCGGGGCCCTGAGTTTATTTAAAAGGATTTTATATGCGAAATAAAAATATAATCATGTTGCTTATAAGTAGTTTGATTTTGTCAGGATGTGGGCCGGAACCTGAGGATAAGAAAAGTCAGCAACAACAATCTACTACACCCACTGACCAGCAAGTGCTTGCCGCGCAACAAGCGGCAACAAAAGTGGCTGAGCAAAGCGCCGCCAAAGCCGCTGCAGACGCGAAAGCCTTAGCCCAGCAAGAAGTGCAACAATATTCAGACAAACAGGCTTTGCTGGGGCGATTGCAGGCGGCTCCAAAATATCAACATGCAGCCAGAGAAAAAGCAGCCTCCCAAATCGCAAATCCAGCAACCGCTCGCTACCAGCAGTTCGATGATAATCCGGTTAAGCAGGTAGCGCAAAACCCGTTGGCGACGTTTAGCCTTGACGTCGATACCGGCAGTTATGCGAATGTGCGGCGTTTCCTTAATCAAGGGCTGTTACCTCCGCCAGACGCTGTGCGGGTGGAGGAGATAGTCAATTATTTCCCGTCTGACTGGGATATCAAAGACAAACAATCTATTCCGGCCTCTAAGCCAATACCTTTCGCTATGCGCTACGAATTGGCACCTGCACCCTGGAATGAACAGCGAACATTGCTGAAAGTTGATATCCTGGCGAAAGATCGCAAAAGTGAAGAGTTACCCGCTTCTAATCTGGTCTTTCTTATCGACACGTCTGGTTCAATGATTTCTGATGAACGTTTGCCACTTATCCAGTCTTCGTTGAAATTATTGGTCAAAGAACTTCGTGAGCAGGATAACATTGCCATCGTGACCTACGCTGGCGACTCTCGTATTGCGTTGCCTTCTATCTCCGGTAGTCACAAGGCGGAAATTAATGCTGCAATTGATTCGCTGGATGCAGAAGGCAGTACCAATGGCGGTGCCGGGCTGGAGATGGCTTATCAGCAGGCAGCGAAGGGGTTTATTAAAGGTGGTATCAATCGCATTTTATTGGCCACTGACGGTGACTTTAACGTTGGCATTGACGATCCAAAATCGATTGAATCAATGGTCAAAAAACAGCGTGAGTCCGGTGTTACTCTGTCGACGCTTGGCGTGGGGGATAGCAATTATAACGAGGCAATGATGGTGAGAATTGCCGATGTTGGTAACGGCAACTATAGCTACATTGATACCCTCTCAGAGGCGCAGAAAGTGTTGAACAGTGAAATGCGGCAGACGTTGATTACCGTAGCAAAAGATGTCAAAGCGCAAATTGAGTTTAATCCCGCGTGGGTAACGGAATACCGTCAGATAGGTTATGAAAAGCGCCAACTTAAGGCAGAGGATTTTAATAACGACAACGTTGATGCGGGTGATATTGGCGCAGGTAAACATATAACATTGTTATTTGAATTAACGCTGAAAGGGCAAAAAGCATCAATTGATAAGTTACGCTATGCCCCGGATAACAAATCAGCGAAATCGGACAAAACAAAAGAACTTGCCTGGTTAAAGATTCGTTGGAAATCCCCACAGGGAAAAGAAAGTCAGTTAGTTGAATTCCCGTTGGCATCTGCAATAAAGGCACCTTCAGAAGATATGCGCTTTCGCGCAGCAGTGGCTGCATATGGGCAAAAGTTACGCGGTTCTGAATACCTGAACAATACCTCCTGGCAGCAGATCAAACAGTGGGCTCAGAAGGCAAAAGGGGAAGATCCACAGGGTTACAGAGCGGAATTTATTCGCCTGATTGGACTGGCGAAAGATCTGGACAATTCACAAAACTAAAAATGATAATTCTGTTTGCCTGATATCGACATCAAACGTATCCGGCAAACAGATGAAAAAATGTCAAATAAATGTGTTGGTATCGTTAAATTAATCTGCTAACTAACCACCGCTTTCGACTTAAATGCTAAACACCGCGAAATCATTCGCCAGTTCAGTCGCCGGGAAAATTGACCGACATTCACGTAACAGGTGCTGACAACCTTTGTCATCATAGCGTGAGCTGACGTGGGTAATGATTAGCTTACCGACTCCAGCCTCACGGGCTAGTGCCGCCGCCTGGCGTGTAGAACTATGGCCGCGACTGTTGGCTTTGGCCTCCATCGCCATATCCAGAGTCGCTTCGTGAACCATTACGTCGACGCCTTTAGCAAGCTCCAGCGCGGCATCGCAGGGGCCGGTATCGCCGAAAATAGCGAGCGCTTTACCCGGCACTGGAGCGGCTAAGTAATCTGCGCCATTAATCTGCCTTCCATCATCCAGCATGATTGTTTTGCCCGCTTTTAATTCCTGAAACAGCGGGCCAGGCGGCACGCCAGCAGCTTTTAATGCCTGGGCATTTAATGCACCTGGTTTATCATGTTCTTCAATACGATAACCATAACATTCCAGTGGGTGTTCCATCGGATAAGCGGTCACTTTGCGCAGGCCATCATCGAAAATTTCGCCAGTGCTAATTTCGACAATTTCCAGCGGATAATCGGTCCATGAGCCGCTAATCCGCAGCGCGGTCTCCACAAATTCACGGATACCGTGCGGACCATAAATCGTTAAGGGTTGGATAATGCCTGACATAGAACGACTGCACAGCAAGCCGGGTAAACCAAAGAGATGATCGCCATGAAGGTGACTGATAAAAATCTTGTCCAGTTTTCCAGGGTTAAAGGCAGTATGCAGTAGCTGATGCTGGGTGCCTTCACCGCAGTCAAATAACCAAAGTCCGCTCTGGGTCGGATGTTGCAGGTTAAGCAATATTGCCGTGACATTACGCGTACGGGTTGGCACACCGGCTGAAGTACCTAAAAAAATTAATTCCATGAGTTCATCACGCTGCTGAAAATATTCCGGCTAGTATAAAGCAAACAGCACAAAGGAGCCTTCCATGATCGACTGGCAAGATCTGCATCATTCTGATTTATCCGTTTCTCAGCTTTATGCCTTATTACAACTGCGTTGTGCGGT
Source organism: Escherichia sp. WS2035 (assembly GCF_046487065.1). NCBI lineage: Bacteria > Pseudomonadati > Pseudomonadota > Gammaproteobacteria > Enterobacterales > Enterobacteriaceae > Escherichia > Escherichia sp. WS2035. Next base: position 80,683 of record NZ_JBJQKD010000002.1, read on the forward strand.
ATTTGTAGTGGAACAAAACTGTCCTTACCAGGATATCGATGGTGACGATCTGGAGGGAGAAAATCGCCACATTCTCGGTTGGCATAACGGGACACTGGTGGCGTATGCGAGGATTCTGAAAAGTGACGACGAACTGCAACCCGTTGTGATTGGTCGGGTGATTGTCAGCGAAGCCTTACGCGGTGAAAAAATCGGTCAGCAATTGATGAGTAAGGCGCTGGAATCGTGTACTCGCCGCTGGCCGGAGAAGCCGATTTATCTGGGGGCGCAGGCGCATTTACAAAACTTTTATGGGCAATTTGGTTTCATCCCTGTGACCGATATTTATGAAGAAGATGGTATCCCACACATTGGGATGGCACGCGAGGTAATTCAGGCGTAATCAATAACCCTTGTCTATAGTTAGTGACAGGTTTTACACAAATGGAGAACGAGAATGTCTAATCAGTTTGGTGATACACGTATTGATGACGACCTGACGCTGCTTAGTGAAACACTGGAAGAGGTGCTCCGCTCCTCTGGCGATCCCGCCGATCAGAAATATGTTGAGCTGAAAGCGCGTGCAGAAAAAGCGCTGGATGATGTGAAAAAACGGGTTAGCCAGGCTTCAGACAGTTATTACTATCGGGCGAAGCAGGCAGTTTATCGTGCTGATGACTACGTCCACGAAAAACCCTGGCAAGGAATTGGTGTGGGTGCGGCCGTTGGGCTGGTTCTAGGACTGTTGCTGGCACGCCGTTAAAACCTCCCTACACCGGGGTACTGCATTTTTTTTGTCGTACCCCGTATAATGTGAGGCTTTTAACAGGGAGAGGTCCGCGTGCAATCACTTACTACGGCGCTGGAAAATCTACTGCGCCATTTGTCGCAAGAGATTCCGGCGACACCCGGCATTCGGGTTATCGATATTCCTTTCCCTCTCAAAGACGCTTTTGATGCCTTGAGCTGGCTGGCCAGTCAGCAGGTGTATCCGCAATTCTACTGGCAACAACGTAATGGTGATGAAGAAGCTGCCGTCCTGGGTGCGATTACCCGTTTTACGTCGTTGGACCAGGCACAACGTTTTCTTCGCCAGCACCCGGAACACGCCGACTTACGCATCTGGGGGTTGAATGCGTTTGACCCGTCGCAGGGCTATTTACTTTTACCACGCCTGGAATGGCGACGTTGTGGCGGTAAAGCCACGCTGCGGTTGACGCTATTCAGCGAAAGCTCCCTTCAGCACGATGCAATCAAGGCAAAAGAATTTATCGCCACACTGGTGAGTATCAAGCCCCTGCCTGGATTACATTTAACCACCACGCGAGAACAACACTGGCCGGACAAAACGGGCTGGACGCTATTAATCGAACTGGCAACGAAAACCATCGCCGAAGGCGAGCTCGACAAAGTTGTGCTTGCTCGGGCAACTGACCTGCATTTCGCAAGTCCGGTCAATGCGGCAGCGATGATGGCTGCCAGTCGTCGGCTCAATCTGAATTGCTACCATTTTTACATGGCCTTTGATGGCGAAAATGCTTTTCTTGGTTCTTCACCGGAACGGTTATGGCGGCGGCGTGACAAAGCGCTGCGTACCGAAGCGCTGGCGGGAACGGTAGCAAATCATCCTGATGATAAGCAGGCGCAGCAGTTAGGTGAGTGGCTGATGGCGGATGATAAAAACCAGCGCGAGAACATGTTGGTGGTGGAAGATATCTGCCAACGATTGCAGGCCGATACCCGGACGCTGGATGTTTTACCGCCGCAGGTACTGCGTCTACGTAAAGTACAGCATCTTCGCCGCTGTATCTGGACTTCACTCAACAAAGCGGATGATGTGATCTGTTTACATCAGTTGCAGCCAACGGCAGCAGTTGCTGGCTTACCGCGCGATCTGGCGCGACAGTTTATCGCCCGTCACGAACCGTTCACTCGAGAATGGTACGCCGGTTCTGCGGGCTATCTTTCATTACAGCAAAGTGAATTCTGCGTTTCCCTGCGCTCAGCAAAAATCAGCGGCAATATCGTGCGGCTATATGCTGGCGCAGGCATTGTCCGTGGTTCCGACCCCGAGCAAGAGTGGCAGGAAATCGACAACAAAGCGGCAGGGCTGCGTACTTTATTACAAATGGAATAGTAATGAGTCGCATCATTACCGATTCATATCAATAATCTATTTTTGTAGCTCCTTATACTTAGCCGCAATATTGATACCGGACAAACTCATGTCAGTAAGCGCATTTAACCGACGCTGGGCGGCGGTCATTCTGGAAGCATTAACGCGTCACGGCGTCAGACACATCTGTATCGCCCCTGGCTCGCGTTCTACACCGTTAACGTTAGCGGCGGCGGAGAATTCCGCATTCATTCACCACACCCATTTCGATGAGCGTGGACTGGGGCATCTGGCGCTGGGGCTGGCGAAAGTCAGCAAGCAGCCGGTGGCGGTGATTGTGACCTCCGGCACGGCGGTAGCAAATCTCTATCCGGCGCTGATTGAAGCTGGGTTAACCGGAGAAAAACTGATCCTGTTAACCGCCGATCGCCCGCCGGAGCTGATTGACTGCGGCGCGAATCAGGCGATTCGTCAGCCGGGAATGTTCGCCTCTCACCCCACGCACAGTATTTCACTGCCGCGCCCGACCCAGGATATCCCCGCACGTTGGCTGGTTTCTACCATCGACCACGCTCTCGGTACGCTTCATGCTGGTGGAGTCCATATCAACTGCCCGTTTGCTGAACCGCTGTATGGCGAAATGGACGACACGGGGATTAGCTGGCAACAGCGGCTGGGCGACTGGTGGCAGGACGACAAACCGTGGCTGCGTGAAGCGCCTCGTCGGGAAAGTGAAAAACAGCGCGACTGGTTCTTCTGGCGACAAAAGCGCGGTGTGGTGGTTGCCGGGCGCATGAGTGCGGAAGAGGGCAAAAAAGTTGCACTGTGGGCGCAAACTCTTGGCTGGCCGCTGATTGGCGACGTGCTGTCGCAAACCGGACAGCCGCTGCCGTGTGCCGATCTCTGGTTAGGCAATGCCAAAGCGACCAGCGAACTGCAACAGGCACAAATAGTGGTGCAATTGGGAAGCAGCCTGACGGGGAAACGACTCCTCCAATGGCAGGCAAGCTGTGAACCAGAAGAGTACTGGATTGTTGATGACATTGAAGGGCGACTTGATCCGGCACACCATCGCGGACGTCGCTTAATTGCCAATATTGCCGACTGGCTGGAGCTGCATCCGGCAGAAAAACGCCAGCCCTGGTGCGTTGAAATCCCGCGCCTGGCGGAACAGGCAATGCAGGCGGTTATTGCCCGTCGCGATGCGTTTGGCGAAGCGCAACTGGCGCATCGCATCAGCGACTATTTGCCTGAACAGGGGCAATTGTTTGTCGGTAACAGCCTGGTGGTGCGTCTGATTGATGCGCTTTCGCAACTTCCGGCAGGTTACCCGGTGTACAGCAACCGTGGTGCCAGCGGTATCGACGGGCTGCTCTCGACTGCCGCCGGCGTTCAGCGGGCAAGCGGCAAACCGACGCTGGCGATTGTGGGCGATCTCTCCGCACTTTACGATCTCAACGCGCTGGCGTTATTGCGCCAGGTTTCCGCACCGCTGGTATTAATTGTGGTGAACAACAACGGCGGGCAAATTTTTTCGCTGTTGCCAACGCCGAAAAGCGAGCGCGGGCGTTTCTATCTGATGCCGCAAAACGTCCATTTTGAGCACGCCGCCGCGATGTTCGAGCTGAAATATCATCGTCCGCAAAACTGGCAGGAACTTGAAACGACACTAGTCGATGCCTGGCGTACGCCGACCACCACGGTGATTGAAATGGTGGTTAACGACACCGATGGTGCGCAAACGCTCCAGCAACTTCTGGCGCAGGTAAGCCATTTATGATCCTGCACGCGCAGGCAAAACACGGCAAACCAGGTTTACCCTGGCTGGTGTTTTTGCACGGTTTTTCCGGCGATTGCCATGAATGGCAAGAAGTGGGCGAGGCGTTTGCCGACTACTCGCGGTTGTATGTTGATCTCCCAGGTCACGGTGGTTCAGCGACGATCAGCGTCGATGGATTTGATGATGTCACCGACTTACTGTGTAAAACGCTGGTTAGTTACAACATCCTTAACTTCTGGCTGGTGGGGTACTCGCTTGGCGGACGGGTGGCGATGATGGCGGCTTGCCAGGAGCTGGCGGGGCTTTGTGGAGTTGTTGTCGAAGGCGGGCATCCTGGGTTGCAAAATGCTGAACAACGCGCGGAACGTCAGCGTTCCGATCGCCAATGGGCGCAGCGTTTTCGTACAGAACCGTTAACGGCGGTATTTGCCGATTGGTATCAACAGCCTGTTTTTGCCTCGCTCAATGACGATCAACGCCGGGAGCTGGTGGCGCTGCGCAGCAACAATAATGGCGCAACCCTTGCCGCCATGCTGGAGGCGACTTCTCTCGCCGTCCAGCCCGATTTACGTGCTAACCTTAGCGCCCGCACATTTGCGTTTTATTATTTATGTGGTGAACGTGACAGCAAATTCCGCGCTCTGGCGGCGGAACTGGCTGCCGACTGCCATGTCATTCCTCGCGCCGGACATAACGCGCACCGGGAAAATCCCGCTGGCGTAATCGCAAGTCTGGCGCAGATCTTGCGTTTCTGACTAAAGGACACAATATGATTTATCCTGATGAAGCAATGCTTTACGCACCGGTTGAATGGCACGACTGCTCCGAAGGTTTTGAGGACATTCGTTATGAAAAATCCACCGACGGTATCGCAAAAATCACCATTAATCGTCCGCAGGTGCGCAATGCCTTCCGTCCTCTGACGGTAAAAGAGATGATCCAGGCGCTGGCGGATGCGCGTTATGACGACAACATCGGCGTGATCATTCTGACTGGTGCAGGCGATAAAGCGTTCTGCTCCGGTGGTGACCAGAAAGTGCGTGGCGATTACGGCGGCTATAAAGATGATTCCGGCGTACATCACCTGAACGTGCTGGACTTCCAGCGTCAGATCCGTACCTGTCCGAAACCGGTTGTCGCGATGGTGGCTGGCTACTCCATCGGCGGCGGTCACGTTCTGCACATGATGTGCGACCTGACTATCGCGGCTGATAATGCCATCTTCGGCCAGACTGGCCCGAAAGTCGGTTCCTTCGACGGCGGCTGGGGCGCTTCCTACATGGCTCGCATCGTCGGACAGAAAAAAGCGCGTGAAATCTGGTTCTTGTGCCGTCAGTACGACGCGAAACAGGCGCTGGATATGGGCCTTGTAAACACCGTGGTACCGCTGGCGGATCTGGAAAAAGAAACCGTCCGTTGGTGCCGTGAAATGCTGCAAAACAGCCCGATGGCGCTGCGCTGCCTGAAAGCTGCGCTGAACGCCGACTGTGACGGGCAGGCGGGGCTGCAGGAGCTGGCGGGCAACGCTACCATGCTGTTCTACATGACGGAAGAAGGTCAGGAAGGTCGCAATGCTTTCAACCAGAAACGTCAGCCTGATTTCAGCAAATTTAAACGGAATCCGTAATGCGTAGCGCGCAGGTATACCGCTGGCAGATCCCCATGGACGCGGGGGTGGTTCTGCGCGACAGGCGGTTAAAAACCCGCGACGGGCTGTATGTTTGCCTGCGTGAGGGTGAGCGCGAAGGGTGGGGGGAGATCTCCCCACTGCCGGGCTTCAGTCAGGAAACCTGGGAAGATGCGCAAAGTGTGCTGCTTGCCTGGGTAAATAACTGGCTGGCAGGCGATTGCGAATTACCGCAGATGCCTTCCGTTGCCTTTGGCGTAAGTTGTGCATTGGCGGAGCTGGCAGATACGCTCCCGCAGGCGGCCAATTACCGTGCGGCACCGCTGTGTAATGGCGATCCTGACGATCTGATCCTCAAACTTGCCGATATGCCTGGCGAGAAAGTGGCGAAGGTCAAAGTGGGATTGTATGAAGCCGTGCGCGACGGCATGGTGGTGAATCTGTTGCTGGAGGCAATTCCGGATCTGCATTTGCGTCTTGACGCGAATCGCGCCTGGACACCGCTGAAAGGCCAGCAGTTTGCCAAATACGTTAACCCGGATTATCGCCACCGCATCGCATTTCTCGAAGAGCCGTGCAAAACCCGCGATGATTCGCGTGCGTTTGCCCGTGAAACCGGCATTGCCATTGCCTGGGATGAAAGCTTGCGCGAGCCGGATTTTGCCTTTGTAGCTGAAGAGGGCGTGCGCGCGGTAGTTATCAAACCCACGCTCACGGGCAGCCTGGAGAAAGTACGCGAGCAGGTGAAGGCGGCGCATGCGCTGGGGCTGACGGCGGTGATCAGTTCTTCCATTGAGTCGAGCTTAGGTCTAATGCAACTGGCGCGGATTGCTGCCTGGTTAACGCCAGACACCATTCCGGGACTGGACACGCTGGATCTGATGCAGGTGCAGCAGGTTCGTCGCTGGCCGGGGAGTCCACTGCCGTTAGTGGACGTTGATGCACTGGAGCGGCTGTTATGATCTTCTCTGACTGGCCGTGGCGTTACTGGCGGCAAGTGCGGGGAGAAGCCATCGCCTTACGTCTTAATGACGAGCAACTCAACTGGCGCGAGCTTTGTGCTCGCGTCGATGAATTAGCCTCCAGCTTTGCGGCGCAGGGTGTGGTTGCGGGCAGCGGCGTGATGTTGCGGGCGTGGAATACGCCGCAAACGCTGCTGGCCTGGCTGGCGTTACTGCAATGCGGGGCGCGGGTGTTGCCCGTGAACCCTCAGCTGCCGCAACCGCTGCTTGAGGAATTGCTGCCCAATCTTACGCTGCAATTTGCGCTGGTGCCGGAAGGGGAAAACACGTTTCCGGCGTTAACGTCGCTGCATATTCAGCAGGTTGAAGGCGTACATGCCGTGGCGTGGCAGCCGACGCGTCTGTGCTCAATGACGTTAACCTCTGGTTCCACTGGCTTGCCGAAAGCCGCTGTTCATACTTATCAGGCTCATCTTGCCAGCGCCGAAGGGGTGTTATCGCTGATTCCGTTTGGCGATCACGATGACTGGTTGCTCTCTTTACCGCTGTTTCACGTCTCCGGTCAGGGAATTATGTGGCGCTGGTTATACGCTGGTGCGCGGATGACGGTACGTGATAAACAGCCATTGGAGCAAATGCTGGCAGGCTGTACGCACGCTTCACTGGTGCCAACACAACTCTGGCGTTTGCTGGTTAACCGTAGTTCCGTTTCCCTGAAAGCGGTTTTACTTGGCGGCGCGGCTATCCCGGTCGAGTTGACGGAACAGGCGCGCGAGCAGGGGATTCGGTGCTTTTGCGGCTATGGTCTGACCGAGTTTGCCTCCACGGTGTGTGCGAAAGAAGCCGACGGTCTGGCAGACGTCGGTTCGCCGCTGCCGGGTCGGGAAGTGAAAATCGTAAACGACGAAGTGTGGCTGCGGGCTGCCAGCATGGCAGAAGGTTACTGGCGTAACGGGCAACGGGTTCCACTGGTTAATGACGAAGGCTGGTACGCCACGCGCGATCGCGGTGAGATGCATAATGGCAAGCTGACCATTGTCGGACGTTTAGACAATCTGTTCTTCAGTGGTGGCGAAGGCATTCAGCCAGAAGAAGTCGAGCGCGTTATTGCTGCACATCCTGCGGTTTTGCAGGTGTTTATCGTTCCCGTTGCTGACAAGGAGTTTGGTCATCGACCGGTAGCGGTGGTGGAGTATGACCAGCAAACCGTTGATCTTGGCGAATGGGTGAAAGATAAGCTGGCCCGTTTTCAACAACCGGTGCGCTGGCTGACTTTACCGCCGGAGCTGAAAAACGGCGGTATTAAAATTTCACGTCAGGCGTTAAAAGAGTGGGTGCAACGCCAGGATTAAGAAATCATTAGTTTCACTTCGCAATTTTGCCATTCCATTGCCGTTGATAATAGGTTTATCTGTTAATCTGTAAATTGATGTGAAAACTCTTATCAAACAGGATAATGCAATGGAATGGCTGGTCAAAAAATCGTGCTGCAATAAACAAAATAACAGACATGTACTTATGCTCTGCGATGCTGGCGGCGCGATAAAAATGATCGCCGAAGTGAAGAGTGACTTCGCCGTGAAAGTGGGGGATTTACTCTCGCCTTTGCAGAATGCGCTTTACTGTATTAATCGTGAAAAGCTGCACACGGTGAAAGTTCTTTCTGCAAGCTGTTATAGCCCCGATGAGTGGGAACGGCAGTGTAAAGCGGCAGGGAAAACTCAGTAACGTTGTTTTGTTGTGGGCAGGAAAATCAGCATCAACCCGCTCATAATACAGGCTACTCCCAGTAGTGCTTTCAGCGAAAAAGTCCCTTCCCAGCCGGGAAGTACCATTGAAGCAATCCATACCAGCACATAACTCATACTGAGCAAGGCATAGGCTTTGCTTAGCGCAAGTTTATGTAGTGTTTTATACCAACAAAAAACGGAAAGCAGATAACCCAGCAGCCCGAGTAACAATATCCGGGCATCCAGGCCAAAAGCTAACAGCGCCGCGATAAAATCCCATAAGTGCGTCATTGGCGGCAGATGACTCGCCGCAAAACCCAAGCTTAATTGCGCAGCGGAGGCGATAATGACGCTGAATAATCCCCACATCAGGCCCATTACACCGTACTCCCGAGGATCACAATGCCGCCAATAATGAACGCCACCCCACACCAGTGACGCAGCGATACCGGCTCGTGCCACAGTTTTACTGCAGCCAGCGTTACCCAGACAAAATTCAGACTTAACATCGGGTAGGCAATGCCTACCGGTACGTTCTGCAAGACCAGCAGCCAGAGCACCATGGCAAGGCCAAGACAAGCCAGCGCCAGTCCCAGCCACAGCACGATATGTTTGCGCCGTTTGTTTACCGCCGCAAAGCAGGTTGCCTGTTTCTGACACAACTGCCCGGCAACGCTAAGCAAGCTGGCAAAGACTAATGTTAGCCAGATCATTTGGGCCGATACTGAATGAGTACCAGACGTCCCTGACGATCGATGGCATCAGCGGGCGGAATGGCGAGACTATTGATATCTTCATCGCGGTCAACCGAAAGCACGAGTGTAATAATCCCCTCCTGACGATGTTGATTAAGCCAGTTTGCGAACTCATCACCGCTGACAAATCTCCCTTTTGCATCCGGATAATTAAGGCCATATTTCAACTCACCTGTCTGGCGATACATGATGATGTCATCGCGTTGCAGGCTCCATGCCAGACCTGCGGCAACACCGACGCTATCAGTAAGAATATAGCGGCTTGGCTGAAGTGATTCTTGTGTCATCTCGACAAAAAATTGCGGATGTTTTCCTTCCATGACTCTGTCAGGAATTGAAAATCCTACCAGCAACGCCAGCCCCAGCGGGCAAAGCGCGGCAAAAGGCCAGGTCTTTTCGACGTTTGTTAAGGTGTACCAGCCGAAAAATGCCCATAGCGAAAAAATAGACCAGGCACAAAAGACTTTATAGCTCTCGAAGGTTTGCCACACCGGTGTGTTCATTGGTCCCCAGGGGGAGACCACAAATGTGGCAATAATGCCAGTGACGCCAAAAGCGATGTTAATCCAGCCATTAATCCGCAACGCCAGAGGATTATTTTTTGCTGCCAGCAAAGCGTAATGCGCCATCAGCATTGCCAGAGGTGCAAAGCAGGAAAGAATATAGGTGGGCAATTTGCCTTTAGCGACGGAGAAAAACAGCAGCGGCATTATCGTCCAGCTCAACAAATAAACGGTTGCGGAATGCTTGCGGTTTTTCCAGCCAGCGTACAGTGCACCGGGGAGTAATCCCAGCCACGGCAGGCTACCGGCAATGATGACCGGCAAGTAGTACCAGAACGGCGCTCTATGTTGGGCATCATCCAGTGCAAAGCGTTGAATATGCTCAACCCAGAAAAAATAGTGCCAGAAGTCAGGCTCCCGCTGCGCTATCGCCAGTCCCCAGGGGAGAACCGTCAGTACGCAACTGATAACCGCCAGCCAGCCGTAAATAAAGAGATCTTTCCAGCGTTTTTGCGTTGCTACCCATGGCAGCACGCTTAATACCGGCACGGCAAGGGCGAGAAAACCTTTGGTCATCACCCCCATGCCGCAGGTGATTCCCAGCAGTAAAAATCCTGCGCTTTTGCCTTTCCACGTCTGTGCCTGCATTGCCAGCCAGAAGCTGCACATTCCCGCCACCAGCCAGAAGGCAATAAACGGATCGAGCACGGCATAAGTGCCGATGGCATAGACAATAAACAATGAGAGATAAATTACTGTGGCGAGTAAAGCCAGACGTTTATCGCGCCATAAGCGCAGAGTAAACCAGGTCATCAGCGCGGCAGTTAACAGGGTCGCAAAGATAACGCCTGCCCGCACACCAAAGTTATTCGCGCCAAATAGCCATTGCCCAATGCTGTTAATCCAGTATCCGGCAATGGGTTTTTCGAAATAACGTAGCCCTAACAGATGGGGAACAATCCAGTCGCCGGATGCCAGCATTTCCCGACTGATTTCCGCATAACGCGTTTCATCTGGTTGCCAGAGCAGACGCGTGCTGATCGGTAACAGGTAATAGCAGGCAATAAATGCGAAGAGGCCGATAAGGTAACGTACCGATTTCATCAGTGACTACCCGCCATTTGTTGGCAACCCAGCCAGCCTTCACGTCCGGCAATATTTCCGCGAACAACTTGTCCGAGCGGCAACGTCCCTGATAACAGTTCGCTTAAAGGGCAAAATGTCACGCCTTCCTGAGCTGCGCGTTTCAGGAGATCCACAAAATTATGCTGATAAGCGCAGCCTTCAACTTCGGCATGAATGGTATAAACCGGCGTGCCTTTATCTCGCTGGATGCGGTTGAGTAACCAACCGTTAAAATCTTCTGCTTTCACATCCCGACCAATCACTTCATCCCAGGTGGGTAAGGTCACCGGAATTTGCGCAGTGCCGGGGGTTCCTGATTCGAGCAATGGACGAAACGGCATCGCCCCACGACAATCGCTGTTGTAGCGCAAATGGAACGCTTCTTTTGCTTCGATCACCTGTTGGTCAGCACGCCAGCCAGCAGCGGCAGAACAGGTTACCGGTTGACCGATAATCTCTTCCAGGGTGCGAAGGCCGCGTGCAATATCGTCGATCATTGTTTGCCGATCCCAATTACCGCTATGGGCTTGCCAGGCATGGTGATCCCAGGCGTGCAGGCCGACTTCGTGATGTTTAGCCGCTTCACGAATGATATCGGCATTGGCATGACCAATCTCTTTACCTGGCCAGGCCGTACCTGCCAGTAAAATATCCCAGCCATAAAGCGATGCCGCGTTTGAGCGCAGCATCTTCCACAAAAACTGTGGCTTCACCAGTCGCCAGAGATGGCGGCCCATATTGTCCGGGCCGACGCTGAAAAAAATGCTGGCCTGAATATTATGCTTACTCAAGATTTCCAGCAGACGCGGCACGCCTTCACGGGTGCCACGAAAGGTATCGACATCAATGCGTAAGCCGACTTTGGTCATGATGGTTTATCCGTAAGATCAACGGTGCGCAGGAAGAAATCCAGCGTTTCGTCGATGGTTTCCTGCATATCAATTTTCGGTTCCCAGTCCAGGCAGCGGCGGGCATTGCGGATGCTCGGTTTACGATGCTCTACGTCCTGATATCCTTTGCCATAGTAGCTGCTACTTTCGACAACACGAAAGCCCGCAAACGGTGGGAAGTAATGGCGCAGCGGATGTTTTTCGAAGCTCGCCAGCAGCATCTCACCCAGTTCTTCAATGCTCGCTTCGTTCTCAGGATTGCCAATGTTGATAATTTCGCCATCGCAGCGATTTCCCGCATTTTCGATAATGCGGTATAACGCCTCGATACCATCCCGAATATCAGTAAAGCAGCGTTTTTGTTTTCCGCCATCAATCAGCTTAATCGGTGAACCTTCTACCAGATTGAGAATGAGTTGCGTAATAGCGCGGGAGCTGCCAATTCGCGCTGCATTAAGGTTATCCAGTCGTGGCCCCATCCAGTTAAACGGGCGGAAGAGGGTGAACTGTAAACCTTCTTTTTCGCCATAGGCCCAGATCACCCGATCAAGTAATTGTTTAGACACCGAATAAATCCAGCGTGGTTTATTCACCGGGCCGACGATTAAATTAGAATGATCCTCATCGAAGTATTTATCGCTACACATCCCATAAACTTCTGAAGTCGACGGGAAGATGATTCGCTTACGGTACTTCACGCAGTAGCGGATAATGCGCAGATTCTCTTCGAAATCGAGTTCAAATACGCGCAGCGGGTTGCGGGTATATTCAATCGGCGTGGCTATCGCCACCAGCGGCAACACGACATCACATTTTTTGACGTGATACTCAATCCATTCGGAATGAATACTGATATCGCCTTCGACAAAGTGAAAATGCGGATGATTCAGAAAACGGCTTATCGCATCGCTGCCAATATCCAGACCGTAAACTTCATAATGATCTTCGCGCAGCAGGCGTTCTGTCAGATGGTTGCCAATAAAGCCATTCACCCCGAGGATGAGTACCCGGGTACGGCGTCGGGCGGCACAGGCAGGCTGGCTATTCAAGCGTGAACCTTGCACCAGGCCCAGCGTCTGCGCTAATTGCGAGCCCTGCATAGTAATGCCGTCGCCCGCCTGTCCAGTGACGATTTCCAGCGCGCCATCGCCACAGGCAATCAGCAGTGGTGCAACAGAAATCACGCTCCCCGGCAGTGCTTTGCTGGCATGAGGATGAACACGCGACGACCAGACGGTGAATTTCTGATTGCCAACATAGCTGAAGGCACCCGGCCACGGATCGGCAACGGCACGCACCATGTTGTGCAGTACGGATGCCGGCTTATGCCATTCGAGGAAACTGTCATCCGGCGTTCTGCGACCAAAACAGGTGGCTTCGTTTTCGCGCTGGGCGATTTCCAGAATATTACCGTGTTTAATGGCGGGTAATGTCTGTTCCAGTAGCTGGCGCGCGGCATGGCACAATTTATGATGCAGCGTAATGGCGATATCGTCTGGCGCAATGGCAACGCGCAGTTGTGCCACAATGGCCCCGGCATCGGCACGTTTCACCATTCGGTGCAATGTAACGCCAGTTTCCGTTTCACCGTTCACCAGCACCCAGTTCAGCGGCGCGCGACCACGATATTTTGGTAACAGCGAACCATGCAGATTAAATGCACCTCTCGGAGCGAGCTGCAAAATCTCATCGCAAATAAGATGGCGATAATAAAAAGAGAAAATCACCTCTGGTGATAGTTGGGCAATGCGTTCCACCCACAGCGGATGATTAACGTTATCCGGCGCATAAACTGGAATGCCTCTTTCCGCTGCCAGTCGGGCAACCGAACCATAAAAGGCTTTTTCACCGGGGTTATCAGTATGGGTAAAAATGGCGCTAATTTCGTAACCGGCAGACAGCAGGGCTTCAATACCGAGGCATCCCATATCGTGGTAGGCAAAAACGACGGTTTTCATTATTCATTTTCCTTGCTGGATGGACGGATAACTTGCTGAACAAAATAGCGGGGGCGGGCGCGGACATCGGTGTAGATCCTGCCGATATATTCACCGAGCAATCCCATGCCGATAAACTGAGCGCCAATAAAAGTAAACAGCACGGCAAATAGCATAAAGACGCCTTCTGCCGCCCATTGTGGTCCGAAGGTCAGGCGTAAAATCACCAGCAGCACCGCAATGCTAAAACCGCCAATCGCAATAATGCTGCCGAGCAAACTCAACATACGTAGCGGCGTTGTGGTAAGGCAGGTCACCAGGTCGTACATCAAATTAATCAGGCGCATAAAGCTGTATTTGGATTCACCAAACTCACGCTCGGCATGGTGCACTGGAATTTCAATGGCACGGCGGGCGAAGATATTCGCCAGAATCGGGATAAAGGTGCTGCGTTCATGGCAGTGCAACATCGCATCGACAATATGACGGCGATAGGCGCGCAGCATACAACCATAGTCACCCATCGCTTTGCCGGTGGTGCGCTGAATAAGCCGGTTAATCATCTTCGAAGCGGTTTTACGAAACCAGCTGTCCTGGCGGTTCTGGCGTACAGTCCCTACCACGTCGTAACCTTCATCGGCTTTTGCCACCAGACGGGGGATCTCCTCTGGCGGATTCTGGAGATCGGCATCGAGGGTAATAATTAAGTCGCCGGTGACGTGACTGAATCCCGCCATAATCGCTGAATGTTGCCCGTAATTGCGGTTAAGCAAAATAGACACAATATGGCTGCCCTCCGCTTGTGAGGCTTCGACCAGCACATGCGCGGAATTATCGCTACTGCCGTCATCAATCAGCAGGATTTCATACTCTTTCCCCAGTGATTCACAGGCTGCGGTGGTGCGCCTGATTAATTCCGGTAAGCTTTCCTGCTCGTTATAAACGGGAATAACCACCGAGACTTTCTTAACAGGGTGGATTTCAAACATGGCTTATTGTCCTGCGAGTTGCTGAAGGGCTGTGATGACGCGGTCGGCATCGGCGGTGGTCATATCCGGGAACAGCGGCAATGAACAGATGCGTTCGCTATTCCATTCGGTATTCGGTAACGACAGCGTGGGAAAACGCTCGCGATAATATTTTTGTGTGTGAGCAGCGCGGAAATGTAACCCGGTACCAATGCCTCTTTCTTTTAACGCTTCCATCAACGCATCGCGACTGATACCACAACGTTGTTCATCGACACGAATAATAAACAGATGCCAGGCGTGAACGTGCGGCCAGGCGGGAAGGCTTAATGGCTGAAAGGGGAGAGTTGCCAGTGCTTGCTGATATTGCTGGGCAATTTCGCGCCGCCGGGTGTTGAGGTGCTCTAATTTGACTAACTGTGTCAGGGCAATCGCGGCGTTAATATCGGTCAGATTGTACTTATAGCCCGGCGTTAAGACTTCAGCCTGCGGTGCACGGCCCCAGGTATGTCTGTCATAGGCATCGACACCCAGACCGTGAAATTTCAGCATCCGCAGCTGGCGGGCAAGATTTTCATTATCAGTAACAATCAGGCCACCTTCCGCACAGGTAATATTTTTGATGGCGTGAAACGAAAAAATAGCGGTACCTTTTGCGCCAATATGTCGCCCTTTGTAATACGTACCTACGGCATGGGCAGCATCTTCGATAACTGCGATGCCGTAACGTTCGCCAATGGCGCGAATGGCGTCAATATCTGCTGGCGCACCGGCATAATGCACCGGAATGATGGCTTTAGTGCGTGGTGTAATGGCTGCTTCGATCGCTTCAGGCGTGACCATCAGCGTATCGCGGTCGACATCCACCATTACCGGCGTTGCACCCAGCAAGGAAATCATATTGAGGGTTGAAACCCAGGTCAGGGAAGGCGTAATCACTTCATCGCCCTTGCCAATTTCCAACGCCATTAGCGTGATATGCATTCCGGCGGTGGCTGAACTGACCGCGATGGCATGCTGATTTCCCGTCAACTGGCAAAAAGCTTGTTCAAGCGCCTGATTCTTCGGACCGGTTGTGATCCAACCGGATTCGAGAACCTCTTTAACTGCAGCGAGTTCCTCTACGCCCATTGCTGGTCGCGAAAAAGGCAAAAATCCTGACATTGTTTTTCCATCCGTCATTGAATACCTGTCCACTTATATTTGCTATAAAGAGTGTTGTGTATATTTTGCCATTTGGAGCAAAATTTTAAGGATAGAATATTAACTTAACCTTAAGAAACTAATATTAGACGTAAATATTGAAATTTTTATATTTTTTCTTATTTAGACTTTGCATTTGGCAAAATTTTGAGGCATTTTGCCGGCATCATAGGATTTTTAATATTACACCAACTGCTAATTATCGCCAGAAAAGTCGCTCAATTTCACGGTAATTGTCTGGTTGCGCTTGTCTACAGGTGGAGTTTACGTGTTAGCTTTTTGCCGATCTTCGTTGAAGTCAAAAAAATATTTCATCATTTTACTGGCGCTCGCTGCAATTGCCGGACTGGGGACTCATGCCGCCTGGAGTAGCAATGGTTTGCCACGCATCGACAATAAAACACTGGCCAGACTGGCACAGCAGCACCCGGTTGTCGTTTTGTTTCGCCATGCTGAACGTTGCGATCGTTCAACCAATCAATGCTTGTCAGATAAAACAGGTATTACGGTCAAAGGTACCCAGGATGCCCGTGAACTGGGCAACGCTTTTAGTGCTGATATCCCTGATTTTGATCTCTATTCCAGTAATACCGTCCGGACTATTCAGTCGGCGACCTGGTTTTCGGCGGGTAAAAAGCTGACGGTAGATAAACGATTTCTTCAATGCGGTAATGAGATTTATAGTGCAATTAAAGACTTACAACGCAAAGCACCTGATAAAAATATCGTTATTTTTACCCATAATCATTGCCTGACATATATTGCTAAAGATAAGCGTGATGCGACATTTAAACCTGATTATCTGGATGGTTTAGTCATGCATGTGGAAAAAGGCAAAGTTTATCTGGATGGGGAATTCGTTAACCACTAAATTTTCAATCTGACAGCCAGTGATGGCTGTCATCATTGTTAAAGAAGACCTTTCAAACGTAACGTTTTTCGGGTGGCAACATTCAAATCATAATGCACCAGATCTTCAGGTTTTACCCACGCGTAGTCCTGAAACTCTTCGTTTATTTTCACATCTCGGTTGGCAGAAACGCAGTCAAAAATCAGGTAAATCATATAAATCTCTTCCTTGCGACCATCTGCATACGTCTTGGTGCGAATATCATCGCTGAAGGTCCACGGCGTGATTTCTGTCAAAAGCAGCTGTTCTCCCAGTTCTTCGCGAATTTCGCGGCGTAGTGCCTCTTCAATTCGTTCGCCAGGCTCCACGCCGCCACCCGAAAGCGCCCATTGACCGGGGAAAACGCCGCGATCGTCGGCCATTTTACACAGCAAATAAGCACCATCATTTTGAATCAAAGGGCATACAATAGTCCGTTGTCGCACAGGGGTATTCCTTATAAATAAAAAGAAACCATGAGAATACGGTAACTCAGAAATATGTGAAAGTGACAGTAATCTCTTTTGCGATGATAACTACATTTATTATTATTTTTGTGTGTATCGATAAAGTGTGTTTATTTTTTCGGCGTTTAATTATTTAAGAAGTATTTAGTTACAATAAGTGACTAGATCCCTTTTTTCGCTCATTGAATCCTCTGCGCCAGGCAGTACAATCCCGCAGCTTTGGGAATTTTGATTAATTGCTTGTGGGAAAGAGGATAATGAAAAAAATTGCGCTAGCAGGTCTGGCCGGAATGCTGTTGGTTTCTGCATCGGTCAATGCAATGAGCATCAGCGGCCAGGCGGGTAAAGAATACACCAATATTGGTGTCGGTTTTGGGACTGAATCGACGGGCCTGGCGTTAAGCGGTAACTGGACACATAACGACGACGACGGTGATGCCGCGGGCGTGGGGCTGGGGTTGAATCTGCCTCTCGGGCCATTAATGGCGACCGTTGGCGGAAAAGGCGTTTACACCAACCCGAACGATGGTGATGAAGGTTATGCAGCGGCAGTTGGCGGTGGTTTGCAGTGGCAAATTGGTGACAGCTTCCGCTTGTTTGGTGAGTATTACTACTCTCCGGATTCGCTCTCCAGCGGAATTAAAAGTTATGAAGAAGCGAATGCTGGCGCGCGTTACACCATTATGCGTCCAGTCAGCATTGAGGCTGGCTACCGTTACCTGAACCTGGCAGGTAAAAATGGCAATCGTGATAACGCCATTGCTGATGGTCCGTATGTTGGGGTAAATGCCAGCTTCTGACGCCTTCCGGCGCGGCGTTCTGTCGCGCCATTCAGTTTCTTACTACGCCCTGTCTCCCTTTGCGTTATAGTGATTCGATAACAAAAGCAGGAGATAACCATGTTAAAAGTGGAAATGTTATCCACCGGGGATGAAGTGTTACACGGGCAAATCGTTGACACTAACGCTGCCTGGCTGGCCGATTTTTTCTTTCATCAGGGGCTGCCATTATCTCGCCGCAATACGGTGGGGGATAACCTTGATGACTTAGTCACCATTCTTCGCGAACGTAGTCAGCACGCCGATGTGTTGATCGTTAACGGCGGGCTGGGACCGACCAGTGATGATTTAAGCGCACTCGCCGCTGCGACAGCAAAAGGTGAAGGCCTGGTGCTGCATGAAGCCTGGCTCAAAGAGATGGAACGCTATTTCCATGAACGGGGACGAGTAATGGCACCGAGCAACCGTAAACAAGCGGAGCTGCCTGCCAGTGCTGAATTTATCAATAACCCGGTAGGCACTGCCTGTGGTTTTGCCATACAGCTTAATCGTTGCCTGATGTTCTTTACCCCCGGCGTACCGTCAGAATTTAAGGTGATGGTCGAGCACGAAATCCTGCCGCGCCTGCGCGAGCGTTTTTCTTTACCACAGCCGCCGGTTTGCCTGCGTTTGACTACCTTTGGTCGTTCGGAAAGCGATCTGGCACAAAGCCTGGACACTCTACAACTGCCGCCGGGCGTAACAATGGGCTATCGCTCCTCAATGCCGATTATCGAACTGAAACTCACCGGACCGGCAAGCGAGGAACAGGCGATGGAAAAACTGTGGCTGGACGTTAAACGTGTTGCCGGACAGAGCGTGATTTTCGAAGGCACCGAAGGACTGCCCGCGCAGATCAGTCGCGAATTGCAGAGCCGCCAGTTCAGCCTGACGCTGAGCGAGCAATTCACCGGTGGTTTATTGGCTTTGCAACTTTCTCGCGCAGGTGCTCCATTGCTGGCGTGTGAAGTGGTTCCTTCACAGGAGGAAACCCTGGCGCAAACTGCGCACTGGATTACAGAACGGCGGGCGAACCATTTTGCTGGGTTGGCACTGGCTGTTTCTGGTCTGGAAGATGAGCATCTCAACTTTGCACTAGCCACGCCAGACGGCACTTTCGCTTTGCGTGTACATTTCAGTGCCACACGCTACAGTCTGGCTATTCGCCAGGAAGTGTGCGCAATGATGGCGCTTAATATGCTACGCCGTTGGTTAAACGGCCAGGACATCGCCAGCGAGCATGGCTGGATTGAGGTTGTTGAGTCCATGACCTTATCTGTCTGATTCCGCCACTCTGTGCCGGTTTACTGCACCGGCACATTCCCCCTCCGGCAAAATTTGTCCAACCTGTTGTACTCAATAAGAAAAAATCCGTGCGCTGATTCACAAATTTGTGCGTAATTTCTCCAGTCCGCTGGACGAGAAACGGGATTTGATGCGCTTCACAATTTTACTCCCCCTGAACAACGAGACTGATTCCAGTATCTAAGACTGGAGTCCAGTATGTTGGAATCAAGCAAAGTTCCCGCCCTGACACGGGCTATTGATATTCTCAATTTGATTGCCCGGATTGGCCCCTGTAGTGCTGCGACGATCATTGACACATTGGGGATCCCTAAAAGCACAGCCTATTTGCTGCTTAATGAACTCAGGCGTCAGCGTTTTCTTAGCCTTGATCACCAGGAAAATTTTTGTTTGTGGACTAGGCTGGTGGAGCTTTCCGGTCATGCGTTAAGCAAGATGGATCTCCGGGAACTGGCTCGACCGCGTTTGACGCAACTGATGGATACCACCGGGCTGTTATGTCACCTGGGGATTATTGATAACGGCAGCGCTTATTACATTTTGAAAGTGGAGTCATCAGCCACTATCAGCGTGCGTTCCCATGAAGGAAAAAGCCTTTCGCTTTATCGCTCCGGAATAGGTAAATGCCTGCTTGCCTGGCAACCTGCAGCTGTACAGCAAAGTATTATCGAAGGGCTGGTCTGGGAACGGGCGACACCCACAACGATTACTCATCCACAACGGCTCTACGAAGAACTGGCGCGTATTCGCCGCCAGGGCTGGAGCTATGACAACGGCGAAGATTACGCCGATGTCCGTTGTGTCGCTGCGCCGGTGTTTAACGCCAATAACGAGCTTACCGCTGCGATTTCGGTGGTCGGTACCCGCTTACAAATCAATGAAGAATACCGTGATTATCTGGCGGGCAAGGCCATTGCCTGTGCCAGGGATATTTCACGTTTGTTGGGATGGAAAAGTCCCTTTGACTTACAGGCCTCATAACAATGGAGAACATCATGACCCTACCAAAAATCAAACAGGTTCGCGCCTGGTTTACTGGCGGTGCGACAGCAGAAAAAGGCGCTGGCGGCGGTGATTATCACGACCAGGGGGCGAATCACTGGATTGATGATCATATTGCCACCCCGATGAGTAAATACCGCGAATACGAGCAGTCCCGCCAGTCATTTGGCATTAACGTTCTTGGCACGTTGATTGTTGAAGTTGAAGCAGAAAACGGCCAGACCGGATTCGCTGTTTCGACAGCCGGTGAAATGGGCTGTTTTATTGTCGAAAAACATCTTAACCGTTTCATTGAGGGTAAATGCGTCAGTGATATCAAACTGATCCACGATCAAATGCTCAATGCCACCCTGTATTACTCCGGCTCTGGTGGCCTGGTGATGAATACGATTTCCTGTGTCGATCTGGCTCTGTGGGATCTGTTCGGCAAAGTGGTCGGGCTTCCGGTTTATAAACTTTTAGGCGGCGCTGTTCGTGATGAGATTCAGTTCTACGCCACAGGTGCGCGTCCGGATCTGGCAAAAGAGATGGGCTTTATCGGTGGCAAAATGCCGACGCACTGGGGGCCACATGATGGCGATGCGGGGATCCGCAAAGATGCCGCTATGGTCGCGGATATGCGTGAAAAATGCGGTGAGGATTTCTGGTTAATGCTCGACTGCTGGATGAGTCAGGACGTGAATTATGCCACCAAACTGGCCCACGCTTGCGCGCCCTATAACCTGAAATGGATCGAAGAGTGCCTGCCGCCACAGCAGTATGAAGGTTATCGCGAACTGAAACACAACGCACCAGCGGGGATGATGGTCACCAGCGGTGAGCACCACGGCACACTGCAATCTTTCCGTACGCTTTCAGAAACCGGTATCGACATTATGCAGCCGGATGTTGGCTGGTGCGGTGGCTTAACCACGCTGGTGGAAATTGCCGCAATCGCCAAATCCAGGGGGCAACTGGTGGTGCCACACGGTTCGTCTGTTTACTCCCACCATGCGGTGATCACCTTCACCAATACGCCATTCAGCGAATTCCTGATGACCAGCCCGGATTGTTCAACGATGCGTCCGCAATTTGATCCGATTCTGCTTAATGAGCCAGTACCGGTGAATGGTCGTATTCATAAATCAGTGCTTGATAAACCCGGTTTCGGCGTCGAACTCAATCGTGACTGCAATTTGAAACGCCCCTACAGCCACTAATCACTCCGGGCGTTGCTGTGACAACGGTAACGCCCACATATTCTAAGGAGCTTTTTATGAGCACCGCTTTGCTTGACGCCGTGGTGAAGAAAAACCGCGCGCGTTTAATTCCGTTTATGTTGGCGCTGTATGTGCTGGCGTTTCTCGACCGTTCGAATATTGGTTTTGCCAAACAGACCTACCAGATTGATACCGGGCTGAGTAATGAAGCTTATGCGCTGGGAGCAGGCATTTTCTTTGTGGTATACGCGTTTCTGGGGGTTCCGGCGAATCTTTTGATGCGCAAACTGGGGGCCAGAACCTGGATTGGTACGACAACACTGCTGTGGGGATTTCTTTCGGCTGCCATGGCATGGGCCGATACTGAAGCGAAATTTCTGATCGTTCGCACTCTGCTTGGTGCTGCGGAGGCCGGGTTTTTCCCTGGTATGATTTATCTCACTTCGCAATGGTTTCCGCAGCGTAATCGCGCCAGCATTATGGGGCTGTTCTATATGGGCGCACCGCTGGCGTTAACACTGGGATCACCGCTTTCCGGCGCGCTGCTGGAGATGCATGGATTTATGGGGCATCCCGGCTGGTTCTGGATGTTTGTGATTGAAGGATTGCTGGCAGTCGGCGCTGGGGTATTCACATTCTTTTGGCTTGATGACACACCGGGGCAGGCACGTTTTCTGAGTAAACAAGAAAAAACGTTGCTTATCAATCAACTGGCAAGTGAAGAACAACAGAAAGTGACTTCTCGATTGAGCGATGCGCTGCGTAATGGGCGAGTCTGGCAACTGGCGATTATCTACCTGACCATTCAAGTGGCGGTTTACGGATTAATTTTCTTCCTGCCGACCCAGGTTGCTGCATTGCTGGGGACAAAAGTGGGCTTTACGGCGTCGGTGGTCACCGCCATTCCGTGGGTTGCGGCCTTGTTTGGGACCTGGCTTATTCCGCGCTACTCCGATAAAACCGGCGAACGGCGTAATGTCGCAGCGCTGACATTACTGGCGGCGGGCATTGGTATTGGTCTCTCCGGGCTGCTTTCTCCAGTACTGGCGATCGTAGCACTGTGTGTTGCAGCCATCGGGTTTATTGCCGTGCAACCGGTGTTCTGGACGATGCCGACACAACTTCTTTCCGGTACGGCGCTGGCTGCGGGGATTGGTTTTGTAAACCTGTTTGGTGCAGTGGGCGGGTTTATTGCCCCGATCCTGCGCGTGAAAGCAGAAACGTTATTTTCCAGTGATGCGGCGGGATTACTGACGCTGGCAGCGGTGGCGGTCATCGGTTCGCTGATTATTTTCACTCTGCGTGTAAATCGCACTGTTGCGCAGACCGACGTGGCACATCATTAAATAGTTTAAGGAACACGATGAACGCATTATTAACCAATCCCTTTAAAGAACGTTTACGCAAGGGCGAAGTGCAAATTGGTCTGTGGTTAAGCTCAACGACTGCCTATATGGCAGAAATTGCCGCCACTTCCGGTTATGACTGGTTGCTGATTGACGGGGAGCATGCGCCAAACACCATTCAGGATCTTTATCACCAGCTACAGGCGGTAGCGCCCTATGCCAGCCAACCCGTGATCCGTCCGGTGGAAGGCAGTAAGCCGCTGATTAAACAAGTCCTGGATATTGGCGCGCAAACTCTACTGATCCCGATGGTCGATACTGCCGATCAGGCACGTCAGGTGGTGTCTGCCACGCGCTATCCTCCCTACGGTGAGCGTGGTGTTGGGGCCAGTGTGGCACGGGCTGCGCGATGGGGACGCATTGAGAATTACATGGCGCAAGTCAACGATTCGCTTTGTCTGTTGGTGCAGGTGGAAAGTAAAACGGCACTGGATAACCTGGACGAAATCCTCGATGTCGAAGGGATTGATGGCGTGTTTATTGGACCTGCGGATCTTTCTGCGTCGTTGGGCTACCCGGATAACGCCGGGCACCCGGAAGTGCAGCGAATTATTGAAACCAGCATTCGGCGGATCCGTGCTGCGGGTAAAGCGGCTGGTTTTCTGGCTGTGGCTCCTGATATGGCGCAGCAATGCCTGGCGTGGGGAGCGAACTTTGTCGCTGTTGGCGTTGACACGATGCTCTACAGCGATGCCCTGGATCAACGACTGGCGATGTTTAAATCAGGCAAAAATGGGCCACGCGTAAAAGGTAGTTATTGATATCAAAGGCCCATGGGGATCGGCTGTGGGCCTGTGTTAATTAGTGGTTATTCGCTGCCAGATCGGCTTCGCTTAGCTGAGTGGCCGCGAGCACCTGATCACGATCAATGCCCTGTTCCAGCATGCGCAAAGCAATTTTAATGGCTTGTTCATGCATGCCTTCCTGCAAACCTTCTAATTTACCTTCTTGCCAGCCTTCAATCTTACCCTCCTGCCAGCCAATTTGATGTCCTTCCTGCCGTAGCCGTTCAGCAATAGTCATCAATCTCTCCTTTTAATGACAGTTCGGAATATCAGCATCAGTGAGTTGGGTTGCCGCCAGCACAATCTCACGTTCAAAGCCCTGCTCCAGCATGCGCAAGGCAATTTTAATGGCTTGCTCATGCATGCCTTCCTGCAAACCTTCTAATTTACCTTTCTGCAAACCCTCCAATTTACCTTGCTGCAAACCTTCTAATTTACCTTCTTGCCAGCCTTCAATTTTACCTTCTTGCCAGCCAATTTGATGTCCTTCCTGCCGTAGCCGTTCAGCAATAGTCATTAATCTCTCCTTTTGTAGTGGTGAACGTTCGGCAATCTCCTGAATAAAGCGGGTGAAACGGGAGGTATCGCCGCATTGCAGCAGATAATTAAACAGTGTTTGTAGCTGGCTGTCATTAGTGAAGTCTCTAACCAAAAGCGTGGTGATCCTGTCGACCATACCGATTAAATCGCGGTCGCGAATATGCTTTTGAATCAGTTCCAGCAGAGCTATACGCCGATGTTGCATGATCTCATCGTCAGGTACGATGGTGATATCCACCAACGGAAAAGCTTCGGTGTACAACTGCCGGGCAAGTTGCGGATCGTCAAACTCATCCAGCCAGTTGAGTGAGTACGGGTAGGGCGAGGCTTCGCCATGATAAAACAGCAATGGCACCACCAGCGGAACTCTGTCATAGCCTTTATCCAGGTGACGCTGCATGGCGGCAGTGGCATAGCGCATTAGCCGAAAAGCCATATTCTTTTCTGCAGAGCTTTGATGTTCAATCACGCAGTAGATATAGCCGTCACCCTCGCTGGTTTCCACGGACCACAAAACATCCGAGTAGTAAGCGCGTAAACTTTTTTCAATAAAACTGGTGGGTTCCAGGCGTAAGGTTTGCAGGTTGCAAAGCTTGCGCAGCGGCTCTGGTAGATGTATTTCCAGAAAATCCCGTGCGGTTTCGGGTGTGAACATAAAGGTTTTAAACACCGCATCATGCGGGGAGGAGGTTGTTGATTCGGTCATGGTTGTCCGTCACCTGATATTTATGATGACGCGACATTACGGTTATCCCAGGCCTTTGATATCTGCCAGTTTCAGCCTTTGCGAGACGTTTTCAGAGGAATTTTCACTGCGTTGCAACGCATACATTGGGCACGGAATCGTGTACGCAAAAATGCCCGGTAACAACATGCTTACCGGGCATCAGAAAGGAGTTTAAGCCAACGCCTGTGCCAGCAGCGTAATCGGATGTTCGCAGCGAAGACTTGTGGACATCTCAATCTGCCATTTGCAGGTTTCGCAGTCGGTGACCACCAGATCTGCGCCGCTCTCTTCTATCTGGCGGAACAGTGGTGCGCCGATGGCTTGTGAAGTGGGGTAGTTCTCTTTTTTGAAACCGTAAGTTCCCGCAATACCGCAGCACTGGGAATCCAGCACCGTTAACTCAAGCCCCGGGATTTTACGCAACAGCTCCAGGGTGTAGAGCGTCCAGCCCATTTTTTCCATATGGCACGGAGTGTGATAAACCACTTTCAGCGGCAGCGGTTTCAGCGGTAACGTTTTGCCTTCGTCCAGCTTGCGCCACAGCCAGCGGGTCGCCAGTTCGATATGATCGCGCAAGCCTTTGTTGTCGACATTCAGCACTTCTGGGTATTCGTCGCGCAGGGCAAATGTACACGTTGAGGAGGTGGCAATCACCGGAATGCCTTTTACTCCCACAGCTTCGCGGATCGACTCTACATTCGTAATTGCCTGTTTGCGTGCTTTATCGGTAAAACCGTTGGCGATCAGCGGTACGCCGCAGCATTTTTCTTTACTGAGCAGTTGTACGCCGGTATCCATCGCGTTGAGCACTTTAATTAAATCTTTGCCTAGTTGCGGATGGTTGTAGTTAACGAAGCAGCCGTGAAAGAAAGCGACCTGGTCTTTATACTGCGCTTGCTGAGCCGCCACGCTGCGATACCAGCGACGGAACGTGCCGAAGGAGTATTTCGGTAGCGTGCGGCGATGATCGATTTTTAACGCCGCATCAAGCAGCTGACGCACCGGTTTCAGCGAGGTAGCGGTGTTGACGATGGGTGCGAACGGCGTGGATACGCTACCCATCAGGTCGGTATGACTCAACACAAAATTACGCAGCGACGGGCGCGTGGTGTCATATTTCGCCCGCGCGCGCTGGATAATATCGCCAATCTTCACATCGGACGGGCAGGCGACTTCACAACGTTTGCAGTTGATGCAATATTTCAGCGCCTCGTCATACAGTGCGCCATCTTTCAAACGCAGACGCTCGCCATCCGGCCCGGCTTGTTTTGGCCCCGGATAACCCGGATTCACCCGGCTCACCGGGCAGGCGGTGGTGCAGACGGTGCACTTAATGCAGTTTTCGAAGCTGGTGTCGTTCATTGTTGGCCTCCTGCGCGTTGGGCAATCTGTTGAGCGGCATGTAAAGCACTGACGGCACAAACACCGCCGCCGCATCCCTGGGCGATGGGATCAAATCCGCCCAGCACCGAACCGATGGCAAACAGGTTCTCAATGGTTTGCCCTGCCTGCGACGGGCGTAGTGCCTCATCAGTGGTTACACCGAACTGCTGCCACGGCTGCGGCGCAAAAAAATCGCCCTTATACCATTCACCCCGCGTAGCGGTTTGTAGCACATCAAGGCCGAGAATCGGCTCGCGAATGCCGTCACGTTCCGCTACCAGTCCGCCGCTAAAGAAACTGCCGCTCGCAAGCACCGCAAATCGTGGGCGCAGCGGGATATCGGCGTGATTGCGCGTCCAGATTTCATTCACTACACCATTTTTACAGGTCACTTTTTTCACTTCATCGCCCGGCATCCACACGCCGCCCTGGCGCACAAACTGGCGCTGTAACTGGTTTTGCAGACGAATGCCCAGCACGGAAGGCGGCAGCGTTGGCAAAAGCATCAATGAACAAGGTAGTTTTTCATTCAACCAATGCCACAGTTTGTCATCGGCCAGGCCGAAGCAGGCGGGCATCAGGATCATTTCGCAGGTATTGGCGACCGGAATAAGCGCATCAAGTAACAACGGCCAGTTTTCTTCATTATCAAGGAAGCGGGCAATATTCACCGCCCGGAACTCGGTGGCGTTATTGCGCAGCACATCCAGTTCCGGCAGTTCAATTTCAGCGGTTTCAACTTTAAGATCCAATTCGCGCAATGAAGCCGCCGCAAGATGCGCCTGAAAATCCATCAGGCCGCTAATTCCCACTACACATATTTTCTTCGCGGGCAGCGGCCAGACAGGGACTTCTGGCGAACTTAGCCAGGTTGAGCGCAGAGTGCCGAGCGGCGTAATCCGCTGGTGAGCCAGTTCTACGCTGCCCTGCAATTGCGCACCGCTTTCAGCGATTAATGCCTGCGCCTGGCAAGCGAGATCGAGCACGCGTTGAGGCCCGAGAAGAGTGTAAGGATGGGCAGGTGCCTGCTGACGCAAAGATTCCAGTCCACTGTGAATGTCTGTCACCGGTTGACCATCCGGCAGATGGCTCAGCAAATCCAGCGATCCAGATGAGAAATGGAGCGCGCTTTGACCACGAGTGACAATGGCACAGCGCAGGCCGTGTTTTTGCAGTTGCAGGCCACAGAGTAATCCGGCGAGGCCGCCGCCCATAATGACAGTATCAAAGCGCATCTTTCTGCTCCTTCTCCAGACCACACAATCCCTGATAAACCCAGCGGGTAAATTCGCTTTCGCGCAGTGCATCTCCCCAGGCGATGGGTTGCACGCCTTTCCAGCGTTCGTTTAGGAAGGTGGAAAGTTGCTCAATAGATTGCGCGGACGTCGTGACGTTAAAACGTTGCAGCAGTCCGGCAGCGCGGCAGGCGCAGAGCTCGCCCTGGCAGGTGCCCATCCCCACACGGGTACGACGGCGTAAATCCAGCAGGCTATTAACGTTTAAATTTTCTACCGCGTACTGCACTTCACCCGCAGTTACCGCTTCGCACTCACATACCAGGCTACGGTGCAGACGGCCTTCGCTCAGCCAGGCAGGCGTGCGATCGCCATGACGATAAACCGCAGAACCGCGCAGCGGGGCAGGTAGGGAGATGACTTTACGCAAGGTAACTTCAGCGGGTTCCTGTGAACCAGGAAGTGCCAGATCGGCGGTCGTACAGGGGCGCGTGTTGCCCAGTTTGCGGCATACGGCATCGGTAGCCCATTCCGCCATCAGCCGATAGGTCATCAGTTTGCCACCGGTGATGGTGATAAACCCGTCCAGACCATCGCGTTCAGCATGGTCGAGCAGCACGATGCCACGGCTGACGTTACGTCCGCTCGGATCGTCATCGCTGGCAACCAGCGGGCGTACGCCAGAGTAGGCCCGCAAAATGCGCGTTTTCGCCATCACGGGGGCCAGTTTTTCCCCTTCACGCAGCAGAATATCAACTTCTTCTGCCGTTACTCGATTATCGTCAATCTCGTTGTAATCAATACGTAAAGAGGTGGTGCCAATCAGCGAAATGGTATCGCCAGGCACCAGAATATCGGCGTCGGAAGGTTTGCGGCAGCGGTTGATCACATGCTGATTAATGCGGTGATCCATGATCAGCAGCGATCCTTTCGCCGGGAACATGCGAATGCGCAGATCGGCATATTCGGCAATGTGTTGCCCCCAGATCCCGGCGGCATTAACTACGACAGGTGCATGAAGTGCCTGAATTTCGCCGGTGAGATGGTTACGTACACGAACGCCGCACACCGCCGCGCCTTCACGAATCAGCCCCGTGACTTCATGAGCGGTAAGGATAACGGCACCGTGTTCTTTGGCATCCAGCATGTTTGCTGCTGTCAGACGAAATGGATCAACGGTGCCATCCGGAACTTTCACCGCGCCAATCAGTGCCGGGTTAACGGCAGGTTCGATAATGCGCGCTTGCTGCGGATCAATGGCTTCTGCGCTGATCCCTGCTTCTTCGCAGGCGCGGATAAAAGTGGCCTGGAAGGAGAGGTCATCTTCCGGCAGGGTGATAAACAGGCCGTTGGTTGGTTCTACGCAGTGACGTGCAATGCGTTTCAGGATCTGGTTTTCACTAATACATTCGCGGGCCGATTCCGCATCGGTTACCGCATAGCGCGCACCGCTGTGCAGCAGGCCGTGGTTACGCCCGGTGGCACCGGTTGCGATGTCGTGGCGCTCAACCAAAATCACGCGCAGCCCGCGCAGGGCACAGTCGCGGGCAATCCCGGCTCCCGTTGCGCCACCGCCAATGATAATCACGTCACTTGATTGCGAGTCGCGAGTTTTCATTGTTATCCCTCAGAAGTTCGTTTTTTACCATTTAGCCATAGTAAAAACATGAATTGTTTGATTTCGCGCATATTCGCTCATAATTCGAAAGTGAAACGTGATTTCATGCGTCATTCTGAACATTTCAACCATCGTATTTAATAATGTGTGCGGTAATTCACATTTAATTTATGAATGTTTTCTTAACATCGCGGCAACTCAAGAAACGGCAGGTTCTCCCACTGAATCAGGCTGTTAATCATAAATAAGACCACGGGCCACGGAGGCTATCAATGTTGAGTATTTTTAAACCAGCGCCACACAAAGCGCGCTTACCTGCCGCGGAGATCGATCCGACTTATCGTCGATTGCGCTGGCAAATTTTCCTGGGGATATTCTTTGGCTATGCTGCTTACTATTTGGTTCGTAAGAACTTTGCGCTCGCTATGCCTTATCTGGTTGAGCAGGGATTCTCACGCGGTGATTTAGGTTTTGCCCTTTCGGGGATCTCGATTGCTTATGGATTTTCGAAATTCATCATGGGTTCGGTATCGGATCGCTCGAATCCGCGCGTTTTCCTGCCCGCAGGTTTGATTCTGGCGGCGGCAGTGATGTTGTTTATGGGCTTTGTGCCATGGGCGACGTCGAGCATTGCGGTGATGTTTGTACTGTTGTTCCTCTGCGGTTGGTTCCAGGGGATGGGGTGGCCGCCGTGTGGTCGTACTATGGTGCACTGGTGGTCGCAGAAAGAACGTGGCGGTATTGTGTCAGTGTGGAACTGTGCGCACAACGTCGGTGGTGGTATTCCGCCGCTGCTGTTCCTGCTGGGGATGGCCTGGTTCAATGACTGGCACGCGGCGCTCTATATGCCCGCTTTCTGCGCCATTCTGGTGGCACTGTTCGCCTTTGCGATGATGCGCGATACCCCGCAATCCTGTGGCCTGCCGCCGATTGAAGAGTACAAAAATGATTATCCGGACGACTATAACGAAAAAGCGGAACAGGAGCTGACCGCGAAGCAGATCTTCATGCAGTACGTGCTGCCGAACAAACTGCTGTGGTATATCGCCATCGCCAACGTGTTCGTTTATCTGCTGCGTTACGGCATCCTCGACTGGTCACCGACTTATCTGAAAGAGGTTAAGCATTTCGCGCTGGATAAATCCTCCTGGGCCTACTTTCTTTATGAATATGCAGGTATTCCGGGCACCCTGCTGTGCGGCTGGATGTCGGATAAAGTCTTTCGTGGTAACCGTGGGGCAACCGGCGTCTTCTTTATGACACTGGTGACCATCGCGACTATCGTTTACTGGATGAACCCGGCAGGTAACCCAACCGTCGATATGATTTGTATGATTGTTATCGGCTTCCTGATCTATGGCCCTGTGATGCTGATCGGTCTACATGCGCTGGAACTGGCACCGAAAAAAGCGGCAGGTACGGCAGCGGGTTTTACCGGGCTGTTTGGTTACCTGGGCGGTTCGGTGGCGGCGAGCGCGATTGTTGGCTACACCGTGGACTTCTTCGGCTGGGATGGCGGCTTTATGGTAATGATTGGCGGCAGCATTCTGGCGGTTATCTTGTTGATTGTTGTGATGATTGGCGAAAAACGTCGCCATGAACAATTACTGCAAAAACGCAACGGAGGCTAATGGCATGAAATTGACGCTGAAAAACCTTAGCATGGCGATCATGATGAGCACTATAGTCATGGGAAGCAGTGCAATGGCGGCGGACAGCAACGAAAAAATAGTCATCGCCCATCGCGGTGCCAGTGGATATTTGCCGGAGCATACGCTGCCAGCAAAAGCGATGGCGTATGCGCAGGGAGCGGATTATCTGGAACAGGATTTGGTGATGACCAAAGACGACCATCTGGTTGTTCTGCATGACCATTATCTCGATCGTGTTACTGATGTTGCCGATCGTTTCCCGGATCGGGCGCGCAAAGACGGTCGTTACTACGCGATAGATTTCACGCTGGATGAAATTAAGTCGCTGAAATTTACCGAAGGTTTCGATATTGAAAACGGTAAAAAAGTGCAGACTTATCCGGGGCGTTTCCCAATGGGTAAATCTGACTTCCGGGTGCACACCTTTGAAGAAGAGATTGAATTTGTTCAGGGGTTAAACCACTCTACCGGGAAAAATATCGGTATCTATCCAGAAATTAAAGCGCCGTGGTTCCATCATCAGGAAGGGAAGGATATTGCGGCAAAAACGCTGGAAGTGCTGAAGAAATATGGTTACACCGGTAAGGACGACAAAGTTTATTTGCAATGTTTTGATGCTGATGAGCTGAAGCGTATTAAGAATGAGCTGGAACCTAAAATGGGTATGGATCTCAATCTGGTACAGCTGATTGCCTATACCGACTGGAATGAAACGCAGCAGAAACAGCCGGACGGAAGCTGGGTTAATTACAATTACGACTGGATGTTTAAGCCGGGTGCCATGAAACAGGTGGCGGAATATGCTGATGGTATTGGTCCGGATTACCATATGTTGATTGAGGAGACATCGCAGCCGGGTAATATCAAACTCACTGGCATGGTGCAAGATGCTCAGCAGAATAAACTGGTAGTGCATCCTTATACCGTGCGGTCAGATAAACTGCCTGAATACACTACTGATGTGAATCAGTTATATGATGTTCTGTATAACAAAGCGGGTGTAAATGGGCTATTTACTGACTTCCCTGATAAGGCAGTAAAATTCCTTAATAAAGAGTAAATTAACTACCGGATGGCACTTATGTGCTATCCGATACCACTCTTCATTAAAGTCTGTGGGTTATCCTTAATTGCAATTATTTAGAGCGAGATGACTTGTTCCCGGCATAAGATACTCGTCAATACAACACGTATTATTAAGATTTTCCTCAGCTAAACATCTATAGTCATTGTCGTTAATAAAAAACGACAGGCGATAGGGTATGGCAGTTTCAGCAAAACACGACGAATTTAATCACTGGTGGGCAACAGAGGGCGACTGGGTTGAAGAGCCTAACTATCGCCGTAATGGTATGAGCGGGGTGCAATGCGTCGAGCGCAACGGCAAAAAGCTGTATGTAAAGCGCATGACGCATCATCTGTTTCATTCCGTACGTTATCCGTTCGGCCGACCAACGATTGTCCGTGAGGTTGCGGTAATTAAAGAACTGGAACGGGCCGGTGTCATCGTGCCGAAGATTGTTTTTGGTGAAGCGGTGAAAATTGAGGGTGAATGGCGCGCGTTGCTGGTGACTGAAGATATGGCGGGGTTCATCAGCATTGCTGACTGGTATGCCCGGCATGCAGTATCGCCTTATTCTGACGAAGTACGGCAAGCCATGTTGAAAGCAGTGGCGCTGGCGTTTAAGAAAATGCATAGCGTTAATCGTCAGCATGGCTGTTGTTATGTTCGCCATATCTATGTGAAAACAGAAGGTAAGGCAGAAGCTGGATTTCTTGACCTGGAGAAAAGTCGTCGCTGCTTGCGTCGTGATAAAGCGATTAATCATGACTTCCGCCAGCTGGAAAAATATCTGGAGCCGATCCCCAAAGCGGACTGGGAGCAGGTGAAAGCATATTACTACGCTATGTAATCGTTGTAGGCCAGATAAGACGTATAAGCGTCGTATCTGGCGTTAAAACCAATTCACATCTCGATTTCAATATCGCCTTTTGCCCGGCAACAACAGGGCAAAATTTCCCCCGGCTGAATAAAAGCTAACGGTTCGGCAATCCAGTCCACCTGGCCTGCGACCAGTCGGGTGCGACAGGAGCCGCAGTAACCTTCGCGGCACTGGTACTCAACCGCCACATTGTGGGATTCCAGCGCCGCCAGAAGGGAAGGGTGTTCATCCTGGCACAGCAGTTGTGTGCCAGTAATGCGCAGGGTAACGCGGGCCATCAGAGCTGGAAGTTACTCAAATCGTCGGTGTCCACTTCCGCGTCAATCTGCCCGACCAGATAAGAACTGACTTCCACTTCCTGCGGAGCAACCTGCACGTTATCAGACACCAGCCAGGTGTTGATCCACGGGATCGGGTTGGAGCGCGTCTGGAACGGCAGATCCAAACCGACTGCCTGCATACGGATATTGGTGATGTATTCAACGTACTGGCAGAGAATGTCTTTATTCAGACCAATCATCGAACCATCACGGAACAGATAATCCGCCCAGTCTTTCTCTTGCTGTGCCGCCTGGACAAACAGGTCATAGCACTCCTGCTTACATTCTTCGGCAATTTCCGCCATCTCCGGATCATCCGCGCCGCTGCGCAGCAGATTCAGCATATGCTGGGTGCCGGTCAGGTGCAGGGCTTCGTCGCGGGCAATCAGGCGAATAATTTTGGCGTTACCTTCCATCAGCTCACGTTCAGCGAATGCGAAAGAGCAGGCAAAGCTGACGTAGAAGCGGATCGCTTCCAGCGCGTTAACGCTCATCAGGCAGAGATACAGTTTTTTCTTCAGCTCGCGCAGGCTAACGGTTACGGTTTTACCGTTAACGGTGTGGGTGCCTTCGCCCAGCAGATGCCAGTAGCTGGTCATTTCGATCAGTTCATCGTAATAGCTGGAGATCCCCTCCGCACGTTTCTGGATCTGCTCGTTGGTAACGATATCGTCAAAGACAACAGACGGATCGTTAACGATATTACGGATGATATGGGTATAGGAGCGGGAATGAATCGTTTCTGAGAACGCCCAGGTTTCTACCCAGGTTTCCAGTTCCGGGATCGAGATCAGCGGCAGCAGTGCCACGTTCGGACTGCGACCCTGAATGGAATCCAGCAGCGTCTGATATTTCAGGTTGCTGATAAAGATGTGTTTTTCGTGTTCAGGCAGTGCCTGGTAATCGATACGGTCGCGGGAGACGTCAACTTCTTCCGGACGCCAGAAGAAAGAGAGCTGCTTTTCGATCAGCTTTTCGAAGATGTCATATTTTTGCTGATCGTAGCGAGCCACGTTGACCGGCTGACCAAAGAACATTGGTTCTTTGAGCTGATCATTTTTCGTCTGTGAAAAGGTGGTATATGCCATGAATGTGTCCTGTGGTTTTATTACCCCTCACCCGTCCCCTCTCCCGCAAGGGGAGAGGGGACGGTTTGGTGCAAAGACTGGGGGATTATCAGATCTTACATGCGCCGCTTTCGCAGCCATCGTCCTGGATTGACGGCACCAGATCGTCCTGCGCGTCTTCTGCGCCGTCACGGGTGTTCTGATAATACAGCGTTTTGACCCCGAATTTGTAGGCAGTGAGCAGGTCTTTCAGCAACTGCTGCATCGGCACTTTTCCTGACGGGAAACGTGACGGATCGTAGTTGGTGTTAGCAGAGATCGACTGATCGATAAATTTCTGCATGATACCCACCAGTTGCAGGTAGCCATCGTTACCCGGCATTTCCCACAACAGCTCATAGGCGTCGTGCAGATGCTCGTAGTCCGGCACCACCTGGCGCAGAATACCGTCTTTCGACGCTTTGATGCTGACGTAACCGCGCGGCGGTTCAATACCGTTAGTGGCGTTAGAGATCTGCGAAGAAGTCTCGGACGGCATCAGGGCAGAAAGCGTGGAGTTACGCAGGCCGTGCGTTTTGATTGACTCACGCAGTGCTTCCCAGTCGTAATGCAGCGGCTCATTAGCGATGGCATCCAGATCTTTCTTATAGGTATCGATCGGCAGGATCCCTTTCGCGTATGTGGTTTCGTTAAACCACGGGCACGCGCCTTGCTCTTTCGCCAGCTCATTAGACGCTTTCAGCAGGTAATACTGAATGGCTTCGAAGGTTTTATGCGTCAGGTTGTTGGCGCTGCCGTCGGAGTAGCGTTTACCGTGCTTCGCCAGGTAGTAAGCGAAGTTGATCACACCAATACCCAGCGTACGACGACCCATCGCTCCACGTTTGGCGGCCGGGATCGGGTAATCCTGATAATCCAGCAGCGCGTCGAGTGCGCGTACTGCCAGAATTGCCAGCTCTTCCAGTTCATCCAGGCTGTTAATTGCGCCCAGGTTGAAAGCAGACAGCGTACACAGTGCGATTTCACCGTTCTCGTCGTTGACGTCGTTCAGCGGTTTGGTCGGCAGGGCGATTTCCAGGCACAGGTTAGACTGGCGCACTGGCGCGATGGCCGGATCAAACGGGCTATGGGTATTGCAGTGGTCAACGTTCTGAATATAGATACGACCGGTAGACGCACGTTCCTGCATCATCAGCGAGAACAGCTCAACGGCTTTCACACGCTGCTTGCGGATGCTGTCGTCTTTCTCATATTTGGTATACAGACGTTCAAACTCTTCCTGATCGGCGAAGAACGCGTCGTACAGCCCCGGTACGTCGGACGGGCTGAACAGAGTGATATCTTCACCTTTCAGCAGACGGGTATACATCAGTTTGTTGATTTGAACCCCGTAGTCCATATGACGCACGCGGTTGCCTTCCACACCACGGTTGTTTTTCAACACCAGCAGGCTTTCCACTTCCAGATGCCACATCGGGTAGAACAGCGTTGCCGCACCGCCGCGCACACCGCCCTGAGAGCAGGATTTCACCGCTGTCTGGAAATGTTTGTAGAACGGAATACAACCGGTATGGAACGCTTCGCCACCGCGAATCGGGCTACCCAGCGCACGAATACGCCCGGCGTTGATGCCGATCCCGGCACGCTGGGAAACGTATTTAACAATCGCGCTGGAGGTGGCGTTAATGGAATCCAGGCTGTCGCCGCACTCGATCAGCACGCATGAGCTGAACTGACGAGTCGGGGTACGCACGCCGGACATGATTGGCGTCGGCAGCGAAATTTTAAATGTGGAAACCGCGTCGTAAAAACGCTTCACGTATTGCAGGCGCGTTTCACGCGGGTAGTTCGAGAACAGGCACGCGGCAACCAGAATATAAAGGAACTGGGCGCTTTCGTAGATTTCGCCGGTCACGCGGTTCTGTACCAGATATTTGCCTTCCAGCTGCTTAACGGCAGCATAAGAGAAGGTCATATCACGGTCGTGATCGATAAACGTGTCCATCTGCTTGAACTCTTCTTCCGTGTAGTCTTCCAGCAGATGATTATCGTATTTGCCCATCTCGACCATTTTCACCACATGGTCGTACAGCGCAGGCGGCTCAAACTGACCGTAGGCTTTTTTACGCAGGTGGAAGATCGCCAGACGTGCGGCGAGATACTGATAATCCGGCGCATCACGGGAGATCAGGTCTGCGGCAGCCTTGATAATGGTTTCGTGGATGTCAGAGGTCTTGATACCGTCATAAAACTGAATGTGGGAGCGCAGCTCGACCTGGGAAATCGAAACGTTATGCAGTCCTTCTGCCGCCCAATCCAGAACGCGATGGATTTTGTCGAGATTGATGCGCTCTGTGCTACCGTCGCGCTTTGTCACCAGCAGATTCTGATTCATGTATGTCGTACCTGTTTTTCAATAGCTTCATGCAGACTACCTGTAGTGAGGGAAGCTGCTAAGAACACTATATATAGGGGGTATGTTTGGGATTCACTGCAAGATAGTGTGAAACTGGCCCTCTTGCAAGTGCATAACTTTGTGGATAACTCAGGAAGGAAAAAGTGGCTTCCGCGCACCTTAGGTCAGACAAGGTGTCCGGGAAAGTCAATGGGAAGAGAAAAATTTGTTAAAAATAACCGTTCGGTGAATTCTTGAACGGTAAAATAGGATAGGTAAATTGATATAGATGGTTTATTAATCTTGTTGCTAATGATTGCCAAAATTGATCTAGGCACAAGTCGTCACATAATCTGATGTATCTGTTGTGGTCAATATATAAGCGAATGTAAGCGATTGTTGAGTCGGAAATGGTTGTTTTATATTCGGTTATTGTTAAATACTAAGCCAATTTGTTACTTTTGCATATATTATAAGAATATTATTTATTGCTTTAATTCAGTTTAAATATAACCGACTTACCTTAAAGTTATTAATCTGAATTGTGATGCATCTAAATTAATCATCAAATAATAACAAAGTGGTTATTACATCGGGGGCAGAATTTACAAAAGAAAAATACCCTATATCGCATAATGCGATTAAATACGCCATCTTATAGAAAATGATGGTTAGATGAATATGCGGATTATCTCTCTACGCAAGGAGTATTTATCTTTACTCCCGTCAATGATTGCATCTCTTTTCTCTGCTAACGGTGCCGCAGCGGTCATTGATTCATGCCAGGGATATGATATCAAAGCGAGCTGTCAGGCCAGCAGGCAAAGCCTTTCGGGTAATATACAGGACTGGAGCATCGCGGATGGACAATGGTTGATTTTTTCGGGTATGGTCAATAATGCCAGCGGTGGCGCAGTATTTTTGCAGCACAGTGCTGAATTTACGATATCACCACAAAATGAAACAGGGATGACCCTGTTTGCTGATAACTCGGTTAGTGGCGAATATAATAATGGCGGGGCTATCTTTGCTAAAGAAAACTCAACGATAAATCTTGCGAATGTTATTTTCGACAGTAATGTTGCAGGAGGCTATGGCGGAGCAATCTATTCTGCCGGTACCAATGATACCGGTGCCGCCGATTTACGAGTCACTAACGCCGTATTTCACAATAACATCGCTAATGACGGCAAAGGCGGTGCAATTTATACCATCAATAATGACGTCTATTTAAGTGATGATGCTTTTAATAATAACCAGGCATATACATCAACAAGTTATAGTGATGGGGATGGCGGCGCCATTGATGTTACGGATAATAGTACGGATAAGACACATCTTTCAGGAAAAACGATAATTAATAATACCTCCTTTACCAATAACTATGCAGAAGGTTATGGCGGAGCAATTTATACCAGCAGCACCACATCCCCGTATCTTATTGATATTTCTGTTGATGATAATTATGACCAAAACAATGGTGTGATGATTGATGAAAATAACAGCGCCTCGGGATATGACCATTCGGCGACGGCAGCGGCGGGGGGCTTTATGTATATCGGTCATAGTGTGGCTGAATTTAACATTGCCGCCGATAAAACGCTGGTAATAGGCAATACCAGCAACGATGGCGCGATTGATTCTCTTGCCGGAACGGGAGTCATCGTGAAAGAGGGAGCGGGAGAGTTAGTCCTC
This sequence comes from Escherichia sp. WS2035, assembly GCF_046487065.1. NCBI lineage: Bacteria > Pseudomonadati > Pseudomonadota > Gammaproteobacteria > Enterobacterales > Enterobacteriaceae > Escherichia > Escherichia sp. WS2035. The sequence goes on from NZ_JBJQKD010000002.1 coordinate 118,704, forward strand.
AATGCCGACAATAATGCGTTTACCGGCGAGATGAGTATCCAGAATGGCGAGGTGACGTTGGGGCGCAGCGATGAGTTAATGAATGTCGGCGACACGCACTGTCAGAGCGATCCGCAGGATTGCTTTGGTCTGATGGTCGGCAGCACTGTTCATTCTGAGTATCAGGCAGAACTGAATGTTGGCAATACACAACAAACGTTTGTGCACTCATTAACCGGTTTTGCTAATGGCATTTTGAATATCGACGCAGGCGGCAATGTTACCGTAAACCAGGGCGGTTTTTCCGGCTCGATTCAGGGTGAAGGACAGTTGACGGTAGCGCAAGATGGCAGCTATCTCCTGACAGGGGCGCAGTCGATGGCATTAACCGGCGATATTGTGGTGGAAGATAACGCCGTATTGTCGCTGGCGGGGAATCAGGCCGATTTACGGGCAATGCAGAGCGATCCGCAATCGATCGTGCTAAATGGCGGAGTATTGGATCTCTCTGATTTCACCACCTGGGATGGCGATAGCTCATACAATGACGGTCTGCAAATCAGCGGCAGCGGGGGGACAGTGATTGGCAGTAATGATGTCGTTGATATCAGCAGTGGCGATGATTTACATATTGGCGGCAGTGATGCCAGCCAGAATGGCGTTTATGTCGTCATTAATGCGGGGGATCAGCGCGTAACGCTGGCGAATAACAACGGTTATCTCGGTAATACGCAAATCGCCTCCGGTACGCTTGAAGTCAGCGATAATTCGCAATTGGGGGACACAAGTTACAACCGTTCAGTGATCTTCACAGATCCCCAACAACACAGTGAAATGGATGTGACGACTGATGTTGACACTCGCTCGGCTACAACAGGTCAGGGCAGGAATATTGAAATGCGCGCTGATGGCGAAATACACGTTGAGGATGGCGTAGATACGCAATGGGGCGGGTTGATGGCGGATAGTACCGGGCAACAACTGGATAGCGTAAGCACGTTGACTAAAAGTGGCGGCGGGACGCTGGAGTTGACCGCCAGCGGCACTGCGACGTCTGCGGTACGTGTGGAAGACGGAACGCTAAAAGGTGAAGCGGAGAATATTATTCCTTATGTTTCTTCACTGTGGGTGGGGGAAGACGGTGTTTTTGAAACCGGGCAAAATCAGGATATTCGCTCAATCGATGCCACCTCTGGCGGCGATATCGACATAACCGATGGTACTGTGTTGCGATTGACGCAGCAGGATACGAACCAGGCGCTGGATGCCTCGCTGTTTAGCGGCGACGGTACGCTGGTGAATGCCACCGATGGCGTGACGTTGACAGGTGAGCTTAATACCAACCTTGAAACTGACAGCCTGACTTATCTTTCCGACGTGACGGTTAATGGCAATCTGACCAATACGTCCGGTGCTGTCAGTCTGCAAAATGGCATCGCTGGCGACACGCTGACGGTAAATGGTGATTATACCGGCGGCGGTACGCTACTGCTCGACAGCGAATTAAACGGCGATGACTCGGCAAGCGACCAGTTGGTGTTGAACGGTAATACTGCTGGCAATACCACGGTTGTGATTAATCCCATTACAGGGATTGGTGAGCCGACATCTACAGGTATTAAAGTGGTTGATTTCGCAGCTGATCCCACGCAGTTTCAAAACAATGCGCAGTTCAGTCTGGCAGGAAGCGGCTACGTCAATATGGGGGCGTATGACTACACGCTGGTGGAAGATAACAACGACTGGTATCTGCGATCACAAGAAGTCAATCCGACGCCGCCGCCTGATCCAGACCCGACTCCAGATCCTGATCCCACGCCGGATCCCGACCCAACCCCCGACCCTGAACCTACGCCTGCTTACCAGCCGGTGTTGAATGCCAAAGTTGGTGGATATTTTAATAACCTACGTGCGGCAAATCAGGCATTTGTGATGGAGCGACGCGATCACGCAGGTGGCGATGGTCAGACGCTGAATTTACGCGTTATCGGCGGGCGTTATCATTACACGGCGGCAGGGCAGTTGGCTCAGCATGAAGACACTTCTACGGTGCAGCTTAGCGGCAACCTGTTTAGCGGGCACTGGGGTGATGATGGCGAGTGGATGCTTGGGATTGTTGGTGGCTACAGCGATAACCAGGGCGACAGCCGCTCGAATATGACCGGAACTCGCGCCGATAACCAGAACCGCGGTTATGCCGTTGGGCTGACCTCAAGCTGGTATCAGCACGGTAATCAGAAGCAGGGGGCCTGGTTGGATAGCTGGCTGCAATATGCGTGGTTTAACAATGATGTTTCCGAACAAGACGATGGAGTGGATCATTACCACTCGTCGGGGATTATCGCCTCGCTGGAAGCCGGTTATCAGTGGTTACCGGGGCGTGGTGTGGTGATTGAACCGCAGGCGCAGGTGATTTATCAGGGCGTGCAGCAGGATGATTTTACCGCCGCTAACCATGCGCGCGTGTCACAATCGCAGGGTGATGATATTCAGATGCGGTTGGGTTTACACAGCGAATGGCGTACTGCTGTTGGTGTCACGCCAACGTTAGATCTGAATTATTATCACGATCCCCATGCGACGGAAATTGAAGAGGATGGCAGCACTATCAGTGACGATGCGGTGAAGCAACGGGGTGAAATAAAAGTGGGAATAACGGGCAATATCAGTCAGCGAGTTTCGCTGCGCGGCAGCGTGGCGTGGCAGAAAGGGAGTGATGATTTTGCCCAGATGGCAGGGTTTTTGTCGATGACAGTGAAATGGTAATCGCTGTCTGACCGGCACTGTTGCCGGATGCGGCGTAAACGCCTTATCTGGCCTACGGGGAGCATTTGTAGGCCTGATAAGACGCGGCAAGCGTCGCATCAGGCTTGGCGCGGTTGCCGGATGAATCCAAACAACAACCTCACTTATTCTGCGTATGCAGCATATAGTTCACATCCACGCCGGGGCCGAGCTTAAAGGTGTTAGTGATAGGGTTGTAATGCAGCCCGGTCATATGCCGTTCTTTAAGACTGGTCTGATCCACCCAGCCCAGCAATTCTGCCGGTTTAATAAACTTCTTCACATCATGTGTACCTTTAGGCACCATGCGCAAAATATATTCAGCACCAACCACCGCCATCAGCCATGACTTGCCGTTGCGGTTAAGCGTCGAGAAAAAGACATCGCCGCCCGGTTTCACCAGTTGCGCACAGGCTCTGACCACTGACTGAGGATCGGGGACGTGCTCCAGCATCTCCATACAGGTCACCACGTCATACTGTCCGGCATGTTTTGCCGCGTGCTCTTCCACGGTTTCCTGCACGTAATCCACCTGAATGCCGCTTTCCAGTGCGTGCAGTTTTGCCACCTGCAATGGCTCAAAGCCCATATCCAGACCGGTCACCGTCGCGCCCTCCCGCGCCATACTCTCGGCCAGAATGCCGCCGCCACAACCGACATCGAGCACCTTTTTGCCAAATAAACCGCCAGCACGCTCGGCAATATAGCCCAGACGCAGCGGGTTAATGCGGTGCAGCGGTTTGAACTCACCTTCAAGATCCCACCAGCGGGAGGCGACGGCTTCAAATTTAGCGATCTCTTCGTGGTCTACGTTGTGGTTTACCGGCGATTTTTCGGCATTCATTGGCACTTCTACTCCGTAATTGGCAAGACAAACGAGTATATCAGGCATTGGATGTGAATAAAGCGTATAGGTTTACCTCAAACTGCGCGGCTGTGTTATAATTTGCGACCTTTGAATCCGGGATACAGTAGAGGGATAGCGGTTAGATGAGCGACCTTGCGAGAGAAATTACACCGGTCAACATTGAGGAAGAGCTGAAGAGCTCCTATCTGGATTATGCGATGTCGGTCATTGTTGGCCGTGCGCTGCCAGATGTCCGAGATGGCCTGAAGCCGGTACACCGTCGCGTACTTTACGCCATGAACGTACTAGGCAATGACTGGAACAAAGCCTATAAAAAATCTGCCCGTGTCGTTGGTGACGTAATCGGTAAATACCATCCCCATGGTGACTTGGCGGTTTATGACACGATCGTCCGTATGGCGCAGCCATTCTCGCTGCGTTACATGCTGGTAGACGGTCAGGGTAACTTCGGTTCCATCGACGGCGACTCTGCGGCGGCAATGCGTTATACGGAAATCCGTCTGGCGAAAATTGCCCATGAACTGATGGCCGATCTCGAAAAAGAGACGGTCGATTTCGTTGATAACTATGACGGCACGGAAAAAATTCCGGACGTCATGCCAACCAAAATTCCTAACCTGCTGGTGAACGGTTCTTCCGGTATCGCCGTAGGTATGGCAACCAACATTCCGCCGCACAACCTGACGGAAGTCATCAACGGTTGTCTGGCGTATATCGATGATGAAGACATCAGCATTGAAGGGCTGATGGAACACATCCCGGGGCCGGACTTCCCGACGGCGGCAATCATTAACGGTCGTCGCGGTATTGAAGAAGCTTACCGTACCGGTCGCGGCAAGGTATATATCCGTGCCCGTGCCGAAGTAGAAGTTGACGCCAAAACCGGACGTGAAACCATTATCGTCCACGAAATTCCGTATCAGGTGAACAAAGCGCGCCTGATCGAAAAAATTGCGGAACTGGTAAAAGAAAAACGCGTGGAAGGCATCAGCGCGCTGCGTGACGAGTCTGACAAAGACGGTATGCGCATCGTGATTGAAGTCAAACGCGATGCGGTCGGTGAAGTGGTGCTCAACAACCTCTACTCCCAGACCCAGTTGCAGGTTTCTTTCGGTATTAACATGGTGGCATTGCACCATGGTCAGCCGAAGATCATGAACCTGAAAGACATCATCGCGGCGTTTGTTCGTCACCGCCGTGAAGTGGTGACCCGTCGTACCATTTTCGAACTGCGTAAAGCTCGCGATCGTGCTCATATTCTTGAAGCATTAGCCGTGGCGCTGGCGAACATCGACCCGATCATCGAACTGATCCGTCATGCGCCGACGCCTGCAGAAGCGAAAACTGCGCTGGTTGCTAATCCGTGGCAGCTGGGCAACGTTGCTGCGATGCTGGAACGTGCGGGCGATGATGCTGCGCGTCCGGAATGGCTGGAGCCAGAGTTCGGCGTGCGTGATGGTCTGTACTACCTGACCGAACAGCAAGCTCAGGCGATTCTGGATCTGCGTTTGCAGAAACTGACCGGCCTTGAGCACGAAAAACTGCTCGACGAATACAAAGAGCTGCTGGATCAGATTGCGGAGCTGTTGCGTATTCTGGGTAGCGCCGATCGTCTGATGGAAGTGATCCGTGAAGAGCTGGAGCTGGTTCGTGAACAGTTCGGTGACAAACGTCGTACCGAAATCACCGCTAACAGCGCCGACATCAACCTGGAAGATCTGATCACACAGGAAGATGTGGTGGTCACGCTTTCTCACCAGGGTTACGTGAAGTATCAGCCGCTTTCTGAATACGAAGCGCAGCGTCGTGGCGGGAAAGGTAAATCTGCCGCACGTATTAAAGAAGAAGACTTTATTGACCGACTGCTGGTGGCGAACACCCACGACCATATTCTGTGCTTCTCCAGCCGTGGCCGCGTCTATTCGATGAAGGTCTACCAGTTGCCAGAAGCTACTCGTGGCGCACGTGGTCGTCCGATCGTCAACCTGCTGCCGCTGGAACAGGACGAACGTATCACCGCGATCCTGCCGGTGACCGAGTTTGAAGAAGGCGTGAAAGTCTTCATGGCGACCGCTAACGGTACTGTGAAGAAAACCGTCCTCACCGAGTTCAACCGTCTGCGTACCGCCGGTAAAGTGGCGATCAAACTGGTTGACGGCGATGAGCTGATCGGCGTTGACCTGACCAGCGGCGAAGACGAAGTAATGCTGTTCTCCGCTGAAGGTAAAGTGGTGCGCTTTAAAGAGTCTTCTGTCCGTGCGATGGGCTGCAACACCACCGGTGTTCGTGGTATTCGTTTAGGCGAAGGCGATAAAGTCGTCTCTCTGATCGTGCCTCGTGGCGATGGCGCAATCCTCACCGCAACGCAGAACGGTTATGGTAAACGTACCGCAGTGGCGGAATACCCAACCAAGTCGCGTGCGACGAAAGGGGTTATCTCCATCAAGGTTACCGAACGTAACGGTTTAGTGGTTGGCGCGGTGCAGGTAGATGATTGCGACCAGATCATGATGATCACCGACGCCGGTACGCTGGTACGTACTCGCGTGTCGGAAATCAGCATCGTAGGCCGTAACACCCAGGGCGTAATCCTTATCCGTACTTCGGAAGATGAAAACGTGGTGGGTCTGCAACGTGTTGCTGAACCGGTTGACGAGGAAGATCTGGATACCATCGACGGCAGTGCCGCGGAAGGGGACGATGAAATCGCTCCGGAAGTGGACGTTGACGACGAGCCAGAAGAAGAATAATTTCATCGCTTCATGCCAAAAGGGAGCCATCTCCCTTTTTTGAATTGAAAAGTCCAGGCTGTAAAGTCTGGGCTTTTGTCGTATTAGGGCGCGGTAAAGTTTGGCTGTGCCCGTAAAAAATGGCTGGCTATACACAAGGAATGTGGCAATGAGTGGTGAAAAAAAGGCGAAAGGCTGGCGGTTTTATGGCCTTGTTGGTTTTGGGGCAATAGCGCTGCTATCCGCTGGCGTATGGGCATTACAATACTCTGGCAGTGGGCCAGAAAAAACGTTGTCGCCACTGGTGGTGCACAACAATCTGCAAATCGATCTCAATGAGCCGGACCTCTTTCTCGACAGCGACTCTCTGAGCCAGCTTCCCAAAGATCTCCTTACCATTCCGTTTCTCCACGATGTTCTGAGCGAAGATTTCGTTTTCTATTATCAGAATCATGCCGATCGTCTGGGCATTGAAGGCAGCATTCGCCGCATTGTCTATGAACACGATCTCACGCTGAAAGATAAGCTCTTTTCGTCACTCTTAGACCAGCCCGCGCAGGCGGCACTGTGGCACGATAAACAAGGCCATCTTTCTCATTATATGGTGCTGATCCAGCGAAGTGGTTTAAGCAAGCTGCTGGAGCCATTGCTGTTTGCCGCTACCAGCGACAGCCAGTTAAGTAAAACGGAAATCAGTAGCATCAAGATAAATAGTGAAACTATTCCTGTTTATCAGTTGCGCTATAACGGCAATAACGTCCTGATGTTTGCGACTTATCAGGACAAAATATTGGCTTTTTCCAGTTCGGATATGCTGTTTAAAGATGACCAACAGGATACCGAAGCCACGGCGATCGCAAGTGATTTGTTGAGTGGTAAAAAACGCTGGGAAACCCGCTTTGGCCTGGAAGCGCGTACTGCCGAAAAAACGCCAGTACGCCAGCGCATCGTAGTCAGCGCCAGGTTGCTGGGGTTTGGCTACCAGCGATTAATGCCTTCTTTTGCTGGCGTACGCTTCGAAATGGGTAACGACGGCTGGCACAGTTTTCTGGCGTTAAACGATGAATCCGCCAGCGTAGATGCCAGTTTCGATTTTACGCCGGTATGGAACAGTATGCCTGCCGGAGCCAGCTTCTGTGTGGCGGTGCCGTATTCACACGGTATTGCCGAAGAGATGCTTTCGCACATCAGCCAGGAAAACGACAAGCTGAATGGGGCGTTAGACGGTGGCGCGGGGCTGTGCTGGTATGAAGACTCAAAATTGCAAACCCCACTGTTTGTTGGTCAGTTTGATGGCACTGCCGAACAGGCGCAATTGCCAGGGAAACTGTTTACGCAAAATATTGGTGCGCACGAAAGCAAAGCGCCAGAAGGTGTTTTGCCGGTAAGCCAGACTCAGCAGGGCGAAGCGCAAATCTGGCGTCGCGAAGTGAGTTCCCGATACGGTCAGTATCCGAAAGCGCAGGCGGCGCAACCCGATCAATTAATGTCGGATTATTTTTTCCGCGTGTCGCTGGCGATGCAAAACAAAACGCTGCTTTTCTCCCTCGATGACACGCTGGTTAATAACGCCCTGCAAACACTGAATAAAACCCGCCCGGCAATGGTGGATGTAATACCCACTGATGGCATCGTTCCGCTCTATATCAATCCACAAGGAATGGCGAAACTGCTGCGTAACGAAACGCTGACCAGTCTGCCGAAGAATCTCGAACCGGTTTTTTATAACGCCGCACAAACTTTATTAATGCCGAAGCTGGACGCTTTATCTCAACAACCGCGTTATGTCATGAAGCTGGCCCAGATGGAACCCGGTGTCGCCTGGCAGTGGCTACCCATAACCTGGCAACCGCTATGAGACACGGGCTGCTGGCGCTGATTTGCTGGCTGTATTGTGTTGTTGCCCATAGCGAAATGCTAAATGTCGAACAATCCGGGCTGTTTCGCGCGTGGTTTGTGCGCATTGCACAGGAACAGCTCCGCCAGGGGCCAAGCCCACGCTGGTATCAGCAGGATTGTGCGGGCCTGGTGCGATTTGCGGCGAACGAGGCGCTGAAAGTTCACGACAGTAAATGGCTAAAAAGTAACGGTTTATCTAACCAGTATTTGCCGCCAGAGATGACGCTAACACCTGAACAGCGTCAACTGGCGCAAAACTGGAATCAGGGGAATGGGAAAACCGGCCCCTATGTGACCGCGATTAATTTGATTCAGTACAACAGCCAGTTTATTGGCCAGGACATAAACCAGGCACTGCCTGGCGATATGATTTTTTTCGATCAGGGCGATGCCCAGCACTTAATGGTCTGGATGGGGCGTTACATCATCTACCACACCGGAAGCGCCACGAAAACTGACAACGGAATGCGCGCAGTCAGTCTGCAACAACTTATGACATGGAAGGACACCCGATGGATACCCAACGATTCCAATCCCAATTTCATTGGCATTTATCGTTTAAATTTTCTGGCGCGATAGCAGCGTGCTTGTCCCTGTCTCTTGTGGGAACAGGGCTTGCTAATGCTGAGGATTCGCTTCCTTCCAGTAACTATGTGCCGCCCGCCGGGGGAACATTCTTTTTGCTCGCTGACAGCAGTTTTAGCAGCAGTGAAGAGGCGAAAGTGCGACTGGAAGCGCCGGGGCGTGATTATCGGCGCTATCAGATGGAAGAGTACGGCGGCGTGGACGTTCGCCTGTATCGTATTCCTGACCCGATGGCATTTTTGCGCCAGCAGAAAAACCTGCATCGCATTGTGGTGCAACCGCAATATCTGGGCGACGGACTGAACAATACGCTGACCTGGCTGTGGGATAACTGGTACGGCAAATCTCGCCGCGTGATGCAGCGTACTTTCTCTTCTCAGTCACGGCAGAATGTGACTCAGGCGTTACCCGAATTACAGCTCGGTAATGCCATTGTTAAACCTTCCCGTTATGTACAGAACAGCCAGTTTTCACCGCTGAAAAAATATCCACTTGTGGAACAGTTCCGCTATCCACTATGGCAGGCAAAACCGGTCGAGCCGCAGCAAGGGGTAAAACTGGAAGGCGCATCCAGCAATTTCATCTCGCCGCAGCCGGGCAACATCTATATTCCTCTCGGCAAACAAGAGCCGGGACTGTATCTCGTCGAAGCGATGGTGGGTGGGTATCGGGCGACGACGGTGGTGTTTGTTTCCGATACCGTGGCGCTTAGCAAAGTGTCAGGTAACGAGCTTCTGGTGTGGACCGCGGGGAAAAAACAGGGTGAAGCGAAGCCCGGCTCAGAGATCTTGTGGACTGACGGTCTTGGCGTGATGACCCGCGGTGTGACCGATGGCAGCGGTACCTTGCAGTTACAACATATATCGCCAGAACGTTCATACATTCTGGGTAAGGATGCTGAAGGCGGCGTTTTTGTCTCCGAGAACTTTTTCTACGAAAGCGAAATCTACAACACCCGCTTGTATATCTTTACCGATCGCCCGCTATATCGCGCAGGCGATCGTGTCGATGTTAAAGTGATGGGTCGCGAGTTCCACGATCCGTTGCATTCATCCCCCATCGTCAGCGCACCGGCGAAGCTTTCGGTGCTGGACGCCAACGGCAGTCTGTTGCAAACCGTCAATGTCACGCTGGATGCGCGTAATGGCGGGCAGGGGAGTTTCCGCCTGCCAGAAAATGCCGTCGCCGGAGGTTATGAGTTACGTCTTGCTTACCGCAAACAGGTCTATAGCAGCAGTTTTCGCGTGGCAAACTACATCAAACCCCATTTTGAGATTGGTTTAGCTCTCGACAAAAAAGAGTTCAAAACTGGCGAAGCGGTCAGCGGCAAACTGCAACTGCTTTACCCGGATGGCGAGCCGGTAAAAGATGCCCGCGTGCAGTTAAGTTTGCGCGCTCAGCAATTATCAATGGTCGGTAACGATTTGCGTTATGCCGGACGTTTCCCGGTGTCGATGGAAGGCAGTGAAACGGTTTCCGACGATAATGGTCATGTGGCGTTGAATCTCCCCGCCGCCGATAAACCGAGCCGTTATTTGTTAACCGTCTCCGCCAGTGACGGCGCGGCGTATCGAGTTACCACCACCAAAGAGATCCTCATTGAACGTGGCCTGGCGCATTACTCTTTAAGTACCGCCGCACAATACAGTAATAGCGGCGAGTCGGTTGTGTTCCGTTATGCCGCGCTGGAATCTTCAAAACAGGTTCCTGTTACGTATGAATGGTTGCGTCTCGAAGACCGCACGAGTCACAGCGGAGAGCTACAGTCAGGCGGCAAATCCTTTACCGTCAATTTCGCTAAACCTGGCAACTACAATCTGACATTACGCGATAAAGACGGCTTAATTCTCGCCGGGTTAAGCCATGCAGTCAGCGGTAAGGACAGCACGTCGCATAGTGGTACGGTAGATATCGTGGCAGATAAAACACTGTATCAGCCTGGCGAAACCGCGAAGATGCTGATTACCTTCCCGGAGCCAATTGACGAAGCATTATTGACGCTGGAACGCGATCGCGTGGAACAGCAGTCGCTGCTATCGCATCCGGCAAACTGGCTAACGCTACAACGTTTAAACGATACCCAGTATGAAGCCCGCGTACCGGTGAGCAATTCCTTTGCGCCTAACATCACTTTTTCGGTGCTGTATACCCGTAACGGTCAGTACAGTTTTCAGAACGCCGGGATTAAAGTTGCCGTTCCCCAGCTGGATATCCGGGTGAAAACGGACAAAACCCATTACCAGCCTGGTGAACTGGTCAATGTCGAATTAACCTCGTCGCTGAAAGGTAAACCTGTTTCTGCGCAGTTAACGGTAGGCGTGGTCGATGAAATGATCTACGCGCTGCAACCGGAAATCGCGCCGAATATCGGCAAATTTTTCTATCCGCTGGGGCGTAACAATGTGCGTACCAGCTCCAGTCTGTCGTTTATCAGCTACGATCAGGCGCTCTCCAGCGAGCCGGTTGCGCCTGGCGCGACTAACCGCAGCGAGCGGCGAGTAAAAATGCTGGAACGTCCACGGCGTGAAGAGGTGGATACCGCGGCCTGGATGCCGTCACTCACAACCGATAAACAAGGCAAAGCGTATTTCACGTTCCTGATGCCTGATTCGTTAACCCGCTGGCGCATCACCGCGCGTGGGATGAACGGCGACGGGCTGGTCGGGCAGGGGCGTGCTTATTTGCGTTCGGAAAAAAATCTCTACATGAAGTGGAGTATGCCAACGGTATATCGCATGGGTGACAAACCGGCGGCAGGACTGTTTATCTTCAGTCAGCAGGATAACGAACCGGTGGCGCTGGTGACTAAATTTGCAGGTGCTGAGATGCGCCAGACGCTGACGCTGCACAAAGGGGCGAATTATATTTCGCTGACGCAGAATATTCAGCAATCTGGCTTGTTAAGTGCAGAACTGCAACAAAATGGGCAAGTACAGGACAGCATTAGCACAAAACTGTCTTTTGTGGATAACAGGTGGCCCGTTGAACAACAGAAAAATGTCATGCTCGGCGGTGGCGATAATGCGCTGATGTTGCCCGAGCAGGCGAGCAATATCCGGCTACAAAGTAGCGAAACGCCGCAGGAGATTTTCCGTAACAATCTTGATGCGTTAGTCGATGAACCGTGGGGTGGCGTGATCAACACCGGTAGCCGTCTGATCCCGCTCAGTCTCGCCTGGCGTTCGCTTGCCGATCATCAAAGTGCCGCCGCTAACGACATTCGTCAGATGATTCAGGATAACCGTCTGCGGCTGATGCAACTGGCGGGGCCCGGAGCGCGCTTTACCTGGTGGGGTGAAGATGGCAATGGCGACGCCTTCCTCACGGCATGGGCATGGTACGCCGACTGGCAGGCCAGCCAGGCGCTCGGCGTAACGCAGCAACCGGAATACTGGCAACATATGCTCGACAGTTATGCCGAGCAGGCGGACAACATGCCGTTATTGCATCGGGCGCTGGTGCTGGCGTGGGCACAGGAGATGAATCTGCCGTGCAAAACGTTGTTGAAAGGGTTGGATGAAGCTATCGCCCGGCGCGGAACTAAAACTGAAGATTTCTCTGAGGAAGACACCAGCGATATCAATGACAGCATGATCCTCGATACACCTGAATCTCCACTGGCAGATGCGGTGGCAAACGTCTTAACCATGACGTTGCTGAAAAAAGCGCAGTTGAAGTCCACTGTGATGCCACAGGTTCAGCAATATGCGTGGGATAAAGCAGCAAACAGCAACCAACCGCTGGCGCACACGGTTGTGCTGCTCAATAGTGGAGGCGACGCTACCCAGGCGGCCGCTATTTTAAGTGGTTTAACCGCTGAGCAATCCACCATTGAGCGCGCGTTGGCCATGAACTGGCTGGCGAAATATATGGCGACGATGCCTCCGGTTGTGTTACCTGCGCCTGCGGGCGCATGGGCCAAACATAAGTTAACCGGAGGAGGCGAATACTGGCGTTGGGTTGGTCAGGGCGTGCCGGACATTCTCTCTTTTGGTGACGAATTACCGCCGCAAAACGTGCAGGTCCGCTGGCGTGAACCGGCAAAAACGGCTCAACAAAGTAATATTCCGGTGACCGTTGAACGCCAGTTGTATCGGCTTATCCCCGGTGAAGAAGAGATGAGCTTTACCTTACAGCCTGTCACCAGCAATGAGATTGACAGCGATGCGCTGTATCTCGATGAAATCACGCTTACCAGCGAGCAGGATGCCGTTCTGCGCTATGGTCAGGTGGAAGTACCGCTGCCGCCGGGGGCTGACGTTGAGCGTACAACCTGGGGCATTTCGGTCAATAAACCGAACGCCGGAAAACAGCAAGGACAACTGCTGGAAAAAGCGCGCAATGAAATGGGTGAACTGGCCTATATGGTGCCGGTAAAAGAACTGACGGGAACGGTCACCTTCCGCCATTTGCTGCGTTTCTCGCAAAAAGGGCAATTCGTTCTGCCGCCTGCCCGTTATGTGCGTTCCTATGCACCTGCACAGCAAAGTGTTGCGCCAGGGAGCGAATGGATCGGGATGCAGGTGAAATAAGTGAACTGGTACAGAATCGTCTGGCTATTGGCGTTGGTAACTCTGCCAACGCTTGCGGAGGAGACGCCGTTACAGCTGGCGCTGCGTGGTGCGCAGCACGATCAACTGTATCAGCTGTCGTCATCAGGCGTGACCAAAGTCTCGGTATTACCTGACACGCTCACCACGCCATTAGGGAGTTTGTGGAAACTGTATGTTTACGCCTGGCTGGAGGATACCCATCAACCGGAGCAGCCATACCAGTGTCGCGGCAACTCCCCGGAAGAGGTTTATTGTTGTCAGGCTGGGGAGAGCATAACGCGCGATTCCGCGCTGGTACGTTCCTGTGGACTCTATTTTGCGCCGCAGCGGTTGCATATTGGCGCAGATATGTGGGGGCAATACTGGCAACAGCGTCAGGCACCTGCGTGGTTAGCGTCTCTTACTACACTGAAGCCAGAAACCTCGGTAACGGTTAAATCGCTGCTTGATTCATTAGCGACGTTACCTGCGCAAAACAAAGCTCAGGAAGTCTTACTGGATGTGGTGCTGGACGAGGCGAAAATCGGTGTCGCATCCATGCTCGGTAGTCGGGTACGGGTGAAAACCTGGAGCTGGTTTGCCGATGATAAACAGGAAATCCGTCAGGGTGGTTTTGCTGGCTGGTTAACCGATGGTACACCGCTGTGGGTTACTGGCAGTGGCACCAGCAAAACGGTACTGACCCGTTATGCGACGGCGCTTAATCGGGTTTTGCCAGTGCCGACGCAAGTTGCCAGTGGGCAATGTGTGCTGGTGGATCTGTTTGCTCGTTATCCGCTGAAGAAAGTTACTGAGGAAAAGAGTACGACGGCAGTCAAACTAGGCGTGCTCAATGGGCGCTATCGTGTGACGTTTGCCAATGGTAACCACATGACATTTGTCAGCCACGGTGAGACAACGTTACTGACGGTAAAGGGCAAACTGAAATTACAGTCGCATCTCGATCGTGAAGAGTACGTTGCCAGAGTTCTGGATCGCGAGGCGAAAAGTACGCCTCCTGAGGCAGCGAAAGCCATGACCGTGGCGATTCGCACGTTTTTACAGCAAAACGCCGATCGGGAAGGCGATTGCCTGACCATCCCGGACAGCAGCGCTACGCAGCGTGTTTCTGCTTCGCCAGCTACCACGGGGGCGCGAACGATGACCGCCTGGACGCAGGATCTCATCTATGCGGGCGATCCGGTTCATTATCATGGCAGTCGCGCTACCGAAGGGACGCTTTCCTGGCGGCACGCTACTGCCCAGGCGGGGCAGGGAGAGCGTTATGATCAGATACTCGCGTTTGCTTATCCCGACAACAGCCTTAGCCGCTGGGGAGCGCCACGCTCAACCTGCCAGTTATTACCCAAAGCGAAAGCCTGGCTGGCGAAAAAAATGCCGCAGTGGCGGCGTATATTACAAGGTGAGACGGGATACAACGAACCAGACGTGTTTGCGGTCTGTCGTTTAGTCTCAGGTTTCCCCTATACCGATCGGCAGCAGAAACGGCTGTTTATTCGTAATTTCTTTACGCTTCAGGATCGGCTGGATTTAACCCATGAGTATCTGCACCTGGCCTTTGATGGTTATCCCACCGGGCTTGATGAGAACTATATCGAAACGCTGACCCGACAATTATTAATGGACTAATGCTATGCGAAAGATTTTTCTTCCGTTGTTACTGGTGGCGCTTTCGCCTGTCGCTCACAGTGAAGGTGTGCAGGAAGTCGAGATTGATGCACCGCTCTCTGGCTGGCATCCGGCAGAGGGCGAAGATGCCAGTTTTTCACAAACGATCAATTACCCGGCGTCGTCCGTCAACATGGCAGATGATCAAAATATCTCAGCGCAGATCCGCGGCAAAATAAAGAATTATGCTGCGGCGGGTAAAGTTCAGCAGGGCCGGCTGGTGGTCAACGGTGCCAGTATGCCGCAGAGAATTGAATCAGATGGTTCTTTTGCACGCCCTTATATTTTCACTGAAGGCAGCAACAGCGTGCAGGTCATCAGCCCAGATGGGCAAAGCCGACAAAAAATGCAGTTTTACTCAACGCCGGGTGCTGGGGCGATTCGCGCGCGTTTACGGCTGGTTCTCTCCTGGGATACGGACAATACCGACCTCGATCTTCATGTCGTTACGCCTGACGGTGAACATGCCTGGTACGGTAACACAGTGCTGAAAAACAGTGGCGCACTGGATATGGATGTCACGACAGGGTACGGACCCGAGATTTTCGCCATGCCAGCGCCAGTTCACGGCCGTTATCAGGTGTATATCAACTACTTCGGCGGGCGCAGTGAAACGGAATTAACTACGGCCCAACTGACGCTGATCACCGATGAAGGGTCGGTCAATGAGAAACAGGAAACTTTTATTGTACCGATGCGTAATGCTGGCGAGCTGACGCTGGTGAAAAGTTTTGACTGGTGATTAATGGGGTAACCTTCGCCGTCGATGTTCAAGAAAACGCCCGATAACTTTCGCTATCGGGCGTTTTTATTGGTTAATTCAACCGCTCAATCACCATCGCAATTCCCTGGCCGCCACCAATGCATAGTGTTGCCAGCCCCAGCGTTTTATCGCGTGCCTGCATTGCATGTAATAGTGTGACCAGAATACGAGCACCACTGGCACCGATAGGATGTCCGAGCGCGATGGCCCCGCCGTTGACATTCACTTTCTCAGGATCAAAGCCCAGGGTTTTCCCAACGGCAAGGAACTGTGCAGCAAATGCTTCATTAGCCTCAATGAGATCAATATCCGCCAGTTGCAGCCCCGCCAGTTGTAACGCTTTTTGCGTAGCAGGTACTGGCCCCATACCCATCAATGCGGGGGGCACGCCACCGCTGGCATAACTTTTAATGCGTGCCAGGGGATTCAGGCCTGCTGCCAGCGCCGCAGATTCTTCCATAATCACCAGAGCGGCAGCACCGTCGTTAATACCTGACGCGTTCCCGGCGGTGACTGTTCCTGCTTTATCGAAGGCCGGGCGCAATGCGCCTAACGCTTCAGCCGTAGAATCCGCTTTCGGGAATTCGTCTTGACTGAAGACGAAGGTTTTCTTCCGGGTGACAACATTTACCGGGACGATTTCGGCTGTAAAAGCACCGGACTCAATTGCGGCTGCCGCTTTACGCTGTGAATGTAGCGCCAGTTCATCCTGCATTTCACGGGTAATTCCGTACTCTTTAGCCACGTTTTCGGCGGTAATCCCCATATGATAACCATGGGTGGCGCACATCAGGCCATCGCGCAGGATTACGTCATAAACCTGTCCGTCTCCAAGACGATAACCAGAGCGTGCTTTTGCATCGAGTAAGTAGGGCGCTAAACTCATATTTTCCATACCCCCCGCCACAATGCTCTGTGCCTGACCTGCCTGAATCGCCTGTGCAGCAAGCGCCACGCTTTTCAGACCTGAACCGCACACTTTGTTGACCGTGAATCCGCACACCGTTTCAGCTAGTCCGCTTTTTAGCAGCGCCTGACGTGCCGGATTTTGCCCCAGTCCGGCTTGCAACACGTTACCCATAATCACTTCATCAACGTGTAGTGAATCGATTTTTGCACGTTCAATGGCGGCTTTAATTACTGTCGCCCCCAGGTCGATGGCGCTGGTGGAAGCGAGTGAACCGTTAAAACTACCGATAGCAGTACGTACCGCACTGACGATGACACAATTTTTCATTTTATATTCCTTCTGTCTGTAGGGTTGCCGTCAGAACAGCGTTAAACCAATGACGAAAATGACGCCGGAGAAGAGCAGGGCAGTGATGCAATAGCCCATGATGTCGCGGACACCGAGTCCGGCGATTGCCAGTGCTGGCAGCGCCCAGAACGGTTGTGCCATGTTCATCCATTGCTCGCCGTAGGCGATCGCCATTACCGATTTACCGAGATCAGCGCCCAGCGCCTGGGCTGCGGGCATCACGAACGGCCCCTGAATAACCCAGTGCCCGCCGCCAGACGGAACGGCGAAGTTAATCAGTGCAGAACTAAAAAAGGTCATGACCGGGAAGGTGTCTTTGTTCGCAACATTGATGAAGAATTCGGTAATGAGTCCGCCCAGACCGGAGTGCTCCATCATCAGTTGGATCCCCGCGTAGAAGGGGAATTGCACCAGAATACCGGCGGTACTGCGTGCTGCCGCGCTGATAGCACGCATATAAGCCATTGGCGTTTTATGTAGCAGCAGACCCGCAATCATAAACATCAGGTTGACGGTATTGATGGTGATGTTGAAGCCATGTTCGCTGAAGTACATCGCCAGGTAAGCGATACCGAGTGCGCCGATGATCAACGTCAGAATGCGGCTTTCTTCCAGTCGCTCGGACGGTGGAGCATCTTTCGGTAGTTGCTTTTGAAAATCAGCCTCTTCCATGAGTAGTTTCGGATCGATACTCACCACGTCAGACGGTTTTGGCATCATCATGCGGGTGATAAATGGCATCACCACAATCAACGCCACAGTGATGAAAATATTAAAACCACTGAACAGAGTATCGCCCACCGGGATCAGCCCAGCGATATGCTCAACCGGGTTGCCCGGTGTTGCAGCCAACAGAGGCATTGAGCCAGAGAAGCCGCC
The DNA here is from genome assembly GCF_046487065.1 of Escherichia sp. WS2035. Lineage (NCBI taxonomy): Bacteria > Pseudomonadati > Pseudomonadota > Gammaproteobacteria > Enterobacterales > Enterobacteriaceae > Escherichia > Escherichia sp. WS2035. Next base: position 136,669 of record NZ_JBJQKD010000002.1, read on the forward strand.
ACCCCAGGTGAGAAAACCAATGTAGGCGCAGGCAATGAGCAACGGATAATCAGAACCGGGTACTCGCCGGGCGACTTCACGGGCGAACATTGCACCGACAACCAAACCAAATCCCCAGTTGATGACACAAGCGACTGAACCGAAGAAAGTAACCAGCATGACGCCCTGTACGGGCGTCTTTGCGGCGGAGGCGGCAGTACGCAGCAAACTTTTCACCGGAGCGGAGCTGGCAAGGGCATGACCGGTAACGATGATAAGCGCCATCTGCATACCAAACGCCAGCAAGTTCCAGAAACCGTCACCCCACATTTTCACCATGCTGATCGGCGTTTGTGGTGTTAACCAAAGCGCGATCACGAATGTTAGCAATGTCAGCAACATGGCAAAGATCAGTGGATCGGGAAGCCACCGGCTGACAAAACGCGTCATAAAACGCGATATGCGACCAATCATAAATCACCCCGTTGCGTATTCAGATCGGCAGCTACTTCAAACCGAGCTTCTGTTTTGGCACGCACGGTGGCTAAATCACACCCGTCGGCAATTTCGGTGAGCCACATTTTGCCGTCAATAAAACGAAAGACAGCCAGTTCAGTAACCAGCATATGCACCGCATGTTGCGCAGTGAGTGGCATGGTGCAGCGGCGCAAAATTTTTGCTGAACCATCTTTGGCGCAATGTTCCATGGCGATGATCACTTTGCGTGACCCGGTCACCAGATCCATCGCGCCACCCATACCGGGCACCATTTTCCCAGGCACTACCCAGTTCGCGAGGTTTGCTTCTTCGTCTACTTGCAAACCGCCGAGCACGCAGGCATCAATATGACCGCCACGGATTAGCGCAAATGACATGGCGCTATCAAACATGGCTGCACCGGGTAAAATGCCGCACGGTTGTCCGCCAGCATTCACCAGATCTGGATGCGCTGTTGTGACCGGGCCTAAACCGAGGAAGCCGTTTTCCGATTGCAGAGTGATATGAATACCCTCCGGTAAATAATTGGCGACCATTGTGGGTAAACCGATCCCTAAGTTAACGATGTCACCATCACGAAGCTCTTGCGCCACACGGCGCGCAATACGTTGTTTCGCATCCATTATTTGCTCTCCTGTGAAACGATGATGTGGTCGATAACGGCACCAGGGGTGACAATATGGTCAGGTTGCAGCTCGCCGGTTTCGACCAGTTCATCCGGCTCTACCAGCGTGATATCAGCCGCAAGGGCTATCAGGGGGTTAAAGTTGCGGGCGCTAAGGTGATAGGTCAGGTTGCCAAGTGTGTCGCAACGATGAGCGCGAATTAGCGCCAGGTCGGCGCGCAGCGGGCGTTCGAGCAGCCAGGTTTTACCGTCGAGTGTCAGTGTCTGTTTGCCTTCCTCTACGACGGTGCCGACACCAGTTGGGGTGAGAAAACCACCAAGTCCAGCTCCGCCACAGCGAATTTGCTCGATTAGCGTACCTTGCGGCACCAGAACGACGTCCATCTCACCAGATATCATGCGCCGACCTGTTTCCGGGTTGGTGCCGATATGTGAAGCAATCACTTTGCGGACTCGACCATTGACGATGAGCGGACCGATGCCGGTATCAACAAACGCGGTATCATTGGCTATCAATGTCAGGTCGCGAACACCAGATTCCAGTAATGCTTCAACCAGGCGGGATGGAGTGCCAATCCCCATAAATCCGCCCACCATGATGGTCATGCCGTCACGAAAGAAGCCGGTGGCGTCTTGTAATGTCATCAATTTTGTTTTCATTTTTTATCCCTCTTGCATACACCGTTGTGGGTACAGTCAGGGAATAGCAAGGGGAGTGCCAGAATGAGATTATTGAATGTTGTTATTTAACTAATTGAATAGAAAAGGATAAATTAGATGGGGGTTCATAAGGAGAATGAGCGGCTATGCAGAAAATTGCGCACTGTGCAAATTTCTGCATAGCAAGTTTTGGCATTATACATCCGCCGGATCGATACCGTATTCCTGGAGTTTATACATCAATGCACGGCGACTGATGCCCAGCATTAAAGCAGTGCGGGTTCGGTTTCCTTCTTGTTGTTCCAGCACTTCCATAATGATGCGTTTTTCGACGCGTTTAATTTCCTCTTTTAAATTACGCTCACCGACAGGGGCTGTTTTTGCTTCACCAGCATTACAGACTGGCTGACGAATCTGCGGCGGAAGATCCTCAGAAAAAATGATCGGGCCTGAATTCATCACGACGGCGCGTTCAATAACGTTGGAAAGCTCTCGAATATTTCCCGGCCATGACCAGGCGGTAAGCAGTGACATTGCCATCGGATCGATGTCGATAATATCGCGCTGATTCTCACTACTGAATTTTTGCAAAAAGTGATTAGCTAACAGGGAAATATCTTCCCGGCGATCGCGCAGAGGCGGCAGTATTAAATGAATAACGTTAAGGCGATAAAAGAGATCTTCACGGAAGGTGCCTTCTTTCACCATTGCCTGCAAGTCGCGGTTGGTGGCAGCAATGACGCGGATATCAACTTTTATGGTCTGATGGCCGCCAATCCGTTCAAATTCCCGTTCCTGCAGAATGCGTAGTAATTTGGCTTGCAGTACCAGCGGCATTTCGCCAATTTCGTCGAGGAGCAGAGTACCTTCGTTGGCACGTTCAAATAATCCCTGACGCAAGGTTTGTGCACCAGTAAATGCACCTTTTTCATGACCAAACAGTTCACTTTCGAGCAACGATTCCGGCAGTGCCGCGCAGTTGACTTTAATGAACGGCCCCTTTGCCCGCCGCGAATTGTAGTGAATCGCTCTGGCAATCAACTCTTTCCCGGTGCCGCTTTCACCGCTAATCAAGACGCTGGCCTGAGAAAGGGCAATTTTGGCGGTGTCTTTGCAGATGTCCATCATCGCCGGGCTGTTGGTGAGAATGTGCCCCCATTGCCAGCTGGTGCTCAGTGCCTGGTGCAGATGACGGATCTCTTTTTTCATTGACTGGAGTTGTAAAGCGCGCTGAACGATTAAATTCAACTCATCGAGATCAAACGGTTTGATAACATAGTCGAAGGCTCCGCAGCGTAGTGCTTCGACGGCGGTTTCCACTTCAGCATAGGCCGTCATCAGAATAACGGGTGTCCGGGTCTCATGGCTGCGCATCTCCTTTAGTGCCTTGATGCCGTCCATCTCTGGCATGCGGATATCCATCAACACCACGTCAGGGTGAATATCGGCAAACAGGTGTAATGCTGTGCGCCCGTTGTTCGCACAATGTGTTTCGAATCCTTGTAGTGCAAAAGCGGTGCTCAGCATACGGCGAACATTATCTTCATCATCCACAATAAGGATGCGATTAATAGCAGTCATACAGTCTGATTTCCCTGCGGGTTGATCGGTAAAATAAGCGTGAAGGTTGCGCCGTAGCCCGGCAAACTGGCGACGCGAATATCACCCTGATGGGCATTAATGATGCGTTGACTTAACGCCAGACCAAGCCCGGTTCCTGAGGCTTTGGTAGTGAAAAAGGGATCGAAGATCTTTTTTTGCAGCGAGAGATCAATGCCACTGCCGTTGTCCTCTATCGAAATGGCCTGTTGCGAGTCGCTATACTGCCAGGTTCGAATGCGAATTTTCCCTCGTGCACTGATAGCCTGGACGGCATTGATCAGGATATTCAGTAGTACCTGTTTGAGCAGTTCACGATCGGCGTTAATCGGGCTTAATTCATTATCCAGTTCGCTTATGAAGTCGACCCGCGCTTGTACGCCGGCGGTTTGTACCAGTACCAGAGTTTCTTCAACCAATGCATTGAGGCTGACTTGTTGCCATTGACTGTGGCGTGGGCGTGAAAATTCGAGCAATTGCTGAATAACTTTGTTAATTGAATCGATTTCTTTGAGTACTACGGACAGATATTCCTGATGTATTGGGTCACGGGTTTGTTGGCGCAAGATCTGTACATAACCACGAATAGCCGTTAGCGGATTACGTACTTCATGCGCCACGCCAGCCATCAGCTCACCCAGTGTGGCGAGGCGTTCTGCTTGCGCCATGCGGCGCTGGGTTTCTTTGCGGGCAGTTAAATCAGAGAAAATCACCAAAGCACCTATCATTTCACCGTGCGTGTTATGAATACGACTGGTCGTGACACTGAGTTCAATGGTGCGGTCACGGCCTGGAAAACTGATCTCCAGTGCAACATGTTCGGTGCCATGTTCCAGCGTATCCAGTACGGGACTGTAGAACTGAGTATTGTCGAACAACATGGAGTAAGGCTGCCCTACCAGTTCATGACGTTGATAGCCAGTGATGACTTCTGCTGCTGGGTTCATGGTGGTTACATCACCCTGGCGGTCAATGGCAATGACGCCATCGGCAGCGTTTTCAATAATCAGATCGTTAAGTGTTCGCGTTTCACGCAGTGCCTGGGCGAGGTTGTTAACACTCTGACTGATTTGCCCCATTTCACCGGGCAATTGTGGTAATCGAGTGGGAATATTTTGAGCCAGAGTCGAGAGGCCATCGGTGATGATATCTATATTGGCGCTCAGGCGACGGGAGAAAAGGACAATCAACAGCAGGCTTATCAGCAAACCGGCGGTGAGCACAATGATAATCCTCACATCCATTTTCCAGGCCTGGCGGCGAATATCTTCGGTTAATTCATTGGCCCAGATATAGCCGAGGATTTCACCATTACGCTCAATGGGAATCATTGAATTCAAAATATCGCCGCGCACCTGCCTGCCTGAATAAACCAAAGGGGTATTTGTACGCATGACTTCGCGACCAGGGTGATCTGCGGCAATGGTAACGCCCACATTATTCTGATATAGCGCTGAAGGCGCGTAGGTGATTATCGCATCCAGCGTTTTGTTGTAATAACCAGCGCCGATGCCAGGGAAGGCGTGAGTGATATTTTCGGTAATGGGGGCAAGTTCTGCATTTAATGCGCGGATACGCTCCTCACGCGGTAAGTCGATGTAGAGATCGTAGCGATTGCCTAGCGCCTGATTAAGCAGGTTGACCACGGCAGAAAGTTTTTTCTCTTTTTCAGATAAGACTGCTGAACGTCCTTCCGTTTCTACGATATAACCAATAGTAAGCGTTGGGACAATGACCATCAGGATTGCCATCAGGATCATTTGATTGCGTAAGCGGCGTGGATAAATCCACTTCATATAATGCATGCTGAAATCCACTAGTCTTGTCCGGTATATGACGATTATCAGAGGTTAAGGTGATGATTTCTCGGCGGTGTATCATATTCCAGAGAAGAGAGAACATTGCGGTAACACGCTTTTACCGCTACCTTAACCACACTCCATCGGTCACCTGAGGCGGAGCTTCGCCCCTTTGAAATACCTTGCTTCTTTTCGTACAACCCTGAAAGCCTCGCGCTACATGTTCAGAGCATTGGCGTTAGTGCTCTGGCTGTTGATTGCTTTTTCATCCGTTTTTTACATCGTTAATGCGTTACATCAGCGAGAATCGGAAATTCGTCAGGAATTTAATCTGAGTTCCGATCAGGCTCAGCGCTTTATTCAACGCACCTCTGATGTGATGAAAGAGCTGAAGTACATAGCTGAAAATCGCTTATCGGCAGAAAACGGTGTGCTTTCCCCGCGTGGACGAGAAACGCAGACGGATGTGCCTGCGTTTGAACCGCTGTTTGCTGACTCTGATTGTTCCGCAATGAGTAACACCTGGCGAGGTTCTCTGGAGTCATTGGCGTGGTTTATGCGCTACTGGCGCGATAATTTTTCTGCGGCTTACGATCTAAACCGGGTATTTTTAATCGGCAGCGATAACCTCTGCATGGCCAATTTCGGTCTGCGTGATATGCCAGTGGAACGCGATACCGCGCTAAAAGCTTTGCATGAACGCATTAATAAATATCGAAATGCACCACAAGATGATAGTGGCAGTAACCTCTACTGGATCAGCGAAGGTCCGCGCCCTGGCGTCGGGTATTTTTACGCCTTGACGCCAGTTTATCTGGCGAACCGGTTGCAGGCGCTTTTGGGTGTCGAGCAAACCATCCGGATGGAGAACTTTTTCTTACCTGGTACGTTGCCGATGGGGGTTACCATTCTTGATGAAAATGGTCATACCCTGATTTCGCTTACCGGACCAGAAAGCAAAATTAAGGGCGATCCTCGCTGGATGCAGGAACGCTCCTGGTTTGGCTATACGGAAGGGTTCCGGGAACTGGTGCTGAAGAAAAATCTGCCACCCTCATCGCTAAGCATCGTTTATTCAGTGCCAGTTGATAAGGTGCTGGAACGCATTCGCATGTTGATCCTTAACGCAATTTTGCTGAATGTGCTTGCCGGAGCTGCATTGTTTACTCTCGCGCGGATGTACGAGCGGCGTATTTTCATTCCGGCGGAAAGCGACGCCCTGCGACTGGAAGAACATGAGCAGTTTAATCGCAAGATTGTCGCCTCCGCGCCAGTGGGTATCTGCATTTTGCGTACCGCTGATGGCGTCAATATTTTAAGTAACGAACTGGCGCATACTTATCTCAATATGCTTACGCATGAGGACCGCCAACGGCTGACACAAATTATCTGTGGGCAGCAGGTCAATTTTGTTGATGTCCTGACCAGCAACAATACCAATCTGCAAATCAGCTTCGTCCATTCGCGCTATCGTAATGAAAACGTGGCCATTTGTGTGCTGGTGGATGTTTCTTCGCGCGTGAAGATGGAAGAGTCGTTGCAGGAGATGGCACAAGCAGCGGAACAGGCGAGCCAGTCAAAATCGATGTTCCTGGCCACCGTCAGTCATGAGCTGCGAACGCCGCTGTATGGCATTATCGGTAACCTGGATCTGTTGCAAACCAAAGAGTTACCGAAAGGCGTCGATCGTCTGGTGACGGCAATGAACAACTCTTCCAGCCTGTTGTTGAAAATTATCAGCGATATTCTCGATTTCTCGAAAATTGAATCAGAACAGTTGAAGATCGAACCGCGTGAGTTTTCACCGCGTGAAGTGATGAACCACATCACCGCCAACTATTTACCGCTGGTGGTACGCAAGCAGTTAGGCTTGTACTGCTTTATTGAACCGGATGTGCCAGTGGCCTTAAATGGCGACCCGATGCGTTTACAGCAGGTCATCTCCAACCTGTTGAGTAACGCCATAAAATTCACCGATACCGGCTGTATAGTTTTGCATGTTCGCGCTGATGGCGATTATCTCTCTATCCGTGTTCGCGATACCGGCGTGGGGATACCGGCGAAAGAAGTGGTGCGCTTGTTTGATCCCTTCTTCCAGGTCGGAACGGGCGTACAGCGTAACTTCCAGGGGACTGGTCTGGGTCTGGCGATTTGTGAAAAACTGATCAGCATGATGGACGGCGACATCTCGGTAGATTCAGAACCGGGAATGGGCAGCCAGTTTACCGTGCGTATTCCGTTATACGGCGCTCAGTACCCGCAGAAAAAAGGTGTGGAAGGGTTGAGTGGTAAACGCTGCTGGCTGGCGGTCCGCAATGCGTCGCTCTGTCAGTTCCTGGAAACCAGTTTGCAGCGCAGCGGCATCGTCGTTACAACATACGAAGGGCAGGAACCGACTCCCGAAGATGTGTTAATTACTGACGAGGTAGTGAACAAAAAATGGCAGGGTAGAGCGGTAGTGACCTTCTGTCGTCGCCATATTGGTATTCCGCTGGAGAAAGCGCCAGGGGAGTGGGTACATAGTGTGGCTGCTCCGCATGAGCTACCGGCATTGTTGGCGCGTATTTATTTGATCGAGATGGAGAGCGACGATCCTGCTAACGCTCTGCCGTCGACGGACAAAGCGGTCAGCGATAATGACGATATGATGATTCTGGTCGTGGATGATCATCCGATTAACCGGCGTCTGCTGGCAGATCAGTTGGGATCGTTGGGCTATCAATGTAAAACCGCGAATGATGGCGTCGATGCGCTTAATGTACTTAACAAGAATCATATTGATATCGTGCTTAGCGACGTCAATATGCCAAATATGGATGGTTACCGCTTGACGCAACGCATTCGTCAGTTGGGACTGACGTTGCCGGTAATCGGAGTAACTGCTAATGCGTTGGCTGAAGAGAAGCAGCGGTGTCTGGAGTCCGGTATGGACAGCTGCCTGTCGAAGCCGGTAACGCTGGATGTGATAAAACAGACGCTGACGGTATATGCCGAGAGGGTCAGGAAATCGCGGGAATCGTAGGACGGATAAGGTGTTTATGCCGCATCTGGCATTCAGTGCAAATGCCAGATGCGACGCTGACGCGTCTTATCTGGCCTACTTTAATGTAATCTGTTGAAATAATGGGAATCGTAGGACGGATAAGGCGTTTACGCCGCATCCGGCAATCCGTGCAAATGCCAGATAAGACACTGACGCGTCTTATCTGGCCTACAGGTGATTAGTCTTTATCTGCCGGACTCAACGTCACAGAAGAGAGATAATTCAGCAGAGCAATATCGTTCTCGACACCCAGCTTCATCATCGCAGATTTCTTCTGGCTACTGATGGTTTTAATACTGCGGTTCAGCTTTTTAGCGATCTCGGTCACCAGGAAGCCTTCCGCAAACAGGCGCAGAACTTCACTCTCTTTTGGCGAGAGACGCTTGTCACCGTAACCACCAGCACTGATTTTTTCCAACAGGCGAGAAACGCTTTCCGGGGTAAATTTCTTCCCTTTCTGCAGCGCGGCGAGAGCCTTCGGCAAATCGGTCGGTGCACCTTGTTTCAGCACGATCCCTTCGATATCCAGATCCAATACCGCACTAAGAATCGCCGGGTTGTTGTTCATGGTCAGAACAATGATCGACAGGCTTGGGAAATGGCGCTTGATGTACTTGATTAAGGTAATGCCATCACCGTACTTATCGCCAGGCATGGAGAGATCGGTAATCAACACATGCGCATCCAGTTTCGGCAGATTGTTGATCAGTGCTGTAGAGTCTTCAAATTCGCCGACAACATTCACCCACTCAATTTGCTCAAGTGATTTGCGAATACCGAACAAGACTATCGGATGGTCATCGGCAATAATTACGTTCATATTGTTCATGTAATAGGCTACCTTGCTACAGCAAGCTCTTGACATAACTGTCAATGTCGCTGATGTATTTTTCTATTCCTGGAACATCCTTCTCACGAATCAGATGTTCCAGCGTTTCACATAACTGCTTGCCGGGTACCAGATTTAGCATGGCAAATACGCCTTTAAGACGATGAGCCGTTTGGGCTAACGCAGCAAAGTCGCTGGTTGCTGCTTCAGTATATAGCCTCTTAACATCATCCGGTACTGTGTCTACAAAGAGCGCATAATAGCCGCTGGCATGGAGTTGCGCATTTTCATCTCCGCCCAGAGGCGATTCTGTCACCTCTTCCTGCGCCAGTTGCACTTCAATTAATTGTAAGACCGCTTCCTGCATAGCGTTGCTCATATTGAAATTGACGCACAATTGACCAGGCCCAATTTCCCGTACGCCAGACTCATCATCGCTTAAAAGCAAGCCAGAGGCAGTAAGATTAGACGGATTATCCGTTAAAAAGATATCATAATCTTGACTAATTAATCTTTCATCGGGTGTGATACAGGTTGCACCCCAATTTTCTAACTGGCGAGTGACAATATTCCGAATTTCTGCCGAAGTAACATCCACCATTACGCAGACATCATCCAGTAATCGCTCTTCTTCCTCTTCAACTTCCGGGTCAGCTGCGAGCATTTTGATATGCACAGAGTAGCGTGTACCAAGCCCATCCCGCGTTTTGATGTTTAAATGACCGCCCAGTTTACGCGCCAGTTGATCGCTCAGCCAGAATGCCAGCGGGTCCGCCTTGCCATAGCGATCGTTTTGGGTCTGGTTGATAAACGGGAAGTGCAAATTATCCATTTCATGAATGCTTACGCCTTCTCCAGTGTCCAGAATGCGGAACGTCAGGCGGTCTTCGGAGGACTCATCCTGATCAACCTCAAGGGTGATTTTTCCTAATTGCGTTGAGGTCACGGCATATTGCATCAGTAGCAGCAAAATACGTCGTAAGGCATCGCGATCGCCGCGGCGCATATCGTGTGCTTTCAGATGATTGTTAATCAGCAGTTGCAGACCTTTACGCTTGATGGCAGGCAACACTGAAGGCACTACTTCATCAATTAAATCCTGCACGGAGAACAGCTCCGTCTCACTTTTCCAGCTATCGTCCGCAAGCATGTTCGCTAACTGTATTTCATCGACCAGTCGCACCAGCACATCAGCCTGATTCGCCAGTTGTTTGCCTTCCGGGGCGTTGAGTTTAGCCGCGCTCTCCGCCAGGGACTGTGCGGGTTCTTTCAGCGCATCGCCAATGTTTTTCATAAAGGTCATCCGCCCCTGCTGGTTTTTCTCATACAGACGCTGCGCCTGCTTGAGTTTCTTGTTTACCAGCACTTCGCGATCCTGATCGCGAATAATGAAAATTTGTGTGCGCGGCGCAACCTGGCTGCGGAACATGCGGATCTCATACAGCTCGTTATTGATCGTCGCCTGAATAATCCCCTGATGCTGTTCCGCCATGGTGGTGATGTTTTGCAGATTCAAATGCGGCAGCAAATGATCGGCAATTTTGTTACTTATGACTGTGCGGTTTGATTCCTGATCGTGAACCAGCAGGCCGAGCGGCAGCAGTGAGACTATCTCTTCATTAATTGCCCGTAAAATGCGCAATTCGTTATTGACCGCCGTGCTGGGGACGCTTTCTGTACTGCGGCTGGAGAAATGGCGGAATGTGGTATAGCCAAATAACGCCAGCGCCAGCAAACCGATGTTCAGCAGCAGTGGCAGCAGAATGTTTTGCAACGTATCCAGCAGTAAGGTGCCGTAAGGAACCTGCCAGACCAGGCGCATATCGGTAGAGTTGAGTGCCGAGGAGATTTCAATCTTCGTACTGTTAAAGTGGATACTGACGCTATCCGTCCCTTCTTTCTCATTTTCATTGTTTCCCGTTGCCGTCGCGTCTGGCTCAAGGCGGAAACTGTCCAGCGGCATACCCGGTGGGATCAAATCATTAATCGGCAGATCAAAAGCCACGACCGTTGCCAGATGTCCCGGCTGGTTGAACGTGGTACGCAAGGTAAAGTAATGACCGTTCTGCCAGGCCAGGCGGCGCATGTTAGAAAAACTTTCGCGTTCATCGAGGGCGTTGGCCTGTTGCAACATCTCTGCACGACGTGAATCAACAATGTCGCTGACGGTCGATTCTTTAAATCCGGAGGTGAGATCTTTGAGGGGCAGGGTTGAGATCAGCACCAGACTGTTATCCTGACCATTCAGGTAATACATCGACCACGGTACATTTTCTGCGCCCCACAATGTGTCCAGATAGGTGGACATCCGTTGAGTCATCTCAAGCGTTGAGTTGTCGTGAGAGCCAAAGATTAACGCTTCCGTTTTGCGGCGTGGTTTCTCCAGATAGTAGACATCCTGTTTCAGGCGCGTCTCTTGTAAACCTTCGCCGGAGGAGGGGGAGGTCGTCGCGGCAATGTTGTCGTAGATCTGCCAGGTCACGTAACGCCAGGTATCGACGCGCTTTTGGATTGCGTGGGTAATGTCGACAATCTGGTAACTTTTATCTTTCAGCCAGGCGTTAACGGCGCTTTGTACCATTACACCCATCGTCACCAGTAACACAATGATCAACAGTAAAAAGAAGCGGGTAATGCTCCCCGGTAGGAGTGAAAAGCGGGTCGTGGCCGTTGTCTCTTTCTGACGCATTCGTGTTTATGACCTGTTAAAACTTCGCGAAGTGATAGGGCAGTATAAAGGGTACAGTGTGAAATTCCAGACTCTTACCTGATTGATGATTCTCTATTCTCCAGTGATATTTATCATCCGGCATTGGGGGAAATAGATGTACAAGCGCCATTTTGCTGTACAAATAACCTACAAAAAGCCCAACGAAATTAATTGCAAATAAACGAAGATTGCTGGAAATTATGCTGATGTTAATTATTTGTGAAATAGTTAACAAGCGTTATAGTTTTTCTGTGGTAGCACAGAATAATGAAAAGTGTGTAAAGAAGGGTAAAAAAAACCGGATGCGAGGCATCCGGTTGAAATAGGGGTAAACAGACATTCAGAAATGAATGACGGTAATAAATAAAGTTAATGATGATAGCGGGAGATATTCTAGTTGCGAGTGAAGGTTTTGTTTTGACATTCAGTGCTGTCAAATACTTAAGAATAAGTTATTGATTTTAACCTTGAATTAATATTGCTTGATGTTAGGTGCTTATTTTGCCATTCCGCAATAATCTTAAAAAGTTCCCTTGTATTTACATTTTGAAACATCTATAGCGATAAATGAAACATCTTAAAAGTTTTAGTATCATATTCGTGTTGGATTATTCTGCATTTTTGGGGAGAATGGACTTGCCGACTGATTAATGAGGGTTAATCAGTATGCAGTGGCATAAAAAAGCAAATAAAGGCATATAACAGAGGGTTAATAACATGAAAGTTAAAGTACTGTCCCTCCTGGTCCCAGCTCTGCTGGTAGCAGGCGCAGCAAACGCTGCTGAAGTTTACAACAAAGACGGCAACAAATTAGATCTGTACGGTAAAGTAGACGGCCTGCACTATTTCTCTGACAACAAGTCAGAAGACGGCGACCAGACCTACATGCGTCTTGGCTTCAAAGGTGAAACTCAGGTTACTGACCAGCTGACCGGTTACGGCCAGTGGGAATATCAGATCCAGGGCAACAGCGCTGAAAACGAAAACAACTCCTGGACCCGTGTGGCATTCGCAGGTCTGAAATTCCAGGATGTGGGTTCTTTCGACTACGGTCGTAACTACGGCGTTGTTTATGACGTAACTTCCTGGACCGACGTACTGCCAGAATTCGGTGGCGACACTTACGGTTCTGACAACTTCATGCAGCAGCGTGGTAACGGCTTCGCGACCTATCGTAACACCGACTTCTTCGGTCTGGTTGACGGCCTGAACTTTGCTGTTCAGTACCAGGGTAAAAACGGTAGCGTAGATGGCGAAGGCATGACCAACAACGGTCGTGGTGCCCTGCGTCAGAACGGCGACGGCGTTGGCGGATCTATCACTTATGATTACGAAGGCTTCGGTATCGGTGCTGCTGTTTCTAGCTCCAAACGTACTGATGATCAGAACTTCGGCCTGAACGGTTATGGTGAGCGTTATTTGGGTAACGGCGACCGTGCTGAAACCTACACTGGTGGTCTGAAATACGACGCTAACAACATCTACCTGGCTGCTCAGTATACCCAGACCTACAACGCAACTCGCGTAGGTTCCTTGGGTTGGGCAAACAAAGCACAGAACTTCGAAGCTGTTGCTCAGTACCAGTTCGACTTCGGTCTGCGTCCGTCTGTAGCCTACCTGCAGTCTAAAGGTAAAAACCTGGGTGTCATCAATGGTCGTAACTACGACGACGAAGATATCCTGAAATATGTTGATGTTGGTGCGACCTACTACTTCAACAAAAACATGTCCACCTACGTTGACTACAAAATCAACCTGCTGGACGACAACCGCTTCACCCGTGACGCTGGCATCAACACTGATGACATCGTAGCTCTGGGTCTGGTTTACCAGTTCTAATCTCGATTGATATCGAACAAAGGGCCTGCGGGCCCTTTTTTCATTGTTTTCAGCGTACAAACACAGTTTTTTGGTGTACTCTTGCGACCGTTCGCATGAGGATAATCACGTATGGAAATAAGCTTTACCCGCGTGGCACTGCTGGCTGCCGCGCTCTTCTTTGTTGGTTGCGATCAAAAACCACAACCCGCCAAAACCCACGCTACTGAAGTTACCGTTCTTGAAGGCAAAACCATGGGTACCTTCTGGCGTGCCAGCATCCCGGGCATTGACGCCAAACGCAGTGCCGAACTTAAAGAAAAGATTCAGACCCAGCTGGACGCTGACGATCAGCTGCTTTCGACCTATAAAAAAGATTCCGCGCTGATGCGCTTTAACGACTCGCAAAGTTTGTCGCCGTGGCCGGTAAGTGAAGCGATGGCCGATATCGTCACCACCTCGCTGCGCATTGGCGCAAGGACCGATGGTGCGATGGATATAACCATCGGGCCGCTGGTGAATCTGTGGGGCTTTGGCCCGGAACAACAACCGGTTCAAATTCCGAGCCAGGAACAGATCGATGCGATGAAAGCCAAAACCGGCTTACAGCACCTGACGGTCATTAATCAGTCGCATCAGCAATATCTGCAAAAAGACCTGCCGGATTTATATGTCGATCTCTCCACCGTCGGCGAAGGTTATGCGGCGGATCACCTGGCACGCTTGATGGAGCAGGAAGGGATTTCCCGCTATCTGGTGTCGGTGGGCGGCGCGCTGAACAGCCGTGGTATGAACGGTGCAGGCCAACCGTGGCGGGTAGCGATTCAAAAACCAACCGATAAAGAAAACGCGGTTCAGGCCGTGGTGGATATCAACGGTCATGGTATTAGCACCTCTGGCAGCTACCGTAACTATTACGAACTGGACGGCAAACGTCTTTCTCATGTTATCGATCCGCAAACCGGGCGTCCTATCGAACACAATCTGGTATCCGTGACGGTGATTGCCCCGACGGCGCTGGAGGCCGATGCCTGGGATACTGGCTTGATGGTACTCGGACCGGAGAAAGCCAAAGAGGTTGTTCGCCGGGAAGGACTGGCGGTCTACATGATCACCAAAGAGGGCGATAATTTTAAAGCCTGGATGTCGCCGCAGTTTAAAAGCTTCCTTATCAGCGAAAAAAATTAAAGCGCAAGATTGTTGGTTTTTGTGCGATGGTGACCGGGCAGACTAAAGGCTATCCTTAACCAGAGAGCTGATTATGAAATACGCCATACGCTTAACTGACGATCAACGCTGGCAATCTGTCTTAGCCCGCGACTCGAATGCCGACGGCGAATTCGTTTTCGCCGTGCGCACCACGGGTATCTTTTGCCGTCCGTCTTGCCGAGCCAGACATGCCTTGCGGGAAAATGTCTCCTTCTACGCAAATGCCAGCGAGGCGCTTGCCGCTGGCTTTCGTCCCTGCAAACGTTGTCAGCCAGACAAAGCCAATCCCCTGCAACATCGCCTTGATAAAATTACCCACGCCTGCCGACTTCTGGAACAGGAAACGCCTGTAACGCTGGAAGCCTTAGCCGACCAGGTGGCGATGAGTCCATTTCATTTGCATCGGTTGTTTAAAGCGACTACCGGAATGACGCCTAAAGCCTGGCAACAGGCCTGGCGCGCTCGCCGTTTGCGCGAATTGCTGGCGAAAGGGGAGAGCGTGACTACATCTATTCTTAACGCCGGATTCCCCGACAGCAGCAGTTACTACCGCAAAGCCGACGAAACGCTGGGCATGACGGCTAAACAATTCCGTCACGGTGGCGAAAATCTGGCGGTGCGTTACGCGCTGGCTGATTGTGAGCTGGGCCGTTGCCTGGTGGCAGAAAGTGAGCGGGGGATTTGCGCGATATTACTGGGCGATGATGACGCGACACTAATCAGCGAGTTACAGCAGATGTTTCCCGCTGCCGACAGCGCGCCTGCTGATCTGACGTTTCAGCAACATGTGCGTGAAGTGATCGCCAGCCTCAATCAACGCGATACGCCGCTGACGTTACCGCTGGACATTCGCGGCACTGCTTTTCAGCAACAAGTCTGGCAGGCACTGCGCACGATACCTTGCGGTGAAACCGTCAGTTATCAGCAACTGGCTAACGCCATCGGCAAACCGAAAGCGGTACGGGCTGTTGCCAGCGCCTGTGCCGCCAACAAGCTAGCTATCGTTATACCCTGTCATCGGGTAGTACGCGGTGATGGATCGCTTTCAGGTTACCGCTGGGGCGTGTCGCGTAAAGCGCAACTGCTACGCCGCGAAGCTGAAAATGAGGAGAGGTAATGTTGGATCTGTTTGCCGATGCTGAACCGTGGCAAGAACCACTGGCGGCTGGAGCGGTGATTTTGCACCGTTTTGCTTTTAACGCTGCGGAGCAACTGATCCGCGATATTAATGACGTTGCCAGCCAGTCGCCGTTTCGCCAGATGGTCACTCCAGGCGGATATACCATGTCGGTGGCGATGACCAACTGTGGGCATCTGGGCTGGACGACCCATCGGCAAGGTTATCTCTATTCGCCCATTGATCCGCAAACAAATAAACCGTGGCCCGCCATGCCGCAGAGTTTTCATCATTTATGTCAACGTGCGGCTACGGCAGCGGGCTATCCAGATTTCCAGCCAGATGCCTGTTTGATCAACCGCTACGTTCCTGGCGCGAAACTGTCGCTGCATCAGGATAAAGACGAACCGGATCTGCGCGCGCCAATTGTTTCTGTTTCTCTGGGCTTACCCGCGATTTTTCAATTTGGCGGCCTGAAACGAAATGATCCGCTCAAACGTTTGTTGTTGGAACATGGCGATGTGGTGGTATGGGGTGGTGAGTCGCGGCTGTTTTATCATGGCATTCAACCGTTGAAAGTGGG
This sequence comes from Escherichia sp. WS2035, assembly GCF_046487065.1. Taxonomy (NCBI): domain Bacteria; kingdom Pseudomonadati; phylum Pseudomonadota; class Gammaproteobacteria; order Enterobacterales; family Enterobacteriaceae; genus Escherichia; species Escherichia sp. WS2035. The sequence continues at coordinate 153,138 of NZ_JBJQKD010000002.1, forward strand.
GGGGCATCCACTCACCACCGACTGCCGCTACAACCTGACATTCCGTCAGGCAGGTAAAAAAGAATAAAAATAAGAATTATTATTGCTGTGCGCACGAAGATGTTTAAACTGCGGGCTGTAATTCATTGTCCGGGTTTTCTGCATGGAACTTCTTGTACTTGTCTGGCGGCAGTATCGCTGGCCATTTATCAGTGTGATGGCGCTAAGCCTCGCCAGTGCGGCATTAGGCATTGGCTTAATTGCTTTTATCAATCAGCGCCTTATCGAAACGGCGGATACCAGTCTGCTGGTATTGCCGGAGTTTCTGGGGTTATTGCTGCTGTTGATGGCAGTCACTCTCGGATCGCAACTGGCGCTCACCACTTTGGGGCATCACTTCGTTTACCGACTGCGTAGTGAATTTATCAAGCGGATTCTGGATACCCATGTCGAGCGCATTGAACAACTTGGTAGCGCCTCGTTGCTGGCGGGGTTAACCAGCGATGTGCGCAATATCACCATTGCTTTTGTGCGTCTGCCGGAACTGGTGCAGGGGATCATTCTCACTATCGGTTCAGCGGCGTATTTGTGGATGCTGTCGGGCAAAATGTTGCTGGTAACGGCTATCTGGATGGCAGTCACCATCTGGGGTGGTTTTATACTGGTGGCGCGGGTGTACAAACATATGGCGACCCTGCGTGAAACCGAAGATAAGCTGTACACGGATTTTCAAACCGTACTCGAAGGGCGCAAAGAGCTGACTCTGAACCGTGAACGCGCCGAGTATGTGTTTAACAACCTCTACATTCCTGATGCGCAAGAGTATCGCCATCATATTATCCGCGCAGACACCTTCCATCTTAGTGCCGTGAACTGGTCAAACATCATGATGCTGGGCGCAATCGGCCTGGTGTTCTGGATGGCGAACAGTCTCGGTTGGGCTGATACCAACGTTGCCGCGACCTATTCGTTGACGTTGTTATTCCTGCGTACGCCGCTGCTTTCGGCGGTTGGCGCGTTGCCGACGCTACTGACGGCGCAGGTGGCGTTTAATAAGCTGAACAAATTCGCGCTCGCGCCTTTCAAAGCAGAGTTTCCGCGCCCGCAGGCGTTTCCCAACTGGCAAACGCTGGAGCTGCGTAACGTGACGTTTAGCTATCAGGATAACGCGTTTTCCGTTGGTCCAATTAATCTCACCATTAAACGTGGCGAGCTGCTGTTTCTGATTGGTGGCAACGGTAGTGGAAAATCGACGCTGGCGATGTTGCTGACGGGCTTGTACCAGCCACAAAATGGCGAAATCTTGCTGGATGGCAAACCTGTCAGCGGCGAACAACCGGAAGATTATCGAAAACTGTTTTCGGCAGTGTTTACCGATGTCTGGCTGTTTGATCAACTGCTGGGGCCGGAGGGGCAACCCGCTAACCCGCAACTGGTTGAGAAGTGGCTGGCGCAGCTGAAAATGGCTCATAAGCTTGAGTTAAGCAACGGGCGTATTGTTAACCTGAAGTTATCAAAAGGGCAGAAAAAACGCGTGGCGCTGTTGCTGGCGCTGGCAGAAGAACGCGATATTATCCTGCTGGATGAATGGGCGGCGGATCAGGATCCACACTTCCGTCGTGAGTTTTATCAGGTGCTGCTGCCGCTGATGCAGGAGATGGGTAAAACTATTTTCGCCATCAGTCATGATGATCATTACTTTATCCACGCCGACCGCCTGCTGGAAATGCGCAACGGGCAACTTAGCGAGCTGACAGGCGAAGAGCGCGATGCTGCTTCGCGTGATGCCGTTGCCCGGACAGCATAATATTACGACGCTGACCTGGCGGACTGCTGCCGCCAGGTCAATATTCTAAAAATACCTTCGTTTCTAATAACCCTATAATTAATCAACGAAATTATAATGTTTCTAAAATTAGAATATAATTTATAAACATTATTTAAATGTTGTTACTTAAGTGTTACCGTTGATGCCGCGCAAATCTCACCTGCAATAAAGCGACTAAAAGTAAGGCATTAACAAGATGAAAAAAGTGACTGCCATGCTCTTCTCGATGGCCGTGGGGCTTAATGCCGTTTCGATGGCGGCAAAAGCGAAAGCGTCCGAGGAGCAGGAAACTGATGTACTGTTGATTGGCGGCGGCATTATGAGCGCCACGTTGGGGACCTATTTACGCGAGCTGGAGCCTGAATGGTCGATGACCATGGTGGAGCGCCTGGAAGGTGTCGCGCAGGAGAGTTCGAACGGCTGGAACAACGCCGGAACCGGGCATTCTGCACTGATGGAACTCAATTACACCCCGCAAAATGCCGACGGCAGTATCAGTATTGAAAAAGCAGTCGCCATTAACGAAGCATTTCAGATTTCCCGCCAGTTCTGGGCGCACCAGGTCGAGCGTGGTGTGCTGCGTACTCCGCGTTCATTTATCAATACCGTTCCGCATATGAGCTTTGTCTGGGGCGAGGATAACGTTAATTTCCTGCGCGCCCGTTACGCCGCGTTGCAACAAAGCTCGCTGTTTCGCGGTATGCGTTACTCTGAAGATCACGCGCAGATCAAAGAGTGGGCACCGTTAGTGATGGAAGGGCGCGATCCGCAACAGAAAGTAGCGGCAACACGCACAGAAATTGGCACCGATGTGAACTATGGCGAGATCACCCGCCAGTTGATCGCCTCCTTACAGAAGAAATCTAACTTCTCGCTGCAACTCAGCAGCGAAGTCCGCGCCCTAAAGCGTAATGACGATAACAGCTGGACCGTCACCGTTGCCGATCTGAAAAACGGCACTGCACAGAACATCCGCGCCAAATTTGTCTTTATCGGCGCGGGCGGTGCGGCGCTGAAACTGTTACAGGAATCGGGGATTCCGGAGGCGAAAGACTACGCTGGTTTCCCGGTGGGCGGACAGTTCCTTGTTTCGGAAAACCCGGACGTGGTTAATCACCATCTGGCGAAGGTTTACGGTAAAGCATCCGTTGGCGCACCACCGATGTCGGTTCCGCATATCGATACCCGTGTTCTTGACGGTAAACGCGTAGTGCTGTTTGGGCCATTTGCCACCTTCTCAACCAAATTCCTCAAAAACGGTTCATTATGGGATCTGATGAGTTCCACCACCACCTCTAACGTGATGCCGATGATGCACGTTGGGCTGGATAATTTCGATCTGGTGAAATATCTGGTGAGTCAGGTGATGTTGAGTGAAGAGGATCGTTTTGAAGTGTTGAAAGAGTACTATCCGCAGGCGAAAAAAGAGGACTGGCGTTTGTGGCAAGCGGGGCAGCGCGTGCAGATTATCAAGCGTGATGCCGATAAAGGTGGCGTACTGCGTCTCGGTACTGAAGTCGTCAGTGACCAGCAAGGGACCATTGCCGCGCTCCTGGGGGCATCGCCAGGGGCGTCAACCGCCGCGCCGATTATGTTGAATCTGCTGGAAAAAGTATTTGGCGATCGCGTTTCCAGCCCGCAATGGCAGGCTACGTTGAAAGCGATCGTTCCGTCTTATGGACGCAAGCTGAACGGTGATGTAGCGGCAACAGAACGCGAGTTGCAGTACACCAGCGAAGTGCTGGGTCTGAAATACGACAAGCCGCAGGCAGCAGATAGTACGCCGAAACCGCAGTTGAAACCGCAACCCGTTCAAAAAGAAGTGGCGGATATTGCGTTGTAATGATGTGCCACATCCGGCATGGTTTGCCGGATGTGGCGTATGCTGATAAGACGCTTCAGCGTCGCATCAGGCAACCGGCTCGGGCGTTAGATGTCGGATGCGGCGTAACCGCCTTATTCGGCCTACAGGTTGCAGCACTTCAAAGCAGTTTAGCGAACAACCGCGTTGTCAATTTTCTCTTCCGCCTTCCAGACACGGTACTTCACATCCACATTGTCTGGCGTATACACCACGATCGGCAGCTTGCTGTTGTAACGCAGCATTCCAGCATCGCCCAGATACGCGGTGACAAATTTCTTCTCTTTCTTGCCATCCGGGCAGGCCATCATCGTGGAAACCGGCGAGCTAACTTTATCAAAGACATAATAATCATAGCCCCAGCCTTCCAGCGTTTTGCTTTCCAGCTTCCCGCCGAGACGATGCAAATTGCAGTCGACTTCCAGCGTCTGACCGATTAACAGTTCTACTTTCAGGGTAGATTCATCTTCTTGCGGAGTTAACTGAATCACCTGACGCTTCATGCCTTTTTCAGCTTGTGGATAAGGCGCGATTTTTTCCAGTGGCTGGACGCTCTCTGCCGCCCAGGCGGAAGTGGTGGCGAAAGCGGCAAACAATACTGCAGGTAGAATGGTCTTCATTTTTTTGCTTTCCTTCTTCATTTATAGGTTTTCACCGATGATGTCGCTGAAGGTTAACATATTCATCAGATTTATTAATTTGCTTTATGAATAACTTAAAGAACATTCAGATAATTTTACCTGCTCTTTTAGTGTTAAATTCTGATGAGAAAACAAACCAGCAGAAATATCTCTGGCGAATTAATCGCTATATAAATATGTTTATAACCATTTGAAATGTGAGCAAAAGCCCGTTTTTGCCACGCTTCCCGCCACTCTTTTGATCCTGCTACAGGTTTTACCCCGATCGGGGTATGCATCTTTGACACATCCTTTAATATCTTAGCGGCTATAAAAATGGCTTATTAATTATGCGGTTTATTTGGTCGCTCTCAATTTTCAGAGCGCGTTAATGATGGAAGGTCAATGTGAAGATTGATGCATCCCGTCGGGGCATACTCACTGGTCGCTGGCGCAAAGCCAGTAACGGTATCCGTCCGCCCTGGTCCGGTGATGAATCTCATTTTCTGACCCATTGCACCCGCTGCGACGCCTGTATTAATGCTTGTGAAAACAACATTCTGCAACGCGGCGCGGGTAGCTATCCGAGCGTTAATTTCAAAAATAACGAGTGCAGCTTCTGTTACGCCTGCGCGCAGGCTTGCCCCGAATCGCTATTTTCTCCGCGCCACACCAGGGCCTGGGATTTGCAGTTCACCATTGGGGACGCGTGCCTGGCGTATCAGTCAGTTGAATGCCGCCGCTGTCAGGATAGCTGTGAGCCAATGGCAATTATCTTTCGCCCGACGCTCTCCGGGATCTACCAGCCGCAACTTAATAGCCAACTTTGCAACGGATGTGGAGCATGTGCAGCCAGCTGTCCGGTATCAGCCATAACTGCGGAGTATCTCCATGCACACTAACTGGCAAGTTTGCAGCCTGGTCGTGCAGGCCAAAAGCGAACGAATTTCAGACATCAGCACCCAACTGAACGCCTTTACCGGCTGTGAAGTTGCTGTCAGCGACGCGCCGAGCGGTCAGTTGATTGTGGTGGTGGAAGCAGAAGACAGCGAAACGCTGATCCAAACCATTGAGTCAGTACGCAACGTAGAGGGCGTGCTGGCGGTGTCGCTGGTTTATCACCAGCAGGAAGAGCAAGGTGAGGAAACACCATGAAACTCAGTCGTCGTAGCTTTATGAAAGCTAACGCCGTTGCGGCCGCTGCGGCGGCTGCCGGTCTCAGCGTGCCGGGCGTTGCCCGCGCCGTTGTTGGTCAGCAGGAAGCCATTAAATGGGATAAAGCGCCGTGCCGTTTCTGCGGTACGGGTTGCGGCGTTCTGGTCGGAACGCAGCAGGGGCGTGTGGTGGCTTGTCAGGGCGACCCGGACGCACCGGTTAACCGTGGCCTGAACTGCATTAAGGGCTATTTCCTGCCCAAAATCATGTACGGTAAAGACCGTTTGACGCAGCCGCTGCTGCGTATGAAAAACGGTAAATATGATAAAGAAGGCGAATTTACCCCAATCACCTGGGATCAGGCCTTCGATGTGATGGAAGAGAAATTCAAAACCGCCCTGAAAGAAAAAGGGCCGGAATCGATCGGTATGTTCGGTTCTGGTCAGTGGACTATCTGGGAAGGTTATGCCGCGTCCAAGCTGTTTAAAGCGGGCTTCCGTTCGAACAACATCGACCCGAACGCGCGTCACTGTATGGCGTCGGCAGTAGTTGGCTTTATGCGTACCTTTGGTATGGATGAGCCGATGGGCTGCTATGACGACATCGAGCAGGCTGACGCGTTTGTGCTGTGGGGCGCAAACATGGCGGAGATGCACCCGATCCTCTGGTCGCGCATCACTAACCGTCGTCTCTCTAACCAGAACGTTACCGTGGCGGTGCTTTCTACCTACCAGCATCGTAGCTTCGAGCTGGCGGATAACGGCATCATCTTTACGCCGCAATCTGACCTGGTGATCCTGAACTATATCGCCAACTATATCATTCAAAACAATGCGATAAATCAGGACTTCTTCAGCAAACACGTTAACCTGCGCAAAGGGGCGACGGACATCGGCTACGGTTTACGTCCGACCCATCCGCTGGAAAAAGCAGCGAAGAATCCGGGTTCTGACGCCTCCGAACCGATGAGCTTTGAAGATTACAAAGCCTTCGTTGCTGAATATACGCTGGAAAAAACCGCCGAAATGACCGGCGTGCCGAAAGACCAGTTAGAACAACTGGCGCAGCTGTATGCCGATCCGAACAAGAAAGTCATCTCCTACTGGACGATGGGCTTCAACCAGCATACCCGTGGTGTGTGGGCCAACAACCTGGTCTACAACCTGCACCTGCTGACCGGCAAAATTTCCCAGCCGGGTTGCGGTCCGTTCTCCCTGACCGGGCAGCCTTCCGCGTGTGGTACTGCGCGTGAAGTGGGCACCTTTGCTCACCGTCTGCCTGCGGACATGGTGGTGACTAACGAGAAACATCGTGATATTTGCGAGAAGAAGTGGAATATCCCGAGTGGCACCATTCCGGCGAAAATCGGTCTGCACGCGGTGGCACAAGACCGTGCGCTGAAAGACGGCAAACTGAATGTTTACTGGACCATGTGTACCAATAACATGCAGGCCGGACCGAACATTAATGAAGAGCGTATGCCGGGCTGGCGCGATCCGCGCAACTTTATCATCGTTTCCGATCCATATCCGACGGTCAGTGCGCTGGCAGCGGACTTGATCCTGCCGACCGCAATGTGGGTAGAGAAAGAGGGGGCTTACGGTAATGCCGAACGCCGTACTCAGTTCTGGCGTCAGCAGGTACAGGCACCGGGTGAAGCAAAATCGGATCTCTGGCAGTTAGTTCAGTTCTCCCGTCGCTTCAAAACTGAAGAAGTGTGGCCGGAAGAGCTGCTGGCTAAGAAACCGGAACTGCGTGGCAAAACGCTGTATGAGGTTCTGTATGCCACTCCGGAAGTGAGCAAATTCCCGGTATCCGAACTGGCGGAAGATCAGCTGAACGACGAATCTCGCGAGCTGGGCTTCTATCTGCAAAAAGGGTTGTTCGAAGAGTACGCATGGTTTGGTCGCGGTCACGGTCACGATCTCGCGCCGTTCGATGATTACCACAAAGCACGCGGTCTGCGCTGGCCGGTGGTGAACGGTAAAGAAACGCAGTGGCGTTACAGCGAAGGTAACGACCCGTACGTGAAAGCGGGCGAAGGCTACAAGTTCTACGGTAAACCGGATGGCAAAGCGGTGATCTTCGCGCTGCCGTTCGAACCTGCGGCGGAAGCGCCGGATGAAGAGTACGACCTGTGGCTCTCTACCGGACGCGTCCTGGAGCACTGGCATACCGGCAGTATGACTCGCCGTGTACCGGAACTGCACCGCGCCTTCCCGGAAGCGGTTCTGTTTATTCACCCGCTGGATGCGAAAGCGCGCGATCTGCGCCGTGGCGACAAAGTGAAAGTGGTTTCTCGCCGTGGCGAAGTGATCTCGATTGTCGAAACGCGCGGTCGTAACCGTCCGCCGCAGGGCCTGGTGTACATGCCGTTCTTCGACGCCGCACAGCTGGTTAACAAACTGACGCTGGATGCGACCGATCCGCTCTCGAAAGAGACGGACTTCAAGAAGTGCGCGGTCAAACTGGAGAAGGTGTAAGCCATTATGTCCCGGTCAGCGAAACCTCAAAATGGTCGCCGCCGCTTTCTGCGCGATGTCGTTCGCACAGCAGGCGGGCTGGCTGCCGTGGGTGTGGCGCTGGGGTTACAACAGCAAACCGCACGCGCATCTGGTGTGCGGTTGCGCCCGCCCGGAGCCATAAACGAGAACGCCTTTGCCAGTGCCTGTGTGCGTTGCGGTCAGTGTGTTCAGGCTTGCCCTTACGACACCTTAAAACTGGCGACGCTGGCCTCTGGTCTGTCGGCGGGCACGCCATATTTTGTCGCACGGGATATTCCTTGCGAAATGTGTGAGGACATTCCGTGCGCCAAAGTGTGCCCGAGCGGTGCGCTGGATCGTGAGATCGAATCGATCGACGACGCGCGGATGGGGCTGGCGGTACTGGTGGACCAGGAAAACTGTCTCAACTTTCAGGGGCTGCGCTGCGATGTTTGTTATCGCGAATGCCCGAAAATTGATGAGGCCATCACCCTGGAGCTGGAGCGCAACACGCGAACCGGTAAGCACGCCCGCTTTCTGCCGACGGTTCACAGCGACGCCTGTACCGGCTGCGGTAAGTGCGAAAAAGTGTGCGTGCTGGAACAACCGGCAATCAAGGTGTTACCGCTGTCACTGGCGAAAGGGGAGTTAGGTCACCATTACCGCTTCGGCTGGCTGGAGGGGAACAATGGCAAATCGTAAACGTGACGCCGGGCGCGAGGCGCTGGAGAAAAAAGGCTGGTGGCGCAGTCACCGTTGGTTAGTGTTACGTCGCCTTTGTCAGTTCTTCGTGCTGGGGATGTTTTTGAGCGGTCCGTGGTTTGGTGTGTGGATCTTGCACGGCAACTACAGCAGTAGCCTGTTATTCGACACCGTTCCACTGACCGATCCGCTGATGACACTGCAAAGTCTTGCCAGCGGTCATCTGCCTGCCACGGTAGCGCTGACTGGTGCGGTGATTATCACCGTGCTCTACGCCCTGGCAGGAAAGCGATTATTTTGCAGCTGGGTCTGCCCGCTGAACCCGATTACCGACTTAGCAAATTGGTTACGCAGACGATTTGACCTCAATCAGTCTGCGACGATCCCTCGCCACATTCGCTACGTGCTGTTGGTGATCATTCTGGTGGGATCGGCCTTAACTGGCACGCTCATCTGGGAATGGATCAACCCCGTTTCCCTGATGGGGCGTAGCCTGGTAATGGGCTTCGGCAGCGGCGCGCTGCTTATTCTCGCGCTGTTTTTATTTGATCTACTGGTCGTTGAACACGGCTGGTGCGGGCACATTTGTCCGGTTGGTGCACTGTATGGCGTGCTGGGTAGCAAAGGTGTGATTACCGTTGCGGCCACCGATCGGCAGAAATGTAACCGCTGTATGGATTGTTTTCATGTTTGCCCGGAACCGCATGTGCTACGTGCCCCGGTGCTGGATGAACAAAGCCCGGTGCAGGTCACCAGCCGCGATTGCATGACGTGCGGTCGCTGCGTGGATGTCTGTTCTGAGGATGTATTTACAATAACTACACGATGGAGTTCGGGAGCGAAATCATGAAAAGCCATGACCTGAAGAAAGCGCTGTGTCAATGGACGGCGATGCTGGCCCTGGTGGTAAGCGGCGCGGTTTGGGCGGCTAATGGCGTCGATTTTAGCCAGTCGCCGGAAGTATCCGGGACGCAGGAAGGGGCCATTCGGATGCCAAAAGAGCAGGATCGGATGCCGCTGAACTATGTGAATCAGCCGCCAATGATCCCGCATAGCGTTGAAGGTTATCAGGTAACGACCAATACCAACCGCTGCTTGCAGTGCCACGGTGTCGAAAGTTATCGCACCACTGGCGCGCCGCGCATTAGTCCTACTCACTTTATGGACAGCGACGGCAAAGTGGGCGCGGAAGTGGCTCCGCGTCGTTATTTCTGTCTGCAATGTCACGTACCGCAGGCCGATACCGCGCCAATCGTGGGGAATACCTTTACCCCGTCAAAAGGTTACGGGAAATAAGAGGTTATTATGGGAAATTCTGACCGTAAGCCTGGTCTGATTAAGCGCCTGTGGAAATGGTGGCGTACCCCCAGCCGTCTGGCGCTGGGGACGCTGCTGTTGATCGGTTTTGTCGGTGGCATCGTCTTCTGGGGCGGCTTTAACACCGGGATGGAAAAAGCCAATACCGAAGAGTTCTGCATTAGCTGCCACGAAATGCGTAACACGGTGTATCAGGAATACATGGATTCCGTGCACTACAACAACCGTAGCGGCGTCCGTGCGACCTGTCCGGATTGTCACGTTCCGCACGAGTTTGTGCCAAAGATGATACGCAAGCTCAAAGCAAGTAAAGAGCTGTATGGTAAAATTTTTGGCGTTATTGACACGCCGCAGAAATTTGAAGCTCATCGCCTGACGATGGCACAGAATGAGTGGCGGCGCATGAAGGACAACAACTCGCAGGAGTGCCGTAACTGTCACAACTTCGAGTATATGGATACAACCGCCCAGAAATCGGTTGCCGCGAAGATGCATGACCAGGCGGTGAAAGATGGGCAAACCTGTATTGATTGCCATAAAGGGATAGCGCACAAGCTGCCCGACATGCGTGAAGTCGAGCCAGGTTTTTAACAGGGTTATTGCGTGAGTATGCTTGAAGCCAGAGAGTTACTTTGCGAGCGGGATGAACGAACCTTATTTAGTGGTTTATCATTTACGCTGAACGCAGGAGAGTGGGTACAAATCACCGGTAGCAACGGCGCGGGGAAGACAACGCTTCTCCGTTTGCTGACGGGGTTGTCTCGCCCTGATGCAGGCGAGGTTCTCTGGCAAGGGCAGCCCTTGCATCAGGTACGCGACAGCTACCATCAAAACCTGTTATGGATAGGCCATCAGCCGGGGATCAAAACCCGGCTGACGGCGTTAGAAAATCTGCACTTTTATCATCGCGATGGCGATACCGCACAATGTCTGGAAGCCCTGGCGCAGGCCGGGCTTGCCGGATTCGAAGATATTCCGGTAAATCAACTTTCTGCCGGGCAACAACGCCGCGTCGCTTTAGCGCGTCTGTGGCTGACCCGTGCCACGTTATGGATCCTCGACGAGCCTTTTACCGCGATTGACGTTAATGGCGTCGATCGTCTGACCCAGCGTATGGCGCAGCATACGGAGCAGGGGGGGATTGTGATTCTGACTACCCACCAGCCGCTCAACGTTGCTGAAAGTAAAATTCGCCGCATTTCACTGACGCAAACGAGGGCCGCATGATGTTCTGGCGCATTTTCCGTCTTGAGCTGCGCGTAGCGTTTCGCCACAGCGCCGAAATCGCCAACCCGCTGTGGTTCTTCCTGATTGTCATTACCCTTTTTCCGCTCAGTATCGGTCCGGAGCCGCAACTGCTGGCGCGTATTGCGCCGGGTATTATCTGGGTTGCCGCGCTGCTTTCATCCTTGCTGGCACTCGAGCGACTGTTCCGTGACGATTTGCAGGACGGCAGTCTTGAACAATTGATGTTGTTGCCGTTACCCTTGCCCGCCGTTGTGCTGGCGAAGGTGATGGCGCACTGGATGGTAACCGGTCTGCCGTTACTCATCCTTTCGCCCCTGGTAGCAATGCTACTGGGAATGGATGTTTATGGCTGGCAAGTGATGGCGTTAACGCTACTGCTGGGAACCCCTACGCTTGGCTTTCTTGGTGCGCCGGGCGTGGCGCTGACAGTGGGACTTAAGCGCGGTGGTGTGCTGCTCAGCATACTGGTGTTACCGCTGACTATCCCATTACTCATCTTTGCCACCGCCGCGATGGACGCGGCTTCTATGCATTTGCCCGTTGATGGGTATCTGGCAATTTTAGGCGCGTTGCTGGCAGGCACCGCGACATTAAGTCCTTTTGCGACGGCGGCAGCGTTACGAATCAGCATTCAATAACGCTGGATTACTGATTTTTGTTCGAGTCTGGTATCGAAACTATGTGGAAAACACTGCATCAACTGGCGATCCCACCACGGCTGTATCAAATCTGTGGCTGGTTTATACCGTGGCTGGCAATTGCCAGTGTGGTCGTGCTTACCGTCGGCTGGATCTGGGGGTTCGGCTTTGCTCCGGCTGATTATCAGCAGGGAAATAGCTACCGCATTATCTACCTGCATGTGCCTGCGGCGATCTGGTCGATGGGCATTTATGCATCAATGGCGGTGGCGGCGTTTATTGGCCTTGTCTGGCAGATGAAAATGGCCAACCTGGCGGTGGCGGCGATGGCCCCCATTGGTGCCGTGTTTACCTTTATTGCCCTGGTTACCGGCTCTGCATGGGGAAAACCGATGTGGGGCACCTGGTGGGTATGGGATGCACGTCTGACTTCTGAACTGGTGCTGCTGTTTCTGTATGTTGGTGTCATTGCCCTGTGGCACGCCTTCGACGACCGTCGTCTGGCTGGGCGTGCGGCAGGTATCCTGGTGCTGATTGGCGTGGTGAATCTGCCGATTATTCATTACTCCGTAGAGTGGTGGAACACCCTGCATCAGGGATCAACGCGAATGCAGCAAAGTATCGATCCGGCGATGCGTTCGCCGCTGCGCTGGTCGATTTTGGGCTTCCTGCTCCTGTCTGCCACGCTGACGCTGATGCGGATGCGTAATTTGATTTTGCTGATGGAAAAACGCCGTCCGTGGGTGAGTGAACTGATACTGAAAAGAGGCCGTAAATGACCCCTGCATTTGCTTCCTGGAATGAATTTTTCGCAATGGGCGGTTACGCCTTTTTTGTCTGGCTGGCGGTGGTGATGACCGTTATTCCGCTGGTGGTTTTAGTCGTGCACTCGGTGATGCAACATCGCGCAATTCTGCGTGGCGTGGCGCAACAGCGGGCGCGTGAGGCGCGTTTACGTGCTGCGCAACAGCAGGAGGCTGCATGAATATTCGCCGTAAAAACCGCTTGTGGATTGCCTGTGCCGTGCTGGCGGGGCTGGCGCTGACTATCGGTCTGGTGCTATATGCGCTGCGCTCGAATATCGATCTCTTTTATACGCCGGGGGAGATTCTCTACGGCAAGCGTGAAACTCAGCAGATGCCGGAAGTCGGTCAGCGTCTGCGCGTTGGCGGGATGGTGATGCCGGGGAGTGTGCAGCGCGATCCCAATTCGCTAAAAGTAACTTTCACCATTTACGACGCTGAAGGTTCAGTAGATGTCTCTTACGAAGGCATTTTGCCGGATCTGTTCCGTGAAGGGCAGGGCGTTGTGGTGCAGGGCGAACTGGAAAAAGGCAATCATATCCTCGCGAAAGAAGTGCTGGCGAAACACGATGAAAACTACACGCCGCCAGAAGTTGAGAAAGCGATGGAAGCTAACCACCGTCGCCCGGCGAGTGTTTATAAGGACCCAGCATCATGATGCCAGAAATTGGTAACGGGCTGCTGTGTCTGGCGCTAGGAATTGCGCTGCTGCTGTCTGTGTATCCGCTATGGGGCGTGGCGCGCGGGGACGCGCGCATGATGGCGTCTTCCCGCTTGTTTGCCTGGCTGCTGTTTATGTCTGTGGCTGGCGCATTTCTGGTGCTGGTCAATGCTTTCGTGGTCAACGACTTTACCGTCACCTATGTTGCCAGCAACTCCAATACCCAGCTTCCGGTGTGGTATCGCGTGGCGGCTACCTGGGGCGCGCATGAAGGCTCGCTCCTGCTGTGGGTGCTACTGATGAGCGGCTGGACCTTTGCGGTAGCGATTTTTAGTCAGCGTATTCCGCTGGATATTGTTGCCCGCGTACTGGCGATAATGGGGATGGTCAGTGTCGGCTTTTTGCTGTTCATTCTCTTTACCTCTAACCCGTTCTCACGCACGCTGCCGAATTTCCCGATTGAAGGGCGCGATCTTAACCCGTTGTTGCAGGATCCGGGGCTGATTTTCCACCCGCCTCTGCTCTATATGGGGTACGTCGGTTTCTCGGTGGCGTTTGCTTTTGCCATTGCATCTTTGTTGAGTGGGCGTCTGGACAGCACTTATGCGCGTTTTACTCGTCCGTGGACGCTGGCTGCGTGGATCTTCCTGACGCTCGGCATTGTGCTCGGTTCCGCATGGGCCTATTACGAACTCGGCTGGGGCGGCTGGTGGTTCTGGGATCCGGTAGAAAACGCCTCGTTTATGCCGTGGCTGGTGGGGACTGCGCTGATGCACTCACTGGCGGTCACTGAACAACGCGCCAGCTTCAAAGCGTGGACATTACTGCTGGCAATCAGTGCCTTCTCGTTGTGTCTGCTGGGGACTTTCCTCGTGCGTTCCGGCGTGCTGGTATCGGTACACGCGTTTGCGTCTGATCCGGCGCGCGGTATGTTTATCCTCGCCTTTATGGTGCTGGTGATTGGCGGTTCGCTGCTGCTGTTTGCCGCGCGTGGACACAAAGTTCGCTCACGCGTAAACAATGCGCTGTGGTCGCGGGAATCTTTGCTGTTAGCGAACAACGTTTTGCTGGTAGCCGCGATGCTGGTGGTGTTGCTGGGGACGTTGCTGCCGCTGGTGCACAAGCAACTGGGACTGGGCAGTATTTCGATTGGCGAACCGTTCTTCAACACCATGTTTACCTGGCTGATGGTGCCGTTTGCGCTACTGCTTGGTGTCGGCCCTCTGGTGCGCTGGGGACGCGATCGCCCACGTAAAATCCGCAATTTGTTGATTATCGCCTTCATCTCTACGCTGGTGCTGTCGCTGCTGTTGCCGTGGCTGTTCGAAAGCAAAGTTGTGGCGATGACGGTGCTCGGCCTGGCAATGGCCTGCTGGATTGCGGTGCTGGCAATTGCGGAAGCTGCGCTGCGTATTTCACGCGGCACGAAAACCACCTTCAGTTATTGGGGGATGGTGGCAGCTCACCTGGGGCTGGCAGTGACAATTGTTGGCATTGCTTTTAGTCAGAACTATAGCGTTGAGCGTGATGTGCGCATGAAGTCCGGCGATAGCGTCGATATTCATGAATATCGCTTCACCTTCCGTGATGTCAAAGAAGTGACTGGTCCAAACTGGCGTGGCGGTGTGGCGACTATCGGCGTAACGCGAGATGGCAAGCCGGAAACAGTGCTGTATGCAGAAAAACGTTATTACAACACTGCCGGGTCGATGATGACCGAAGCGGCGATTGACGGTGGCATCACGCGTGACCTGTACGCGGCGCTCGGTGAAGAGCTGGAAAACGGCGCGTGGGCCGTGCGTCTTTACTACAAACCATTTGTTCGCTGGATTTGGGCGGGCGGGCTGATGATGGCGTTGGGCGGACTGCTGTGTCTGTTTGATCCTCGCTATCGTAAGCGCGTGAACCCGCAGAAAACTGCGCCGGAGGCTGCATGAAGCGCAAGGTATTGTTAATTCCGTTGATTATCTTCCTGGCGATTGCCGCGGCGCTGCTGTGGCAGCTGGCGCGTAATGCCGAAGGGGATGATCCGACCAATCTGGAATCGGCGCTCATTGGCAAGCCAGTGCCGAAGTTTCGCCTCGAATCACTGGACAATCCGGGGCAGTTTTATCAGGCGGATGTGCTGACTCAGGGCAAACCAGTGCTGCTTAACGTCTGGGCGACCTGGTGTCCGACCTGCCGTGCGGAACATCAATATCTGAATCAGCTTTCTGCGCAGGGCATCCGCGTGGTCGGCATGAACTATAAAGACGATCGCCAGAAGGCAATCAGCTGGCTGAAAGAGCTGGGCAATCCTTACGCGCTAAGCCTGTTTGATGGCGACGGCATGTTAGGGCTGGATCTCGGTGTCTATGGCGCGCCAGAAACGTTCCTTATTGACGGCAACGGCATCATTCGCTATCGCCATGCGGGCGATCTCAATCCTCGCGTCTGGGAAGAAGAGATCAAGCCACTGTGGGAGAAATACAGTAAGGAGGCCGCACAATGAGGTTTTTATTGGGCGTGCTGATGCTGATGATCTCCGGCTCAGCGCTGGCGACCATCGACGTGTTGCAGTTTAAAGATGAAGCACAGGAACAACAGTTCCGTCAGCTCACTGAAGAACTGCGCTGCCCGAAATGCCAGAACAACAGCATTGCCGATTCCAACTCGATGATTGCCACCGACCTGCGCCAGAAAGTGTATGAACTGATGCAGGAAGGCAAAAGTAAGAAAGAGATTGTCGATTATATGGTGGCGCGTTACGGCAACTTCGTCACTTACGATCCGCCGTTAACGCCGCTGACCGTGCTGCTGTGGGTGCTGCCAGTAGTGGCTATTGGCATTGGCGGTTGGGTCATATACGCCCGTTCGCGGCGTCGGGTACGCGTGGTGCCGGAAGCGTTTCCAGAACAAAGCGTGCCGGAAGGTAAGCGTGCCGGATATGTTGTTTATCTGCCGGGTATTGTGGTGGCGTTAATTGTGGCTGGCGTCAGCTACTACCAGACTGGCAATTATCAGCAGGTGAAAATCTGGCAGCAGGCCACGGCACAGGCTCCGGCGTTACTGGACAGGGCGCTGGATCCGAAAGCCGATCCGCTCAACGAAGAAGAGATGTCGCGCCTTGCGCTGGGGATGCGTACTCAACTGCAAAAAAATCCGGGAGATATAGAAGGCTGGATTATGTTGGGCCGCGTTGGCATGGCGCTGGGTAACGCCAGTATCGCCACCGATGCATACGCCACTGCGTATCGCCTCGATCCGAAAAACAGCGATGCTGCACTGGGATACGCTGAAGCGTTGACACGTTCATCTGATCCCAACGACAACCGCCTCGGCGGCGAACTGCTGCGCCAGTTGGTGAGAACGGACCATAGCAATATCCGTGTGTTAAGCATGTATGCATTTAATGCCTTTGAGCAGCAACGATTTGGCGAAGCCGTTGCCGCGTGGGAAATGATGTTGAAACTCTTACCTGCCAACGATACTCGCCGTGCGGTGATCGAACGTAGTATCGCGCAGGCGATGCAACATTTGTCGCCGCAGGAGAGTAAATAAAAAGTGGCCCGATGGTGATGCCATCGGGCTATTTTTATTGTGCCCCGCGTTGTTGCAGGAACAGAATGGTGGCCGCCACGCGTGAGCGGACGTTGAGTTTACGCAGCAGATTGCGAATATGGACTTTTACTGTCTGCTCGGAAATATTCAACACCGAGGCAATCTGTTTATTTGACAGCCCCTGTGCCAGCTCGTGCAGAACATCCAGCTCGCGTTCTGTCAGCACGCTGAAGGGGTCTTCTTCCGCGCCAAACATTTCACGTTCACGTAAGTACTGATTGACGCGTTCGCTAAAGACTTTGCTGCCTTTCGCTCCGGCACGAATCGCTTCCAGTAACACTTCCGGGTCGCTGTCTTTCAACAGATAACCGTCTGCGCCTGCGTCTATCAGTGCAAAGACATCGCTGGAGGCATCTGATACGGTCAGGATAATAATTTGCGCGGTAACGCCATCCCTGCGCAAGGCATTGAGGGTATCCAGGCCACTCATGCCTTTCATATTGAGATCCAGCAAGATCACGTCGATATCCAGTCTATTCGCCAGATCGATCGCGCTTGCGCCGTCGCCCGCTTCGGCGACCACTTCAAAGCCAGAATCAAGCTCCAGTAACTGACGAACACCGCGTCGCATAAGTGGATGATCATCCACAATCATCACCTGAAAAGGCGTTGCTTCAGGCATAGTAGTCTCCTGAGGTTTTATTAGAATCATTATGTTTGAGCGTAGCGTTGGTAACGCTACCAGGCGCGTGAATGTTACCCCATTTTATGTATGGACATGTAGTGAAAACTACAACTTTGTCGTTCGCTTTGGCATCATCTTTATTATAAAGACGGAATTTTGCATCAGCTTCTCATCAGGAAAAACAACTAAAAAATCAATCACAATACTTGTGCATTTCTTTAAACAGTTTTTAAAAACTGACTCCGGGTATGGAGCTATGGGTATTTTCTGTCCCCAATGCTTTTAACAGCAATTAATTTCATAGGATGAAAGCTTAATGCACCAATCTGGTTCTGTTTCTCTTTGTCGTTCCGCAATATCTGTTCTGGTGGCTACAGCGTTATATTCGCCCATAGCATTGGCATCAACTGTTGAGTATGGTGAGACAGTTGATGGTGTTGTCCTGGAAAAAGATATCCAGCTGGTTTGTAGGGCCGCCAATAATACGAAAATCAATCCTGGCGGAGAACAGCATATATAAGAATTTGGTGTAAGTAGTAATACTGAAATTAACGGGGGATATCAGTACATTGAAATAAATGGCACCGCAGAATACTCAGTATTAAATGATGGTTATCAAATTGTTCAAATGGGTGGCGCGGTAAACCAGACTACGATCAATAATGGAGTGCTACAGGTTTATGGCGCGGCGACTGATCCCACGATTAAAGGAGGGCGCTTAATTGTTGAAAAAGATGGGATTGCCGTCTTTGCCGTTATAGAAAAGGGAGGGCTACTGGAGGTTAAAGCAACAGGTGATTTCAAAATATTCGTGACGGACACCGGTGCCAGCCCGGCAGCAGGAGATAACCTTACACTGGTAACAACGGGCGCGGTGATGCGGCATTTACGTTGGGCAATGCCGGAGGCGTTGTTGATATCAGTACGTATGAATATACCTTGCTGGATAATGGCAACCATAGCTGGAGTCTCGCAGAGAATCGCGCACAAATGCCCCCTTCAACCACGGATGTGCTGAATATGGCGGCAGCACAACCGCTGGTATTTGATGCAGAACTGGACACCGTGCGTGGGCGTCTTGGTAGCGTAAAAGGCGTTAATTACGATACGGCGATGTGGAGTTCGGCAATTAACAGCCGCAACAACGTGACCACTGATGCAGGCGCTGGCTTTGAGCAAACATTGACGGGGCTAACGCTTGGTATCGACAGCCGTTTCTCCCGTGAAGAAAGCAGCACAACTCAGGCGGGTGTGGTCTGGACGTTCTGATAACAGAAAATAAACAGGCCGTGATGTGTCGCGGTCTGTTTATCGAATTAAATGCAGATATAAAAAAACCAACCGCAATAGGTTGGTTTTCTTGGGATTTTTGGTCGGCACGAGAGGATTTGAACCTCCGACCCCCGACACCCCATGACGGTGCGCTACCAGGCTGCGCTACGTGCCGACTCGTGGCTGCTAATACTACCGTTTTCCACACCGATTGCAAGTAAGATATTTTGCTAACTGATTTATAATTAATCAGTTAGCGATAAAACGCTTCTCGTCTGTCAGTACTTGCAATAACAAACTTAACTGTGGTTTTTCATCTTTCACTCTTTCACCACGTAAGTTGTAAGTGCGGTATTTACCGTTATTGTTCAGCACCAGCGTCTTTTTCGGGGTGGTAATTGCCAGCGTATCGTTATCCGCGGCGGTAACCCAGTAATGGCGGCGTTGAGGGTTGAACAAATCCTGACCTTGCGAATATTCGCTGGCAGGTGTGCTGACATGTAGCAGGCGTTGCATCAGCGTCGTCATCAGATCGGTATGATCAGTCAGCGCATTAATACGCTGCGCCGGCGTGCCTGGCCAGTGAATCACTAATGGCACCTGCAGATGACCGTGGGACCAGTCAAAGGTTTCTTCCTCTTCGCTCAGCGGAATACCCCGCCCGGCAGTGATAATCACCACCGTATTGTCCAGTTTGCCAGAATCACGCAGTGCATTGAGCACGCGGTTGATCTGGTCATCGACATTGCCTGCTGCCCGGCTATATTTCCGTGCAAATGCCTGCTGATTGCTGTCGTCAATGTTTGTGCCATTGAAAGAGACCCACGAGAACCAGCGGTTATCTTCTTGTGCGTAGCGGCCCAGCCAGTTAATCCACTGCGTGGCGGTCTGTTCGTCGGATTGGGTGCGTACACTCGGCATCGAGAAATCTGACAACAATGCCTGGCGATACAGCGGGCTGGTAAAGCCATCTGACGAGAATAACCCCAGCTGATAGCCTTGCTGATTAAGCGCAGTAATTAACGCCGCAGGCGTACGGGTCGACAAAATGCCGTCCATATAGCTTGGCGAGATGCCATAAAACAGGCCAAAGATGCCGTTGTCTGTAGTGTTGCCGGAGCTCATATGACGCGTGAACGAAATATTTTGCTCAGCAAAACCTGCCAGCGCAGGCATCTGCTTCTCGAAGCGTGAGTAGTTCAGGCCATCGACAGTAATCAACAGCACATTCTGCCCGGTGCCCATATCGCGATAGCGCAGTTCGCTTAACGGATACTGAACGGAAACGGCGTCTGGATTGCCTTGCTCAATAAGACGGCGTTGATACTCTTGCGCATCAAGCAGGCCATGCTTCTCAAGAAAACGTCGTGCCGTCATCGGGTACGAAAGCGGCAGGTTAGCGCGCTGCATGGTGATCGGGCGATAGAAGTTGGCATCGGCCCAGATATAAACCACATGCGAGGCGATAAAGGCGATAAATAAGAATGCGGCCAGCGGGCGCGCGAAGCGCCGACGACGCGTCAGGCTGCGCAGCTTTTGCCAGCTCCACGTCGCAAACACCAGTTCAAGCAATAAAATAACCGGCACGCTGATGAACATCAGCTGCCAGTCGCGCGCCATCTCATTTTCGTCTGGGTTGATAACCAGCTGCCAGACGATGGGATTAAGATGGAGATGGAAACGAGTAAAGACTTCGCTGTCGATCAGTAATAGCGTCATTCCCGCCGTTGCCAGAATGACGGACAAAAACCTCATCAGCCTCTGGGAGCCGACGATAAAGGTTAGCGGGAAGAGGATCAGCAAGTAGGTGGCGAACACCAGGAAGCTGAAATGACCGATAATGCTTACGTAGGAATAAATGCGACCAGCAAGCGTTGTCGGCCAGTCGGCGATAAACAGGTAACGGCTGCCAATGACGAGCGAAAGCAGAATATTGAACAGTGCAAACCAGTGCCCCCAACTGACCATCTGGGAGACTTTTTCACGGTAGCGCTGACGATGAGTTACCATAACCTGTTATCTGTTTCCCTTAGTGCGCTTTGTCTTCGTTGATAGAGGACTGTAAGGCGCGGGCAAAAGAGTTGGCAATTGCCTGGCGTTGGGCCGGGGCAATGCTGGTGTTGATAAGGTTAGTGACCATGTTGCCTAACACCATCAGGGAAAGGTCGGTCGGAGCCTTATGTTTTTCCAGTATGTTGAGCAGCTCTGCGAGCAATTGTTCAACCTGTTCATCACTGTAGCGGGAAATTTGTGGCATAAATCGAAATCAGTTAGTTGATGAAAGGGCAACATATTACCGTAGCAACGGTTTTTTTTCTGCTTTTTTATGCGTTAAATCATTCTCGTTACGCCGCCTTCTGTAAAATGACCGCCATCTTTTATTGCGTCGCTTAACCGGCGGTGGTTGAATACCGCCCGGTCTTAAAGGAGAGTTTATCATGAGTCTGGATATCAACCAGATTGCTCTGCACCAGCTTATCAAGCGTGATGAGCAGAACCTTGAGCTGGTGTTGCGCGATTCATTGCTGGAACCGACGGAAACCGTCGTTGAGATGGTGGCAGAACTGCATCGGGTCTATAGCGCCAAAAATAAAGCTTACGGCTTGTTTAGCGAAGAGAGTGAACTGGCGCAGACGCTGCGCTTACAGCGTCAGGGCGAAGAGGACTTTCTGGCATTTAGCCGCGCGGCAACCGGTCGCCTGCGTGACGAATTAGCGAAATATCCTTTTGCTGACGGTGGATTCGTGCTGTTTTGCCACTATCGCTATCTGGCGGTGGAGTATCTGCTGGTGGCAGTTCTGAGCAACCTGAGCAGTATGCGTGTTAACGAAAATCTCGACATCAACCCAACCCATTATCTTGATATCAATCATGCGGATATTGTTGCGCGTATCGATTTAACCGAGTGGGAAACCAATCCAGAGTCGACCCGCTATCTCACTTTCCTGAAAGGGCGAGTAGGGCGCAAAGTGGCGGATTTCTTTATGGATTTCCTCGGTGCCAGCGAAGGGTTAAACGCGAAAGCGCAAAACCGTGGGCTGTTGCAAGCGGTCGATGATTTCACTGCCGAAGCACAACTGGATAAAGCAGAGCGACAGAACGTGCGCCAGCAGGTTTATAGCTACTGTAATGAGCAGCTACAGGCAGGTGAAGAGATTGAACTGGAATCGCTGTCGAAAGAGCTGGCAGGCGTCAGCGAAGTGAGCTTCACGGAGTTTGCGGCTGAAAAAGGCTACGAACTGGAAGAGAGCTTCCCGGCAGACCGTAGCACACTGCGTCAGTTGACGAAGTTTGCCGGTAGCGGCGGTGGCTTGACTATTAACTTTGATGCGATGCTGTTAGGTGAACGCATCTTCTGGGATCCAGCAACCGATACCCTGACCATTAAAGGCACGCCGCCGAACTTGCGCGATCAATTGCAGCGCCGGACGTCTGGCGGCAATTAATCGGTTTTGTGTTCTGAATGCCAGATGCGGCGTGAACGCCTTATCTGGCCTGCAAAAAATAGCAATACCGTAATCAGGCATAATTTGCAGAGACAAAAAACCCCGCCGGAGCGGGGTTTTTTACAACTTATTCAGCAATTAAGCGCGAACGAAGTCGATGTGCAGCAGCTTCGGTTTGTACGGGTGACGCTGTACGTCCTGAGCTTTAACTTTGATTTCTTTACCGTCAACAACGATGGTCAGAACTTCGCTGTAGAATTCAGCTTTAACTTGCATGTTCATGACTTTGTCGTGATCCAGTTCGACAGCCAGCGGCGCTTCTTTGCCACCGTAGATGATTGCCGGGAACTTGTTAGCGGCACGCAGGCGGCGGCTCGCACCCTTACCCTGCTCTTTACGTACTTCTGCGTTGATAGTAAACATTTCTTTCTCTCTTAAATTAATCCTGCTACAGGCGACCCAGCAACAGGTAAGTGATCTGCTTTGCGTATGCAAAAGCGGGCGAGATTCTATACTCAATCGCCTTATACATCAATCAAAACTACCATTAACCGCGTAATTCGTGCGCCCGACGAAAACGACCTTCGTAATCGAACACTTTTTCACGCACTTGCCAGTACTGGCCTTTCATGCGGGCGACGACAAAATCCGGGTGTCGCAATAAGGCTTGCTGGGCGAGGACATCGGCGGCGGTGATCCAGCGCAGCGGGATGCCCGGTGTGCGCGTATGCGGGCGGATAAAAAGCTGCTCGAAGGCAGTTCGCTGGGCGGGCGTTTGCAGACGGAAACGCTCACTCACATCCGCGCCGTCTTCATCGTAATAGGTGATTTTCAACCATTCGCCTTTTTCGTCGTGCCCATGCTGCAAAGACATGCCGCTACAGCGTAATACCAGCGCGTCTTTCAGTCGTAGCGCCGCTTTTAACATATCATCCGGGTCAACCAGAATGGTGTCACACTCGCGGCAACGGCGGGCGGCAATATCATTTTCAGCGTTACATTGCGGGCAATTTTTAAAACGGAAACGGAAGTCACACTGTTCGCGATGTCCGTCGTCATCTTCAAACCATCCCTGACAGCGACGACCAAAGTGTTCAATCAATGTCCCGTCGGCGGTCGTTTTCCCCCAAAAGGTGTTGGCAAAACCGCAGGCAGGGCAGAAAACCTGTACCGGAACGTTGTCACTTTTGCCTTTCGGTGTACCAACTTCCGGCGCGTAGAGATCGTGAGGGTTACCCGCATAATCAAGAATTAAGCAATCAGTCTTGCCGGGGGCCAGGCGCAGACCGCGCCCGACAATTTGTTGGTAAAGACTCACCGATTCGGTAGGGCGCAGAATGGCGATAAGATCGACGTGCGGGGCGTCAAATCCGGTGGTCAGTACCGCGACGTTGACCAGATAGCGAAAACGCTGGGCTTTAAAATCATCAATTAACACATCGCGCTCAGAGCCGGGTGTGTCGCCAGTAATCAGTGCTGCATCTTCGGCAGGCAGTAATCCCACTATCTCTTTTGCGTGTTCGACCGTCGCGGCGAAAATCATCACCCCTTTGCGCGTTGCAGCAAACTCCATGATTTGGCTGATGATGTGTGGCGTAATGCGTTGCTGTTTTTTCAGCTCGCGGTTGAGATCGGCTTCGCTGAACAGTCCGTTACTCTGTGCCTGCAAGCGGCTGAAATCGTATTGCACTACTGGCATATCCAGCCGTTCTGGCGGCGTCAGATAGCCGTGTTTAATCATATAACGCAGCGGCAGCTCATAAATGCAGTCACGGAAAAGGGCTTTCTCATCGCCGCGTACCATGCCGTGATAATGGAACTGGTAGATCCAGCCTTTGCCCAGTCGAAAAGGCGTGGCAGTCAGCCCCAGCAGGCGTAAGTGGGGATTCACTTTGGTCAGGTGAGTGAGGATTTGCTGATATTGGCTCTCTTCATCGTCACCAATACGGTGGCATTCATCGACAATCAACAGCGAAAATTCACCCTGAAAGGCATCAAGATTACGGGCGACCGACTGCACGCTGCCAAATACCACTTTACCGTGGCTCTCTTTGCGCTTTAGCCCGGCGGCAAAAATATCGGCTTCCAGCCCCAGCGCCTGATATTTTGCATGGTTTTGTGCCACCAGTTCTTTAACGTGTGCCAGCACCAGCACGCGACCACGCGCCAGCCGCGCCAGTTCCGCTATCACCAGGCTTTTACCTGCACCGGTGGGCAGCACGATTACGGCAGGGGTTTTATGACGACGAAAATGGTTGAGCGTGGCATCCACGGCTTCTTGCTGATATGGGCGGAGTGTAAAAATCATGGTCTCGCGTAGGTAGATTATTCTGCTAATAGTATGCCACGGATCTTTTTCCCTTGAGGGAAGTTATTAGACCGCTATACTGGGCAGACAACAGTTCAGATTTTCGGGTCATTACCCGACCTCCGTTTTTTACAGGCAAAATCACACACATGCGACTTGATAAATTTATCGCACAGCAACTCGGCGTTAGCCGTGCTATTGCCGGGCGTGAAATCCGCGGCAATCGTGTCACCGTCGATGGCGAAATCGTCCGTAATGCAGCGTTCAAACTGCTCCCTGAACATGATGTCGCTTACGATGGCAACCCGCTGGCGCAGCAACACGGTCCACGTTACTTCATGCTCAATAAGCCTCAGGGCTATGTTTGCTCCACGGACGACCCGGATCACCCAACGGTGCTCTATTTTCTTGATGAACCGGTAGCGTGGAAACTGCACGCTGCAGGGCGTCTGGATATCGATACCACCGGTCTGGTACTAATGACAGATGATGGTCAGTGGTCGCACCGCATTACTTCCCCGCGCCATCATTGCGAGAAGACCTATCTGGTGACGCTGGAATCACCCGTAGCTGACGATACGGCAGAGCAATTTGCTAAAGGCGTGCAGCTGCATAACGAAAAAGATCTCACTAAGCCGGCGGTGCTGGAAGTGATTACCCCAACGCAGGTTCGTTTGACCATCAGCGAAGGGCGTTATCATCAGGTGAAACGTATGTTCGCCGCCGTGGGTAACCATGTGGTTGAGCTGCATCGTGAACGTATTGGCGGTATTACGCTGGATGCTGATTTAGCCCCCGGTGAATATCGTCCGTTAACTGAAGAAGAAATTGCCAGCGTCGTCTAACTTTTCAATGACTTTCAGGAGCCCGTTGTGACCACCCGACAGCATTCGTCGTTTGCTATTGTTTTTATCCTTGGCCTGCTGGCCATGTTGATGCCGCTGTCGATTGATATGTATCTGCCTGCGCTACCGGTAATTTCAGCGCAGTTTGGTGTACCGGCGGGCAGTACGCAGATGACCCTCAGTACTTATATTCTGGGCTTTGCGTTGGGGCAGTTAATCTACGGGCCGATGGCAGACAGCTTCGGGCGTAAGCCGGTGGTTCTTGGCGGTACGCTGGTGTTTGCCGCCGCCGCGGTGGCGTGTGCGTTGGCACAAACCATCGATCAGCTGATTGTGATGCGTTTCTTCCACGGGCTGGCTGCGGCTGCGGCCAGCGTGGTTATCAACGCTTTGATGCGTGATATCTACCCGAAAGAAGAGTTCTCACGGATGATGTCGTTTGTCATGCTGGTGACGACCATTGCACCGCTGATGGCACCGATAGTTGGCGGCTGGGTGCTGGTGTGGCTGAGCTGGCATTACATCTTCTGGATCCTCGCCGTGGCGGCGATTCTGGCTTCGGCAATGATCTTCTTTCTGATCAAAGAAACCTTACCACCGGAGCGTCGCCAGCCTTTTCACATTCGTACCACTATTGGTAACTTTGCGGCGCTGTTCCGTCATAAGCGTGTCCTGAGTTATATGCTGGCCAGCGGTTTCAGCTTTGCCGGGATGTTCTCATTCTTAAGCGCCGGACCGTTTGTCTACATTGAAATCAACCACGTCGCGCCGGAAAACTTTGGTTATTACTTTGCGCTAAACATTCTTTTTCTGTTCGTGATGACCATCTTTAACAGCCGCTTCGTCCGCCGTATTGGCGCGTTAAATATGTTCCGCTCGGGGTTGTGGATACAGTTTATTATGGCAGCGTGGATGGTCATCAGTGCACTGCTGGGGCTGGGATTCTGGTCGCTGGTGGTTGGCGTTGCGGCGTTTGTGGGCTGCGTGTCGATGGTGTCATCCAATGCGATGGCGGTCATTCTTGATGAGTTTCCCCATATGGCGGGAACGGCATCTTCGCTGGCAGGAACCTTCCGTTTCGGCATAGGGGCAATTGTTGGCGCATTACTTTCTCTTGCGACCTTTAACTCTGCATGGCCGATGATTTGGTCAATTGCATTCTGTGCAACCAGCTCCATTCTCTTCTGTCTGTACGCCAGTCGGCCGAAAAAACGGTGATCTATTGCACAACGAGGAAGCTAAAAGGCTTCCTTTGTTGATGCATGTCAACCACAAATCTATCATTCCCCCGATATATGTTTATTTTATGTAAAATCAATTTATGTAAAAAGTCACATCATTGTAGTTAAAAAGGTTGAGTTAGATCGCAGAAACGGGTACATATAGCCCCGCAAACGTGACCACGCCCGCAGATATTATTTAAATCAGAGCCATATAGGCCACGCAGGCGAGGCATCAATCTTTACGATCTGTATAAAGACGGATTGTTGATGATGTGTTAAAATTGATGTAAATAAATTGTGAAGTAAAATGTACTTCCGGGGAAAATAAGTGACTTCATTACAACTCTCAATCGTCCATCGACTGCCGCAGAACTATCGCTGGTCTGCTGGTTTCGCAGGTTCGAAGGTTGAACCGATTCCGCAAAATGGACCGTGCGGTGACAACAGCCTGGTGGCGCTTAAATTGCTTAGCCCGGATGGTGATAATGCATGGTCGGTGATGTACAAACTAAGCCAGGCGTTAAGCGACATCGAAGTTCCATGTTCGGTGCTGGAGTGTGAAGGTGAGCCGTGCCTGTTTGTAAATCGCCAGGACGAATTTGCTGCAACATGCCGATTGAAAAATTTTGGTGTGGCAATTGCCGAACCCTTTTCAAACTACAATCCTTTTTAAGCGTCAGCTCAACGCCAGTAGCTGACGCGTATACTCCTGCTGCGGTGCGGCAAACACGCGCGCGCACGGTCCTTGTTCCACTACTTCCCCTTGTCGCAGTACGATAACCTGATGACATAACGCGCGGACAACGTGCAAATCGTGGCTGATAAACAAATAGGCCAGTTGATGCTTTTGTTGCAATGATTTCAATAGCGTCAATATTTGCGCCTGCACCGTTTTGTCGAGTGATGATGTTGGTTCATCAAGAATGATCAGCGAGGGCTTAAGAATTAACGCCCTGGCAATCGCAATACGTTGCCGCTGACCACCAGAGAACTCCGCCGGATAACGGTGGCGTGTTTCAGGATCTAATCCCACTTCATGCATCACGGCTATCACTTGTTGTTCGCGTTGTGCGGCAGAAAGCGTCGGCTGGTGAACCCGTAAGCCTTCCTCAATAATTTGCAAAACGTTGAGTCGTGGGTTGAGTGAGGAGTTTGGATCCTGAAATACCACCTGAATGCGATGACGAATAGGTAACAGCTGGCGGCGATTTAAATTTTGCAGTGGCTGACCGTCAAAGACGATGCTGCCATGAGAGTTAATCAGTCGCAGCAGCGCCAGTCCCGTCGTGCTTTTCCCGGAACCGGACTCGCCCACTAAACCCAGTGTTTCACCCGCCCGTAGCGTAAAACTGATGTTTTTCACCACCACATTATGATCCACAATGCGCTTCAAAATCCCTTTGCGAATGGGGAAGGCAACCTGAAGTTGTTCAACATCCAGCAACGTTGAGGCAGGTTCTGGCAATGGCACCGGGTCGCCAGATGGTTCACTGTTGAGTAGCTTTTGTGTGTAAGGATGAGTGGGTGAGGCAAATAGCGTAGCGGCGTTATTTTTCTCGACACAGCGACCGTTTTGCATTACCGCCACGCGGTGGGCCAGTTTTCTAACAATGCTGAGGTTATGAGTAATAAACAGCATACCCATATTCAGCTCGCCTTGCAGTTCGCGCAACAGCTGTAAAATCTGCGCCTGGACAGAGACGTCCAGCGCGGTGGTTGGTTCATCGGCAATTAATAATTCCGGTCGCGTTAACAGCGCCATCGCAATCATCACCCGCTGGCGTTCGCCGCCGGAGAGCTGATGCGGATAATCTGTCAGCCGTTTTGCCGCCTGGCGGATACCGACGCGATCAAGGCAGTTAAGAATTTCGCCACGAGCCGCTTCCCGACGCATCCCGCGGTGGAGTGAAAGCACTTCATAAAGCTGTTTTTCCAGGGTATGTAATGGATTTAACGACACCATCGGCTCCTGAAAAATCATGGCGATCTTATTACCGCGTACACCGCGCAACGTTTGATCGCTGGCATGAAGCAGCGATTCGCCATGAAAACGAATATCGCCGGAGAGATATTCAACCGGCGGGCAAGGGAGCAGGCGTAAAATTGACAGCGCGGTAACGCTCTTACCTGAACCAGACTCACCTACCAGCGCCAGCGTTTCGCCAGCCTCAATGTGTAGTGACACATCATTCACTACGGTACGAACAGTTTGCTGATGGCGAAAACCCACCGACAAATTTTCAATCGCTAACAGAGTTTGCGTCATGCTACACCGCCTTATTAGGATCAAATGCGTCGCGGACGGCTTCACCAATAAAGATCAGCAAAGACAACAATATCGCCACCGATAAGAAGGCGGTGATCCCAAGCCACGGGGCCTGAAGGTTATTTTTCCCTTGTAACAGGAGTTCGCCGAGTGACGGTGAACCGAGCGGCAGACCGAAGCCGAGGAAATCGAGTGAGGTCAGGGTGGTTATCGAACTACATAAAATAAACGGTAAAAAAGTGAGGGTAGCGACCATGGCATTTGGCAACATATGACGCAGGATGATACTGCGATCGCTGACGCCAAGCGCCTGCGCCGCGCGGATGTAGTCGAAATTACGGGTACGTAAAAACTCCGCCCGCACCACGCCGACCAGACTCATCCAGCCAAACAAGACAGTAATTGCCAGCAGCCACCAGAAGTTAGGCTGTACGACGCTGGAAAGTAAAATAATCAAAAACAGCGTCGGCATCCCCGACCATACTTCAATAAAACGTTGCCCCCAGAGATCGACTTTACCACCGTAATAGCCTTGTAGCGCCCCCGCCAGCACACCCATCACGCTGGAGCAGAGGGTCAGCATCAGGCCAAACAGAACTGAGATCCGCGTGCCATAGAGAATGCGCGCCAGCACATCGCCGCCATTGGCATCCGTTCCCAGCCAGTTTTGCCGGGAGGGTGGAGAAGGGAAGGGCTTATCGGTAGCAAAGTTGATACTGGTAGCACCAAAGCGAATCGGTGCCCACAGTACCCAGCCGTTATTTTCCAGTCGTTGTTTCAGCCACGGGTCCTGATAATCAGCCTGACTTGCCAGCGGGCCGCCAAAATCGCTTTCGCTGTAGTTTTTCAACAACGGGAAATACCAACTGCCGTCATAACGCACCAGCAACGGTTTATCGTTGGCGATAAGTTCAGAACACAAACTCAAACCAAACAAGAGGAGGAAAATCCATAACGACCAGTAGCCGCGACGGTTATGGCGAAAACGCGCCCAACGGGCCTGATTGACGGGGCTGAGTCGCGACATTAACGTCCCTCAAAGTCTATACGCGGATCGACCAGCGTATAGCTGATATCACTGACAATATTCAGCAGCAGGCCAATCAGGGTGAAAATATACAAGGTACCAAACATTACAGGATAATCGCGCGAGACGGTCGCTTCGTAGCCCAGTAAGCCAAGACCATTGAGTGAAAACATCACCTCAATCAGCAGCGAGCCGGTAAAAAACATGCTGATAAACGTCGCCGGAAAACCGGCAATCACCAGCAGCATGGCGTTGCGGAACACATGTTTCCAGAGAATATTTTTTTCACTTACCCCTTTCGCACGTGCCGTCACCACGTATTGCTTACGCACTTCATCAAGGAATGAGTTTTTTGTCAGCATGGTCAGAGCCGCAAAGCCGCCAATCACTGTCGCCAGCACCGGCAGCGTGATATGCCACAGATAATCGGTGATTTTCTGATACCACGGCAGCGAATCAAAGTTAGCGGAAACCAGGCCGCGCAGAGGGAACAGATCGAAATAGCTGCCGCCCGCGAAGAAGACAATCAGCAGGATGGCAAACAAAAAGGCCGGAATGGCGTAGCCGATGATGATAAATGCACTACTCCAGACGTCAAAACGGCTCCCATTATAAACAGCTTTGCGAATGCCTAACGGAATCGACACCAGATAGATAATCAGCGTGCTCCACAATCCGAGGGTGATGGAGACCGGCAGACTGTCTTTAATCAGCGTCAGCACCGAGGCGCTGCGAAAAAGGCTGTCGCCAAAATCAAAACGGATGTAGTCCCAGAGCATTTTGAAGTAACGTTCGTGGATCGGCTTATCGAAACCGTAGCGATGAGTGATCTCGGCGATCACTTCTGGATCTAATCCGCGTCCGCCACGGTAATTACTGTCGCTGATATTGCCGACGCCCGTTTGCGCATGGCTGGCGCGAACACCTTCACCGCCTGCGCCGGGTAATACTCCGGCATTGCCAAACTCAATGGCGGCGATGGCCTGGTCGACCGGACCGCCAGGCGCAATTTGCACGATGAAAAAGTTGATAGTGATAATCGCCCATAGCGTTGGGATCACCAGCAACAGACGGCGGATCAGATAAGCGCCCATCTACTCTCCCTGTTGTCTGGCTGACGGCAGTTTCGTCGCTTTATTAACGTCATACCACCAGGTATCAATACCCAGGCTGTAAACTGGGCGTACAGCGGGTTGGGAGAATTTATCCCACCAGGCGAGACGGTCTTCCGCCATGTACCACATTGGCAGCATGTAATAATTCCACGTTAATACGCGATCCAGTGCTCGTCCCAACGGCAGTAATTTTTCTTTATTTCCCTGCGCGGCAATAATTTGGTTGATCAGCGAGTCGATAACCGGGCTTTGCACGCCGGGGGCATTATAAGTGGAATTGATATATTCCGATGACCAGGAAATCTGTAAATCGGAACTGGGCCACGGCATCGCCCGCCATACGCGCGGCATCATGTCATAGTCGCGACTGCGCATGCGGTTGGTGATTTGCGAGTTATCCACCTTGCGAATGTCCATGTTGATACCCAGCCGTTGCAGGCTGTGCTGGAACGGCAATACCCACTGACTATTGCTGCTTGCGGGAAGCAATAATTCAAAGCTGAGTGGCTGACCTGTTGTGGCATTAACGCGTTGCTGACCCTTCAGCACCCAGCCTGCTTCGTTGAGAAGTTTGTCGGCTTTTAACAGGTTGTCACGATCGTAGCCATCGCCTTTGGATACCGGCGGCTGGTAGATTTGCGTGAAGACTTCTGGCGGTAGATCTTTTTTCATTGGTGCCAGAAGCACCAGTTCCGCGGCGTCGGGGTAATTTCTGGCCGCATATTCGGTATTCTGAAAATAACTGTTCGTGCGACTCCAGGTATTGTAAAACAACGCCTTGTTCATCCATTCAAAGTCAAAGGCGAGAGTGATCGCTTCCCGCACCCGGCGATCGCTGAATACCGGACGTTGGATATTAAACGCCAGCCAGCGCGTATCCTGGGCTGATTCGTTCTTTTGCTCATCTTTGATGATGTATTTTTTATCGAAATTTTTACCGGTATAGCGCGTGGCCCAGTTTTTGGCGTCGTTTTCCATACGCAAATCAAAGGCTCCTGCTTTAAACGCTTCAAAGGCGACATTATCATCGAGGTAATAATCGTAGCGAATGGTGTCGAAATTCCAGCGTCCACGGTTTACCGGTAAGTTTGCTGCCCAGTAATCTTTCACGCGGGAATAGACAATATTTTGCCCCATTTTCCAGGACGTAATGCGGTACGGACCACTGGCAAGCGGAGGCGTGGCGAGCGGGTCGCTAAGTTTGTGATCTTTCCAGTACTTTTCTGGAAATACCGGCAGCGAAAACAGACTCAGCATATCTTCTTTGCCGGGTTTAGCTAACTCAATGCGCACGGTTAACGGCGCAATGGCTTTGACGGTGGTGCCTTTGTAGACCAGACGAAATTGCGGCACGCCTTCGGTCATAAATTTTTGAAAAGTAAACTCTACATCGCGGGCAGTAATGGGCGAACCATCATGAAAACGGGCGCGTGGATTAATAGCGACCTCCACCCAGGAATAATCGTCAGCATAGCGTGCGCTTTCAGCAATCAGCGGGTAATAACTGCCTGGTTCGTCATCGGAAGTCGTAAATAGCGTGTCGTACAGCTGCTCGGTGCGTGCGCCCGGATTGCCGCGCAGTGCATAGCGGTTGAAATTATCGAAGGTGCCGAGGGCAGACAACGTTATTTGCCCACCTTTTGGCGCGGCGGGGTTCACATAATCAAAATGGTTGAAATTAAATGCGTACCGGGGTTCGCCCAGTACTGCAAAGGCATAGCTTTCCTTGATAGCCTGCGCCTGCGCACCAAAGGTGAACAGAGCGATAAACAGCAGCAGTATGCGCACAATCATCTGCAACGGATTTCCTTTTACTCATCATTAGCCGCAATCCGGCATGCTTTCACTATGAATAATAAGGGACGTAAGCACACCTTACCACTGCGGCGTATACGGTTTCTTCAGCCAGCGAACAAAATCGTCCAGCGGTAACGGGCGACTAATCCAGTAGCCTTGCATGAAATTAACGCCGCGTTCGCTTAGCCATCGTGCCTGTTCTGGCGTTTCGACCCCTTCAGCAACTGTCAGCATATTGAGACGTTTCGCCAGCGTCAGCACCGCGTCAAGTACGGGTGAAGTGATCGTTTCCGTACCGATGGCGTTGATAAATCCACGATCAATTTTCAGATAATCGAGCGTAAAACGCTCAAGATAGATAAGCGCGCTGTGCCCGGTGCCGAAGTCATCAATAGCGATTTCTACGCCGACCGAATGCAGCCAGGCGAAGAGTTGTGTGGCTTCTCGCTCTTTCAGCATATCGCGCTCGGTAATTTCCAGCACAATCTGGAAATGGTGTGCGGGCAGGGAAGTGAGCAGTTTCTGGATATCCGCTTTAAAGCTTTCGCTGTGCAAGTGGGCCGGCGCAATGTTAATGCCAAATTTGACGCCTACCGGCAGTACTTTTTCTAATTCTGCGGCATCGCGGGCAATCAACTCAAACAGGTGCTGAGTCAGTGGCACAATCATCTTTTGCGCTTCGGCAAAGTTAATGAAGGCATCCGGGGGTATTTCTCCTGCTACAGGATGCCGCCAGCGTAGCAGTACTTCCAGGCCCGTTACCCGCAAAGCTTGTGTATCAACCACCGGTTGATATACCACGTAAAATTGTTCGCGCTTGATGGCGGTCATGATTTCTCTGCCTGGGCGCATACGCACACTCATCAGGTAATAGCAGAGAAGTCCAACGAAAGTTCCACTCATGCCACCCAGTAAAAATGCGTACCACACATCGTTCCATGTCCAGTCATCTGCATAAAGCCGAACGGTCAGAGGAATGCCCGCAATTTTAGTTTCACGGACCGGCATGTCGGTTAATTCATTAACGTTCATCAAACGTGAAGAAAAGGTAGATAGCGCAGTATTACCAATAATGAGGGCGAGGCCATCGTAATCTTCCTGCCGTGAACTATAAAAGAGTGAAGGCGTCAGGTTGAGATTCAGAGCGGCAAACACGCCGCTATTTTTCAGCAAAGGGTTGCGATACCAGATGACGATTGCGGGTTTGTTCGGCACCATCGGCGTGCCGGGTAAGATCGCCATATCGACGTTTTTATTAATGTCGAGCGCCGGAATCAATTCATTGAGTGGAATGTCCATCTCACCAGTTGCAGATGAACAGAATGTTTTTTTATCTTTTACCAGCACAAACGTACGAACATTCATGCTAAACGCCGCGCGGGCGGTCAGTTCGGGGTTAGCCTGCTGGCAGGTATCTAAGGTCAGCGGCTGGAGCCGGTCAGTAGTGGATTTAAGGTCGGCAAAATAGGTATCGAGATACTTTTGTACGTCGGTAATCAGTGTGTCGTATTTGACTTCGTGCTTATGCCAGGCCACTAAAAACTGAAGGCAGCTCACCAGTATCGCAATCATCACGCCTGCAACAATGCAGGTAAGCAGGAGCTTACGTCCAGAATTGGGAGCGCGTATAAACATGATTCCGTTAATTTCCTGAAATTACGACAACATTTAAAAGATAACAATGACCGGACTATAGCCTGGATCAAGACGCGGAAACATCATTTTCTCTGATGAATGAAAACAAAAAAGCACTGCCTAAGCAGTGCTTTCAGTTAACTCGTCAGGATAGCCAAGGGATTGCATCCAAACGGTTTATTAGCTGCGGCTGAGAACCCGGCGTGCTTCGTTGTAACGCTTCTTCCAGTATGGTTCATTCATGCTGGAAATAATAACACCACTGCTGGTGGAAGCATGGACAAACTGGTTGTTGCCGATATAAATACCGACATGGCGTCCCGTTGAACCGGCACGGAACAGAACTAAATCACCCGTACGCAAATTACTGCGGGAAACAGATTTACCCATTTCCTGCTGTTCATAAGTCGAACGCGGAAGTTCTAAGCCAAATTGCTCACGGAATGTACGCTGTACGAAACCAGAACAATCGATACCTTTTTTAGTGCTGCCGCCCAGACGATAGCGTACGCCTTTCCAGTCAGCATACTGATCCATAATTCGCGATTTTACGTCGACATTACGAACCAGGTTTTCAAATTCATCCTGAGAAGCTTGCAGTGATGATGTTTCACTACCCACTGCACGTGTCTCAGGATGCATATTCTTTGCGGTGTTATTTGCACTACATGCAGAAAGCAGAACCGCTACTGCAATCGCGGGGATCCCGCGCAAGATATATCTCAAAATCGGTTGAGATTTGACCATGTTGTTTGTTTTCCCTTGAAGTCCTTAACGACAAATATCGTTATAAAAAAATGCCAAGCGACACGAGACTAATTACCTGGGCATGTTGAAACAATTCCTTAAGGCCAAATCTGTGGACTAACGCACAAAATTATATGCTGTGAGGATAATCTACCGCCGAGGCAAAACGAGTTCGAGATTACCCGATTGGTGCGGTCTTGGCGAGCGGTTTTACATGATTTTTTATAAGAAAAAGTGATACAGAAAGTTAATCAGCGGGATTGGTCAATTAAAGTACGATTGAGTGAAACGCATGCAATCCATTCATTTACTTAGAGAATGATTTTTGCGCTCGATGGATGAAAGCAGGAGGCGCATCATCAGGATTATCCTCACTATAAAAATAAACCTGATGATGTTAATTACTGTGAGTTATTTGTTTTGGAAATGTTTGTTTTTTCCAGGTAGTGATTTGTCAAAAAAGGTGATTAATCGATCACTTAATGGCGTCAGCAACACCCAGGGCAAACCGATCAATATCACGGTCATGGAACCGACGATGATGTCAGTAAACCAGTGTGCGCCAATCATTACTCTGGGAAACGCAAAAACCACAAAAATAATAAGGGCGATAAGGCCAGCAACTTTGCCGAAATAACGCCACATGAATGCCGAAAAAATAAGCAGCATCATACCGTGATCGCCGGGAAAGCTATCTCGTGAGGCATCTTTCGTGGGAACAGAGAGCAGTTCGCTGACGCGGTTAATATTGGTAAAAGTCAACGTTGGACTGGCCCGTTTTACAGGAATTAATGCCTGACCCAGCTGGTTTAATACCACTGCAGTTAATAGCATGACCAGACCAATAATCACGATACGTCGTCTGCCTGGGGCGTTTTCTTTCAGCCAGAAACTCAGCATCAACATTCCCATCGCCAGCAGTGAACAACCGTCGAAAGCGCGATTGTTGGTCAATGCAACCAGCCACAAAAAGGCCTTACTTTCGACCAGTTTCTGATTAAAGAAATAAAAAATATCCGCATCAATCGGCAACCAGAATCCATGATTAATGGGAATATACCAGGAAAGAAACAGCGCGAGGCCGACAATATTCAACAACACTATTTGCGGCAAATTTTTAATCATATTTTCTCTAATTATCTTACTGAAAAACGCAGGCAACCTTACGCGGTAGTCGCTAAACGAAGCTTCAACAGCGCGCTCTGCAAGGCATTCCAGTCAGCTTCGCTGCTGGAAATCAGCTCAATACGACTGTCCGGTGGCGCAACGTTTTGCGTTTCAATGTGCAGGTCATCGCCCTGACGGTTGATTCGCACCAGCCCTTCGGGAATACGCAGCACGCCTTTGACGCGTTCCACCGGTGCAAGTCGCGCCCATTCCAGAATACCAATGGTGTCGAATACCGTATCAGCGTCGAATATCCAGCCACAGGCCTGATGCCCTTGTCCGCTGTTCAGACTGCGACGCCAGCGTTGATGCTCTGGCAGGCTTAACGCTGCTAACCCTTTTTTCACGCTATGCTGATGAGAATGCGCGGCGCTGGCGGGCAACTCGGCTAAATTGCGACGCGGCAAATCCAGAAGATGACCGTCAATTTTTCCATGCTCGCTGTGAATTAATTGCCGATCGCCACCATTTTGCTGCCACCAGCGCTCTAGCGCTTGCTCACTTTCGGGCGTCGCACGGTCGGATTTATTGGCGACAATAATGTCTGCGGCAGCCAGCTGGTCACGGAAGTTTTCATTGCTGGCGCTTTTTTCGTCCAGCAGCAGGCGTGGATCGAGAATGCACAACGTGGCGCGCAGATCTATCCACGGTTCATAGACTGGCGCGGTTAAGAGATCGAGGATCTGTTTCGGATGGCCCAGCCCGGTCGGCTCTATCAACAAGCGGTCTGGTTTTCCCTGACGCAGTAAGGTATTCAACCCTACCTGCATGGGTAAACCATTAACGCAGCACATGCAACCGCCGGGGATCTCTTTCAGCAGTGCGCCGCTATCGGCGAGCAAAGCACCATCAATTCCGACTTCCCCAAATTCATTAACCAGTACCGCCCATTTTTCGTTGGGATCTTTATGGGCTAACAGATGAAGAATCGACGTAGTTTTCCCGCTGCCGAGAAAACCGGTGATGAGGTTGGTTCTGGTCACAACGGCTCCGCAATACTCTGGTAAGTTAACTGAGCGTTAATCCTGGCTAAAAAAGGCAGAAAAGAGAAGGGGAGAGCGGACGAAGGCGAGCTTCATCCGCTTTAACCGCAGAAATCGTTAAATTTTGAGGGTGTTTAATAGCGCCTGATGCGCGCCGAATTGTGCGATTTGTTGCCAGGCTTGTTCGATGACCTGCACAAAATGCGGGTTATCTGGCAGATCATCACCGAAAATTTCACGCAGGGAAAGCAGGGCGGTTACGCGTTGTTCACTGCTGCTGCCTGCAACAAGTTCACGAATTTTATCGCTAAGCGGATCGCGAACATCAATGGCATTTCCGGCATCATCAACGCCGCTGACGTAACGCATCCAGCCTGCAACGCCTAATGCCAGCAACGACCAGTCCGTTTCGCGCCCCAGATGTATGCGAATACCTGCCAACATGCGTTGCGGTAATTTCTGGCTGCCATCCATCGCGATTTGCCAGGTCTTATGTTTCAGTGCCGGATTAGCAAAACGTGCAATTAACTTATCCGCATATTGTGTTAAATCGACATCTTTAATCCGCAGTGTCGGCGCTTGCTCATCCAGCATTAATGTTCTGGCGGCATGGCGAAATGCGCGATCCTGCATGCAATCACTGATATGGGCGAATCCTGAGAGGTAACCCAGATAAGCGAGAAAAGAGTGGCTGCCATTAAGCATCCGCAGTTTCATCTCTTCCCATGGCAGGACATCATTCACCATTTGTACACCTGCGACTTCCCAGGCAGGACGCCCAGCGACGAAGTTATCTTCAACCACCCACTGGATAAACGGTTCGCAGCTAATCGCGCAGGGATCATTCACCCCCAGATGCTGGCTTATTTCCGCCAGTGATTCGTTTGTTGCAGCCGGAACAATGCGGTCGACCATGGTTCCCGGAAAACTGACGTGTTCTTTTATCCACCCGGCGAGTTCTGGCGAACGTTTTTCTGCCATTCCCAGCACCGCGTTTTTCACCACATGGCCATTGTCGGGAATATTGTCGCAGGAGAGCACGGTAAACGGTGTATGGCCGCGCTCACGGCGGCGTTTCAGTGCTTCGACGAGAATACCTGGCGCGGAGTGAGGTTCTTCAGGGTTTTGTAGATCGTGAATAATACGCGGATTGCTGGTGTCGAGTGCACCGGTGGCCGGGTCAATACAATAGCCTTTTTCGGTAATTGTCAGGGAAACAATTGCCACCTGTGGCTCGCAAAATTTCTCAATAATTGCCGCTAAGGAATCCAGTTTTGCATTCAGACATTCGTGAACGGCACCGACAATTATCGCCTGATTGCCGTCCGCACCTTTCTCCAGCACGGTATATAAATGGTTCTGTGCGCGGAGCTGGCTCATCAGTTGATCGCCGCTGAACAAGCTGATTTCACAGATCCCCCAGTCGCCGCCCTGGGCATTCAGCACACGATCGGTCAGTAATGCCTGATGTGCGCGGTGAAAGGCTCCAAAGCCAAAATGAACGATACGTGATTGCAACTGCTGTCGATCGTAGCGTGGAGCGTGTACATGATGCGGGAGCGTAACGGAGGCGATTGTATTCATAGGAGTCACGTCTTAGTAACGATTAATTAACAATGACAGTGTAAAGTTATATGACAGCAATTGAAATTGGTCTGGATTGTTAATGCGATGAAGTGTGAGGGCGATCAATCAACGAGTGAAAATTGCGGGCGTAAGGTGTTCAGGAAGCGCAAAATAGAAGATTGGTATAATAAATTAAAAAAGGGACAGCCTGAGCTATCCCTTTTCTGCATGCGGCTGAAGTTAGTCAGCACGACCCATATAACGGCGTTCTTCGATATGGATACGAATTTTTTCGCCCGGGCTTAAGTATTCTGGTACCTGAATCACCAGACCAGTGCTCAATGTCGCCGGTTTGTTACGGGCGCTGGCAGATGCCCCTTTGATACCTGGTGCAGTTTCAACGATTTCCAGATCAACGGTCTGCGGCAGCTCAAGCGCCAGCAACTGACCGTCCCAGGTCAGCACCTGCATGTCCGGCATGCCGCCCTCAGGCATAAACAGCAACTCTTCTTCAATCTGATCTTTGGTGAAGGTATACGGGGTATAGTCTTCTTTATCCATAAAGACATATTCGTTGCCATCGACATAGGAGAAGTCAACGTAACGGCGGGTCAGCGTCACGGTGTCAACGATATCATCACCTTTGAAACGCTCTTCTACTTTCAGCCCGGTACGGACATCAGAAAAACGCATTTTGTACAGCGTAGCGGCACCGCGGGCAGTGGGCGACTGAATATCAATGTCCTTAACCAGCAGCAGTTTGCCGTTGTAATTCAGTACCATACCTTTTTTAATTTCGTTCGCTCTTGGCATCGAAAAATTCCTGTAGTCAAAAATGTCAAAAATATCGCGACAAAGTACTCGCGACGGGCCTTTCGG
Source organism: Escherichia sp. WS2035 (assembly GCF_046487065.1). Classification (NCBI taxonomy): domain Bacteria; kingdom Pseudomonadati; phylum Pseudomonadota; class Gammaproteobacteria; order Enterobacterales; family Enterobacteriaceae; genus Escherichia; species Escherichia sp. WS2035. Next base: position 192,934 of record NZ_JBJQKD010000002.1, read on the forward strand.
GCAAGTGGTATTCGCACTTTTGCTGGTGCAAAAAAGGTGGTACTGTGCGCGCTCATCAATCCGGTGGTTAACCTTAAGAGAACAACGTATGGAATGCCGTCCGGGTTGCGGGGCGTGTTGCACTGCCCCTTCAATTTCCAGCCCTATTCCCGGTATGCCAGATGGCAAGCCCGCCAATACTCCCTGCATTCAGCTTGATGAACAGCAACGCTGTAAAATTTTCACCTCGCCACTGCGACCGAAAGTCTGTGCAGGCTTACAAGCCAGCGCTGAAATGTGCGGTAACTCGCGTCAGCAGGCCATGATCTGGCTTATCGATCTGGAAATGTTGACCGCGCCTTAAACATCTTTAATTCGCAGTAAGCAAAACAGAGTGGCGATAATCATCACCATCGCAAACCAGAACACAGCGTGATAATTCCAGATCTCGGCGACGATGCCCGCCACTGATCCTGCGATGATCCAGCCCACGCGCGAAGTGTTGGTATAGAGCGTGGTGGCTGAACCTGCCTGACCGGGCATCAAATCCTGAAAATAGAGCATCCCGATGCCGCCAAGAATGCCAATAAAAATAGCATTTAGCAGCTGCAAGCCCAACAGAATGACAGGTGAATGCGCCATCAGCATTCCTGCGTAAAAACAGACGCCACCCACGGCAGCAACGCGCATTAAGAAGCGCTTACCCAGACGTTTGGCAAAATATCCGGCGATCAACATGGTCGGGATTTCCAGCCCGGCGGCGGTCCCCATCATCACACCGGCCAGTTTCTCGGGAAGATGCAGTTCGTTGATAATAAATAGCGGCATGTTGATGATGTACAGGCTGTTCGAGCCCCACATCAATGTACAAATGACAAACAGCAGCAACGTATCGCGACGGTTACGGCGCGGCGCTTCAACCGTGCCGGTCGCCAGCGGAAGCTCTTTTTGCATCGACGGCAAAAACAGCCACACCATCACGCCGCAAACAATAAACGCTACCGCTGCGCTCAGATACATTACCGTAAAGCTGAAACCCATCGCTAAGGCATAAGCCAGCGGTGGGCCAATGACCCATGCCAGTGAAACCTGAGCGCGTAAAAAAGAGCTGAACATCACCGCCTCACGTCCGGTTTTGTCAGCATGTTCACGGGCAAGGGCAAACATTTGCGGGTTAGCGGTCGAGCCAAAGCTGCTAAGAAAGACGCCAACGAATAGCAAAACAAAGTAGTTGCGATTCCAGGCAAAAAGGGTGCAGGCCAGCACGCCTAACAGGCAGCAAAAGACAATCAGCGATTTGCGATCGCCGCGCTTATCAGAGCGCCCGGCGAGAAACTGACTCACCAGAATCCCAATGACAGCGCTGCCGGTAAAGAAGAATCCCACCATCGCCGGACGGGCATGTACTTCATCAGTAAGAAAAATACTGAGTGTCGGGGTTTGCAGAGCGCCCGCAATACCGGTGAGAAAGGCAACGATTAAAAACGCCGTCGAGGTCAGGTCAAACGATTTCGCGCTGGTGACTGTGGGGGAGTTATGCATGCTGGTCGATCACTGGAAGAGGAAGACGCGGAGTTTACGCTGCTTGTCAGAAAATAAACAGACAGCGAAATCAAAAGCGCCACGAATAATCAAAATGCCATTTCACTGTTGCTGATTGGCTGCTGACACTGCTGAAATGAAATTGCTGATAACGGATTTTCCCATCAGCAATTAGGAAAAATGACAAAAAATTGTGCAGCACATCAAACTTTTGCTCATAACTTTACGGCTTTCCTTGCGCGCTGAAACAGAAGTATTATGCTTCCTTGAAACGTTTCAGCGCGATCTTGTCTTTAACCCTAAGCCAGGTTGGCGCTTTTTTTCTCATAGAAGCTGAATCGTTTCAATTCAGCAAGAGAGGAGAACTATGTTCCAGTTATCTGTACAGGACATCCATCCGGGCGAAAAGGCCGGAGACAAAGAAGAGGCGATTCGCCAGGTCGCTGCGGCGCTGGTGCAGGCCGGTAATGTAGCTGAAGGCTACGTCAATGGCATGCTGGCGCGCGAACAGCAAACCTCAACGTTCCTCGGCAATGGTATTGCTATTCCACACGGCACTACCGACACCCGCGATCAGGTGCTGAAAACCGGCGTTCAGGTATTTCAGTTCCCGGAAGGCGTCACCTGGGGGGACGGCCAGGTAGCGTACGTGGCGATCGGTATTGCTGCCAGCTCGGATGAACATCTGGGCCTGCTACGCCAGCTGACCCACGTACTGAGCGATGATTCCGTTGCTGAACAACTGAAGTCAGCAACAACAGCAGAAGAACTTCGCGCATTGCTGATGGGCGAAAAGCAGAGTGAGCAGCTGAAGCTCGACAACGAAATGCTGACGCTGGATATCGTCGCCAGCGATCTGCTGACTCTTCAGGCGCTGAACGCTGCGCGTCTGAAAGAAGCGGGGGCAGTTGACGCCACTTTCGTCACCAAAGCCATCAATGAACAACCGCTGAACCTCGGACAGGGTATCTGGCTGAGCGATAGCGCCGAAGGCAATCTGCGTAGCGCGATTGCGGTAAGCCGTGCGGCAAATGCTTTTGATGTGGACGGCGAAACGGCAGCCATGCTGGTGAGTGTGGCAATGAATGACGATCAGCCCATCGCGGTTCTTAAGCGTCTCGCTGATTTGTTGCTCGATAATAAAGCTGACCGCTTGCTGAAAGCGGATGCGGCAACGTTGCTGGCGCTGCTGACCAGCGATGATGCGCCGACCGACGACGTGTTAAGCGCGGAGTTTGTGGTGCGCAATGAACACGGCCTGCATGCTCGTCCAGGTACCATGCTGGTCAATACCATTAAACAATTTAACAGTGATATTACCGTGACAAACCTTGATGGCACCGGCAAACCGGCAAACGGACGTAGTCTGATGAAAGTTGTGGCACTTGGCGTTAAGAAAGGTCATCGCCTACGCTTTACCGCCCAGGGTGCAGATGCTGAACAGGCGCTGAAAGCCATTGGCGACGCTATCGCTGCTGGTCTTGGGGAGGGCGCATAATGAGCAGACGTGTTGCTACGATCACCCTTAATCCGGCTTATGACCTTGTTGGTTTCTGCCCGGAAATTGAACGCGGCGAAGTGAACCTGGTGAAAACCACCGGTCTGCATGCGGCGGGTAAAGGCATCAACGTGGCCAAAGTATTAAAAGACCTGGGAATTGATGTCACCGTTGGCGGCTTCCTGGGTAAAGACAATCAGGATGGTTTTCAGCAACTGTTCAGCGAGCTGGGCATTGCCAACCGTTTCCAGGTTGTACAGGGGCGCACCCGAATTAACGTTAAGCTGACGGAAAAAGACGGCGAAGTGACCGACTTCAACTTCTCGGGTTTTGAAGTTACCCCCGCCGACTGGGAACGCTTTGTGACTGATTCTCTGAGCTGGCTCGGTCAGTTCGATATGGTCTGTGTCAGCGGAAGCTTACCGTCAGGCGTCAGCCCGGAAGCGTTCACCGACTGGATGACTCGCCTGCGTAGTCAGTGTCCTTGCATTATCTTTGATAGTAGCCGTGAAGCGTTAGTAGCAGGTTTGAAAGCGGCACCGTGGCTGGTGAAACCTAACCGCCGCGAGCTGGAAATCTGGGCAGGCCGTAAACTGCCTGAAATGAAAGATGTGATTGAAGCTGCACATGCGCTACGTGAACAAGGTATTGCGCATGTTGTTATTTCACTGGGTGCCGAAGGCGCGCTTTGGGTTAATGCCTCCGGCGAATGGATCGCCAAACCACCGTCAGTCGATGTCGTAAGCACCGTTGGCGCAGGGGATTCTATGGTTGGTGGCCTGATTTATGGCTTGCTGATGCGTGAATCCAGTGAACACACACTGCGTCTGGCGACAGCTGTTGCAGCCCTGGCGGTAAGTCAAAGCAATGTGGGTATTACCGATCGTCCGCAGTTGGCCGCAATGATGGCGCGCGTCGACTTACAACCTTTTAACTGACAGCAGGAGAGGCATAATGAAAACGCTGCTGATTATTGACGCTAATCTCGGTCAGGCACGCGCCTATATGGCGAAGACCCTGCTGGGCGCGGCGGCGCGAAAAGCAAAACTGGAAATCATCGACAATCCGAACGACGCAGAAATGGCGATTGTTCTCGGTGATTTCATCCCGAATGACAGCGCGCTGAACGGTAAAAATGTCTGGCTGGGCGATATTTCCCGGGCAGTTGCGCACCCTGAGCTGTTCCTGAGTGAAGCCAAAGGCCATGCGAAACCTTACACTGCGCCGGTCGCTGCGACAGCACCGGTTGCTGCTAGCGGTCCGAAACGCGTAGTTGCGGTGACTGCTTGCCCGACTGGTGTAGCACACACCTTTATGGCGGCTGAAGCCATTGAAACCGAAGCGAAAAAACGTGGCTGGTGGGTGAAAGTTGAAACCCGTGGTTCTGTTGGCGCGGGTAATGCAATCACACCTGAAGAAGTCGCAGCAGCGGATCTGGTGATTGTGGCGGCAGATATCGAAGTGGATCTGGCGAAATTTGCTGGTAAACCGATGTATCGCACCTCTACCGGTCTGGCGCTGAAGAAAACTGCGCAGGAACTGGATAAAGCGGTTGCTGAAGCAACGCCGTATGAACCAGCGGGCAAAGCTCAAACAGCGACCACTGAAGGTAAGAAAGAGAGTGCAGGCGCTTACCGTCACTTGCTGACGGGCGTCTCTTACATGCTGCCGATGGTTGTTGCAGGTGGTCTGTGTATCGCGCTTTCTTTTGCTTTTGGTATCGAAGCGTTTAAAGAGCCGGGTACGTTGGCAGCGGCGCTGATGCAGATTGGTGGTGGTTCAGCCTTTGCGCTGATGGTGCCGGTACTGGCAGGTTATATTGCCTTCTCCATTGCCGATCGTCCGGGTCTCACGCCGGGTCTGATTGGCGGTATGCTGGCGGTTAGCACCGGTTCTGGCTTCATTGGCGGTATTATTGCGGGCTTCCTGGCGGGTTACATTGCGAAGTTAATCAGTACGCAACTGAAACTGCCACAGAGTATGGAGGCACTGAAACCGATCCTGATCATTCCGCTAATTTCCAGTCTGGTGGTCGGTCTGGCGATGATCTACCTAATCGGTAAACCGGTTGCTGGCATTCTCGATGGGTTGACTCACTGGCTGCAGACCATGGGGACTGCGAATGCGGTTCTGCTGGGGGCGATCCTCGGTGGCATGATGTGTACTGACATGGGCGGTCCGGTAAACAAAGCAGCGTACGCATTCGGTGTGGGTCTGCTGAGTACTCAAACCTATGGCCCGATGGCGGCGATTATGGCGGCAGGTATGGTGCCACCGCTGGCAATGGGTCTGGCAACAATGGTGGCGCGTCGTAAATTCGATAAAGCGCAGCAGGAAGGTGGCAAAGCCGCTCTGGTACTTGGTCTGTGCTTTATTTCGGAAGGTGCAATTCCGTTTGCTGCTCGTGATCCGATGCGTGTGCTACCGTGCTGTATCGTTGGTGGGGCGCTGACTGGCGCAATCTCAATGGCGATTGGTGCGAAACTGATGGCTCCGCACGGTGGTCTGTTTGTTCTGCTGATCCCTGGCGCTATTACGCCGGTATTGGGTTACCTGGTAGCAATTATTGCCGGTACGCTGGTGGCGGGTTTGGCCTATGCCTTCCTCAAACGCCCGGAAACACAAATAGTAGAAAAAAACGCATAATTTCTCTTCATCATCGGGGATGAGACATCTCTGCCCCGATGATGACAAACGCAAAATTGCCTGATGCGCTATGCTTATCAGACCTACATGAACCCTGCAATATATTGAATTTTTGCGCTTTTGTAGGTCGGATAAGGCGTTTACGCCACATCCAGCATGAACAAAGCGCGCATTGTCAACAATCTGAGGGCAGAAACATCTCTGCCCTTTTTCTTGCCTGCCATATTGTGTGTTACACATCACAACTTTCTCTTTTGTTGCTGCATAAATAGACAAATTTTGTGACCGCCTTCATATCTGGCCGATTTCGTTTTTTCTGATCGATTTACATTACGTTAAACATGCTTATTATGAACATGTGTTTAAATCTGAACACATGCTCTAATAGTCTTATTGACTGTAATGACTATTTTACCCAATTTCTTCGTTGGCAATTTATTGCCAGGGGGCGTGCTATGCGCGAAAAGGACTACATAGTAATTATTGGCTCGGCGAATATTGATGTGGCTGGGTATTCACATCATCCATTGAATTATGCGGATTCGAATCCCGGAAAAATTAAATTTACCCCAGGTGGCGTGGGAAGGAATATCGCTCATAATCTGGCGTTACTGGGGAAAAATGCCTGGCTTTTAAGTGCAGTAGGTGGTGATTTTTATGGGCAATCATTACTGGCGCAAACTAATCAATCCGGTGTTTATGTCGATAAATGCTTAATTGTTCCGGGTGAGAATACATCCAGCTATTTATCACTGCTCGATAATACAGGAGAAATGCTTGTCGCGATAAATGATATGAGTATTAGTGACTGTATTTCTGCAGAATTTCTTGCCCAGCATCAGGAGTTTATTCGCGGTGCAAAGGTTATTGTCGCGGATTGCAACCTTAGTGAAGAGGCGCTGGTCTGGGTTCTGGAAAATAGCGGGGAAACGCCTGTATTTATTGATCCGGTATCGGCATGGAAATGCGTCAAAATCCGCGATCATCTGAGCAAAATCCATACGTTAAAACCTAACCGTCTTGAAGCCGAAACGTTGAGCGGAATTGCACTTTCCGGACGTGAAGATGTCGCAAAGGTCGCCGCCTGGTTTCATCAACACGGCCTGAACCGCCTGGTGCTGAGCATGGGAGGGGATGGCGTTTACTACAGTGATATCAACGGTGAAAGTGGGTGGTCGGCCCCTATTAAAACGAATGTCATCAATGTTACTGGGGCAGGCGACGCCATGATGGCGGGGCTGGCCTCCTGTTGGGTAGACGGTATGCCGTTTATCGATTCTGTTCGATTTGCGCAGGGATGTTCGTCAATGGCACTTGCCTGTGAATATACCAACAACCCTGAATTATCAATTGCCAATGTTACATCGTTAGTGGAGAACACAGAATGTCTGAATTAACTCTGTCCCCTGAATTATTACAAATATCCGCTGAAGTACAGGATGCTTTAAAAAATAAAAAACCGGTTGTTGCGCTGGAATCGACCATAATTTCTCACGGAATGCCATTCCCACAAAATGCCCAAACCGCAATTGAAGTAGAAGAAACAATTCGTAAACAGGGCGCAGTACCAGCCACTATCGCCATTATTGGCGGTGTGATGAAAGTGGGCTTAAGTAAAGAAGAAATCGAATTGCTGGGCCGTGAAGGACATAACGTGACGAAAGTTAGTCGTCGTGATTTACCTTTTGTCGTTGCTGCAGGGAAAAATGGCGCGACTACCGTTGCATCAACCATGATTATTGCAGCACTGGCTGGGATTAAAGTTTTTGCAACCGGAGGTATTGGTGGTGTGCATCGCGGAGCGGAACATACCTTCGATATTTCTGCCGATTTACAGGAACTGGCAAATACCAATGTCACTGTTGTTTGTGCGGGGGCAAAATCTATTCTCGATTTAGGATTAACAACAGAATATTTAGAAACCTTCGGTGTACCGTTAATTGGTTATCAGACAAAAGCGCTGCCTGCGTTTTTCTGCCGAACCAGCCCATTTGATGTCAGCATTCGTCTCGACAGTGCCCGCGAAATTGCTCGCGCGATGGCAGTGAAGTGGCAAACCGGTTTGAACGGCGGCCTGGTGGTAGCGAACCCGATCCCGGAACAGTTTGCGATGCCAGAAGAAACCATCAATGCAGCAATTGATCAAGCCGTTGCTGAAGCCGAAGAACAGGGTGTTATTGGGAAAGAGAGTACACCGTTCCTGCTGGCGCGTGTTGCGGAGCTAACCGGCGGTGATAGCCTGAAATCCAATATTCAACTGGTCTTTAATAACGCCATTCTGGCGAGCGAAATTGCCAAAGAATATCAGCGTCTCGTGGGTTAATTTCTGGTGGGCAGAAAGCCGTCGCCCGTACTCATCAAACATACCAAAACCTGGCGCTGACGCCGGGTTTACTGGCATGAAGGGAAAATCATTATGGATATAATGAGAAGTGTTGTGGGGATGGTGGTATTGCTGGCAATTGCCTTTGTGTTGTCGGTAAATAAAAAGAGCATCAGCTTGCGCACGGTTGGGGCTGCGCTGCTGCTGCAAATTGCCATTGGTGGCATCATGCTCTATTTTCCCCCGGGAAAATGGGCAGTAGAGCAGGCGGCATTAGGCGTCCATAAAGTGATGTCCTACAGTGACGCAGGAAGTGCCTTTATTTTTGGTTCGCTGGTCGGTCCCAAAATGGATGTTCTGTTTGACGGTGCGGGCTTTATCTTCGCCTTTCGCGTACTCCCGGCGATTATTTTCGTTACCGCGCTTATCAGCTTGCTGTACTACATTGGCGTAATGGGGCTGCTGATTCGTATTCTTGGCAGTATTTTTCAGAAAGCCCTCAACATCAGCAAAATCGAATCTTTTGTCGCAGTCACCACTATCTTCCTCGGGCAAAATGAGATCCCGGCGATCGTTAAACCTTTTATTGATCGCATGAATCGCAACGAGCTATTTACGGCTATTTGTAGCGGCATGGCGTCTATTGCGGGTTCGATGATGATTGGCTATGCCGGAATGGGCGTGCCGATTGACTATTTGTTAGCCGCTTCGCTGATGGCTATTCCTGGCGGTATCCTGTTTGCACGTATTCTTAGTCCGGCGACGGAACCTTCGCAAGTTACGTTTGAAAATCTGTCGTTTAGCGAAACACCGCCAAAAAGCATTATTGAAGCTGCGGCGAACGGTGCAATGACCGGGCTGAAAATCGCCGCCGGTGTGGCGACGGTGGTAATGGCATTTGTGGCGATCATTGCGCTGATCAACGGCATTATTGGTGGAGTTGGCGGCTGGTTTGGTTTTGCCAATGTCTCTCTGGAAAGCATTTTCGGCTATGTGCTGGCCCCGTTGGCATGGATTATGGGGGTGGACTGGAGTGATGCAAATCTTGCCGGAAGTTTGATTGGGCAGAAATTGGCGATTAATGAGTTTGTTGCTTATCTCAATTTCTCGCCCTATCTGCAAACGAGCGGCACGCTGGATGTCAAGACCATTGCCATTATCTCGTTCGCCCTCTGTGGGTTTGCTAACTTTGGTTCTATCGGTGTTGTCGTTGGAGCGTTTTCGGCTATTTCGCCAAAACGCGCGCCGGAAATCGCCCAGCTTGGTTTACGGGCGCTGGCGGCGGCGACGCTTTCCAACCTGATGAGCGCGACCATTGCCGGGTTCTTTATTGGTTTAGCTTGAGTTTCATTGCCGGATGTACGCCTTATTAAGCGTTGCATCCGGCAATCGCACTATTGCCAATAATTTTTACTGCATCATCCCGGAGAATTTATTCTCCGGGTCCATCTCCAGCGCCAGTCCTGACAACTGCTTTCTGTTTTTAATGAGATACCCTTTCTTGCTTTTAATTAATAAACCGTCATTAATGAATTGCGCGAGAACATATAAAAGATGTCGATAAGAAACGCCTAAATACTCTGCCGCTTGCGTATGCTTTTCGTGATAAAGATCACCTTCCTGCGAGAGTAATATAAAAGCTGCCAGGCGATTCACTAACGGAAATGATTGATTCTGAGTTAAAGAAACAATATTACGATAATTTTTATGACTTAAGGTGACGCAGAGTTTTCGTAAAAATAGCGTGTCGTTTAATAACAGCGGGCGGTAATGCTTCATAGGGAGCGCAAGGCACCAACACTCTTCAATAGCCTGCACTGCACGCGGTTCATGGTCTTTGTCGATTAACTCAATCTCGCCAATAAAACAGGGCGCGGCAAAGAAATCGATCAGCGACACGCGACTATTAGCAAGCGTGACGTAAAGCCTGGCGCGGCCTCGCGTCAGGTAAAACAGCCAGGACGGCTGTTGCCCTTCCTGCACAATGTAGTCACGCGCTAAAAAATGAAACAGCCGCGTATCGGCTGAAACATCCGTTGAAAAGCAATCCTTAAACGCAGATTCACTCATCAATTGCTGCTTAAGATCATTATTGTGGATTTCTTTCACGATGTTTATCCGCTATGAGATTTCTCATATTTAGCATACGTACGCTGTTGTTAAGATTCAATCATCGGCCAGGTCGAATTTTCTTTGCTGTAGAAACAATAACGCAACTGGAAACAGAGGAAATAAACAATGGAAAAGAGAAAAATTATTCTGGATTGTGATCCGGGTCATGATGATGCTATTGCTATAATGATGGCGGCGAAACATCCTGCGATTGATTTATTAGGTATCACCATTGTAGCGGGTAATCAAACCCTCGATAAAACATTAATTAATGGCCTGAATGTTTGCCAGAAACTGGAGATTAATGTTCCGGTTTATGCGGGGATGCCGCAGCCCATTATGCGTCAACAAATTGTTGCCGATAATATTCACGGTGAAACCGGACTGGATGGCCCGGTATTCGAGCCGCTGACCCGCCAGGCAGAAAACACTCATGCGGTGAAATATATCATCGATACCCTTATGGCAAGCGATGGCGATATCACTCTGGTGCCGGTTGGTCCGTTGTCAAACATCGCGGTGGCAATGCGTATGCAACCCGCGATCCTGCCGAAAATCCGTGAAATTGTTCTGATGGGCGGCGCTTATGGTACTGGCAACTTCACCCCATCTGCTGAGTTCAATATCTTTGCTGACCCGGAAGCCGCACGCGTGGTGTTCACCTCCGGCGTTCCATTAGTGATGATGGGCCTCGATCTTACCAACCAGACCGTTTGCACCCCGGACGTGATTGCTCGGATGGAAAGGGCTGGCGGCCCTGCGGGAGAGCTGTTCAGCGACATCATGAACTTCACTCTCAAAACGCAGTTCGAAAACTACGGCCTGGCTGGCGGCCCGGTGCACGACGCCACCTGCATCGGTTATTTGATTAACCCTGATGGCATTAAAACCCAGGAGATGTACGTCGAAGTGGACGTTAACAGTGGCCCTTGCTATGGGCGTACCGTCTGCGACGAGTTGGGCGTTCTTGGCAAGCCCGCCAATACCAAAGTCGGCATCACTATTGATACAGACTGGTTCTGGGGATTAGTCGAAGAGTGCGTACGCGGCTACATCAAAACCCATTAAGTGTTGATAACAAGCCGGGTCAGTATCGCAAGATGCAGGCCCGGCTATTTATGATGGGCAGAGAGCCGTCGCCCAAAATGACATGAAGAGATAATAACTATGGATGTCATGAGAAGTGTTCTGGGAATGGTGGTATTGCTGGCTATTGCGTTTTTGCTGTCAGTAACCTGATGAGTGCTACTATTGCAGGATTCTTTATTGGTTTAGCGTAGTGCGCAATTTATGAGCCGGATAAGATGCGGTCAAGCGTCGAATCCGGCAACATTGTTACACCATTGGCACTAATGAAAGCGCGTTATCGGCAGACAGGGTAGGGTTGTTTAAGCTGCCGCTGGCACGCGAAATTGCCGCGCAGGCTATCGCAAAACGGGCGCTGTCGCGGAAACTGTATCCTTCAAGAAAGCTATATACCAGGCCCGCCATAAAACCATCGTCAGCACCAAAACTGTCTACTGTCGTATGCGCTGGTGCGGTCAGCAAAAATTGTTCTCCATCCTTATCGCTGCAAAATACAGATTCATCTTTCAGATAAACAAAAATGCGTTTAACACCTTGTTGATGCAGCGAATTTACAGCTCTGATGCGATCGTTGTCGTCTTTAATCGGTTGCCCCCACAAAATTTCCAGTTCATTTTGTGTTGGTTTCAGAGTGTGGATCCGGCTGTACCAGTTTTTTACTTTGTTCGCTTTAAATTCGGAAACGGTATCGACAAACATCGGAATTTCATCAGCAATGGTAAAGACCCACTCCAGGGCTTCAGGTGTGAGATTACAATCAGCCAGCACCACACCAGCATGGCGAATCAAGTCCCGTGAAGTATTGAGCAGTTGAGGCGTTAGCTGTTGCAGAATGTGTGTGTCATTGATTGCCAGGATAGTTTCTTCCTGCTTATTAGCGATAGCGAGATAAGTTGCAGTGCTGTGTCCATGCAGACGAATGCAGTTTGAAACGTTCACGCCCGCGCGGCGCGTTTCTTCCAGTAATGTCTCGCCGTAAAAATCGTTGCCAATAGCTGAAATTAAATGCACATCCCGACCAAGCAGAGCCAGGTTATGCGCGATATTACGTCCGACGCCGCCTGCGGAACAGTGAACAGAACCTGGATGAGAGGCTGCTTGCGGGTAACGGATATCCGCCATTCCGCGAATATCCATATTGATTGCACCCACAACCACACAGTAATCCTGCTCGGTAAGGATATATCCTTTGCCTTTAATCAAACCCTTGCGCATCAAATCCATAATATGAGCGGCAACACGTGAGCGGCTGATTTGCAGAATATCGGCGATTTCATTCTGTTGAATCAGCGGGTTACGCCGTAAAATTTTAAGAATCTGTTTTTCCCTGTCGTTCATCGATCAGGCCACCGCTTTTTCAGTTTGTTGCGCTTTCAGCCAGGCGATCTCTTCTGCCCAGATATCCGGGTTGATGGTTTCAAGGATCAGCGGAATGCCGTCGAAACGGTCGTCCTGCATGATCCAGCGGAACGCATCATGACCGATATTGCCTTCGCCGAGGCTATGATGACGGTCAACGCGGCTGCCAAAGGTGCTTTTCGCATCGTTGAGGTGCATCCCGCGCAGATACTTAAAGCCTACAATACGGGCAAAATCAGCGAACGTTTTCTCGCATTCGGCAGGAGTACGCAAATCATACCCGGCAGCGAAAGCATGGCAGGTATCAATGCAGACGCCGACGCGGGATTTATCTTCCACGCCGTCGATAATCGCCGCGAGATGTTCGAATTTAAACCCTAAGTTACTGCCCTGACCGGCGGTGTTTTCAATCACCGCGGTGACACCTTGAGTTTTATCCAGCGCAATGTTGATGGATTCGGCAATACGCGCAAGGCAATCCTCTTCTGAAATCTGCATCAGATGGCTGCCAGGGTGGAAGTTGAGCAAAGAAAGCCCCAGCTGTTCGCAACGCTGCATTTCATCTATAAAGGCATCGCGCGATTTTTCCAGAGCTTCAGCAACCGGATGTCCGAGGTTAATCAGATAACTGTCGTGGGGAAGAATTTGCGCCGATGTGTAGTGATATTTTTCACAGGCGGCTTTGAATTCATCGATGGTTTGCGTCGTGAGCGGTGCGGCACGCCACTGACGTTGGTTTTTGGTGAACAAGGCAAACGCGGTTGCGTCGATTTCGGCGGCGCGAATTGCGGCATTTGCCAGACCGCCAGCAGCACTAACGTGCGCTCCAATGTATTTCATGCGAGGACTCCTGTTAAACCCGCTGGAGGAAAACGGTAATGATAGCGGGTTAACAGGAGCAAGATGTAGTGGTTTATGCGATGACGCTTTGAATCACATAGTTAATCGCACCACCACCAACAATCAGCCAGGCAAACAGTACCAGTGCCATCAGCAGAGGTTTCGCCCCGGCTTTTTTCAGCGCGCTGACGTGAGTGGTCAGACCCAGCGCCGCCATCGCCATTGCCAGCAGGAAGGTATCCAGCGTTACCAGCATGTTCACCACGCTCTGCGGTAACAGGTGGAACGAGTTAAAGATGGCAACGACGATGAACAAGATGGCAAACCACGGAATAGTGATTTTGCTTTTCTCGCCGCTGTTCGTCCCAGACAGCTGTTTAACACGCGCCGCCAGCAGGATGAGGAACGGAGCCAGCATCATCACGCGCAGCATTTTGGAAATAACTGCTGCGTTTTCTGCATCCGGGCTGATGGCATGACCTGCCGCCACCACCTGCGCCACTTCGTGCACAGTAGAACCAATGTAGATACCGAAAGTTTCCGGACTAAACCATTGAGACATCAGCGGATATATCGCCGGGTAGAGGAAAATCGCGACGGTCCCGAAGATAACAACGGTTGCAACAGCCACGGTTACTTTACTGGCTTCTGCTTTCACTACCGGCTCAGTCGCCAGTACCGCGGCAGCACCACAGATACTGCTACCGGCACCGATCAACCAGCTGGTGTGCTTATCCAGACCAAACACTTTCTGCCCCAGGAAGCAAGCCAGCAGGAAGGTACTGGACAGCGTCAACACGTCAATGATGATCCCACTGATACCGACATCGGCAATTTGCGAGAACGTCAGACGGAAGCCATAAAGAATGATACCCAGACGTAATAAATATTGCTTGGCAAACAGCACACCACCGTCACAGCTTTTCCAGATGTGCGGGTAAATGGTGTTGCCTAAAACCATCCCCAACAAGATTGCGAGGGTGAGGGCACTAAACCCGGCACCCGCAACCGCGGGAATGGAACCACCCCACAGGGCGACCCCGGTGATAACTGCACTCAGGGCTAACCCCGGAATAAAATGCCACAGTGTACGATGTTGTTTCTGTAAGGTGATATTCGTCATAACCCTCTCCTTTAACCGGGCATAAGGTTACGACTAACTGGTTTAAAAATAAAATTGATTATATATTTATAATTAATCTTTATAAGTGGTAAGCGACTATGCACATCACCCTCCGGCAGTTGGAAGTTTTTGCAGAAGTATTGAAAAGTGGATCAACCACCCAGGCGTCGGTGATGCTGGCGTTGTCGCAATCAGCAGTGAGCGCAGCCTTGACCGACCTGGAAGGGCAGCTTGGCGTTCAACTGTTTGATCGCGTGGGGAAAAGACTGGTTGTTAATGAACACGGGCGGCTGCTCTATCCGCGAGCGTTGGCACTGCTTGAACAGGCGGTTGAAATCGAACAACTGTTTCGCGAAGACAACGGCGCGATTCGTATCTATGCCAGTAGTACCATCGGTAACTACATTCTACCTGCAGTTATCGCCCGTTATCGCCATGATTATCCGCAGTTGCCGATTGAACTTAGCGTTGGGAATAGCCAGGACGTGATGCAAGCGGTGCTGGATTTCCGCGTTGATATTGGCTTTATTGAAGGACCGTGCCACAGCACTGAAATCATTTCTGAACCGTGGCTGGAAGACGAGCTGGTGGTTTTCGCCGCGCCGACTTCGCCGTTGGCTCGTGGTCCGGTCACCTTAGAACAGCTGGCCGCTGCGCCGTGGATCCTGCGTGAACGCGGTTCCGGCACGCGGGAGATTGTCGATTATCTGTTGCTGTCACATTTACCGAAGTTTGAGATGGCGATGGAATTAGGTAACTCCGAGGCAATCAAACATGCGGTGCGTCATGGGTTGGGAATTAGTTGCCTGTCGCGACGGGTGATTGAAGATCAATTGCAGGCAGGCACATTAAGTGAAGTTGCGGTCCCTCTGCCGCGCCTGATGCGTACGTTGTGGCGTATACATCATCGGCAAAAACACCTTTCCAACGCGCTACGGCGCTTTCTGGACTATTGCGATCCCGCGAATGTACCGCGTTAAGGTGCTGTACAAGAACATGCTGGTGCTGTGTCGATTTCGTGACGCAGCGCCCTCAGCATGCATTCGCCAGAAAAGAGATTGGCTGCTTTACTTATAATCCCTGGGCGATCATGAAGGTGTCTTATAACCGTGTATTTCTGCCGGAAGGATTGCCAATCGTCTGCTACAATCGCGCCTCATTTTTAAGATGGATAGCATTTTTGTATGGGTTCCGAAACTAAAACTACAGAAGCGCCGGGCTTACGCCGTGAATTGAAGGCGCGTCACCTGACGATGATTGCCATTGGCGGTTCCATCGGTACAGGTCTTTTTGTTGCCTCTGGCGCAACGATTTCTCAGGCAGGTCCGGGCGGGGCATTGCTCTCGTATATGCTGATTGGCCTGATGGTTTACTTCCTGATGACCAGTCTCGGTGAACTGGCTGCATATATGCCGGTTTCCGGTTCGTTTGCCACGTACGGTCAGAACTATGTTGAAGAAGGCTTTGGCTTCGCGCTGGGCTGGAACTACTGGTACAACTGGGCGGTGACTATTGCCGTTGACCTGGTTGCAGCACAGCTGGTCATGAGCTGGTGGTTCCCGGATACACCGGGCTGGATCTGGAGTGCGTTGTTCCTCGGCGTTATCTTCCTGTTGAACTACATCTCTGTTCGCGGCTTTGGTGAAGCGGAATACTGGTTCTCACTGATCAAAGTCACGACAGTTATTGTCTTTATCATCGTTGGCGTGCTGATGATTATCGGTATCTTCAAAGGCGCGCAGCCTGCGGGCTGGAGCAACTGGACAATCGGCGAAGCGCCGTTTGCTGGTGGTTTTGCGGCGATGATCGGCGTAGCTATGATTGTCGGCTTCTCTTTCCAGGGAACCGAGCTGATCGGTATTGCTGCAGGCGAGTCCGAAGATCCGGCGAAAAACATTCCACGCGCGGTACGTCAGGTATTCTGGCGAATCCTGTTGTTCTATGTGTTCGCGATCCTGATTATCAGCCTGATTATTCCGTACACCGATCCGAGCCTGCTGCGTAACGATGTTAAAGACATCAGCGTCAGTCCGTTCACCCTGGTGTTCCAGCACGCGGGTCTGCTCTCTGCGGCGGCGGTGATGAACGCAGTTATTCTGACGGCGGTGCTGTCAGCGGGTAACTCCGGTATGTATGCGTCTACTCGTATGCTGTACACCCTGGCGTGTGACGGTAAAGCGCCGCGCATTTTCGCTAAACTGTCGCGTGGTGGCGTGCCGCGTAATGCGCTGTATGCGACGACGGTGATTGCCGGTTTGTGCTTCCTGACCTCCATGTTTGGCAACCAGACGGTATACCTGTGGCTGCTGAACACCTCCGGGATGACGGGTTTTATCGCCTGGCTGGGGATTGCCATTAGCCACTATCGTTTCCGTCGCGGGTACGTATTGCAGGGACACGACATTAACGATCTGCCGTACCGTTCAGGTTTCTTCCCACTGGGGCCGATCTTCGCATTCATTCTGTGTCTGATTATCACTTTGGGCCAGAACTACGAAGCGTTCCTGAAAGATACCATTGACTGGGGCGGCGTAGCGGCAACGTATATTGGTATCCCGCTGTTCCTGATTATTTGGTTCGGCTATAAGCTGATTAAAGGAACTCACTTCGTACGCTACAGCGAAATGAAGTTCCCGCAGAACGATAAGAAATAAGTTTCCTCCCTTCCTTGCTAAGCCCTCTCAACCGAGAGGGCTTTTTCAATTCCATTTCCCTGACAAATCATGCGGATATAAAATTTAACATTTGGATTGATAATTGTTATCGTTTGCATTATCGTTACGCCGCAATCAAAAAAGGCTGACAAATCAGAGGCTGTTCCGGCTTTCTGGGATGATCACCTGCATACAAATAAGTCCACCGCGATGCTGCCGTACGC
Source organism: Escherichia sp. WS2035 (assembly GCF_046487065.1). Classification (NCBI taxonomy): domain Bacteria; kingdom Pseudomonadati; phylum Pseudomonadota; class Gammaproteobacteria; order Enterobacterales; family Enterobacteriaceae; genus Escherichia; species Escherichia sp. WS2035. The sequence goes on from NZ_JBJQKD010000002.1 coordinate 210,320, forward strand.
AAGGGGACGTAAAGAAGATGTGAGCGATACCCATTTTATTTTCGTAGTTACCTCATGGAGATATGGAATGTTTAGGTTGAACCCTTTCGTACGGGTCGGGCTGTGTTTGTCCGCTATTTCTTGTGCATGGCCTGTGTTAGCGGTCGATGATGATGGCGAAACGATGGTTGTCACTGCATCTTCCGTTGAACAAAACCTTAAAGATGCTCCCGCCAGTATCAGCGTCATTACCCAGGAAGACCTGCAGCGAAAACCGGTACAGAATCTGAAGGATGTCCTCAAAGAAGTGCCTGGCGTACAACTGACGAACGAAGGGGATAACCGTAAGGGCGTAAGTATTCGTGGTCTGGACAGCAGCTACACCCTGATTCTTGTCGACGGTAAACGCGTTAACTCCCGCAATGCCGTCTTCCGCCACAATGATTTCGATCTGAACTGGATCCCGGTCGATTCCATCGAACGTATTGAAGTGGTCCGTGGCCCGATGTCGTCGCTGTACGGTTCCGATGCGCTCGGCGGTGTAGTGAATATCATCACCAAAAAAATCGGTCAGAAATGGTCGGGCACCGTTACCGTCGATACCACCGTTCAGGAACATCGCGATCGCGGTGATACCTATAACGGTCAGTTCTTTACCAGCGGACCATTAATTGACGGCGTGCTGGGAATGAAAGCTTACGGCAGCCTGGCAAAACGTGAAAAGGATGACCCGCAAAACTCAACGACCACCGATACCGGAGAAACGCCGCGTATTGAAGGATTCTCCAGCCGCGACGGCAATGTCGAATTTGCCTGGACACCGAATCAAAATCACGATTTTACTGCCGGATACGGTTTCGACCGTCAGGATCGTGATTCCGACTCGCTGGACAAAAACCGCCTGGAACGCCAGAACTACTCCGTCAGCCATAATGGGCGTTGGGATTACGGCACCAGCGAACTGAAATACTACGGTGAGAAAGTCGAGAACAAAAACCCTGGCAACAGCAGCCCGATAACTTCCGAAAGCAATACGGTCGACGGCAAATACACGTTGCCGCTGACGGCGATTAATCAGTTTCTCACGGTTGGCGGTGAATGGCGTCACGACAAACTTAGCGATGCGGTGAACCTGACCGGGGGAACCAGCTCCAAAACGTCTGCCAGCCAGTACGCGCTGTTTGTGGAAGATGAATGGCGGATCTTCGAGCCGCTGGCGCTGACGACCGGCGTGCGTATGGACGATCACGAAACCTACGGTGAACACTGGAGTCCGCGTGCCTACCTGGTTTATAACGCCACCGACACCGTAACGGTGAAAGGGGGCTGGGCGACGGCATTTAAAGCACCTTCTCTGTTGCAACTTAGCCCTGACTGGACGAGCAATTCCTGCCGTGGCGCATGTAAGATTGTGGGTAGCCCGGATCTGAAACCAGAAACCAGCGAAAGTTGGGAACTGGGGCTTTACTACATGGGCGAAGAAGGCTGGCTGGAAGGGGTTGAATCCAGCGTTACCGTTTTCCGTAACGATGTGAAAGATCGTATCAGCATTAGCCGTACGTCTGACGTCAACGCTGCACCGGGCTACCAAAACTTTGTCGGTTTTGAGACGGGCGCTAACGGACGGCGCATACCGGTATTTAGCTACTACAACGTTAACAAAGCACGTATTCAGGGCGTGGAAACCGAACTGAAAATTCCGTTCAACGATGAATGGAAACTGTCGATCAACTACACCTACAACGATGGTCGTGATGTCAGCAACGGCGAAAACAAACCGCTATCCGATCTGCCGTTCCATACTGCTAACGGTACGCTGGACTGGAAACCGCTGGCGCTGGAAGACTGGTCATTCTATGTTTCTGGTCACTATACCGGGCAGAAACGCGCCGACAGCGCGACGGCTAAAACACCGGGCGGTTATACCATCTGGAATACCGGCGCGGCCTGGCAGGTGACTAAAGACGTCAAACTGCGTGCAGGCGTGCTGAACCTTGGCGACAAGGATCTCAGTCGTGACGACTACAGCTATAACGAAGACGGACGTCGTTACTTTATGGCAGTGGATTATCGCTTCTGATGAGAAGATGCCCGGCGAACCGGGCGGACTTTCACTTCAGTAAATACTGCGCATGGAAGCGCAGGTGATCCTCTATAAAAGAGGCGATGAAGTAGTAACTGTGATCATATCCCGGCTGAATACGCAGCGTCATCGGCCACGCTTTCTGGCGCGCGGCTTCTGCCAGTACTGCAGGTTGCAGTTGGTCAGCAAGAAACTGATCATTATCACCCTGATCAATAAGCGTCGGGATTGCATCCTGCGCGTTACTGGCATACATCAACGCGCAACTGTCCCATTCCAGCCATGCATTTTTGTCCTCACCTAAATAAGTGCTAAACGCTTTGATTCCCCACGGGACGCTGCACGGATTCACAATTGGCGCAAAGGCGGAAACGCTGGTGTATTTACCCGGATTTTTCAGCGCCATAATCAGCGCGCCGTGACCACCCATGGAATGACCGCTAATAGCGCAGCGGTCGCTGACATTAAATTGCGACTGAATCAGTGCCGGTAATTCATCGCGCAGATAATCATACATCTGGTAATGCGTCGCCCACGGTGGTTGCGTGGCGTTAAGATAAAACCCCGCGCCCTGGCCTAAATCGTAGCCATCGTCGTTGGCAACCTGTTCGCCGCGCGGGCTGGTGTCTGGCATTACCAGTACAATCCCCAGTTCCGCCGCCACGCGCTGGGCACCCGCCTTGGTGGTGAAGTTCTCGTCATTGCAGGTTAATCCGGAAAGCCAGTACAGCACTGGTGGCGGGGTGTGATCACGAGGTGGTGGGAGAAAGATACTGAACGTCATCGGGCAGTTTAAGGTACTGGAGTCGTGTCGCCAGCGTTGCTGCCAGCCTTCAAAACAGCGGTGCTCTTCGAGCATTTCCATGCGTGGCTCCTTGTTGTGTTGTTTGCAATTTCTTCATCATACCGTTTATTCAATGTGCTGTGAGTAACTTTCACTTCCGTATTTGCATAACGATGTTTTAACATCTGCTGATGAAAGGCAGCGGCAATTACAATAATTATCGCTGTGAATACTGGATTATGTGCGCCGCCTCACGCACAATAATCAGGCTGTAAATCAGCTTAATAACTTTGCCCCCACGCAGGGCGGAGGCGTCACACCTGCAGGAGAAATCATAAATGCCATCACTCAGTAAAGAAGCGGCCCTGGTTCATGAAGCGTTAGTTGCGCGAGGACTGGAAACACCGCTGCGCCCGCCCGTGCATGAAATGGATAACGAAACGCGCAAAAGCCTTATTGCTGGTCATATGACCGAAATCATGCAGCTGCTGAATCTCGACCTGGCTGATGACAGTTTGATGGAAACGCCGCATCGCATCGCTAAAATGTATGTCGATGAAATTTTCTCCGGTCTGGATTACGCCAATTTCCCGAAAATCACCCTCATTGAAAACAAAATGAAGGTCGATGAAATGGTCACCGTGCGCGATATCACCCTGACCAGCACCTGTGAACACCATTTTGTTACCATAGATGGCAAAGCGACGGTGGCTTATATCCCGAAAGATTCGGTGATCGGTCTGTCAAAAATTAACCGCATCGTGCAGTTCTTTGCCCAGCGTCCGCAGGTGCAGGAACGTCTGACGCAGCAAATTCTCATTGCGCTACAAACGCTGCTGGGCACCAATAACGTGGCTGTCTCTATCGACGCGGTGCATTACTGCGTGAAAGCGCGTGGCATCCGCGACGCAACCAGTGCCACAACAACGACCTCTCTTGGTGGATTGTTCAAATCCAGTCAGAATACGCGCCACGAGTTTCTGCGCGCTGTGCGTCATCACAACTGATTAAAAGGCAGGAGCCATGGAGCGCAACGTCACGCTCGATTTTGTTCGCGGCGTCGCCATTCTGGGGATCCTGCTATTAAACATCAGCGCCTTTGGGCTACCAAAGGCGGCTTATCTCAATCCCGCCTGGTACGGCGCTATTACGCCGCAGGATGCATGGACCTGGGCATTTCTCGATCTCATCGGCCAGGTGAAATTCCTCACGCTTTTTGCGCTGCTGTTTGGTGCGGGCCTGCAAATGTTGCTGCCCCGTGGCAGACGCTGGATCCAGTCGCGGTTAACGCTGTTAGTCTTGCTGGGCTTTATTCACGGTTTATTGTTCTGGGACGGCGATATTCTGCTGGCTTACGGACTGGTGGGCTTAATCTGCTGGCGGCTGGTGCGCGATGCGCCATCGGTAAAAAGCCTGTTTAATACAGGCGTCATGCTTTATCTGGTGGGGCTTGGCGTTTTGCTGTTATTGGGGCTGATTTCCGACAGCCAGACCAGCCGCGCCTGGACGCCGGATGCATCGGCTATTTTGTATGAAAAATACTGGAAGCTTCACGGTGGTGTTGAAGCGATCAATAATCGTGCCGATGGTGTTGGCAACAGTTTACTGGCACTGGGCGCACAGTATGGCTGGCAACTGGCAGGGATGATGCTCATTGGTGCGGCGCTGATGCGCAGCGGCTGGCTGAAAGGGCAGTTCAGCTTACGTCACTATCGTCGTACTGGTTTTGTGCTGGTGGCGATTGGGGTGATCATTAACCTTCCTGCCATCGCCCTGCAATGGCAGCTGGACTGGGCGTATCGCTGGTGTGCCTTCTTACTTCAAATGCCGCGGGAACTGAGTGCGCCGTTTCAGGCGATTGGCTATGCGTCGCTGTTTTATGGCTTCTGGCCGCAATTAAGCCGCTTTAAGCTGGTGCTGGCAATCGCCTGTGTCGGACGGATGGCACTGACCAACTATCTATTGCAAACGCTGATTTGTACTACGCTTTTTTACCACCTCAGTTTGTTTATGCAGTTTGACCGTCTGGAGCTGCTGGCGTTTGTTATTCCGGTATGGCTGGCGAATATCTTCTTCTCTGTTATCTGGCTGCGTTACTTCCGCCAGGGGCCGGTGGAATGGCTCTGGCGTCAGTTAACTTTGCGTGCTGCCGGACCGACAATATCTAAAACATCAAGATAACGATCTGGATCACATTCGTTAACAAAACGGCTGTAACCGTTTCCATTGCTGTGACTCGATTCACGAAGTCCTGTATTCAGTGCTGACAAAATAGCCGCCAGCAAGCAGTCATTTACTGCAATCTCATAACAGGTAGTGAATATGATCACCATTCGTGATGTAGCGCGTCAGGCTGGCGTCTCTGTGGCAACGGTTTCCCGGGTGCTCAATAACAGCACGCTGGTCAGTGCCGACACGCGTGAAGCAGTAATGAAAGCTGTGAGTGAGCTGGATTATCGGCCAAACGCCAATGCCCAGGCGCTGGCAACTCAGGTTAGCGACACCATTGGCGTGGTGGTGATGGACGTTTCTGATGCTTTTTTCGGCGCGCTGGTAAAAGCGGTGGATCTGGTCGCCCAGCAGCATCAGAAATACGTGCTAATCGGCAATAGCTATCATGAAGCGGAAAAAGAGCGTCACGCCATTGAGGTGTTAATTCGCCAGCGTTGTAATGCGTTGATTGTTCACTCAAAAGCATTGAGTGACGATGAACTGGCACAATTTATGGATAACATTCCTGGTATGGTGTTAATCAACCGCGTTGTGCCGGGGTACGCCCATCGTTGCGTTTGCCTGGATAATCTCAGCGGTGCCCGAATGGCGACGCGCATGTTGCTGAATAACGGTCATCAACGTATTGGTTATCTTTCTTCCAGCCACGGCATTGAAGATGACGCCATGCGTAAAGCAGGCTGGATGAGTGCGTTGAAAGAGCAGGATATTATTCCGCCGGAAAGCTGGATTGGCACTGGTACGCCGGACATGCCGGGCGGTGAGGCGGCGATGGTTGAACTGCTGGGGCGCAATCTACAACTAACCGCTGTATTTGCTTATAACGACAATATGGCTGCTGGCGCACTGACAGCATTAAAAGATAATGGCATTGCGATTCCGCTACATCTCTCAATCATCGGTTTCGATGATATTCCCATCGCCCGTTACACCGACCCGCAATTAACGACCGTGCGTTATCCCATTGCTTCAATGGCTAAATTAGCTACCGAACTGGCCTTGCAGGGGGCAGCAGACAATATTGATCCTCGTGCCAGCCACTGTTTTATGCCGACGTTAGTGCGTCGCCATTCTGTCGCAACACGCCAGAATGCGGCGGCGATCACTAACTCAACAAATCAGGCGATGTAACCGCTTTCAATCTGTGAGTGATTTCACAGTATCTTAACAATGTGATGGCTATGATTGCACCGTTTTAACGTTGTAACCCATATGTAACAGTGAATAATCACTTTCACCGAGGTAATAGCGTCATAACAACAATTAAAGCCGTTTTCTGGAGCGTTACCGGGCATGGAAGAACGAATTTTAAAAAGTGAGCTTCGGCGTTCAGTAACACTTCATTAACTCTACTGCCCCGCCGAGCATTTATCTCAAGCACTACCCTGCATAAGAAAAACCGGAGATACCATGAATAAGAAGGTGTTAACCCTGTCTGCTGTGATGGCCAGCATGTTATTCGGTGCCGCTGCACACGCTGCTGATACTCGCATTGGTGTAACAATCTATAAGTACGACGATAACTTTATGTCTGTAGTGCGCAAGGCTATTGAGCAAGATGCGAAAGCCGCGCCAGATGTTCAGCTGCTGATGAATGATTCTCAGAATGACCAGTCCAAGCAGAACGATCAGATCGACGTATTGCTGGCGAAAGGGGTGAAGGCACTGGCAATCAACCTGGTTGACCCGGCAGCTGCGGGTACGGTGATTGAGAAAGCGCGTGGGCAAAACGTGCCGGTGGTTTTCTTCAACAAAGAACCGTCTCGTAAGGCGCTGGATAGCTACGACAAAGCCTACTACGTTGGCACTGACTCCAAAGAGTCCGGCATTATTCAGGGCGATTTGATTGCTAAACACTGGGCGGCGAATCAGGGTTGGGATCTGAACAAAGACGGTCAGATTCAATTCGTACTGCTGAAAGGTGAGCCGGGGCATCCGGATGCAGAAGCACGTACCACTTACGTGATTAAAGAATTGAACGACAAAGGCATTAAAACTGAACAGTTACAGTTAGATACCGCTATGTGGGATACCGCTCAGGCGAAAGATAAGATGGACGCCTGGCTGTCTGGCCCGAACGCCAACAAAATCGAGGTGGTTATCGCCAACAACGACGCGATGGCAATGGGCGCGGTAGAAGCACTGAAAGCACACAACAAGTCCAGCATTCCGGTGTTTGGCGTCGATGCGCTGCCAGAAGCGCTGGCGCTGGTGAAATCCGGTGCACTGGCGGGCACCGTACTGAACGATGCTAACAACCAGGCGAAAGCGACCTTTGATCTGGCGAAAAACCTGGCCGATGGCAAAGGTGCGGCTGATGGCACCAACTGGAAAATCGACAACAAAGTGGTCCGCGTACCTTATGTTGGCGTAGATAAAGACAACCTGGCTGAATTCAGCAAGAAATAAGACTGATTGGGCGCAGTCGTTTACTGCGCCCTTATTGTATGACCAACAAGGTAAAATTATATGGTCAGCTCAACGACTCCGTCATCAGGTGAATACTTGTTGGAAATGAGCGGTATCAACAAGTCTTTTCCTGGTGTTAAGGCACTTGATAACGTTAACTTAAAAGTCCGGCCACATTCTATCCATGCATTAATGGGGGAAAACGGTGCAGGAAAATCGACATTATTAAAATGCCTGTTTGGTATTTATCAAAAAGACTCCGGCACCATTTTATTCCAGGGTAAAGAGATCGATTTCCATTCCGCCAAAGAAGCACTGGAAAATGGTATTTCGATGGTACATCAGGAGTTAAACCTGGTATTACAACGTTCGGTGATGGACAACATGTGGCTGGGGCGATATCCCACCAAAGGCATGTTTGTCGATCAGGACAAAATGTACCGCGAAACCAAAGCGATTTTTGATGAACTGGATATTGATATCGATCCGCGTGCGCGCGTCGGTACATTATCTGTTTCGCAAATGCAGATGATCGAAATCGCCAAAGCGTTTTCCTATAACGCGAAAATTGTGATTATGGATGAACCGACTTCTTCGTTAACCGAAAAAGAGGTCAATCATCTGTTCACTATTATTCGTAAATTAAAAGAGCGCGGCTGCGGTATTGTTTATATCTCGCATAAAATGGAAGAAATCTTCCAGTTATGTGATGAAGTTACCGTATTGCGCGACGGTCAGTGGATCGCTACCGAACCGCTGGCAGGACTGACGATGGACAAAATCATCGCCATGATGGTTGGGCGTTCTCTTAACCAGCGTTTCCCTGACAAAGAAAACAAGCCGGGCGAAGTGATTCTGGAAGTGCGTAACCTGACGTCGCTGCGCCAGCCGTCGATTCGCGATGTCTCGTTTGATCTGCATAAAGGGGAGATCCTCGGTATTGCCGGTCTGGTGGGAGCGAAACGTACCGATATTGTTGAGACGTTATTTGGTATTCGCGAGAAATCGGCTGGCACCATTACGTTGCACGGCAAAAAGATCAATAACCATAATGCCAACGAAGCCATAAACCACGGATTTGCACTGGTAACTGAAGAGCGCCGCTCAACGGGAATTTATGCCTATCTGGATATTGGCTTTAACTCGTTAATTTCCAATATCCGCAACTATAAAAATAAAGTTGGTTTACTGGATAACTCGCGGATGAAAAGCGATACCCAGTGGGTGATTGATTCGATGCGGGTAAAAACACCGGGGCATCGGACGCAAATTGGTTCGCTCTCCGGTGGTAATCAGCAAAAAGTGATTATTGGTCGCTGGCTGTTAACGCAACCAGAAATATTAATGCTCGATGAACCGACGCGCGGTATTGATGTTGGGGCTAAGTTTGAGATTTATCAGTTAATTGCCGAACTGGCGAAGAAAGGCAAGGGGATTATTATTATCTCCTCCGAAATGCCAGAGTTGTTAGGGATAACAGACCGTATTCTGGTCATGAGCAATGGTCTCGTTTCCGGAATTGTCGATACAAAAACAACAACGCAAAGCGAAATTCTGCGTCTTGCGTCTTTGCACCTTTAAGATTAGGGGCTTCCCATGAGTGCGTTAAATAAGAAAAGTTTTCTTACTTACCTGAAAGAGGGCGGTATTTACGTCGTTCTTTTAGTTTTGCTGGCGATTATTATTTTCCAGGACCCAACATTTTTAAGTCTGTTGAACTTAAGTAATATTCTCACCCAGTCATCGGTGCGTATTATTATCGCGCTTGGTGTGGCAGGGTTAATTGTCACCCAGGGGACTGACCTTTCCGCAGGTCGCCAGGTGGGGCTGGCGGCAGTAGTAGCAGCGACGTTATTGCAGTCCATGGATAACGCCAACAAAGTGTTCCCGGAAATGGCGACGATGCCGATTGCGCTGGTTATTCTGATTGTCTGTGCCATTGGTGCGGTGATCGGTTTGATCAACGGCTTGATTATCGCCTATCTCAACGTGACGCCGTTCATTACCACGCTCGGTACGATGATTATCGTCTACGGCATTAACTCGCTCTATTACGACTTTGTCGGGGCGTCGCCAATTTCCGGTTTTGACAGTGGTTTCTCCACTTTTGCCCAAGGCTTTATTGCGCTGGGGAGTTTCCGTCTCTCTTACATCACCTTCTATGCGTTGATTGCGGTGGTGTTTGTCTGGGTGTTATGGAACAAAACCCGCTTCGGCAAGAACATTTTTGCCATTGGCGGTAACCCGGAAGCGGCGAAAGTATCTGGTGTCAACGTCGGCCTGAACCTGCTGATGATCTACGCGTTGTCTGGTGTGTTCTATGCCTTCGGCGGGATGTTAGAAGCCGGACGTATCGGCTCTGCCACCAACAACCTCGGCTTCATGTATGAGCTGGATGCTATCGCAGCGTGCGTGGTAGGCGGCGTATCGTTCAGCGGCGGTGTAGGGACGGTGATTGGCGTGGTGACCGGGGTGATTATTTTTACCGTCATCAACTATGGCCTGACGTACATCGGCGTAAACCCGTACTGGCAGTACATCATCAAAGGGGCAATTATTATCTTTGCCGTGGCGCTGGATTCACTGAAATACGCGCGTAAGAAATGATGTGAATGTGGTCCGCATTCGTTCATAAACGCACATAACATCATGATCTGTGTGGTTTTGTAGGCCGGATAAGGCGTTTACGCCGCATCCGGCGACAGGAGCCAAATGCCGGATGCAACGCTGGCGCGTTTTATCCGGCCTACAATGAGCACAACATACTGATTTATATTGTTTTGTATGCCGGGTAAGGCATTCACGCCGCATCTGGCGACAGGAACTAAATGCCGGATGCGTCGCTGGTTTTACAACGTTACCGGGTGTTCTTTCTCGCCTTTCTTAAACTTCACTTCCCCAAGATCAATACAACCTACCGGGCAGACGTGACCACAAAGCAGACAACCCACGCATTTCTCGGTATTACAATGCGGTGTGCGGGTTTTCTCGCTCCATTCCATCGCCTGGTGACCGCCGTCGTAACAGGAAATATAACAGCGTCCACAGCCAACACATTTATCAAGATTGATATGGGGATAGACAATATAACTGCGGTCTAAATCTTCCGCCGGGACAATATTGTGATTCGCCAGACCTACCATCTCCTGCAACGAATCAAACCCTTGATCGGCGAGATAATGCGACAACCCGCTTGCCATATCTTCCACTATCCGATACCCGTACTGCATAATGCCGGTGGTCACCTGCAACGTCGCTGAACCGAGCAATAAAAACTCCGCCGCATCTTCCCAGGTTTCAATGCCGCCGATACCGCTGATCGGGAAATCGCGCAGTTCTGGATGGGTGCGCATTTGCTGAATAAAGCGTAGGGCGATCGGTTTTACCGCTTTACCGGAATATCCGGAAATACTCGATTTACCGTTAACGATCGGCATACCAATTTTCTGATTAAGATCGATATTGGTGATGGATTTAACGGTGTTAATCGCCGCAATGCCATCTGCGCCGCCGCGCTTCGCCGCCAGCGCCACTTCGCACATATCACCAATATTCGGCGTCATCTTCGCCAGCATTGGCAGCGTGGAACCACGTTTTACTGCCCGACAATATTTTTCTACCAGCTCCGGGCTTTGCCCGACATCGCTACCCATCGCATGAGAAGTCATTTGCGGACAGGAGAAGTTACACTCGATCATATCCGCGCCAGCTTCTTGCACCAGACGCGCCAGCTCTTCCCATTGCTGCTCATTTTCGCCCATGATTGAAGCGATCAATACTTTGTCCGGGTAATCTTCTTTCAGCCGACGCAGGGCGGCCAGATTCTCTTCCAACGGATGTTCAGCAATCTGCTCCATATTTTTGAAGCCGATAAAACCGGTATCTTCTTTCACCAGATGATCAAAACGCGGCGAGACTTCGTTGGCGATAAAAAAACCGATCGTTTTAAACACCACGCCGCCCCAACCTGTGTCGTAGGCTTTGGCGCACATCTCATAGCAGTTGCCTACCGGCGAAGAAGAAAGGCAGAACGGGTTGGGAAACTTCACGCCGCAAAAAGTAATCGAAAGATCTTTCGTTAACATGAGCAAGCTCCCTCTAAATAGTGATGAATCGCCCCGGCGGCTTCTTTCCCGGTTTTCACTGCATAGACCACGGTTTTGTCACCCTCAACAATATCGCCAGCAGCAAAGACTTGCGGGTCGCGGGTCTGGTAATGTTGCGTTTCGATGGTGTTACGTTGCGGTTCCAGTGCGGAAAAAGCAGCAAGTTCGGCATGTTGACCTACAGCGAGAATAATTTTGTCCGCCGCTATCGTTAGTTCACCCGGTAAACGAACATGCTTAAAGGTGACTTTATTGCCTTCCACGGCTACTGGTGTAAATCCATCGATGATCGAAACGCCCAGCTCTCTGGCGCTGGTAAACTCTTTTTCGCTTGCCGGAAACTCATCTAACTCTTCACGCGCTACGCAGGTTACCGCCTGACAGCCGAGAACTTTCAGCGTGCTGGCTACGTCCATCGCGACATCACCGCCGCCGATAATTAATGCGCTTTGTTGAATGCTGATATCGCCTTGCGCCTGTCGTGCACGTTGCAGGAAGTCAACGGCAATCTCAACGTCGCTATGCTCAAACAGCGATAACCCGGAACCGCTCGATAACCCTACGGTGACCAGTACCGCGCGGTTTTCCGCTTTCAGCTGCTCCAGGGTGAGTGTTTTACCGATTTCGTTATTGCACTTAATGGTCACGCCCATTTTTTCTATACGGGCGATTTCTGCATCCAGCACCGATTGCGGTAACCGGAATTGCGGAATGCCGTTACGCAACCAGCCACCGGGTTGTGCTTCTTTCTCATAGATCGTGACGTCATAACCCTGGTTTGTCAGCGTCACACTGGCCTGCAATCCGGCAGGACCTGCGCCAATAATGGCGACTTTGCCGAGCGTTTTAGTACCGGGCTGATAAATTTCCATCCCAGTTTGTTGTTCAAAATCAGTAACAAAACGCTGTAAGCGACCGATATCAATGGGAGCATCAACACCGGCACGTGTACAACCGCTTTGGCATAATTTCTCCGTCGGGCACACTCTGGCACAAACGGCACCGAGGGCATTATTTTCGCGAATTGTCTCGGCAGCGCCTTTAAAATTACGAAAGTAGATTGAGCGAATAAATTTCCCCGGATCGGTCTGTGCCGGGCAAGCCTGACTACAGGGAGCGTCATGACATAATAAACAGCGAGAGGCTTCTTTAATCGCCAGTAAAGGCGTAAAAGCCGGAGTGAGTTCATCCAGATAATTTTGTTGCGGCATGTGATCTTCCTTAATGCTATGAGTAATTAAGGCGAACGCTAAATAAATATTGCGTGCTGATATTAAGGCTATGCGCGTGGGGAAATTTAAACTGTGAAAGGATTCACAAATAGCTGCGGTTCAGAATGTTATATCCGCAGCTTATTGAGTGAAGTAATAATTATTCTCAATAATTAACAGAAAAGAGAAAATATTAACGATAGAAAATAAGATAAACAATCATGCCGATAGATAAAATTCCGAAGCCGATATATGCCACCATATAAGCGAAGAAGAGTCCGGGATTTTTCGCTCGCCAGACATACACCGGTTCCGGTGCATTTTTAACCCGTTTATCAATCGCGCCTGTGCGCCAGCCTTTCCATGCTTCGCGGAAACAAAATATCGGGATAAGGAAAAAAACGGCAACGACAAAAAACTGCTGTACATCCATAACTACTTTCCTTGTTTCTTTTGTAATTCAAGTAACTGTTCGGGTGTGACAGCGGGATACCCCTGCGCATCTTCCGGCACTTGATGCATTGCCGGAATAGGGACCAGCGGCCCTAAAAAACGCGGTTCACGTTTAAAAATATAAAGGTCAGCCAGCGCACCGAAACGGGCGGCAAATTCGCGAATACGTACTGACAGCATATCTTTCGGTGACGGTACGGCATAACACTGAGCCTGAATCCCCATATGCAGCGCAATAAATAATGCCCGCTCACAGTGGAAACGTTGGGTGATAATAATGAAATCATTAGTATCGAAAACTTTGCGTGTACGTACGATGGAATCCAGCGTACGAAAGCCTGCGTAATCGAGAACAATATCTGATGGGTCGACACCGGCTGCGATTAAATCTTTGCGCATGGTCATCGGCTCATTATAACTTTGCAATGCGTTATCGCCGCTCAGTAATAGATAATTTACCTTACCGCTGTTATAGGCATTAATCGCTCCTTGAATGCGGTAGCGATAATACTGATTAATTACGCCAGTCCGATAATATTTTGCTGTGCCGAGCACCACACCGACCTGGCGGTAGGGGAGATCCTGCAATTCGTCGTAGATATAAGGCGCGGTTTTCCAGCTCATCCAGCGATCGAGGCCGAGCACAGTCAACAGCAGCAAGCCGATCAGGACTAACAGGCTGAGGAACACGCGCTTTAACATGCAGGAGACTCGATCTAAGGAAAATTTCCATCAGGCTACTTTACCCGCTGGTTTTGCGCAAGAAACGGCAAACTGTTTGCCGGGATTTTCGACACCAGGAAAGGGCTGGCAAGCCGGACAAGGCGTTCACGCCGCATCCGGCACCAGGCTTAAGCGAGAAGCACGCGGTCGATATTGTGACAGCCGAGAGCTTTCAGCGTTGCGGAGGTGGCATCCCACTGAATCAACGGCGCATCGGCTTTTTCTGCCAGAACCGCGCGCTGGATATCCGGGTAATCATAACCCTTGAGATTCAACAGAATTAACGCCCCCTGCAACGGCGGCAGAGTCGGGTTGAATGCGGCGTTTTCAGCGTAGCTGCCGCTGAAAATACGACCGTCTTTACATTCCAGCGCGACACCGCTTGGCGACTTACTGTAAGGCATGTGCGAACGGTTTGCCGCCGCAATCGCCGCCTGAGAAAGCGCATCACCAGTCAGCGCATAGCCGTGATCCTGCTCGTCCATCAGCAGCGTTTTAATCTCCAGATCTTTCGGCCCAAAGGCATCCGGTAGATAGTCACGCAGCGCGTGTGCCTCGCGTCCCGGAAGATGAATACGCAGATCCAGACCGCTGTTCAGTTCATTCATAAACTGACGGCAGTGACCACAAGGCGTGTAGTTAACGGTGATGGCTGCAAGCGCTTTTTCACCACTCAGCCAGGCGTGGCTGATCGCGCTTTGTTCGGCATGAACGGTTTGCTGCATTGTCGCACCAATAAATTCCATATTGGCACCGAAATACCAGGTTCCGCTCACACCGCGCGCAATTGCGCCAACATTAAAATTCGACAATGGCGTACGCGCACAGGCCGCCGCCAGCGGAAGTAGTGCGAATGCCAGCGCGTCTTCGTCCAGCCCCGTTGCGCTCTTCAGCGATGAGACTTGCTCCCCGGTCAACAAAGCGGGGAAGTACTTGTCTGCCAGAATAGGTTCCAGTGCAGATTGCAAGTTATCCGCAAGTTGGGCAAAAGCGGTTTGAAAACGTGGATGCATGGCGTTGCCTCATAATCATGTAATGGGATAACAGTTTACGAACCCGCTATGGCTTTATATGTGATCTGAATCTCATTAATTATGCAACGCGTGAAACTTACATCAAAAATGCGCGACGCATCGCAAATTTTAGCCCATTACTGCCAGAATAATCGGGAAAAGGAACGGTGCGATCAGCGAAGTAATAATCCCGCATAACACCAGCGCCAGCGAACTAAATGCACCTTCCTGATAATCCAGCTCGGCGCAGCGCGCCGTACCGAGGGCGTGCGAGGCTGTCCCCATTGCCAGACCGCGCGCAGCTTTGGTACGAATACGCATCGCATTAAGCAATGTATGACCAAACACAGCGCCGAGGATGCCGACGAAAATCACGCAAACTGCGCTGATTGCCGGAATACCGCCAATACTGCCGCCAACTGCCATTGCAATAGGCGTGGTGACTGATTTCGGCAGGATTGACGCGGCGATTTCCGGTGAAGCGCCCATCAACAATGCCACAGAAGTCCCCGTCACCATCGCAACCACGCTGCCGATAAAACAGATGGTGATGATCGATTTCCAGCGCGCGCGGATCTGGTGTAGCTGCTCATATAAAGGATAGGCCAGTGCGACGACCGCCGGTTGCAGCAGATCGTTTAGCACTTCGCTACCTTTAAAGTAGCTGTCGTAAGAGATGCCGGTCAGCATTAAAAAAGGAATGATCACCACCATTGCTACCAGCAACGGGTTAAGCAGGGGAAACTTATACCGTGCCGCCAGTTTGCGGGCGGCAAAAAAGACAATCAACGTCAGCGGTAATGACCACCAGATATTCGCCATCATTCTTCTGATCCTTTCTGACCTACGACTTTACGTTCACCATGCACCAGTTGTGAACTCCAGCTCACCACCAGAAAAACCACCAGCGTACTGACTGCACAGGAAACCACTACCGGACCAAACTGTGCGCGGAGCAAATCAAAATATTGCATGACGCCTACACCAATCGGCACAAACAATAGCGCCATATAGCGAATCAGTACGTAGCACCCCGGATTGACCCATTTCGCCGGAAGAATTTGCAAGGCCAGCAGGACAAACAGGATCAGCATCCCGATGATGCTGCCCGGAATGGTTACCGGTAGCAGGGAAGCAATGAAAATGCCTGCATACAGGCAGGCATAAATCAGGACAAAAGCACGTAAATATTGCCAGATAATGTTCAGTGTCTTACTCATAATCAACACCCCAGATGAGATGGATTCATCATACAATTAATTCGTAAAACGTGCTACCGATCACATTAAGAAATCAGCGCTTATTTTTTCGCTCCCCGGTATTACGCAATGCGCAGCGAACTCAGGCATACATCAAGCATAGAGAGGGATTGCAGTTTGCAGCAATCCCTCTTTGCAGACCTTTAATCCGTTGACCGGAGGCGCTAACATAGCGCCTCATTTTTTTGCGGGTGATGATATGCGTGTGTTACTGGCTCCGATGGAGGGTGTACTTGACTCTCTGGTGCGGGAATTACTGACCGAAGTTAACGACTACGATCTGTGCATCACCGAGTTTGTCCGCGTGGTGGATCAACTGCTGCCAGTAAAAGTCTTTCATCGCATTTGCCCTGAGCTACAAAATGCCAGCCGGACACCATCCGGTACGCTGGTTCGCGTGCAGTTGTTAGGGCAGTTCCCACAGTGGCTGGCAGAGAACGCCGCCCGTGCGGTGGAGTTAGGTTCCTGGGGCGTGGATCTTAACTGCGGCTGCCCGTCGAAAACGGTTAACGGTAGCGGTGGTGGGGCAACGTTACTGAAAGATCCTGAACTCATCTACCAGGGTGCAAAAGCGATGCGCGAAGCTGTACCGGCGCATTTGCCTGTCAGCGTAAAAGTGCGTCTGGGCTGGGACAGCGGTGAGAAGAAATTTGAAATCGCCGATGCGGTTCAACAGGCTGGTGCTACGGAGCTGGTAGTACATGGGCGGACAAAAGAGCAGGGTTACCGCGCGGAACATATTGACTGGCAGGCGATTGGCGAGATTCGCCAGCGGCTTAATATTCCGGTGATTGCCAACGGTGAAATCTGGGACTGGCAGAGTGCGCAACAATGCATGGCGATCAGCGGCTGCGACGCAGTGATGATTGGTCGCGGGGCGCTCAATATTCCCAACCTGAGCCGTGTGGTGAAATATAACGAACCGCGAATGCCGTGGCCGGAGGTGGTTGCTTTGCTGCAAAAATATACCCGTCTGGAAAAGCAGGGCGATACCGGGTTATATCACGTTGCGCGGATTAAACAGTGGTTGAGTTATTTGCGTAAAGAATACGATGAAGCAACGGAATTATTTCAGCATGTTCGGGTGTTGAATAATTCCCCTGATATTGCAAGGGCTATTCAGGCCATTGATATCGATAAGCTGCGATAATAGTGGAATCGCAGCTTATCTGAGACAATGAATCGCTTATTCAGCTTCATCATCTTGTTGCGCTCCTTTCATGAGCTAAGCCACATATTGCCACTGGCGCAAGGAGCGCGCAGGGGGAGGACAATCGCCTCCTCCCCCTGCACCCCCGGGCTCTGGCGAACAAAATCGCCGCTGCGCGGTACCTTCAGCTTATCCCCTTCGGCTACCGGGTCGGGCGCGAGGTAACGTCCTTGTAAGACGCGCCCTCAGCCCACATCCATGTGGGCTGCCCCGGCCTTCGGGGAACGCTTCAGCGATTTTGACGCCACCAACACCGGAGCTGTTTGCAAATCAAGTACACAAAATATCTAGTTCCTGACCTGACAACTTATATGCCATATCTGATTTTTAAAATATCATCTTAAATACGCCAGTCACCACCAGTAGCCCAATCAGGAAAATAATCAATACAGCCCAGAGTATAATTTTCATTGGCGTTCCTTTATTTGTGAGTGCTGAATAAGTATAGGAAAAAACGAAGCCCTTTGCCGCTATCCATAAACGATTAAGATAAATCGGAAGATATCATTCACTTAGTGTATATTTTTCTGGATATGTCGTTTTATTGCTACTGATGTATTGCCACGCGAAACTAAAAAATATATCGCAACACACGGTAATCTCCGCGCACCTTTTCTTACCTGATTATTCCCCCATGAATCGTGATTCCTTTTATCCCGCCATCGCCTGTTTTCCGCTGTTACTGATGCTGGCCGGGTGTGCACCTATGCATGAAACCCGCCAGGCGTTAAGCCAGCAAACGCCCGCTGCACAAGTTGACACCGCATTACCCACGGCGCTGAAAAATGGTTGGCCAGACAGCCAATGGTGGCTGGAGTATCACGATAATCAACTCACTTCCTTAATTAACAATGCACTACAGAACGCACCGGATATGCAGGTGGCTGAACAGCGCATTCAACTGGCTGAAGCCCAGGCGAAGGCAGTTGCTACTCAGGATGGTCCGCAGATCGACTTTTCTGCGGATATGGAGCGGCAAAAAATGTCTGCAGAAGGGTTAATGGGGCCGTTTGCTCTGAACGATCCTGCCGCAGGTACGACCGGTCCGTGGTACACCAACGGTACTTTTGGCTTAACGGCGGGCTGGCATCTCGATATCTGGGGAAAGAATCGGGCAGAGGTAACTGCTCGCCTGGGTACGGTTAAAGCACGAGCGGCGGAACGCGAGCAAACCCGCCAATTGCTGGCTGGCAGCGTAGCCCGCCTGTACTGGGAGTGGCAAACCCAGGCGGCGTTAAACACTGTCTTACAGCAAATCGAAAAAGAGCAGAACACCATTATCGCCACCGATCGCCAGCTATATCAGAACGGGATTACTTCTTCAGTTGAAGGTGTGGAAACCGATATTAATGCCAGCAAAACCCGGCAGCAGCTCAACGATGTCGCGGGGAAAATGAAAATTATTGAGGCACGGTTAAGCGCACTTACAAATCACCAGACAAAGGCATTGAAGCTTAATCCGGTCGCGTTGCCGAAAGTGGCAAGTCAGCTTCCTGATGAACTGGGGTACTCCTTACTGGCCCGGCGGGCAGATTTGCAGGCGGCGCACTGGTACGTTGAGTCATCGTTAAGCACTATTGATGCGGCAAAAGCGGCATTTTATCCTGACATCAACCTGATGGCCTTCCTGCAACAGGATGCGTTGCACTTAAGCGATCTGTTCCGTCATTCCGCGCAGCAAATGGGCGTTACGGCAGGCCTGACGCTACCCATTTTCGATAGTGGTCGTCTTAACGCCAACCTCGATATCGCAAAAGCCGAAAGCAACTTGTCTATCGCCAGCTACAACAAAGCGGTGGTTGAAGCGGTGAATGACGTGGCGCGGGCAGCCAGTCAGGTTCAGACACTGGCGGAGAAAAACCAGCATCAGGCGCAAATTGAGCGCGATGCCTTGCGTGTAGTAGGTCTTGCGCAGGCGCGCTTTAACGCGGGCATCATTGCGGGTTCCCGCGTCAGCGAAGCCAGAATCCCCGCGCTGCGTGAGCGGGCCAATGGCCTGTTATTGCAAGGGCAGTGGCTGGATGCCTCCATTCAACTCACTGGTGCGTTGGGCGGGGGTTACAAACGCTGATGATATGCGCCTTCTATACTTAACGTTTATTCAGCGTTAAGTGGAGAACTCGATGGCACAGGTCGCGATTATTACCGCCTCCGATTCGGGGATCGGCAAAGAGTGCGCGTTATTACTGGCGCAGCAGGGGTTTGATATTGGCATTACCTGGCACTCAGATGAAGAAGGGGCAAAAGATACCGCGCGTGAGGTAGTTAGCCACGGCGTACGTGCGGAGATCGTGCAGCTGGATCTCGGCAATCTACCAGAAGGGGCACTGGCGCTGGAGAAACTCATTCAACGGCTGGGGCGTATTGATGTGCTGGTGAATAATGCGGGCGCAATGACCAAAGCGCCGTTTCTTGATATGGCTTTCGATGAGTGGCGCAAGATTTTTACCGTTGATGTCGATGGTGCATTTTTATGCTCGCAAATTGCTGCCCGCCAGATGGTGAAACAAGGGCAGGGTGGTCGCATCATCAACATTACGTCGGTGCATGAACATACGCCGTTGCCGGATGCCAGCGCCTACACAGCCGCTAAACATGCGCTCGGCGGGTTAACCAAAGCGATGGCGCTGGAGCTGGTCAGGCATAAGATTTTGGTGAATGCGGTTGCACCTGGGGCGATCGCCACGCCAATGAACGGCATGGATGATGGCGACGTGAAGCCCGGCGCGGAGCCTTCGATTCCCTTGCGGCGTTTTGGCGCAACGCATGAGATTGCCAGCCTGGTGGTGTGGCTTTGTTCGGAGGGCGCAAATTACACCACTGGGCAGTCGTTGATAGTGGATGGCGGCTTTATGCTGGCGAATCCGCAGTTCAACCCAGAATAGCGCAGTGAGGTGCGTGGTTATTTCAATGGGTAATATTTGGGTAGGCATGATAAGACGCACAAGCGTCGCATCAGGCATGGTGCACCGGATGTCGGATGCGGCGCGAACGCCTTATCCTAGGCAATGGTTTTACGCCTGATTATCCGGCTTTTTCTTCCCGCGTCGTTTCAGCCACCAGCGCACGCCTACCACCAGAACCACGACCAGAATCAACCAGACCCAGTGCTTCAAATGCTGGTCGAGATTATGCAACCACGGCGCAATCACCTGACCACCAGCGTAACCGATAGTGGTAAAAATCAACGCCCAGGCAAATGCGCCGAGGATATTCAGTGGCAGAAAGATTTTCGGCGGCAGCTGGCTGGCACCAATCAGCGTCGGGCCAATGACCCGAAAGCCATACATAAAACGCGTACCAATGACAAACAGATACGGATGGCGTTGGATCAGTTTCTGCGCCCGCTCAATTTTATCCTGATGTTTCGAGAAACGGCGTAATAGCTTGCCGCCAAACCGCCGCCCGCACAGATAAAGCACCTGGTCGCCAATCATGCCGCCAAGCGCCACAGAAAGTACCACCAGCGGGAACTTTAATAGCCCCTGATGTGCCGCAACGCCTCCCAGCAAAGTCACGGTTTCACCTTCCGCCAGGCTACCGATCACCAGCGCGGCATAACCATATTGTGAGATGAGTGTATTGAGATCCATAGGACAGTCTGTCTCCCTTTGCTTGCCTGTAAGCATACACCCTGTGAATCATTCACGCTGAAAAAGGACGTACATCAGACGGTGCAAATTACATGAGTGAACAAAAAATAATCACAAGCTGACTTATACTTGAACTGTCAGGTTCATGAACTCACAACAAGGGGGCGGTATGAGCCATGTCTGGGGACTGTTTTCCCATCCCGATCGTGAAATGCAGGTGATTAATCGCGAAAACGAAACGATTTCTCATCACTACACCCACCACGTTTTGCTGATGGCGGCGATTCCGGTGATTTGCGCCTTCATTGGCACTACACAGATTGGCTGGAATTTTGGCGATGGCACTATCCTGAAGTTATCCTGGTTTACCGGACTGGCGCTGGCTGTCTTGTTTTACGGCGTTATGCTGGCTGGGGTTGCGGTGATGGGGCGGGTCATCTGGTGGATGGCGCGTAATTATCCGCAGCGTCCGTCACTTGCGCACTGCATGGTCTTCGCGGGCTACGTTGCAACTCCGCTGTTTTTAAGCGGTCTGGTGGCGCTTTACCCGCTGGTCTGGTTGTGTGCGCTGGTCGGCACGGTGGCGCTGTTTTACACCGGCTACCTGCTGTATCTCGGTATTCCGAGCTTCCTGAATATCAACAAAGAGGAAGGACTTAGCTTCTCCAGTTCGACACTGGCGATAGGCGTGCTGGTGCTGGAAGTGCTGCTCGCCCTTACCGTTATACTATGGGGCTACGGTTATCGTTTGTTCTAGAAAGTTCTTTTGCGCTGCATTGCTGGCGTAAATGTCAGCAATGCAGCATTTCCTCACGATTCTCCTTTGACGATCGCACTTTTTGCTCGTTATGATGGCGTCGCTAGCCTCAGTAAATCCTTACTCCGGCGGTGCGCAACCCGTGCGCGTGAACCACTATCTGAATGCTCATCATGCCGAAATTTCGAGTTTCTTTATTTAGCCTGGCCCTGATGCTGGCTGTGCCTTTTGCACCGCAGGCCGTTGCGAAAACGGCAGCCGCTACCACCGCGTCACAACCGGAAATTGCCTCCGGTAGCGCGATGATTGTTGATCTGAATACCAACAAAGTGATCTATTCGAACCACCCGGATCTGGTGCGTCCGATTGCGTCTATCAGCAAATTAATGACCGCGATGGTTGTGCTGGATGCACGACTGCCGCTGGATGAAAAACTAAAAGTGGATATCAGCCAGACGCCGGAGATGAAAGGGGTCTATTCGCGCGTACGACTGAACAGCGAAATCAGCCGTAAAGATATGCTGTTGCTGGCGCTGATGTCTTCAGAAAACCGCGCGGCGGCAAGCCTTGCGCACCATTATCCCGGTGGTTACAAAGCCTTTATTAAGGCGATGAATGCGAAAGCGAAATCGCTCGGAATGAACAACACGCGCTTTGTTGAACCAACCGGATTGTCGGTGCATAACGTTTCAACCGCCCGTGACTTAACCAAACTACTCATTGCCAGCAAACAATATCCGTTGATCGGGCAGTTAAGTACTACCCGGGAAGATATGGCAACCTTCTCTAACCCGACGTATACGCTGCCGTTCCGCAATACTAACCATCTGGTGTATCGTGATAACTGGAATATTCAGTTAACCAAAACCGGTTTTACCAATGCGGCGGGCCATTGTCTGGTGATGCGCACGGTTATCAATAATAAACCGGTGGCGCTGGTAGTGATGGACGCGTTTGGCAAATATACCCATTTTGCCGATGCCAGCCGCCTGCGTACCTGGATTGAAACCGGTAAAGTGATGCCTGTTCCGGCAGCAGCGTTGAGCTATAAAAAACAAAAAGCCGCCCAAATGGCGGCGGCGGGGCAGACGGCACAGAACGATTAAATGAATGACGGATGGCGATACTCTGCCATCCGTAATTATTACTCCACTTCCTGCCAGTTTTTCCGCTTACTGGTTTTACCGATCCCCGGATTCATACTGTTGGTCGGATCGTTCTCGCGATAAAACTTCTGCAACGTCTCCGGTGCTTTATACAAATGACCGACGTTATGTTCGGCAGGGTATTGCGCGCCACGCTGCTGAAGCAGTTCCAGCATCTGTTCTTTCAACGCATGCACATCCACGCCTTTTTTCACGATGTAATCCTGATGGAAGACATAGCACATAAAATGGCCGTAATAGAGCTTGTGCACCAGCTGGCTGTCGATCTCCGGCGGTAAATGCTCATACCATTCGGTGTCGTTACGCCGCAGAGCGATATCCAGCGCCAGAATGTCTTCGACTTCATCGGAATGCACAGCCTGATAACGAATTGCTGCGCCCGCAGCGGCGAAACGGTGTAAAAACGCTTTGCTGCCTTCCTCCGGCGTACAGACAAAGAAATCGCCCTCGGCCTGTTTGAAATAATCCACCAGCCACGATTTGGCTTCACCGACGCCATCGCCCGCCATTTTTAACAGCAGATGATGCTCGTATTTATCGCGCCAGTTTTTCATGCGCGGCGGTAAATGGCTGGGGAACAGGTGACCGAATTTTTGCATTGCACGGTCGGTAAAATGCGGACGGAAGAATTTCACTTTCTCCAGCATCGCATCGGTGCGTCCCTTGAGATTAAAGAAGAACGGCATCTTGTCGGTGCCTAACTTATCAATCATCAGGAAGGTGTCTTTGCCGTATTTTTCCGCAATATCGTAGATATCCCGGTGCATATATTCCCCGGCAACCGGCAGATTTTCGAAATTAGCCAGAATATGACGGCGGATTTCGGTCAGCACTTCCGGCTGGTTGGTGCCGATATAAAACACCTGCTGATTTTTTTCCGCTTCGAAGGTATCAAGACGTACTGCAAAGACGGCCAGCTTCCCTGCGCAACCAGAAGAT
Source organism: Escherichia sp. WS2035 (assembly GCF_046487065.1). Lineage (NCBI taxonomy): Bacteria > Pseudomonadati > Pseudomonadota > Gammaproteobacteria > Enterobacterales > Enterobacteriaceae > Escherichia > Escherichia sp. WS2035. The sequence goes on from NZ_JBJQKD010000002.1 coordinate 234,237, forward strand.
TCAAATAACCGATCCGGATCAGCGTTATAACGTGCGGGCGTGTCGGCTTCAATATCACGAACGCGGTGGACATAGTCATAATCGTGGGCGTGACGACCATCGTGGCGCACATCGTCATCTTTGATGCGATCGTCATCCAGCTTGCTAAGGATCTGCTCCGGCGTTTCGCCCAGATCAATCCCCAGATGGTTCACCAGCGTCAGTTTGCCATCTTCATTTATACGCGCGAATAACGACATTTCGGTATACGCCGGGCCACGTTGCACCAGCGAGCCGCCGGAGTTGTTACAAATACCGCCGATGACCGATGCGCCTATACACGATGATCCAATCACTGAGTGCGGTTCGCGTCCCAGCGGTTTGAGGGCTTTTTCCAGTGAATAGAGCGTGGTGCCCGGATAGGCCAGCACCTGTTCGCCCTTACCGAGTACGTGCAGCTTGTCGAGACGCAGGGTGCTGATGATCACGATATCGCGATCATAATCGTTACCGTTTGGCGTCGATCCTTCGGTCAGGCCTGTATTGGCCGCCTGCATCAGAATAATTTTGTCAGCGGTGACGCAGGCTTTCAGCACCCGCCACAATTCCAGTAGTGAGCCAGGGAAAACGACAGCCAGCGCGTCGCCCTGACCAGAACGGAAGCCCTTGCGATAGCGGGCCGTTTTTGCGGGATCGGTGAGCAGGTGTGAATGACCGACCAGACGGGAAAGTTCATTCAAAAAGGCTTTATTATCAGTTGTTGTCATGGAAGACATTTTCCACTCCTTGTGGTGGCGAAAAAATATCACAAACTAGAATAGCGCCTTGTATGACAATTCAGCGAGTGAATATTTTGAAAATTCAGACAATAAACTGAGCATTCTTTTTCTCTCTCCATCATGCTTATGGCAAACTACGGTTTTTGCACCATTTTCGCTGCCACGTCGGGCAACAAAGGAAGAAAAATCCATATGAAATGGCTATGTTCAGTAGGAATCGCGGTGAGTCTGGCCCTGCAGCCAGCACTGGCGGATGATTTATTCGGCAACCATCCATTAACGCCCGAAGCGCGGGATGCGTTCGTCACCGAACTGCTTAAGAAAATGACAGTTGATGAGAAAATTGGTCAGCTGCGCTTAATCAGCGTCGGCCCGGATAACCCGAAAGAGGCGATCCGCGAGATGATCAAAGACGGTCAGGTTGGGGCGATTTTCAACACCGTAACCCGTCAGGATATCCGCGCCATGCAGGATCAGGTGATGGAATTAAGCCGCCTGAAAATTCCTCTTTTCTTTGCTTACGACGTGCTGCACGGTCAGCGCACGGTGTTCCCGATTAGTCTCGGTCTGGCCTCGTCTTTTAACCTCGATGCGGTGAAAACAGTCGGGCGTGTCTCTGCTTATGAAGCGGCAGATGATGGCCTGAATATGACCTGGGCACCGATGGTCGATGTCTCGCGCGATCCGCGCTGGGGACGTGCTTCCGAAGGTTTTGGCGAAGATACGTATCTCACCTCAATAATGGGTAAAACCATGGTGGAAGCGATGCAGGGTAAAAGCCCGGCAGATCGCTACTCGGTGATGACCAGCGTCAAACACTTTGCCGCATACGGCGCGGTAGAAGGCGGTAAAGAGTACAACACCGTCGATATGAGTCCGCAGCGCCTGTTTAACGACTATATGCCGCCGTACAAAGCGGGGCTGGATGCAGGCAGCGGTGCGGTGATGGTGGCGCTGAACTCGCTGAACGGCACGCCAGCCACCTCCGACTCCTGGCTGCTGAAAGATGTTCTGCGCGACCAGTGGGGCTTTAAAGGCATCACCGTTTCCGATCACGGCGCAATCAAAGAACTGATTAAACATGGCACGGCGGCAGACCCAGAGGATGCGGTACGCGTGGCGCTGAAGTCCGGAATCAACATGAGCATGAGCGACGAGTATTACTCGAAGTATCTGCCTGGGTTGATCAAATCCGGCAAAGTGACGATGGAAGAGCTGGACGATGCTGCCCGCCATGTACTGAACGTTAAATATGATATGGGATTGTTTAACGATCCATACAGCCATTTGGGGCCGAAAGAGTCTGACCCGGTGGATACCAATGCCGAAAGCCGCCTGCACCGCAAAGAAGCGCGTGAAGTGGCGCGCGAAAGCCTGGTGTTGCTGAAAAACCGTCTCGAAACGCTGCCGCTGAAAAAATCTGCAACCATTGCGGTGGTTGGCCCGCTGGCAGACAGCAAGCGTGACGTGATGGGAAGCTGGTCGGCAGCAGGTGTCGCCGATCAATCTGTTACTGTGCTAACCGGGATTAAAAACGCCGTCGGTGAAAACGGTAAAGTGCTGTATGCCAAAGGGGCGAACGTTACCAGTGACAAAGGCATTATCGATTTCCTGAATCAGTATGAAGAAGCGGTCAAAGTCGATCCGCGTTCGCCGCAAGAGATGATTGATGAAGCGGTGCAAACCGCGAAACAATCTGATGTGGTGGTGGCTGTGGTCGGTGAAGCTCAGGGGATGGCGCACGAAGCTTCCAGTCGTACCGATATCACTATTCCGCAAAGCCAACGTGACTTGATTGCGGCGCTGAAAGCCACCGGTAAACCGCTGGTGCTGGTGCTGATGAATGGGCGTCCGCTGGCGCTGGTGAAAGAAGATCAGCAGGCTGATGCGATTCTGGAAACCTGGTTTGCGGGGACTGAAGGCGGTAATGCAATTGCCGATGTATTGTTTGGCGATTATAACCCGTCCGGCAAGCTGCCGATGTCCTTCCCGCGTTCTGTCGGGCAGATCCCGGTGTACTACAGCCATCTGAATACCGGGCGTCCGTATAATGCCGACAAGCCGAACAAATACACTTCGCGTTATTTTGATGAAGCTAACGGGGCGCTTTATCCGTTCGGCTATGGGCTGAGCTACACCACTTTCACCGTCTCTGATGTGAAACTTTCTGCGCCGACCATGAAGCGTGACGGCAAAGTGACGGCCAGCGTGCAGGTGACGAACACCGGTAAACGCGAAGGGGCCACGGTAGTACAGATGTACTTGCAGGATGTGACGGCTTCCATGAGTAGCCCGGTGAAGCAGCTGAAAGGCTTTGAGAAAATCACTCTGAAACCGGGCGAAACTCAGACCGTCAGCTTCCCGATTGATATTGAGGCGCTGAAGTTCTGGAATCAACAGATGAAATATGACGCCGAGCCTGGCAAGTTCAATGTCTTTATCGGCACTGATTCCGCACGCGTTAAGAAAGCCGAGTTTGAGTTGTTGTAATTTTCGATGTTTGTAGGCCGGATAAGGCGTTTACGCCGCATCCGGCAAGAAACGCCGGGCAAAATATGCCTTTTAAGTATTTATCTGATTCTGCAACTGAATCCACCCAGACAGGCTAACCCTGTCATTATCAACTATGCTTTTCTCTTAATTCGCTGAAAACAACAGTAAAAGAATGAGGAAAGCATCATGCCACTCTCAAAGGTCTGGGCAGGTTCACTGGTTTTGTTGGCAGCCGTGAGCCTGCCGCTACAGGCAGCTTCCCCCGTTAAGGTTGGTTCAAAAATCGATACGGAAGGCGCGCTGCTCGGCAATATCATTTTGCAGGTGCTGGAAAGTCACGGCGTTCCTACGGTAAATAAAGTGCAACTTGGAACGACTCCTGTGGTGCGCGGCGCGATCACTTCTGGCGAGCTGGATATCTATCCGGAATATACCGGCAATGGGGCGTTCTTCTTTAAAGATGAAAACGATGCAGCGTGGAAAAACGTGCAGCAAGGTTACGAGAAAGTCAAAAAACTCGATGCAGAGCAAAACAAGTTAATCTGGCTGACGCCCGCACCTGCAAATAACACCTGGACCATCGCCGTGCGTCAGGATGTGGCAGAGAAAAACAAGCTCACTTCGCTTGCCGACCTGAGTCGTTATCTGCAAGAGGGCGGCACCTTCAAACTGGCAGCCTCGGCAGAGTTTATTGAACGCGCCGATGCCTTACCCGCGTTTGAAAAAGCCTATGGCTTTAAGCTCGGTCAGGATCAGTTGCTGTCACTGGCTGGTGGCGACACGGCGGTAACGATCAAAGCCGCTGCCCAGCAAACCTCTGGCGTTAATGCCGCAATGGCTTACGGCACTGACGGCCCGGTCGCGGCGCTGGGGCTGCAAACCTTAAGCGATCCGCAAGGCGTGCAACCTATCTACGCGCCTGCACCAGTGGTGCGTGAGTCGGTGCTGAAAGAGTATCCACAAATGGCACAGTGGCTACAGCCAGTCTTCGCCAGCCTCGATGAAAAAACATTGCAGCAACTGAATGCCAGCATTGCTGTGGAAGGACTGGATGCCAAAAAAGTGGCTGCCGACTACCTGAAACAAAAAGGGTGGACGAAGTAATTTCCCGTGACTTATCTACGTATTAATCCTGTTCTGGCGCTGCTGCTGTTGCTGACGGCAATCGCAGCGGCGCTGCCGTTTATCAGTTACGCGCCTAATCGTTTAGTTTCGGGTGAGGGGCGTCATCTCTGGCAGCTGTGGCCGCAAACTCTCTGGATGCTGGTGGGCGTTGGTTGCGCCTGGCTGACAGCCTGTTTTATTCCCGCTAAAAAAGGCAGCATTTTTGCACTCATTCTGGCGCAATTCGTCTTCGTATTGCTGGTGTGGGGAGCTGGAAAGGCGGCGACACAACTGGCGCAAAATGGCAGTGCGCTGGCACGTACCAGCCTCGGCAGTGGTTTCTGGCTGGCTGCGGCGCTGGCACTGCTGGCCTGTAGCGATGCCATCCGCCGAATCTCCACGCATCCGCTGTGGCGCTGGTTGTTGCATATGCAGATTGCCATTATTCCGCTGTGGTTGCTGTACTCCGGCACGCTTAACGATCTCTCGTTAATGAAAGAATACGCCAACCGTCAGGATGTGTTTGACGACGCTCTGGCACAACATCTGACGTTGCTGTTTGGTGCGGTGCTGCCTGCGTTAGTGATTGGTGTGCCGTTGGGCATCTGGTGCTACTTTTCCACCGCGCGGCAGGGGGCGATTTTTTCTCTGCTGAATGTCATTCAGACCGTGCCTTCGGTAGCGCTCTTTGGCCTGCTGATTGCGCCGCTTGCCGCGCTGGTTACGGCCTTTCCGTGGCTGGGAACGCTCGGCATAGCAGGAACCGGAATGACACCCGCACTTATTGCGCTGGTGCTCTATGCCTTGCTGCCGCTGGTGCGCGGCGTAGTAGTCGGCTTGAACCAGATCCCGCGCGATGTGCTGGAGAGCGCCAGAGCGATGGGGATGAGCGGGGTGCAGCGTTTCCTGCATGTTCAGTTACCGCTGGCGTTACCGGTATTTCTGCGCAGCCTGCGGGTGGTGATGGTGCAAACCGTTGGCATGGCGGTGATTGCGGCGTTAATCGGCGCAGGCGGTTTTGGTGCGCTGGTTTTCCAGGGGCTGCTAAGCAGTGCCATTGATTTAGTGTTGCTGGGGGTGATCCCGGTAATTGTTCTGGCGGTGCTTACCGACGCGCTGTTCGATTTGCTTATCGCACTGCTGAAGGTGAAACGTAATGATTGAATTTAGCCATGTCAGCAAACTGTTCGGCGCACAAAAAGCCGTTAACGATCTCAATCTCAATTTTCAGGAAGGGAGTTTTTCGGTGCTGATTGGTACATCAGGCTCCGGTAAATCCACCACTCTGAAAATGATTAACCGCCTGGTGGAGCATGACAGCGGGGTGATCCGCTTTGCCGGAGAAGAAATTCGCTCGCTGCCAGTACTGGAGTTGCGCCGCCGGATGGGCTATGCCATTCAATCTATTGGCCTGTTTCCCCACTGGAGCGTGGCACAAAACATCGCCACCGTGCCGCAATTGCAAAAATGGTCACGGGCGCGGATCGACGATCGTATCGACGAATTAATGGCGCTACTGGGGCTGGAGCCAAATTTGCGTGAGCGTTATCCGCATCAGCTTTCCGGTGGTCAGCAGCAACGTGTGGGAGTGGCGCGCGCACTGGCTGCCGATCCGCAAGTCTTACTGATGGATGAACCTTTTGGCGCGCTGGACCCGGTAACGCGCGGCGCGTTGCAACAAGAGATGACGCGCATTCACCGTTTGCAGGGGCGTACCATTGTGCTGGTCACTCATGATATTGATGAGGCGCTACGGCTGGCAGAACATCTGGTATTGATGGATCACGGTGAAGTCGTGCAGCAGGGCAATCCTCTGGCGATGCTGACTCATCCGGCGAATGATTTTGTCCGCCAGTTTTTTGGTCGTAGTGAGCTGGGTGTACGCCTGCTTTCGTTACGTAGCGTGGCAGATTACGTGCGCCGTGAAGAACGGGCTGAAGGTGAGGCACTGGAAGAAAGGATGACGCTACGCGATGCGCTTTCTCTGTTTGTCGCGCGGGGATGCGAGGTGCTGCCGGTGGTGAACACGCAGGGCCAGCCTTGCGGCACGCTGCATTTTCAGGATCTGCTGGAGGAGGCGTAAGCGTATGAAGATGTTGCGCGATCCGCTGTTCTGGCTCATTGCTTTGTTTGTGGCACTGATTTTCTGGCTACCTTATAGCCAGCCGCTGTTTGCTGCCTTGTTCCCACAACTGCCACGACCCGTTTATCAGCAAGAAAGTTTTGCAGCTCTGGCACTGGCTCATTTCTGGCTGGTGGGAATTTCGAGTTTGTTTGCGGTGATCATTGGTACTGGTGCCGGAATTGCTGTCACTCGCCCGTGGGGTGCGGAATTTCGCCCACTGGTGGAAACTATTGCCGCCGTTGGGCAGACTTTTCCGCCCGTCGCGGTGCTGGCGATTGCCGTTCCGGTGATCGGCTTTGGTCTGAAACCAGCGATTATCGCCTTGATCCTTTACGGCGTGCTGCCCGTCCTGCAGGCGACACTTGCCGGGCTGGGAGCGATTGATGCCAGCGTGACAGAAGTTGCGAAAGGTATGGGAATGAGTCGTGGTCAGCGACTGCGTAAGGTCGAGCTACCGCTGGCGGCTCCGGTGATTCTGGCTGGCGTGCGAACTTCGGTGATTATCAACATTGGTACGGCGACGATCGCCTCAACGGTAGGGGCCAGCACGCTGGGTACGCCCATCATCATCGGACTTAGCGGATTTAATACCGCGTATGTGATCCAGGGAGCGTTACTGGTGGCACTGGCGGCGATCATCGCAGACCGCCTGTTTGAAAGGCTGGTGCAGGCGTTCAGCCAGCACGCAAAATAAAGGTATAACCTGCGAGCATGACGCCACCAATTCCGCCTAACGCCATAAACAGGAACAGGGCGATGACCCCAATTTTAGCTATGCGCATAATGCACTCCTTATGTTAACGAAAGGATTGTACAGTAAAGCGCATTTGTTAACGAATCATTAAATGCCGAGTGGGAAAATATCATGGCCTTGTTCTTGCCAACTGGTGAGTTGCTGCTGTTGGGCGGAGGTTCGATTATCACCGCACCACACCAGCAATGTACGGCCTTCGAACAGTTCAGGGCGTAGTTGATTGAGCGAGTGGGCGAGGACATCAATGCGCCATCCTTGTTGACTGGCAATCCAGCCCTCCAGCCACAGACGAGTGGTATCCTGAATATTCCAGCCAACCACCAGTGCATCTTTACCCTGTTTTTTGCGCGCCGAAGCCAGGCAAATAGAGATGTAGTTGATCAGTACGCCGTCGAGGATCGCCAGCAGCGTCTGGAGAGTCGGTTGTTGGCACTGAAGCCGTCGGCGCAGAGGAATAAACAGATGTGTGGTGAGTGTCTGGGCGGGGTAATCCTGACCGCGCTCTTTGATCCACGTTCGCAGGCTATGCAGATTGCCGCTTTGCAGGTAAGTCAGTAATGTTTCTTGCTGATCGCGCCAGCCGTTCTGCACATCAACATTTTCATTACTGAGCAGCATTTTTACTTTGCTGACCTGCACGCCGTTGTCGATCCAGCGTTTGATCTCGCGGATCCGGTCAATATCGGCATCGTTGAACAGCCGATGGCCGCCGTCTGTCCGTTGCGGTTTCAGCAATCCGTAACGCCTCTGCCACGCGCGTAACGTGACAGGGTTAATATCACAAAGCAACGCCACTTCACCAATTGTGTAAAGCGCCATCGTCTCACCCTTGCTCGCGAGGTCCCGGTTTAACTTTAGACGCAGTTTTGCGAACCAGGTAGTTTTGCCCGTTTTTTGTGCATCTATAGGGTGATTTTATTTTTGCCAGGCGATTTTGAGTGATCGTACTCACGAATTCTCATTTTTCTGCAAGAGTTCAAAGAAAGTTAAACGCAAGCAATGTATGTTACGCATTTTAAAGGGAAGTGTGGTTTGCGGGTATGTACGATTTTAATCTGGTGTTGCTGCTGCTTCAGCAGATGTGCGTTTTTTTAGTCATTGCGTGGTTAATGAGTAAAACGCCATTATTCATACCGTTAATGCAGGTCACGGTTCGTCTGCCGCATAAATTTCTCTGCTACATCGTCTTTTCCATCTTCTGCATCATGGGCACCTGGTTTGGGTTGCACATTGACGATTCTATTGCCAATACCCGTGCGATAGGCGCGGTAATGGGCGGCTTACTCGGCGGTCCGGTCGTCGGTGGGCTGGTTGGTCTGACCGGCGGGTTACATCGATATTCGATGGGGGGCATGACCGCGCTAAGTTGCATGATCTCGACCATCGTTGAAGGATTGCTCGGCGGCCTGGTTCACAGCATCCTGATCCGTCGCGGGCGCACTGATAAAGTCTTTAACCCCATTACCGCCGGTGCCGTCACGTTCGTCGCTGAAATGGTGCAAATGTTGATCATCCTGGCGATCGCCCGACCTTATGAAGATGCGGTGCGTCTGGTGAGTAATATTGCTGCGCCAATGATGGTCACCAATACCGTCGGCGCGGCGTTGTTTATGCGTATATTGCTCGATAAACGCGCGATGTTTGAAAAATACACTTCGGCTTTTTCTGCCACTGCGCTGAAAGTGGCGGCCTCGACGGAAGGCATTTTGCGCCAGGGGTTTAACGAAGTGAACAGCATGAAAGTGGCACAGGTGCTGTATCAGGAGCTGGATATTGGTGCAGTCGCGATTACCGATCGAGAGAAATTGCTGGCCTTTACCGGAATTGGTGACGACCACCATTTACCCGGCAAACCGATTTCTTCGACTTATACCTTAAAAGCGATTGAAACCGGTGAAGTGGTCTACGCTGATGGCAACGAAGTGCCTTACCGTTGCTCTTTGCATCCGCAATGCAAACTGGGGTCGACGCTGGTCATTCCGTTGCGTGGTGAAAATCAGCGAGTGATGGGTACCATCAAATTGTATGAAGCCAAAAACCGTTTATTCAGTTCAATCAACCGCACGCTGGGCGAGGGGATTGCGCAACTGCTTTCGGCGCAGATCCTCGCCGGGCAATATGAGCGGCAAAAAGCGATGCTCACCCAGTCAGAGATCAAACTGCTTCACGCCCAGGTGAATCCCCATTTTTTGTTTAATGCGCTTAACACCATTAAAGCGGTGATCCGCCGCGACAGCGAACAGGCCAGCCAGCTGGTGCAGTATCTTTCCACTTTTTTCCGCAAAAACTTAAAGCGGCCTTCGGAGTTTGTTACTCTCGCCGACGAAATTGAACATGTGAACGCTTATCTGCAAATTGAAAAGGCGCGCTTCCAGTCGCGGTTGCAGGTCAACATTGCTATTCCGCAAGAATTATCCCAGCAGCAATTGCCCGCGTTTACCCTGCAACCGATAGTGGAAAACGCCATTAAACATGGGACATCACAACTGCTGGATACAGGGCGAGTGGCAATCAGCGCCCGACGTGAGGGGCAACATTTGATGCTGGAGATCGAAGACAATGCCGGTTTGTATCAACCGGTAACCAATGCCAGTGGGCTGGGGATGAATCTGGTGGATAAGCGTTTACGTGAACGGTTTGGCGATGACTATGGGATAAGCGTCGCCTGTGAGCCTGATAGTTACACCCGAATAACGTTACGACTACCATGGAGGGACGAGGCATGATTAAAGTCTTAATTGTCGATGATGAACCGCTTGCACGGGAGAACCTGCGCGTATTTTTGCAGGAGCAGAGCGATATTGAAATCGTTGGAGAGTGTTCAAACGCCGTGGAAGGGATCGGCGCGGTGCATAAACTGCGCCCGGATGTGCTGTTTCTCGATATCCAGATGCCGCGCATCAGTGGTCTGGAAATGGTGGGGATGCTTGACCCGGAACATCGCCCGTATATTGTTTTTCTCACCGCGTTTGACGAATACGCCATTAAAGCCTTTGAAGAACATGCCTTTGATTATCTGCTGAAGCCAATTGATGAAGCGCGACTGGAGAAAACGCTGGCGCGATTGCGTCAGGAGCGCAGCAAGCAGGATGTTTCGCTGTTACCGGAAAATCAACAGGCGCTGAAATTTATCCCTTGTACGGGGCATAGTCGGATTTATTTGCTGCAAATGAAAGATGTGGCATTTGTCAGCAGTCGGATGAGCGGTGTCTACGTTACCAGTCACGAAGGGAAAGAGGGCTTTACCGAACTGACATTACGTACCCTGGAAAGTCGTACACCATTACTGCGCTGCCATCGTCAGTATCTGGTTAACCTCGCGCATTTACAGGAGATCCGTCTGGAAGATAACGGCCAGGCCGAGTTGATTTTGCGTAATGGCTTAACCGTGCCGGTCAGCCGCCGTTATCTGAAAAGCTTAAAAGAGGCGATTGGCCTGTAAAAGACTGCTAAAATGGCTTTTTGCCTCATCAACACCTGAAGGCCTCATGCTAAGTAACGATATTCTGCGCAGCGTGCGCTACATTTTGAAAGCCAATAATAATGACCTGGTGCGTATTCTGGCGCTGGGTAATGTCGAAGCCACCGCGGAACAGATCGCCGTCTGGCTACGTAAAGAAGACGAAGAGGGTTTTCAGCGTTGTCCGGACATTGTTTTGTCTTCATTCCTCAATGGCCTGATTTATGAAAAACGCGGCAAGGATGAGTCTGCTCCGGCACTGGAGCCGGAACGTCGCATTAATAACAACATCGTGCTGAAAAAATTACGCATCGCGTTTTCGCTTAAAACCGATGACATTCTGGCAATCCTCACCGAACAGCAGTTCCGCGTTTCGATGCCGGAAATTACGGCGATGATGCGTGCACCGGATCATAAAAACTTCCGCGAATGCGGCGATCAATTTTTACGTTATTTTCTGCGTGGACTGGCAGCGCGCCAGCATGTGAAGAAAAGCTAAGACGGGTATGGCGGCCATGCGAAACATGGCCGCCGACAGATTATTTCACTTCTTTAAAACCAGCGGCTTTCATCACCAGTTCCATTTGCGCCATAGTGATACCTTTTTTGGCATCTTCAGCAGAAACATTGATTCCTGAAATACCCTGCAGGGCTTTAAAATCCACTTTTTCCATATCAATAGTCACGTTTTCCTGCGCGTAGGTATCGGTATAGGTTAATTTTTCTTCAACACCCGCGATGTTTTTGTATTTGGCGCTTAACGGCTCAAGTGTCCTGGCGGCATCTTCTTTGGTGGTTGCACCAATGGAGGCAAATTGAATTTTGGTTTCAGAAGATTGCTTAAGCACCTTGTCACCTTTGTAGACATAGGTAATGGCAATTTCAGTGCCGTTCAGATTGGCGCTGAATTTCTTTGATTCTTCTTTGTCACCGCAGCCAGCAAGAGAGAAAACCAGAACAGATGCAACAACAAGGGAAAACAGCTTATTGAAAGCCTTCATGTAAAACTCCATTTTATTTAATCAAGGAACTGGTGACTCTCACCAGGGGCTATATAGGATATGCCTAATACTGTGGCGTGAGCAGTCCGGAACAGGAGTAGAACTCTTAATAAAAAGCACTATTTCATCCTTGTTGCTGAAGCATGGGGAATAATTGTTCGCAAAGCAAAACACCGTTATTCATTGCTTCTACCCGTGCCTCGCTTTCTGTATTACGAAATTGTCCCAACACATGTGCCAGCCGATAAAAACCCACCGCGGTGAGGTCATTCGCCAGCAACTCTGCCTCACCAATAGCACTCTGTTCCTGATAGCGCCAGCCGTTATGGAGCAGTTGAATAAGTAACGCCTGGCAGCGCATCAGCAACTGATGAGCGGTAGACGGCACAGGCAGAACGCTGGCAGAAGGTAGCGGTGCCACAGGCGCAGTTTCTGCGTCCAGCGCCCAGGCGCGGGTTTTTGTCATCATCACCCGTGGTTCCAGTGTCAATTGCCCCTCTACAAAACTGACAAAGCCAGAAACCAGACTCACGGGGTCGTCTGTTTGTTGCAAAAGCGCCGCCATGCGTTCAACGGCAAAAGGAGAACAGGCAGATGCCGGAAGGGATAACGTCAGCACATTATCTTCTCCTTCGCCGCTGATTACCTGCGCATCCAGTGTCTGGCGGCTGCTATCCCAACCGAGCGAAATACACTCCGCTACCGGCAGAATAAATAAGTTATCGACCTGGTTGAGTGGTCGTATGCAGGCGGGGGGACGCTGGCGTAAATATTCCCGCAAAGCCACAATGCCCGGCTGGCGCAACGGCGCGCTCAACATTTGCCAGGCGTCTGGCGACAGTGGAACAACACTACTCAAGCGGTTACGGGTCGCTAACAGCAGCTCGCCATCGGCACTGCGTTTTGCAGCTTGTGAAACAATTTGCCCACCTGCCAGTGCGCCAGCCTGAAAACTAAACAGCCGACGCGTCGCTGCCGGTGAGTTTTCCTGTTCGCTTCTCTGCCAACTACGCGAAAGATGCAAAATACTTCCTGTGTCGGGATCGGTAAACCAGATGCGTAAACCATACTGCTCAATATCCTGCCAGCAACGCATACCTAAAGACACCAGCCGCAGATGATCAAGTTTTGCTTCTCCGGCAATGCCAGCGCCAACGACCGTGCGCCACGGCATGGGAGGAACTTCACCGATACTGTCGCGTCGCGCCATCTCTTGTACGCAATTTAATCGACTGTTTAATGCCGCAAGCTGACGTAAGCATTCTCCGGCATGGTAGTGGCTGGCACGGGCGTGGAAGGCATCAACACTGGCGCGCAATTGCCGTAGCGATTCACTCACCCATCGCCAGTTGCAGCGTTCCGCCGCTTGCTGCGCGCGACTGAAAGCGGCCTCGTAATGGATTGGCGGTTGACTTATCCCGCCCAGCCATAATGCCTGGCTTAATTGCTGAACATATTGACGACACGTTTTGCCTTCTTCGCTGGCAAACGGATCATCAGATGATGTCACGTGTTCACTGCGCATCTGCCAGATTAAATGAGTAAATTCCGCTTGCTGAGTTTTGGCCTCGACGAAGGCCTGCACAGCCAGTACGACATGTTCGCAAAGTGTGCCTTCAATGCAATCACAGCGTGCGAAGCGAATGCTGCTGCGGGAATAAAAACGCACATCGCTCATCGGTAATCGGGCAGAGGGAATTTCGCCAGGCGCACAGAACAACTCAATGGTGATGCCTTTAGCGACCAGCGCCTGCGCGCGTTTGCGGGTGGCATCGGGCAGGTTAGCCAGTTCTTTCAGCCAGATTGCTGGATCCCACTCTTCTTCTTTTTTTTCCGTAGGCTGGGCGGTGACACAAAGTCGTTGATAACTTAACACCAGCATCACGCGATGACGGCACATGCCGCTGGCCCCGCAGGTGCACTGAGCCTCTTTCAGTGCCTGGCCGTTCGCCAGCTGGGTACGGACACCGTCACTGAAGGTGGCGATTAAAGCGCCGTTCTCATGACTGATTTCCGGGACGTTGCCATTTTCCAGTTCCTTAAGGCTGCGCTTAACAAAACCGGCATTGCTTAACGCCGTCAGAGCCTGCGGCGTCAGTTCTAATAATTCCGGACGTAGTGAATTCATGACTGAAGATTCTCCGCAAGCCAGGAAGCCAGCTCGCCCGGTGTCATTGCGGCTATTTGTGCGCCGACATTAACCAGCGCCTGGGCCGTATCGTGGTCATAGCAAGGTGTTGCGCTGCTATCGAGCGCCGCCAGTCCCAGCACTTTGATGCCGCTCTGGACACACTTTTTCACCTGATGCGTCAGCAATGATGATGACCCCCCTTCGTAAAAATCGCTCACGAGGATAATGACGCTTTTCGCTGGTTGTTCAATAAGTTGCCGACCATATTCCACAGCACTGGCGATATTGGTCCCGCCGCCTAATTGCACTTTCATTAATAGCTCTACCGGATCGGCAACGTCTGCCGTGAGATCAACCACGCTGGTGTCAAAAGCGACCAGATGGGTACGAATGCCGGGTAACTGCCATAAACAGGCCGCCATCACTGCGGAGTGGATCACCGAATCAACCATCGATCCGCTTTGATCAACCAGTAGGACCAGTTGCCATTGTTCGCTATAGCGTTTTATGCGGCTGTTAAAGCGGGGGGATTCGATATACAACTTGCCGTGTTGCGGGTGCCAGTGTTGCAGGTTGGCGCGCAGAGTACTTTTGAAATCAAAGTTTCGCGCCAGTGAAATAAATGAGCGGCGACGGCGATCGCGTACTCCAGAAAAAGCCTGACGAACTTCCTTTGCCAGTCGAGCCATAATTTCTTCCACAACCTGGTGCACTATCCGGCGGGCGGCAGCCAGTACTTCGGGATTCATCAGATGTTTGGTGTGCAAAACGGCGCGTAGCAGGCTTTCAGAAGGCTGCATACGTTCCAGCACGTCGAGATTCGTCACCACATCTTCAATGCCGTAGCGCAGCACGGCATCGCTTTCCAGCCGCTCAATCACCTGTTGCGGAAACAGCGTGTGAATGCTGTTAATCCACTCAGGGGTGGTGAGATTTGAACGACCTAATCCACCGTAACGTTCACCACGCTGGAGCCGTTCAGGATCGCGCCCATACAGCCACTCCAGCGCGTGGTCTATCTGCCGGGCGTTGTCATCCAGCCCACAAAGGGTCGTTTCTGCCGCTTCGCCAAGAATTAATCGCCAGCGTTGTAGCTCACGGGTGGTCAGAAGATCGTTCAGTTCAGACATGGAAAACTCCCCAGTGTTGCAGCGATGCCAGTGCCTGCTGTTCGAGTTGTTGATGATGTGCAATGGCTTGTGGTGGACAATGCAACAGCATTTGCAGCGCTGAAACGGGAAGCTGTGTGAGCTGGTAATGCTCAAGCACCTGATGCGCCAGCGTCCCGCGTTCTCGTGGTGGTAGCCAGGCCATCGCCGCGCGTAAATCGGGCAGGGCATTGATAAAATCGGCATCACTCAGTTGATTTAAATGACTGCTGAAACCGGCGATAAATACCGGCTGACAGGCCAGTTGATGACGGGCTAATGCCAGCAAACCGTGCAGCGCCTCGCCGGATTGTGCCGGGGATAACTGCGCCAGCATCGTCAGCGCCGCTTCGGCACTGGCGTTGGGATGTTCCAGACGCATCAGTGCGCCAAGAGTCGCGCCGCGATCCAGCGCCGGGGCATGAATCGCCTGACTGCGGCGCTCCAGTAAGGCTACCGCCGCAGAAAGCGAAACGCCGGGTAAATTAACGCCGCTATGTAGATCGCGCAGGATATGGCAAAGCGCCTGCCAGCTATGCAGGTGAGCGTGAAACTCCTTTTCATCCGGTCTGCCGTTGGATTCACATAGCCACAGCGTGCGATCGATGGCCGCGCATAATGTCGTTTGTAATATCTGCGCGCCTTGCATACCGCTAATTTCATCCAGCCGCCATAAGGCATATAGCACTTCCAGCGCCTGGCCCATTTCGGCGAATTGATTTTCCTGGGCAATTAATAATGTGAGTTGTTCCAGTAATTGCTGACTGAAAGACGCCAGACCCGCTAACGCTGCCTGGCTAAGACATGTGGTGATACAGCCGATTCCACCCGCGTCCAGCATATCGGCTTCTAATTTATGGCGTGCGGCTTCCTGGAGTGTGGCACCAAAGCAGGCGGCCTCAATCAATGCCGCATGCTGGCTAAGCGGGCGGGTTAATTTCCAGCATTCTTCACCGTTGCCTGCAAGTGTCAGCGTACTTCCCTGCTGGCGCACAACCCCTGGGATCTCCAGTATTGCCAACCGATGTAACACCTGACTTTGCGCCAGTCCATCGGGGGTAAAGCGATTTAAGGTAAGCTCCGCCGGAAGAGAGATTCCGGTACGTTCCAGTTCGCAGGTGACATCTTTTGGCAGAGGCGGTTGTGGCGTAGAAGGGGAAAGTTTACCGAATCCGTCACCCGCTAATGTGTCTATCACCGTTAGCAAAATCGGATCGGTATCGGGATGAATAACTCCGCGATAGCTCCACGGCAACGGCGCATTCAGGGCTTCTTTAATCAGCGAGCCAGCTATGGCATCCAGCCAGTCAGTGCGTAGAGGTAGTGTATGGCCGCGCAACTGTGCCAGTGCCATCGCATGCAGATGAGCAGCAGCCATATCAGCGGTAGAAGCGGGCAATTTGTGCTGGCGCAAACGGGTAAGAACCGTTTTCAGCAGTTGTTCACCTGCCTGCTGTAAGCCACACTGCCAGCACCAGTTTTGCCAGACCGGGGCAGGCATTCCGGAAAGGTATCCTGCCAGCACATCAAGGCGCTTTTCACTGTAGGGTGTGAGATAACAACCTGTAACGCCATCTGCCAGCGAGGACAATTCTGGCTTGTTCATTTCCTGCGGGCATTTGCGCCACATTTTTGCCAGTGCAGGAGCGTGCCAGCCGCCGCAGACGACTAACACGTCGCCATTGTTTTGCTGCATCGCCCATGTAATCCAGCGAGCCATAAAGGCTTCGCGCTGACGATTGAGAGCATCTCCGGGGGAATCGCCCCGCAGTTGGGCAAAATAGTGCGCCAGCGTAGAGGGTAATGCAGTTTGCTGGCTTTCATCTTCGAATAAGTGATCCCACAGGGTATCGCTGTTATCCATGCGGGTGGCACGCAGCAGTAAGGTCTGGCTTTCATCTTGTGTATCAGGCGAATCGTCCTCTTCTTCACTCTGCGCCCAGCAAGGCAAATCGATGAAGTAAGTTTGTGCCTGAATACGACGTGCGGCTTGTAGCGCCTGCCACTCCGGCGAAAATTCAGCAAATGGCGTCCAGGCACCACGCCCGGGGGCCGCACCGTCCTGATACTGGCAATAACTGTAAATAGCTACCGGAAGCTGGTGGGCTAAAAACAGTTCGTCTACCCGGTCATTAAAATCAGCCGGGCCTTCAATCAATACGTATCGTGGCCGCTGGCTTTCGATTAACGATTTCACCAGCCGGGCGCAGGCCGGGCTATGATGCCGGATGCCGACAATTAACGGCTCGCTCATGCATCTTTCCTCACGGCAGGCGGTGGCGAGCTTGATAATAAGCCTGCCAGTGAGCTTCTTTATGTGTGGCAACACGTTGTTCGAAGTAACGGCGCAGGCGCGCGCGGTCTTCTTCGTTATCTTTGACGATGGTTCCGGCAATACAGTCCACCAGATCGGCTGGCTCACCTGCTCGATTCGCTAAAAACCAGGCGCGGACGCCCACCGCGTGGGCCACGTTCACGGCTTCAGCGGTGGACATAATCGCTGTCAGTGTATCCATTGACGTTTTCTTTTCGCCGTTGGCACGCAGATCGCGAAAGGTGCGGACCAGTAACTCCAGTACCGCGTCAGGCACTTTATGCGGAATGCCGCTATGGGCCAGCAAACGCGCCGAAGCACTGGCGACAAGCTCCAGCTCCTGGGCGAAATCCATAATCGGAAAGACAGTTTCAAAATCGAAGCGACGCTTTAGCGCGGCACTCATTTCATTGACGCCGCGATCGCGCGTATTGGCAGTGGCAATAATATTAAAGCCTTCCCGAGCATAGAGTTGACTGGCTTCACCAGTGAGTTCCGGCACCGTCATAACCCTGTCAGAAAGCATACCTAATAAACAGTCTTGTACTTCCAGTGGAGTACGCGTTATCTCTTCAAAACGGACGATTTTGCCGTCGCGCATTCCCAGGTAAAGCGGGGCAGGGACCAGCGCTTCCGTTGACGGACCATGATTGATAAGCAGGGCGTAGTTCCAGCCGTACTTGATTTGATCTTCGGTGGTAGATGCGCCGCCCTGGATGGTTAACCCGGCATCGCCGCTAATAGCGGTTGCCAGTAATTCAGACAGGAGAGATTTTGCGGTACCCGGTTCCCCCACCAACATCAAACCGCGCCCGGTGGCAAGAGTGACTAACATGCGTTCGACAGCAGAGGGACTAATCACCACTTTACGGCGAATATTTTGCGCTTCGTCGCCAAGAATAAAAGCACGGGCCGCAGGCAAACTTAACTGCCAACCGGGCGGGCAAGGTGCGTTATCATTTTGTTTTAATTTTGCCAGTTCAACGGCGTATAACACAGCAGCAGGCGGACGCTGCAGGTGATTATTCTGCGGTGACATATATTCATCCCTGAAATGTATTAATGAAATAAACGATATTTTACGCGCAATAAATGTTTGGCGCATTAGTTGTTTGAGCGGAAAATATCTGGAAAGCAGATCGCAAAAAATAAAAAAACCTGCTGGTGAGGCAGGTTCTTTTATTTACTACTTTCAGGCCTAACACCGCAGCCTGTGCAACATCGTGTTCCAACGAACGAATTATAACCACCGCTGGACCCCGTTGCAATTAAGATAATGAGATTTATAATCCTGACTGTTGGGAGGTTGCGCCGGATCGAACCAATTTCAAGTCCTGGCTACCGGACGGGTGGTGCTGCAGGTGGTGCCTGATCCGGAGTGCAACATCGTGGTCCAACATACGTAAACCAGTATCGACAGGCAGTGTAAGGGTAAGGTGCTGGTGTTGCGCTCCTTAAAAGGAGAGCGGATGGACACGCTGACACAAAAGTTAACCGTGCTCATTGCTGTACTGGAGCTATTAGTGGCTCTGTTACGGTTGATTGATTTGTTGAAGTAACGGGCAAATTGAAACGCATCTAAGGGGGAATACCGTTTCCCCCTTTAATAAAGCTATACTCGCCATACTTCAAGTTGCATGTGCTGCGACTGCGTTCGTTCACCCCTGTCACTTACTTTAGTAAGCTCCTGGGGACTCACTCGCTTATCGCCTTCCTGCGACTTGAATTATCTAGAGTATATTATTCTATTTCTTGGTTGAATATATTCTGTAGTTCACAATTAAAAATTGCTATTACTGTTTCATGTGATTCACCTCGTAATTTCCGCTCATCAATAAACTCATCTCTTATATAAATCAACGCATCATTTATTAGTGGTCGGCATCTTCTCGATCACGTTGATGAAATGTTGGATGTAGCCGGAATCGCTCCAGTCGATAGACGGAACCTGTAAATAATTCAGAGCATTTATGGATTTCAAGTCTGAAGGAAAACGGCTCTTCAGGTACAGGGATCTCATAATCGTAAATAGCAACCAGCTCTTTTTGCACGATCATCGCTTCCCCCGCTGGTAGGTCGTGTTGATAACGGGCAGTTGCATCACTGCCCGCTGTGTTTTAATGGAAAATGACGTCAGGTGCGCTTAATGCCTCACTCAAATCAAACACATCAAGTTCGGCAAAAGTGACGGATTTATTGTCACGGTAAACCCGAAGAGAACGGAAGCTCATTAGCGCTTTGCTATCAACATTGTAGTGGTTAAAACCGGGTGAAAACTTAAGGACCAGCCGGTACGCACCTAAGTCATAGACAAATGCGTCCTCATAGCCTGACTCCCAGCCTTTGTATCGCATTCCCATAAGTTGCCCAACGGTAGCGGATTTACCTTCCCAGCGAGTCAGGCTGTTACTGGCTGACTCGTCAGGTGTGAGCAGCACCGTGCGCCGCGCCAACTGGCGAAAAGGCGGCATAATTTCGTAATCGGCAAAAAGCTGTGCAAATTCACTGCGCATTTCTGCTGCCATTTCTAACGGGTGGGCAATGCCAATCAGAGCATCCGCAGGCAGGTCAATGGGCTCATCTTGTGCATTGCAGAACTCCCCCTCTGCGGCCACACGAAAGGCGTTGAGTAAACGACGCGGTTCATTTGCCGGATAAACCCCCCAGGTTCATTTGCCGGATAAACCCCCCATATTAATCGCTGGGTAACCAGGCGGGTAAAGGGATGATTAACAAACAGAGAATGAAAATCTGCCAGCGACCAGCGGCGGGTGATACGTAGGGCTGCTTCAAGACGTGGGAGCAGGTTTTTGCTCACCTGAGTGGCATCTTTTTTTAGCCCTTTTAGTCGGGCCAGTGCCTCGGGCGCTTTCAGTTGATCGTCATCGGCGCGCAACCGGGGAACACTTTTCTGGCGAACGTTTTGCTGATCAAAGATAACCGGGTTGAGGTTTTCATCGAAGCGAACGGTAAACTGCCGGGGACCAAAATCAAAACTCAACGCCTGCGGATCATCAAGGCCCAATGTTGGGACTAATCTGTCCGCTAACTCTTCCTGGCTTAGCCCGCGATTTTCTGCGACCACCTGAAGAAATTCCGCCGCGTTATCACGTAAGGAGCGGGATTTCGCCCGTTGGGATATATGGTGCAGCTGTATCAGCGCCATATCATTATTCATCAGGGTAAGGATGTTCAGGCCACTGACAGCACGGGCAGATTTGCCTTCTTGTGGCCAGGCGAGGATCTGTGTCGTCAGATCTCGTGCCGTGGTTTCGTCACCAAAGAGACTTAACGCCAGAAATGCCCAGTTGTCTTTTGCGGGGGCACCAGCTTGTTGCCACGCGGTGAAAAGATCCCAGGCAAAAGCTGCCAGCGTTTGCGGCTGGCAAAACGTTTTCAGCTGTTCCAGTCCGCCATAAAAACGTCCGCCCTGGGTAAAGCGCAGCATTTCGCCGATAATTTCCAGAGCGTCATCGGTAACAGGCTGATTATTAGTGATAAGGCGCGGCCTGGACCACATTCCCGGATGCCAGAAATCAGGAGCTTTTGGAATACGTGCCGGGTAAATTTCTATTGGACCCAGTTTAAGTAATTGCTCCAGGGCAGGCCATACATCTGTACGCTGCCAGCGGTTTGCCACGGTTTGCAGTAATTCGCCATGCCCTTGTTCATACAGTAAACGCAGGGCAAGTAATGCAGCTTCGCTATTATCGCTGGGTTTTGTAAAGACAAGAGGGATAAGTGCAGTAGCCGTATGTTCCGGCCATTGTAAAATCCACTGGCGAGCCAGATCACGCTGCGCCGCGAAACGTCGCCAGACGCGGGCAACGGGCAGGGCCAGTTCTGTTGCGCCGAAATTTAAAATTAACGGAAATGTTTCTTTTGGATGATGTGAAAAAGCCAATAACAGGCCAGGTAATGTATCCAACCCGAGGATACTGAGAAAATAGTCCTCACCCGCGAATAGATGCTTTTTCTCATTGATACGCAGCCAGAAAGTCAAAGCCATCTCACGTGGCAACTGCGCCAATAAATACAGGTTCCAGACACTCTTTTCCTGACGATAATGCGAGTAGCTATCATTTTCCCAGGTGTTAATTAACGCTTCAACGTCGCCGGAACGAAGCGCCTGTTCGGCTGATTTTGCTTCCGTGGAGTGCCAGCCATTGTTGATTTCCTCTACTCTGCGCGGGGAGTAATGCCACTGACCCACTAATGATTTGCGCGCCGCATCCAGTTTGCCGGGCAGTATATAATTCCGGAACAGCCATACATCATCCCCAAAACCTAGCTCCTGTAGTACAACTCGACCACTTTTTCGTTCCATGCGTTCCGTAAAAGATCCCGTGCTGAAATAACGGGCAGACTCTGTGGCGGCAAGTCTCTCTCGTTCGCCTGGTTGCCAGCGGGCTTTGGGCGCTAATTCAAGAGGCACTAAATCAAGGCGCAGCAATGCCGTTTTTTTCTTACCTCGCCACGGTGGAGAAACAAGTATTTCTGGCAGGTCGTTGCTATGAGTACTCTCGAAAGCAAGTTTTGGCGATGCCGATAAATAACCATTCACCACTGCCTGGGCTTGTGTACATAAGCACGGCATCACCTCTTCTGCCAGTTGTGGCTGCGATGCCATCAGCGTTTGTAACAGCGTATGCCAGTATTCATCACGTGCTTTTTGCTGTGCAGGCAGCTTTTTGTCTTCGATGATGGGATAACCAGGGCGCGCAGGGGGGGCTTTTAACGCCAGCAGCTCTGCCAGTGCGGCGAGCGTCGCATGGGGGAAGTTTTTACTGTATTTAGCCACACGTTGCAGGCTGGGTTTGTTTTTATCAGCCACCAGTAGCAAGGTGCGGATGACTTGCGGATGGTTAATTTGTACCAGCAGACTGCCGCAATCTTCTTTATGTGCATACATCGCGAGGCGCGGAACGGCTGCCAGTCCTTGTTCGCGCAAAAGGGCAGCGCAGGCCGCGTAGCCGAAGTGGTTTTCATGCGACATGTAGCTGGCTTCTCGATCGCTAAATATATCCTGGCTCCAGTAGCGTGCGAGTTCTTTCACCGCCTTAGGGTCATCAGCAACAACTTTTAACCACTCTTTTGAGCGAAAATGAGTTTGCGAACATTCAAGGCTTACCAGCTCGTTGGCGATTTCGGGTTTTTCCGGGAGGTTCAGCGCAATAAAAGGGCGGCGAACTTTGGTTATTCCTGGCAGTGCGGCAATGAGTTTGTCGGCGCAACGCTGCCAGCAGCTTTCCTCTGCCAGAGAGAGATGCTTACGCAATCGGAGATCGAATTCGTTATAGGTTTCTGAGCGATAACCATAGCCATAGTCCTCGTTCTGATATTGCAATGTTACTACCAGAGGATCACTCTCATAACACCGTACAATAAACTGGCGTGCAATCACCACCTCAGTTGCATATTCCAGCCCCTCTTGTTGGACGATTTCGTCGAGCAACTGTTGGCTATCATTTTGCGCGATACAGGCTAGCGCCGCCATTGTCCGGGCCGTGATTGAGGGTTTGTGTTCGCCGATCAAGTTGATGGCCTGCGTGATGGCGGACTGCCACTCCAGTGAAAAGTTTTCATAACGCCAGACAATGTTTTTTTTCTTCTCTGCTTTTTGTAGCAATTCATCACCCAGTGTCTGAATGATGTTTTCAGTGATAACAGGTACCGGTTCGCCTGGCCAATTGCGATGGCTGAGTGGTGTTTTGCCTTTTTTATATTTCAGTTCCAGTTGGGCGTTATCCGCCAGCCACGGTAATTCCTTGTCCATGCTCTTTCCTTATTCAAACAGGGCTTCAATATCGTTAATTAGCTCGCTGGCGGTGATGGCATCGAGTACGGAGAACTGCGCTTCCTGTGTTGAATTACTCCCCCAGCCATAGCTTTCCGCTTTGCCTTCCCATAGCCACAGCTTGCTTAAGAGTTGCTCGGCACTGAGTTCGGCTGGCGACATGCCGACCGCAAAACCTTCATCGATTTCCATGATTAACGACCAGCGGCCCAGAGGTTTGATCATCCAGCCGATCCAGCCACCGTCCTGCGGTTCACCACGCATCCAGCCTTTATTTGCCAGCCCCATTACCCGACCACTCGGGCATTTTCTGCCTGCCCAGCGTGTCAGTTCGCTGGCATTGCGCTCGGCTTCTGTCAGCGCGTAACTGTTACGATCAAGCTGGCGGAACGGTGGTAACAGTTCGTAGTCGGCAAAAAGCTGCCCGAAGGCGGCAGCATCCGTCGGTGATATTTCCAGAACGTGAGGAATACCAATAGAGATATCGCCTTCCGGCAGGGTGAAAAGATCATCGTCAGCGGTGCTGTAGCTGTTATCTTCCGCTACGCGAAAGCAAGCCAGTAGCTGGTTTTCGGCGCTATAAACGCCCCAAATCAGACGGCGGGTTAAGTGGCGGACCAGCGGATGCTCAACCAGGAAGAGCTGAAAGTTTTCCGGTGACCAGCGGCGACGCAGGCACATGGCGGATTCCAGCCTTGCTACCTGCTGGGCGGCGACGGTACGCGCATCTTTTTTCAGCAATTTGTAGCGGTTAACAGCATTGTTCGCCTGTGATTCATCATCGCTTTTGTTTGGTTTGGGCAGGTCTTTCAGACGACTGCCGGAAGCGTCACGCACAAACGGTTTTAAGGTTTCATCAAAGCTGACGGTGAACTGGCGTGGGCCGAAATCCAGCAGCAACGAACCGTTATCATCCAGACCGAGATCCGGTGCTAACCGATCTTCAAGCTCCGCCACCGTGAGTTCGCGGCTCTCGGCAATGTTGGCTATTTTTTCTTTTGCCCGCTCCTGTAATGCTTTGAATTTCAGTTTCTGGGCGATGCCGTTAAGCTGCATCAGGGCGATATCACTACCGATAGCGGCGAGGATATCCAACCCAACGGTGGCACGTTTATGCTGGGATTCGCCAGGCCAGGCACGGATTAATGGCGTCAGTTTGCGGGCGGTGTCATCGTTACCGAGAACGCCTAACGCAGTGAACGCCCAACTCTCTTTCGACGGCGCGCCAGCGGTCTGCCAGGCGGTAAACAGATCCCAGGCAAATTCAGCCAGTGAGTCGGTGGTACAGGCATCTTTCACCTGCAATAATCCTGGATACAGTGCCTCTTCCTGAGGGAAGCGGAGCATTTCACCGAGGTGGAGGAGTGCGCTATCAGGCAGTGATTGGGCGTTTGCTTTTAATAACGGGCGCGTCCAGAGCGATGGCTGATAAAAGGTCGGAAGAGTGGGGATTTTTGTCGGGTGATTATCTAAGGGATCGAGCGCAAGTAGAGCGTTCACCGCATCGGTTACTTCCGGCTGGTTATAACGCCGGGCGATTTCTTGCAGCAATGGCTGATGACCGTTTTCGGTAAGCATACGCAAGGCAGCACGGGCGTTGTCCTGTGCTTCACCGGTTTTGCCGAGCGCTGCAGGCAGCAGGCCGGTAATGGCGTGTTCCGGGTATTTCAGCAGCCAGATACGGGCGTCTTGTCGTAATGTTTTGAGTTTGTTGAAGGCGCGGGCGATCAGTGGCGCTAATTCGATAGCCGCAAAATATTGTGCTACAGGCAGAGCTTCTTGTGGATAGCGTGAAAAGGAGTGAATAAAACCCTGTAACCCAGCGAGTTGCAGGTGCGTCATGACAAACTCGACACCGACGTGTGGCTCTTTACTGAGGACATTCCACGCCTGCGCTGTTTTTTCGATAGGCAGGGCGGCTAACATGTAAAGCTGCCATTCCCGTTGATAGGAGTGCCAGAAGGTTTTAAATTCGCTGATTAGCGCAGAATAATCTCCCCTCTGCCAGAGTTCTACAACAGCATCAGACGCTTTCATATACTGGCCATTATTCCAGCGATTGAAACCCAGACGTGTCAGGTAGTTCTGAATATCCTCTTTTTGGCCGATGTCTATTTGATGTGCGTGCCAGCGATGCCTTGCATGAATCTCTTTTTCTGCCGTCTCGGTCAATGTGCAGCATGACTCCAGCGGTAATGGCGTTAAATCCAATACCGGCATTACAGATTTTTTCTTTTTCGAAAGCCAGGGCGGTGAGACTAATACGGCAGGCAGCATATCAGCGCTGGCATGGTTTGAGGGCTGTGTCAGTTGTTGCTGGCATGATTTCAGTACGGCAACTGCGGGTGTTGAGAGCCAGGGGATTACTCGCTCTGCTAATGTTGGTTGTGAGATAAGCATTGTCATTAGCATCATGCGCCAACGCTTTTGATCTTTTTGTGCCAGAAGTTCTGCTAATGCCGCCAGCGCTGCATGTGGAAAGCGAACGAAAGTCTTTGTCATGCGATCGTGGCAACGCTTTCCCTGCTCGCTTGCATGGATAAGTAGTGTAAGTGCCTGCGGGTGGTTGATATGCATCAACACTTCACCACATGTGTCACCAGCAGCGTAAGGAGCAAAACGGGCCAGCGCACCGACACCTTGCTCCTTGAGTATCGTTGCGCACCAGATTTTACCGCCGTAATAATCATCAAATACCTGCCCTGGCTGTCCTGGATAGTATTTCCCCAGTTCTGCCAATACCTGCTCGTCGGCGGCCGTTAGTTTTAGCCATTCCAGCGCATATAACCCTTTTTGTCCGCAAAGACGTCTGGCAATCTCATGGCTCACATCTTGTTTTTCCGGCAACAATAACGCAACCAGCGGCTGATGCCAGGCGGGTATGTTTCCGAGAGCTGCAATCAGTTTGTCGGCGCAGCGCTGCCATACATCGTCATTTGCTAGTGAGAGATGTTTACGCAGACGCATTTCAACCGAGGCAAAGCGTGACAGATAGCCAGGCTGCTTGTTATCCGGGGTAAACGTAATGAGGTGGGCATCATAATTCCAGTCAAAGCGGATGGCTTGCAATGCAATGACAACCTCAGTGGCATATTCCAGACCACCCTCCTGGACAATTTGATCCATTAACTCTTCGTGATCGTTGCGATTGAAGCCTTGTTCCAGCGCAACCAGTACCGCCAGAACCATCGGTGGTAGTGCGGTGCTAATCGGTGAGTCGATAAGGCCCACTGCTTGTGTAATCGCCTGCTGCCAGTCCAGTGAACAGGTGCTGTAATCGAAGGTGATCACCTTTTTAAAACGCCGGTGAGTATGCGCGGCGACGGAGCGTAGCAGAGTTAATTCATTCTCCTGTGGCACAGAATCGCCAGGCCAGCGTCGATGACTTAGTGTGGTTGGTGCGACCTCTGTCGGTAAAATGATTTGGGCGTCGTCTGCCAGCCAGGGAAGGTGGTCTTCAGCAAATGGTGGTTTGTCTTGCGGCAAAGGGGCTTTTTCAGAGCATGCGATAACCTGGACGGGGGCAGATGTCGGTGTCGTCACGGATACTTCTTCTGCGTAGCCCTTTTTCGTTTTCTCCGCAATCAACTTCAGCTCCGCTTTTTCCGCCGCCGCCGCATCAGCAAAGCTTTTTATCTGGCTTTGCCCGTTAGTGCCGACTTTGCCCCAACTGATATGCAGTTCATTTTCCTGCTGCTCTACTGCCCAGAATTTATGTGATTTTTCGTCCTGATAAATATAGGTTTTCATTGCTAAATCCTTTTAATCAAACAGTGATTCAATGTCGTTAATGAGTTCGCTGGCGGTGATGTCGTCGAGCGCGGAAAAAGTGAGTGAGGATTGTTTACCGTAGCGATTATCAGGCGAGGTGATTTTTACGCTTTCAACCGGTAGCTGGTCGCCATACCCCGTTTCACCATAAATTAATGAAAAAGGTTCTGTTTCAAGTTCGAGATCGCCATAAGGAGTAGATTTGCGCATCGCGTAAACGCTGCCGCTTTCTTCCAGACGTTGCCAGCCTCGGCGTTCCAGCCCGACAATGCGCCCGGCCTGGCAAAGACGTCCTTGCCAGCGTATCAATTCATGGGAATCACGTTCATTATCAGCAAGGTGGTAATAACCACGATCGAGTTGGCGGAACGGAGGAAGCTGTTCGTAATCAGTATAAATTTGCCCAAATGCAGCGGCGGATTCAGGAGATATTTCCAGCACATGCGGAATACCGATGTTTCCTGCTGGCAACGTAAATAGCTCATCCTGCGCATCGCTGTAAGTGCTGTCTTCTGCGACCCGGAAGCAGGCAATCAGCGTGTTTTCCTCAGTATATACCCCCCATAACAACCGTCGGGTTAAGTGACGTACCAGCGGATGCTCCACCAGGAACAGGCGGAACTGCTCTGCCGTCCAGCGTCTGCGCTGGCACATAGCCTGCTCCAGACGATCAATCTGCTGGCTGGCTATGGCGCGTACATCTTTTTTCAACTGTTTGAAGAGATTAACCGCGTCAGTTGCCAGCGTTTTATCATCGCTCTGATTTGGTTTGGGTAAATCTTTCAGAACTTTGCCGTTTGCGTCGCGAACCACGGGTTTTAAAGTTTCGTCAAAACCAACGGTAAATTGACGTGGGCCGAAATCCAGTGTCAACGAGCCACTGCTATCAAGTCCTAAATCCGGTGCCAGGCGGTCTTCCAGTTCAGCCATAGTCAGCCCGCGATTTTCAGCGACCATGTTGATTTTGTCGCAGGCATGTTCCTGTAATGCAACGAATTTAATCTTTTTCGCAATGCCATTAAGCAACATTAGCGCAATGTCGCTACCGATACTGGCTAACACATCCAGCCCGTAAACCGCGCGTTTATGCTGGGATTCACCCGGCCAGGTGCGGATGAGCGGGGTTAATTTACGCGCGGTGTCGTCATTGCCTAAAATCCCCAGCGAGGTAAATGCCCAGTTTTCTTTTGCGGGTGCGCCAGCTTCTGTCCAGGCGGTATACAGATCCCAGCCAAATTCAGCCAGTGATTCGCGGGTGAAGGTTTCTTTGATGATCGCAAGCCCTGCGTAGGGGGTAATGTCGCGTGGAAAGCTCAGCATTATGCCGAGGTGGCGCATAGCGTCATCTGGCAGAGGCTGGTTGTTACTTTTAAGCCGTGGTCTGCGCCATAAGGTGAACTGATAAAAGCCGGGCAGTGGGGCGATTTTAGCGGGATATTCTTCCAGCGGCTCGCTATCAAATAATGTTGCCAGCGCAGCTAAAACATCAGGTTGGTTGTATCCTTGGGCGATTTCCTCAATCGTTTCTCGCTGGTTTAAATTCACCAGCAGACGGAGCGCCTGGCGGGCACAATCACGATCTTTTCCTTGTTTGCCCAGTGCCACAGGAAGTAGCCCGGCGGCGGCATGGCGTGGGTAATCCGTTAGCCAGTTTCGTGCATCTTCATACGACATTTTTTTCTGAAGTCGTTGCGCCATTGGCAATGCCAGTTCATTGACACCAAGGAAGAAGGTGAAAAACCACAACCGTTGTGGCTCACGTTGCAGGCAGGTCATAAATGCAGGAATGGCGGCGCTACCAAAAATGGCCAGAATATATCCCTCACCAGAGTAGTTATCTTCTTTGACTATCTGGTTAAGAAAAGAAATGGCCTGTTGACCAGGTAGATAACAGAGGGCAATGAGATTCCAGCTTTTGTAAGCATTGTTATGGTATTGCGCAAATTCAGCATTGAGTGCTGGAAAATCGAAGCGTAGCAGGGCATCAACGGCACTTTGTGGCGCCGGAATTTTTTCGTATATTTTTTCTCCGCTCTCCCGCCATTTGTCAAAACCCAGACACCACAGAATTTGCTGTTCTGGTGTGAGGGGGACTAAGTGTCTCTCCCAGCTTGCTTTTTCCATCGGCGGCAGGTCGGTAAACAATATTTGTTTTGTTGCCTGCTGTTGGGCTATTTGCTGGAAGCGGGTGACAAGGTATGTACGGGTTAGTTTTTTGGCAATCTCTGGAGTGACGTCAGAAACAGAAGGAACTGGCAGTACAGGAAGATCAAACACCGGCGAATTTTTCTTTTTCTCTTTAGTCATCCAGGGCGGCGAAACAAACAGCTCTGGCAACATATCCGCAGTGGCATACTCACATTCTTCAGCTACTGACTGAGGACGACATTCAGATAAGATGCCTGCCGCTTTAGCACTAACCCAGGGAATGACGTCGCATACTAACTCTGGCGTGATGGTAATCAATTTGACAAGCGCTTTATGCCACTCTTTATCTTCATGTATTGCCAGCAAAGTTGCATAAGCGGCAATAGCCGCAGCGGGATGTTTTTGACATGCTTTGCTTAAGTATTCCAGGTGCTTTTTCTTGCCAATTACACCGAGGATCAGAATTTGAATCGCATCCGGGTGATTCGTTTTCCATAACCATTTGACAAGATCTTCAGTCTCGCTGATGCGCTCGAAGAGATAAGTGGGATTGTCAGAATGCTCTTCCACAAACTCAGTAAGTATCCGGCTTACACCGCTCACCCCATTATTTGCCAGCAACATTGCCAGATAAGCGCGAAAATCACGATATAACGGTGGAAAGTCGTATTTTTCGGCTGCAGTCAGAGCGGCTTCATCGGTTACTACCAGTCTTAACCAGGTCATCGCCGGAACGTTTTGATCTGCATAGCGTAGAGCCATAGCATTGGCAATATCCGGGCGTTCAGGGAGCAGTAACGCCGCAAAAGGTTGCCGTGCTGGGGATAGCGTCGTAATAGCCGCGAGTACTTTATCTACACAGCGTTGCCACTCATCTTCTGAAGCGAGTGAAAGATGATGACATAGGCGTTGATGCCAACTCGGTAGCGATTCTGCTTCGTGATTAGGTGGAATGATGGTGGTTACTGCGCCTTTTACTGGTTTATATCTCAGTTGAAGAGCGAGAAGGGCAATTTCAACGGCACTTTCCATACCACAGCGAATGATTAAGTCATCGACTAGTTCATCTGCAGAGTAAGAATTCCAGAAACTCCAGAGCAATGCCGCATCAGATTGCGCACTCCCTGTCTGTTGATTATCCAGAATTCGCCTTTGTAACTCAGCAAAAGCCTGCTGCCAGTTTTCTGGATAAGAACGGTAATTGTTGGCGGGATCATATGCCCTGGTGTTATTCGCGATGCGCTGCCATATTTGACTATCTTTGTGCAGATAATTGATCTCTCTGGGGCGAGAGCGATGAGGAAAAGCAAATCGATTAATATCGTCAGTTAGCCGAATGACCGCATCATCAGCCAGCCAGGGGCGTTGGTTTTTACTCTCAGGAGAAGTTTCAACTTCAGGAGTGGCTTTGGTGATGGGGGTGATATGCACGTTTGCAGAAGCATTTTCCACATAGCCTTTTTTCGTTTTCTCTGCGATCAGCTTAAGCTTTGCTTTTTCCGCCGCCGCAGCATCAGCAAAGCTTTTTACCTGGTTTTGCCCGTTAGTGCCGACTTTGCCCCAACTGACATGTAACTCGTTGCCTTGCTGCTCCACCGCCCAGAATTTATGTGATTTTTCGTCCTGATAGATAAAGTGTCTCATTCTGCATCCCTGTAATTTTATCCAGTTGAATGCAGATGCTACCAGTATTTATGCGGGTTAGAGAGAGACAAAATCGCAAGAGAACAACTTTAGGAATTTATAAAGAAAAGGCGCTGTCGATGCAGCGCCTTGAAGGGGGATTATTTCACCTGATGACCCGGTTTAGCACCGGCATCCGGGCTTAGCAGGAAGATATCTTTCCCACCAGGACCAGCAGCCATTACCATGCCTTCGGAGATACCGAAGCGCATTTTACGTGGTGCCAGGTTAGCCACCATAATGGTGTGACGACCAATTAGTGCTTGCGGATCCGGGTAAGCAGAACGAATGCCGGAGAAGACATTGCGTTTTTCACCGCCGAGATCCAGCGTCAGGCGCAGCAGTTTGTCAGAACCTTCAACAAACTCTGCGTTTTCAATCAGCGCCACGCGCAGGTCAACTTTAGCAAAGTCGTCAAAGGTGATGGTTTCCTGAATCGGATCATCTGCCAGTGGGCCAGTTACTGGCGCGGCAGCGGCTTTTACTTCCTCTTTGGATGCTTCCACCAGTGCTTCAACCTGTTTCATATCGATGCGGTTATACAGCGCCTTGAATGGATTCACTTTATGGCCCAACAGCGGTTGCTGGATACCATCCCAGGTCAGTTCTGTATTGAGGAATGCTTCTGCGCGCTCGGTCAGTTTCGGCAGTACCGGTTTCAGGTAAGTCATCAGCACGCGGAACAGGTTGATGCCCATTGAGCAAATCGCCTGCAGATCGGCATCGCGACCTTCCTGCTTCGCCACCACCCACGGAGCCTGTTCATCGACATAGCGGTTAGCCAGGTCAGCCAGCGCCATGATTTCACGGATAGCTTTACCAAATTCACGGCTTTCCCACGCTTCGCCAATCACTTCAGCGGCATCAGTGAAGGTTTTGTACAACTGCGGGTCAGCCAGCTCGCTTGCCAGCACACCGTCAAAACGCTTATTGATAAAGCCAGCGTTACGGGACGCCAGGTTAACCACTTTGTTCACGATATCGGCATTCACGCGCTGAACGAAATCTTCCAGGTTGAGATCGATATCATCAATGCGCGATGACAGTTTGGCGGTGTAGTAGTAGCGCAGGCTGTCGGCGTCAAAATGATTCAGCCAGGTGCTGGCTTTAATAAAGGTGCCGCGAGACTTGGACATTTTCGCGCCGTTCACCGTCACATAGCCGTGAACAAACAGGTTGGTCGGCTTGCGGAAGTTGCTGCCTTCCAGCATGGCAGGCCAGAACAGGCTGTGGAAGTAAACGATATCTTTACCGATGAAGTGATACAGCTCGGCAGTGGAATCTTTCTTCCAGTATTCATCGAAGCTTACGCTGTCGCCGCGCTTGTCACACAGATTCTTGAAAGAGCCCATATAGCCAATCGGTGCGTCCAGCCAGACATAGAAATATTTGCCCGGCGCGTTCGGAATTTCAAAACCGAAATAAGGCGCGTCGCGGGAGATATCCCACTGTTGCAGGCCAGATTCAAACCACTCCTGCATTTTATTTGCCACCTGCTCCTGCAACGCACCGCTGCGGGTCCATGCCTGCAGCATTTCGCTGAAAGAGGGCAGATCAAAGAAGAAGTGTTCAGAATCACGCATTACCGGGGTAGCACCAGAAACCACCGATTTCGGCTCGATCAGTTCAGTCGGGCTGTAGGTCGCGCCGCAGACTTCGCAGTTATCGCCGTATTGATCCGGGGATTTACATTTCGGGCAGGTGCCTTTTACAAAACGGTCCGGCAGGAACATGCCTTTTTCCGGATCGTACAGCTGAGAGATGGTGCGGTTTTTAATAAAACCGTTTTCTTTCAGACGAGAGTAGATAAGTTCTGACAACTGGCGATTCTCTTCGCTGTGCGTCGAGTGATAGTTGTCATAGCTGATGTTAAAGCCTGCGAAATCAGTCTGATGTTCCTGACTCATTTCGCCAATCATCTGCTCCGGGGTGATACCAAGCTGCTGAGCTTTAAGCATGATCGGCGTGCCGTGGGCATCGTCGGCGCAGATGAAGTTGACCTCGTGGCCGCGCATTCGCTGGTAACGGACCCAGACATCAGCCTGGATGTGCTCCAGCATATGGCCGAGGTGGATTGAGCCGTTAGCGTACGGCAGTGCGCACGTCACCAGAATTTTCTTCGCGACTTGAGTCATAGTAGGCATTACTTCTTAATAGTGAAAAGGGCTTAGATAGTACCAAATGGGAAAATGTTAAGTAAGTACTTCTCTATATTCTTCAGGTAAACTATCAGCTGATGGTTTATCTATACAAAAAAGGAGTCGGGATGAACGAACAATCCCAGGCCAAATCACCAGAAGCCTTGCGCGCAATGGTCGCCGGGACACTGGCCAATTTTCAGCACCCAACCCTGAAGCATAACCTCACAACGCTGAAAGCGTTGCACCATGTCGCCTGGATGGACGACACGCTGCATGTGGAACTGGTCATGCCATTCGTCTGGCATAGCGCGTTCGAAGAGTTAAAAGAGCAATGTAGCGCCGAACTGCTGCGCATCACCGGAGCGAAAGCTATCGACTGGAAACTGTCGCATAACATAGCCACTCTGAAACGCGTGAAGAATCAGCCGGGAATTAACGGCGTGAAGAACATTATCGCGGTCAGTTCCGGTAAAGGTGGCGTGGGTAAATCCTCCACGGCGGTAAACCTGGCGTTGGCACTGGCGGCAGAAGGGGCGAAAGTCGGCATTCTGGACGCCGATATCTACGGCCCATCAATCCCTACCATGCTGGGCGCAGAAAATCAGCGTCCAACTTCGCCGGACGGTACCCATATGGCACCGATTATGTCTCATGGCCTGGCAACCAATTCAATTGGTTATCTGGTCACTGACGACAATGCGATGGTGTGGCGTGGCCCAATGGCGAGCAAGGCGTTAATGCAAATGTTGCAGGAAACCTTGTGGCCGGATCTCGACTATCTGGTGCTTGATATGCCGCCAGGTACCGGTGACATTCAATTGACACTGGCACAAAACATTCCAGTAACTGGCGCGGTAGTGGTCACCACCCCGCAGGACATCGCGTTGATCGATGCGAAAAAAGGCATTGTGATGTTCGAGAAAGTCGAGGTTCCGGTGCTCGGTATTGTCGAGAACATGAGTGTGCATATTTGCAGTAACTGTGGTCACCATGAGCCGATTTTCGGTACCGGTGGTGCAGAGAAACTGGCCGAGAAATACCACACGCAGCTGCTGGGGCAGATGCCGTTACACATCTCCTTACGTGAGGATCTCGATAAAGGCACGCCAACGGTTATCAGCCGTCCTGAGAGCGAATTTACCGCTATCTACCGCCAGCTGGCTGACCGCGTTGCAGCTCAGCTCTACTGGCAGGGTGAAGTCATTCCTGGCGAGATTTCCTTCCGCGCGGTCTAACGCGTATTAACCATTCTGGTTATTCTTCATACACCGCAGAGATGTTACATTGATGCGGTGTATTTGTTTTTGCAACATTAATGAACACTTATTTAATGTTGCGAATATTCTGCGGACCTTCGTCCGAAACTCTACAAAGTCGATTGATCGTACCGGCGATGCTTCATTATCATCCTTCGTGGCTGTGTAGTGGATGTACAGCTATAGTTTGTTATGCACTCATTCTTTCCAGGCATAACCTTTACTACAGGGATAACGTTCAATGAATAAGTACTGGCTGTCAGGAATTATTTTTCTTGCCTATGGATTGGCTTCTCCCGCGTTCTCTTCAGAAACTGCCACATTAACGATTAATGGTAGGATCAGTCCCCCGACATGCAGTATGGCTATGGTTAATGGTCAACCTCAACAGCATTGTGGTCAGTTAACGTATAATGTTGATACCCGTCATCAGGTTTCTTCGCCAGTTAAAGGTGTAACGACGGAAGTGATTGCTGCAGATAGCGATAGCAAACGTCGAATCGTGTTAAATCGCTACGATTAATTTGCCACCCTGGTTTTAATCGGATTTAGAAAGCTTAAATCATTTACATGAATGGTTTAAGCTTTTTTATTGATATTAATAATACAATTTATAGAAATCCACATTAATTA
Organism: Escherichia sp. WS2035; assembly: GCF_046487065.1. Taxonomy (NCBI): domain Bacteria; kingdom Pseudomonadati; phylum Pseudomonadota; class Gammaproteobacteria; order Enterobacterales; family Enterobacteriaceae; genus Escherichia; species Escherichia sp. WS2035. The sequence goes on from NZ_JBJQKD010000002.1 coordinate 268,954, forward strand.
ATAGATTTGATAAATATTTAATGTGCTTAAGTATTTGTTGTATTTATATTGCAATAGTTAATTTGCTTTAAATCAATAAAACAATGTGTTTACATTGCGGCAACTTTTTTGGTGTGAGAAATTTGTTTCCAAGAGATACAGACTCTTAACAACCAAAAATAGATTTTATTAAGGAGCATATTATGAAACGTTCAATTATTGCTGCCGCTGTTTTTTCTTCTTTTTTTATGAGCGCTGGGGTATTTGCCGCAGACGTTGATACCGGAACATTAACCATTAAAGGGAATATTGCAGAATCTCCGTGTAAATTCGAAGCGGGTGGCGATTCAGTAAGTATTAATATGCCAACTGTACCAACCACTGTCTTTGAAGGTAAAGCTAAATACTCGACCTATGATGATGCAGTCGGTGTAACCAGCAGCATGTTAAAAATTAGCTGTCCGAAAGAAGTTGCTGGTGTAAAACTCTCGTTGATTACCAACGATAAAATAACCGGAAACGATAAGGCGATAGCCAGTAGCAACGATACCGTGGGTTATTATCTCTATTTAGGTGATAACAGCGATGTCCTGGATGTTTCTGCACCTTTCAACATCGAGAGTTATAAAATAGCGGACGGTCAATATGCCATTCCGTTTAAAGCAAAATACCTGAAACTGACAGATAACTCAGTGAATTCAGGTGATGTGTTATCTTCCCTGGTTATGCGTGTGGCGCAGGATTAATAAATAAAATTGCAAGATTCTTCAGGTAATTAACATGGCCGCTATCCCCATGGCGGCCTTTTAATTTAAGAGGCATTAAGATGAAAGGATTATTAGCTTTACTCATTTCTTCTATGGTCCTTCCTGCACATGCCGGTATTGTTATCTACGGGACGCGTATTATTTACCCGGCAGAGCACAAAGAAGTGATGGTGCAGCTGATGAACCAGGGAAATCGTTCTTCGCTGATGCAGGCGTGGATTGATGATGGCGATACGTCATTACCACCAGAAAAAATTCAGGTTCCTTTCATGTTAACGCCACCAGTGGCAAAAATAGGGGCAAATTCCGGGCAGCAAGTAAAAATTAAAATTATGCCGAATAAACTACCCACTAATAAAGAGAGTATTTTTTATCTGAATGTTCTGGATATTCCACCAAATAGTCCAGAACAAGAAGGTAAGAATGCACTGAAGTTTGCGATGCAAAACAGAATTAAGTTGTTTTACCGGCCAGCGGGTATTGCTCCGGTAAATAAAGCGACCTTTAAAAAGTTACTGGTAAATCGCAGTGGCAATGGATTGGTGATAAAAAATGACTCAGCTAATTGGGTGACGATTTCGGATGTCAAAGCTAATAATGTCAAAGTCAATTATGAAACTATTATGATTGCCCCCTTAGAAAGTCAGAGTGTTAATGTCAAAAGTAATAATGCAAATAACTGGCATCTGACCATTATCGATGACCATGGCAACTATATTAGTGACAAAATTTAATTGCAGGAGCTGCCTATGTTGAGAATGACCCCACTTGCATCAGCAATCGTAGCGTTATTGATCGGCATTGAAGCTTATGCAGCTGAAGAAACCTTTGATACCCATTTCATGATAGGTGGAATGAAAGACCAGCAGGTTGCAAATATTCGTCTTGATGATAATCAACCCTTGCCGGGGCAGTATGACATCGATATTTATGTCAATAAGCAATGGCGTGGGAAATATGAGATCATTGTTAAAGACAACCCGCAAGAAACATGTTTATCAAGGGAAATGATCAAGCGGTTAGGCATTAATACCGATAACTTTGCCAGCGGTAAGCAATGTTTAACATTTAAGCAACTTATTCAGGGCGGGAGCTATACCTGGGATATCGGAGTTTTTCGTCTCGATTTCAGTGTCCCGCAAGCCTGGGTGGAAGAACTGGAAATTGGCTATGTACCACCTGAAAACTGGGAGCGGGGTATTAATGCGTTTTATACCTCTTATTATATGAGTCAGTATTACAGCGATTATAAAGCGTCCGGTAATAGCAAGAGTACATATGTACGTTTTAACAGCGGGTTAAATTTATTGGGGTGGCAACTGCATTCTGATGCCAGTTTCAGTAAAACAAATAACAATCCAGGGGTGTGGAAGAGCAATACCCTGTATCTGGAACGTGGATTTGCCCAACTTCTCGGCACGCTTCGTGTGGGTGATATGTACACATCAAGCGATATTTTTGATTCTGTTCGCTTCAGCGGTGTGCGGTTGTTTCGTGATATGCAGATGTTGCCTAACTCGAAACAAAATTTTACGCCACGAGTGCAGGGGATTGCTCAGAGTAACGCGCTGGTAACTATTGAACAGAATGGTTTTGTGGTTTATCAGAAAGAGGTTCCTCCAGGCCCGTTTGCGATTACAGATTTGCAGTTGGCCGGTGGTGGAGCGGATCTTGATGTTAGCGTGAAAGAGGCGGACGGTTCGGTAACCACCTATCTGGTGCCTTATGCAGCGGTACCAAATATGCTGCAACCCGGCGTGTCGAAATATGATTTTGCGGCGGGTCGTAGCCATATTGAAGGGGCGAGCAAACAAAGTGATTTTGTCCAGGCGGGTTATCAGTATGGTTTTAATAACTTATTAACGCTGTATGGTGGCTCGATGGTCGCGAATAATTATTACGCGTTCACTTTGGGGACTGGCTGGAATACACGCTTTGGTGCCATTTCCGTCGATGCCACAAAGTCGCATAGTAAACAAGACAACGGCGATGTGTTTGACGGGCAAAGTTATCAAATTGCCTACAACAAATTTGTGAGCCAAACGTCGACACGTTTTGGTCTGGCGGCCTGGCGTTATTCGTCGCGTGATTATCGGACATTTAATGATCACGTATGGGCAAACAATAAAGATAATTATCGCCGTGATGAAAACGATATCTATGACATTGCCGATTATTACCAGAACGATTTTGGCCGTAAAAATAGCTTTTCTGCCAATATGAGTCAGTCATTGCCAGAAGGCTGGGGTTCTGTGTCCTTAAGTACGTTATGGCGAGATTACTGGGGGCGTAGCGGCAGCAGTAAGGATTATCAGTTGAGTTATTCCAACAACCTGCGAAGGATAAGCTATACCCTCGCGGCAAGCCATGCTTATGACGAGAATCATCATGAAGAGAAACGTTTTAATATTTTTATATCGATTCCCTTTGATTGGGGTGATGACGTTACGACGCCTCGTCGGCAAATATATATGTCTAACTCAACGACGTTTGATGATCAGGGGGTTGCCTCAAATAATACGGGATTATCAGGAACCGTTGGAAGCCGGGATCAGTTTAACTATGGGGTCAACCTGAGTTATCAGTATCAGGGAAATGAAACGACAGCTGGGGCGAATTTAACCTGGAACGCGCCGGTTGCGACAGTGAATGGCAGTTATAGTCAGTCGAGTGCTTATCGACAGGCTGGAGCCAGTGTTTCAGGGGGCATTGTCGCCTGGTCGGGTGGCGTTAATCTGGCAAACCGTCTTTCTGAAACGTTTGCTGTGATGAATGCGCCAGGAATTAAAGATGCTTATGTCAATGGGCAAAAATATCGCACAACAAACCGTAATGGAGTGGTGGTATACGACGGAATGACACCTTATCGGGAAAATTACCTGATGTTGGATGTGTCACAAAGCGATAGCGAAGCAGAATTACGTGGCAACCGGAAAATTGCCGCCCCTTATCGCGGCGCGGTTGTACTGGTTAATTTTGATACCGATCAGCGCAAGCCATGGTTTATAAAAGCATTAAGAGCGGATGGGCAACCATTAACGTTTGGTTATGAAGTCAATGATATCCATGGTCATAATATTGGTGTTGTCGGCCAGGGAAGCCAGTTATTTATTCGCACCAATGAAGTACCGCCATCGGTTAATGTGGCAATTGATAAGCAACAAGGGCTTTCATGCACAATCACCTTCGGTAAAGAGATTGATGAAAGTAAAAATTATATTTGCCAGTAATAGTCAGGTGGTTCTATGGAAATTCGCATAATGCTATTTATATTAATGATGATGGTTATGCCTGTGAGCTATGCGGCATGTTATAGTGAGTTATCTGTTCAGCACAATTTGGTTGTTCAGGGGGATTTTGCACTTACTCAAACACAAATGGCGACATATGAGCATAATTTTAATGATTCGTCATGCGTGAGTACAAATACTATCACCCCTATGAGCCCGTCGGATATTATTGTTGGACTTTATAACGATACCATTAAATTAAATTTACATTTTGAATGGACAAATAAAAACAACATTACATTGTCAAATAATCAGACCAGTTTCACCAGTGGTTATTCGGTAACGGTGACACCTGCGGCCAGTAATGCAAAAGTGAATGTTTCTGCGGGGGGCGGTGGTTCAGTGATGATTAATGGAGTTGCGACATTATCCAGTGCTTCATCATCGACACGTGGGAGTGCCGCAGTACAATTTCTACTGTGTTTATTAGGTGGTAAGTCATGGGATGCATGTGTAAATAGCTACAGAAATGCATTGGCACAAAATGCAGGTGTCTATTCCTTTAATCTGACATTGTCATACAACCCGATAACCACAACCTGCAAACCGGACGATTTATTAATTACGTTAGAGAGTATTCCCGTTTCACAATTACCAGCCACAGGTAACAAAACAACAATAAATAGTAAAAAAGGGGATATTATTCTGCGTTGTAAAAATTTATTAGGTCAACAAAATCAAACATCACGGAAAATGCAGGTGTATTTATCAAGTTCTGACTTGTTAACCAACAGCAACACGATCCTGAAAGGTGCGGAAGATAATGGCGTAGGATTTATTCTTGAAAGTAATGGTACGCCAGTCACACTTTTAAATATCACTAACAGCAGTAAAGGATATACAAATTTAAAAGAAATTGCGGCAAAGTCAAAACTTACAGATACAACGGTTTCAATTCCGATAACGGCCAGTTACTACGTCTACGATACAAACAAAGTTAAATCTGGCGCACTGGAGGCAACCGCATTAATCAACGTGAAATACGACTAATAACAAGCAAGACGAGCAAGTGGCTAATAATAAAAATATTAAGGTGTCTGCATTCCCCCCTCTCTCCGAGGGGGCTTTTTTTTAGCGATGATAAAAAATCTCACCGTCGTAGGCTTTAATGATTTTACCGTCGGTGTCGCTGATCAACACGTACGCGCCACCCATATAGGTCCAGTGCGTCCCGGCATCAGGCGCGGGCAGGTTACGTAACTGCCACTGCTTAATGTTGTACTCATCGGTGCGGTACATCTCTGGGACGGTGTCACCTGGTTTGAAATGCTTAAAGTCAGCAATGAAACTGCTTAACTCATACTTAGAAATTCCCGAGGTATTGGTCGAACCCGCGGTGGCTGGTGCGGCCCAGGCGGCACTGGTAACCAGCAAAAGCGCACCCAGCAACATCTTATTTTTAATGGTCATAAACTCTCCACTTTGGGGATCTGTAATATCAGTCGCATATCTTTCCTGCCATACAATATAACTGACAAGCGATATTTTGTTAGTGATCCCATGATTTCGTAAAAAGTGTAAATGAAAGGATGCCCTAAAAGCATCCTTAGCGAGCAGAGAGTCAGCGGAAATAGCTGATTTAAGAATCATCCTGGGCTGAAGATAACATGCAAGCCTAAAGGATTGAGTTATCGCATTATGCCCATGAAGCCATGTACGCCCATATACACACCAACTAAGCCAATCAACAGACTGGAAAAATAGGGAGCGCGTTTAGCGAGAGTGTTAAATCCGCTCCAGCGTTTTGCGACCTGCTGAACGCTGATTGCTGCGCCAACGCCTACGGTGACAAGCGTTAACGCCAGGCCGAGGCTGAAACTGACGACCAGTGTTGTGCCCAGTGTCAGGGCTTTCAACTGAATGCAAATCAACAGCACGGTAATTGCTGCCGGGCAGGGGATAAGGCCACCGGTTAAGCCAAATAGCAAAATTTGCCAGTTGGTGACCTCTCTACCATCAAAGCGTCGTTTAATGTCATTGGCATGGGCTCGTGCATGGGCATCCTGATACTCGCCATGTTCGTGATGGTGATGATGTCCATGGTCGTGGTGATCTTCGTGATCGTGGTGATGATGCTCATGATCATGCTCGTGCATATTCTCCAGCCAGTTGCGTTCGCCGCGCCAGGTACGCCAGAACATCCAGAACGCGGTGCTAATAATGATCACTGCGGAAATCAACTGGAGCCACGGTTCTGCTGATTGAGCAGTAAAGCGTTTGCTGATCACCATCCCGCCAAAGGCAATTAACCAGACCACTGCGGTATGCGAAATAGTTGCTGCCAGTCCGAGCATCACCGCCTGTTTAATGGTGCCTTTGATGGCGATGATAAACGCCGCCATCATCGTTTTTGAGTGCCCCGGTTCCAGACCATGAAGCGCACCAAGTAAGATGGCGCTGGGGATGAAGAACCAGGCGTTTCCTTGCTGAAGAAGTGTTGTAAATTCGGTCATGATAATAATTCTTAGTATTAATTCGGCAATCTGATTCTACTCCCCCCCAGTACCTGATACTACCCCCCAGTAGATTAATAGTGCTATGATTTTTCATATTCTTGTTAACCAGGTGTTGCCATGTCTCATACAATCCGTGATAAACAGAAACTGAAAGCGCGTGCCAGTAAGATTCAGGGCCAGGTCGTGGCGCTCAAGAAAATGCTCGACGAACCGCATGAATGCGCTGCAGTTTTACAACAGATTGCTGCTATCCGTGGCGCGGTAAACGGTCTGATGCGGGAAGTGATTAAAGGCCATCTGACGGAACACATCGTTCACCAGGGGGATGAGCTAAAACGTGAAGAAGATCTGGATGTCGTTCTGAAGGTGCTGGATTCTTATATCAAATAATTTCACAACGTTATTGTAATACCGCCGTTTTTCCCCGTTTACAACGCGTGCGCTGGACATTACCATCCTCCTCTGCGATTTATTATCGCAACCAAACGACTCGGGGTGCCCTTCTTTGTGAAGGCTGAGAAATACCCGTATCACCTGATCTGGATAATGCCAGCGTAGGGAAGTCACGGACCACCAGGTCATTGCTTCTTCACGTTATGGCAGGAGCAAACTATGCAAGTCGACCTGCTGAGTTCAGCGCAATCTGCGCACGCGTTACACCTTTTTCACCAACATTCCCCTCTTGTGCACTGCATGACCAACGATGTGGTGCAAACTTTTACTGCCAATACCTTGCTGGCGCTCGGCGCATCGCCAGCGATGGTTATCGAAACCGAAGAGGCCAGTCAGTTTGCGGCTATCGCCAGTGCCTTGTTGATTAACGTTGGCACGCTGACGCGGCCACGAGCGCAAGCGATGAGTGCTGCCGTTGAGCAAGCAACACGATCACAAACGCCCTGGACGCTTGATCCGGTTGCGGTTGGTGCGCTCGATTATCGCCGCCGTTTTTGTCTGGAACTTCTGTCCCATAAGCCAACCGCCATACGTGGTAATGCTTCGGAAATCATGGCATCAGCTGGCGTTGCTAATGGTGGACGGGGAGTGGATACCACTGATGCCGCAGCTAACGCGATACCTGCTGCACAAACACTGGCACGGGAAACTGGCGCAATCGTCGTGGTCACTGGCGAGGTGGATTATGTTACCGATGGACATCGTATCATTGGCATTCACGGTGGCGATCCGTTAATGACCAAAGTGGTAGGAACTGGCTGTGCACTATCGGCGGTTGTCGCTGCCTGTTGTGCGCTACCAGGCGATACGCTGGAAAATATCGCATCTGCCTGTCACTGGATGAAACAAGCCGGAGAACGCGCAGTCGCCAGAAGCGAGGGGCCAGGCAGTTTTGTTCCACATTTCCTTGATGCGCTCTGGCAATTGACGCAGGAGGTGCAGGCATGAAACGAATTAACGCTCTGACGATTGCCGGTACTGATCCGAGTGGTGGTGCGGGGATTCAGGCCGATCTTAAAACCTTCTCGGCACTTGGCGCTTATGGTTGCTCAGTTATTACTGCACTGGTGGCGCAAAATACCCGTGGTGTACAGTCGGTGTATCGCATTGAGCCTGATTTTGTCGCCGCCCAGCTCGATTCGGTGTTCAGCGATGTGCGAATCGACACCACTAAAATCGGTATGTTGGCGGAAACCGATATTGTTGAAGCGGTGGCAGAACGGTTGCAACGTTATCAGATCCAAAACGTGGTACTCGACACCGTTATGCTGGCAAAAAGCGGCGACCCGCTGCTTTCACCTTCGGCAGTTGCCACGCTACGCAGTCGATTATTGCCACAGGTTTCATTAATAACGCCAAACTTGCCCGAAGCAGCCGCCTTGCTCGACGCGCCACACGCGCGCACCGAACAGGAAATGCTGGAACAAGGGCGATCGCTGTTGGCGATGGGCTGTGGCGCAGTGCTAATGAAAGGTGGTCATCTGGATGATGAGCAAAGCCCGGACTGGCTGTTTACCCGCGAGGGTGAACAACGGTTTACCGCACAGCGCATTATGACCAAAAACACTCACGGCACTGGTTGTACGCTCTCTGCGGCGTTGGCTGCACTGCGCCCGCGCCATACAAACTGGGCTGACACCGTACAGGAGGCAAAAAGCTGGCTTTCATCGGCATTAGCCCAGGCCGACACGCTGGAAGTTGGTCACGGTATTGGTCCGGTTCACCACTTCCACGCCTGGTGGTGAGCACCGTACTATAGCTGCTTTGGTTATTGTCAGCCTTTGGTGCTGACATTCAGGGATGAAACCAATGCAGTTGAGAATCACCAGTCGAAAAAAATTCACCGTTTTATTATGCGCTCTTGGGCTAATTTCCATCGTTGCAATTTATCCGCGTCAGACGGTGAATTTTTTCTATTCGACAGCAATTCAGATTAAAGACTACATCCACTTCTACGGTTATCGCCCGGTTAAATCTTTCGCTATTCGCATTCCTGCCAGTTACACCATTCACGGAATAGATGTTTCGCGCTGGCAGGAGCGGATCGACTGGCAGCGGGTGGCAAAAATGCGCGACAACGGTATCCGCTTACAGTTTGCTTTTATTAAGGCGACGGAAGGCGAAAAGCTGGTGGACCCCTATTTTTCGCGTAACTGGCAACTAAGCCGGGAAAATGGCCTGCTGCGCGGGGCGTATCATTATTTCTCCCCGTCAGTATCCGCTTCAGTTCAGGCGCGATTATTTCTGCAAACGGTGGATTTCTCACAAGGCGATTTCCCTGCGGTACTGGACGTAGAAGAGCGAGGAAAATTATCGGCAAAAGAATTACGCAAGCGGGTAAGTCAGTGGCTAAAAATGGTCGAAAAACGTACGGGAAAAAAGCCGATTATTTACTCAGGAGCCGTTTTTTATCACACCAATCTGGCGGGCTATTTCAATGAATATCCGTGGTGGGTGGCTCACTATTATCAACGTCGCCCGGACAATGACGGCATGGCCTGGCGCTTCTGGCAGCATTCCGACCGTGGACAGGTCGATGGCATTAATGGTCCGGTGGATTTTAATGTGTTTAATGGCACAGAGGAGGAGTTGCAGGGATTCGTTGATGGGATTAAAGAAACGCCTTAAATAAGAAGCAGTGATATACTCCCACCAGATTCCCCGGCAGGAAAAAGACAAATGGAACAAGCGCATACCCAGCTGATTGCCCAACTGAACGAGCGTATTTTAGCGGCGGATAACACGCCGCTTTATATTAAGTTTGCCGAAACGGTAAAAAATGCCGTGCGCAGCGGGGTGCTGGAGCATGGCAATATTTTGCCCGGTGAGCGTGATTTAAGTCAGTTAACCGGCGTTTCGCGCATTACGGTGCGCAAGGCGATGCAGTCGCTGGAAGAAGAGGGCGTGGTGACGCGTTCGCGTGGTTACGGCACGCAGATCAACAACATCTTCGAATACTCGTTGAAAGAAGCGCGAGGTTTTTCTCAGCAGGTGGTGTTGCGCGGGAAAAAGCCCGATACGCTATGGGTTAACAAGCGTGTCGTGAAATGTCCCGAAGACGTCGCGCAGCAGCTGGCGGTCGAGGCAGGAAGTGATGTTTTTTTGCTTAAGCGTATTCGCTATGTCGATGAAGAGGCGGTATCGATTGAGGAATCGTGGGTTCCGGCACATTTAATTCATGATGTTGATGCCATCGGGATTTCTCTTTATGACTACTTCCGCAGCCAGCACATTTACCCACAACGTACGCGTTCCCGCGTTAGCGCCCGGATGCCGGATGCCGAGTTTCAGTCACATATTCAGTTAGATAGCAAAATACCGGTGCTGGTGATCAAGCAAGTGGCGCTTGACCAACAGCAACGGCCTATTGAGTACAGCATCAGCCACTGTCGCAGCGATCTATACGTTTTTGTGTGCGAGGAGTAGTTCCTCGCGCGTTGGCGCACAATCACCGCCCCGATGCCCGACAACCCACGACGCCACTGCATTGCCCAGTAATACGGCATCCGCCAGTGGCAGACCAGAGGCCAGCCCGGCAAGTACGCCGCCGGCATGACTGTCGCCCGCCCCAATGGTGTCTACAACTTGCGTTGGAAATGCCGGAATGCAGCCAGAAGCGTCGTTGCTGAAATACCATGCGCCCTCTTTATCGAGACGAACGATCAACGGCGCGGCAAATTTCTCCTGCCATTGCTTGCCAAGTGTTGTTATCTCTGCGGATAAAGCAAAACGTTCGGCGGCAATCTCAGCCTCTTGACGATTGAGTGACACTAAAGGTCGACAGGCCATGATCCGCGCCAGTAATGCATCCGGGATATCGCCAATACGTGGGCCAAAATCGATAAATGGCGTCACGTCTTGCAGCTCTTCCAGCCATTCCACTAACAATTCGCCGCAGGGCGAGGCCAGTTGATAACCGGAAAAATAGAGCAGGCTGCCAGGCGCAACGGTTAATCGCGCCAGCCATTCGCGATTCCACTGATTTTCCACACCACTGAATGACATAAAAGTGCGTTCGCCATCCGGCTCAACCAGCGCCAGACACCAGCCGTTATCGCCTTCAGCGTTATCGATCAGGCTGATTAACCCCTCTTTCGCCATCCGGTTGCGAATAATCTCCGCCCACACGCCCTGACCGAGCGGCAGGGCATTACCCGCTTCGATGCCGAGGCGCTTTAACGCCACGGCAATATTCAGTGCGCAGCCGCCAACGTTAACGCTCTGCTGTTTCAGTTCGATATCGCACCCACGCCAGGGCAGAGCGTAAGCGTCGGCGATCACATCAATGACCGCCGCGCCGACGACCATCACTGGCTGACGCGTGGTTAATTCAGGCAGCAGCGTGTGTAATCGAGCGCCGCTCATATCGCCTCCCGTTGTTGACGATATTTCGCCAGCGCTGTGGCATAGCGGTTGAAATCAAGCTGATTTACTGCATCCAGTTCCGCCTTTAACGCAGGATCGATAGCGTTAACGCCATGCAACGCGCCGCAAATTGCCGTCGCCATAGCACCGATGGTGTCTGTGTCGCCGCCAAGGTTAGCGCACAGGACGGCGCAACGGTTCGGGTCGGTTTGTGCCAGTTCAACCAGCGCAATGGCGCACGGAACGGACTCAATAGTACTGGTACCTGCGCCAACGACCTGGTAAAGCTGTTCGCTGGCGGATTCGGTGCCATCGGCATTGCGCACAATTTTCAGCGCAATCTCCAGACGTGCTGCCAGTGAGGCGCTGAAGGTAGTGATGCGTTTTTGTTGAGCATGTCGCGCAATTGAAGGCAGTGAATCAACAATCGCTGACCAGCTTTCTCCGTCAATGGCACGAGAAATCGCCCATGCGATGACTACCGCCCCCGCAACCGCCAGATCGGATTTATGGGTCGGGCTGGAGGCCAGCGCCACATCATCAATAAAGGAATCAACATCGCGCGCCGGAAGCAAACAACCTAATGGCGAGACGCGCATCGCTGCGCCGTTGGTCACGCCGTTATTTTCCAGTTCAGCAACGGGTTTACCGTCGCGAATGGCGTTAAGCGCAATCTTCGAGGTCGGACCTAGTACGTTTTTGTTAAAGGCGTCGAAACGCAGCGCCCAGCCGAGAATATTACGCCCAATCAGATCCGGATCGATCTTGCCTTCACGTTCCAGTAACGCATCCGCCAGACACAGCGCCATCGAGGTATCGTCGGTGAATTCGGCGCGGTTAAAATAACAGGCCGCGTTATTCTCCTTTGGCCCAGGCAGAAAACGGTCAATCCAGCCAAAGTGTGCTTTGACGCGACTGCGCGGCCAAAGCTCGGAGGGCATCCCCATCGCATCCCCTAACGCCTGCCCATAAAGAGCACCGAGAATACGTTCTGTTTTCATTTAACTTCCCCTTGTGTCAACGCAATATCGCGATCATCGACCTTGATAGCCGTAATTTCGTTGTCGGATTCGCGGAAAAAAATCATGAACAGCACGGCGATAATGGCAATCATCACCGCGCCGAAAGTCCACATCCCGGCCCAGTTGAAAGTCAGTCCGTTTACCGGTTCCTGATAAGCGAACATCTTTTCCATCATCACACCGCCAAGACGATAGCCGAGCAAACTGCCGAAGCCCTGGCAGCAGAGCGTGATCAGCCCCTGCGCGGCGGTACGCATATGCACGGGAGCTTTTTTATCGACATAGATGTAAGCGGTAACGTAGTAAAAATCGTAACTTACGCCGTGCAGCAAAATACCGAGGAACAGTAACGCGTAGGTGAAATATTCATCCGCACTACCGTAAATAAAGAAGCCATAGCGGATCGCAGCGGTGACCAGACCAAGCAACAATACCTTTTTGATACCAAAGCGTTTAGTGAAAAACGGCAATGCCAGCATAAAGAAGATTTCAGAGAACTGGCCGAGCGTCATCCAGCCAGTGGCGTTTTTCATGCCAACTTCGGTCAGATAACCGTTGGCAAAGATGTAATAGAACGCCAGTGGCATCGCAAACAGGAATGAACAGAAGAAAAAGACGAGGAAGTTTTTATCGCGCAGCAGGATCAGCGCATCCAGGCCGAGCATGACTTTAATATCCATTTTGCCGGTGCTTTTTGGCGGCGTGTCGGGCAGGAAAAACGCAAACACACCGAGCAGAGCAGAACTTCCGGCGGTAATCAGTAGCGGGATGTTAGTCGGTGAGATATCGGCATAACCCAGCATTTGCGGCAAGAATCCACATGCCAGACCAGAGGCAATCCAGCCGATAGTGCCCATCACACGAATGCGTGGGAAATCACGCTCCACATCCGGCACGTTGGCAAAAGCGATACTGTTAGTCAGCGCAATGGTCGGCATATAGGTTAGCGAGTAGGCCAGCAGTAACGGGAAGAACCCGGCAAAAGTGGTCTGTTGCGCAGCGAAATACATCAGTACCGCGCCAGCGAACATCAATACCGCCAGCACTTTCTGCGCCGAGAAAAAGCGGTCAGTGATGGAGCCAACCAGAATTGGCGACAGGATCGCCGCAATGGCGGTACAGGCATACGACCAGCCAATTTCTCCGGCACTAAAACCGCTTTTACTTAACCACAACCACAATGGCACAAACCACGCGCCCCAGATAAACCATTCAACAAACATCATGAACGACAGCTTTGCTGTTGTTTTCATCTTTTAATTCCTTCATGACAGGTAATGTAAGGTACGCGATGACAATACCACTTAGTAATACCTTTTAAATACCTTTGCGGTGAAAACTTGACCGCGGTAACATTTTTTCTGATGAATCGAGCCAACAGAAAACGCTGAAAAAACATCCAAAAGATGGAAAAACTCGCCCGTAACGACCAGGATTATGATTGCCCGCAAAAGGCGGGCCAGGACAATCCATAGCCGATATCCAATCGGAATTTACGGGAGCATAGTAATGACAGATATTGCGCAGTTGCTTGGCAAAGACGCCGACAACCTTTTACAGCACCGTTGTATGACTATTCCTTCTGACCAGCTTTATCTCCCCGGACATGACTACGTAGACCGCGTGATGATTGACAATAATCGCCCGCCAGCGGTGTTACGTAATATGCAGACGTTGTACAACACCGGGCGTCTGGCTGGCACAGGATATCTTTCTATTCTGCCGGTTGACCAGGGCGTTGAGCACTCTGCCGGAGCTTCATTTGCCGCTAACCCGCTCTACTTTGACCCGAAAAACATTGTTGAACTGGCGATCGAAGCGGGCTGTAACTGTGTGGCGTCAACTTACGGCGTGCTGGCATCGGTATCGCGGCGTTACGCGCATCGCATTCCATTCCTCGTCAAACTTAATCACAACGAGACGCTAAGTTACCCGAATACCTACGATCAAACGCTGTATGCCAGCGTGGAGCAGGCGTTCAACATGGGCGCGGTGGCGGTTGGTGCGACTATCTATTTTGGCTCGGAAGAGTCACGTCGCCAGATTGAAGAAAGTTCTGCGGCTTTTGAACGTGCGCACGAGCTGGGCATGGTGACAGTGCTGTGGGCCTATTTGCGTAACTCCGCCTTTAAGAAAGATGGCGTTGATTACCATGTTTCCGCCGACCTGACCGGTCAGGCGAACCATCTGGCGGCAACCATAGGTGCAGATATCGTCAAACAAAAAATGGCGGAAAATAACGGCGGCTATAAAGCGATTAATTACGGTTATACCGACGATCGAGTCTACAGCAAACTGACCAGTGAAAACCCGATTGACCTGGTGCGTTATCAGTTAGCTAACTGCTATATGGGCCGGGCCGGGTTGATAAACTCCGGCGGTGCTGCAGGCGGTGAAACTGACCTCAGCGATGCAGTGCGTACTGCGGTTATCAACAAACGCGCAGGCGGAATGGGGCTGATTCTTGGACGTAAGGCGTTCAAGAAATCGATGGCTGACGGCGTGAAACTGATTAACGCCGTACAGGACGTTTATCTCGATAGTAAAATTACTATCGCCTGATGCGCCTCATACGAACAGAACCACCCCGTAGGACGGAAAAGGCGTTTACGTTGCATCCGGCATAAAAACACGCGCACTTCGTTACGGCTTCCCCCGGGAGGCCGTTTTTTTTGCCTGTCATTCTGATTAATTTTCACATTGTCGTTTTTGTGATCGTTATCTCGACATTTGAAAACAAATAATTTCATTATATTTTGAAATCGAAAACAAATGACAGGATGTGAAAATGTACGTGGTATCGACAAAGCAGATGCTGAACAACGCGCAGCGCGGCGGTTATGCGGTTCCGGCATTCAATATTCACAATCTCGAAACGATGCAAGTGGTGGTGGAAACCGCTGCCAGCATGCATGCGCCGGTCATCATCGCCGGAACGCCCGGCACATTTACTCATGCCGGTACAGAAAATCTGATGGCGCTGGTCAGCGCGATGGCGAAGCAATATCACCATCCACTGGCGATTCATCTCGACCATCACACAAAATTTGACGATATCGCTCAGAAGGTTCGTTCTGGCGTGCGCTCAGTCATGATTGACGCCTCGCATTTGCCTTTTGCGCAAAATATTTCACGGGTCAAAGAGGTGGTGGATTTTTGCCATCGCTTTGATGTCAGCGTCGAAGCGGAGCTGGGGCAACTTGGCGGCCAGGAAGATGATGTGCAAGTCAATGAAGCAGATGCGTTGTACACCAACCCCGTTCAGGCGCGTGAATTTGCCGAGGCAACCGGGATTGATTCCCTGGCGGTCGCCATCGGCACGGCTCACGGTATGTATGCCAGAGCACCGGCGCTTGATTTTTCTCGACTGGAGAACATTCGCCAGTGGGTGAATTTACCGCTGGTGCTGCATGGCGCGTCAGGATTATCGACTAAGGATATTCAGCAAACCATCAAACTGGGGATATGCAAAATCAACGTTGCAACGGAGCTGAAAAATGCCTTCTCGCAGGCGTTAAAAAATTACCTGACCGAGCACCCCGAAGCGACCGATCCCCGTGATTATTTGCAGTCGGCTAAATCTGCAATGCGCGATGTGGTGAGCAAAGTGATTGCCGATTGTGGCTGCGAGGGCAGGGCATAACGCACCTGCCATTTAACAAGGAAAAAACATGAAAACGTTAATTGCCCGGCATAAAGCTGGTGAACATATTGGCATATGTTCAGTCTGTTCTGCACATCCGTTGGTTATCGAAGCGGCGCTGGCATTTGATCGCAACAGCACGCGTAAAGTGCTGATTGAAGCAACGTCAAACCAGGTCAATCAATTTGGCGGTTATACCGGAATGACACCGGCAGACTTTCGCGAATTTGTTTTTGCTATTGCCGATAAAGTCGGATTTGCTCGTGAGCGTATTATTCTCGGCGGCGACCATCTGGGACCAAACTGCTGGCAGCAAGAAAATGCGGATGCGGCGATGGAAAAATCCGTCGAGCTGGTAAAGGCATATGTTCGTGCCGGCTTCAGTAAAATTCATCTTGATGCGTCAATGTCCTGCGCTGACGATTCCATACCGTTAGCGCCAGAAACGGTTGCTGAACGTGCCGCTGTGCTTTGTCTGGCGGCGGAAAGTGTGGCGACTGATTGCCAGCGTGAGCAACTGAACTATGTCATTGGCACTGAAGTTCCGGTCCCGGGCGGTGAGGCCAGCGCCATTCAGTCAGTACACATCACCCAGGTTGAAGATGCCGCCAATACTTTACGCACGCATCAAAAAGCGTTTATTGCCCGCGGTCTGGCAGAGGCGTTAACACGCGTGATTGCCATCGTGGTGCAGCCTGGTGTGGAATTTGACCATAGCAATATTATTCATTATCAGGCGCAAGAAGCTCAGGCGTTGGCGCAATGGATAGAAAAAACCAAAATGGTTTATGAAGCGCATTCCACCGATTACCAGACTCAGGCGGCCTATCGGGAATTAGTTCGCGATCATTTTGCAATTTTGAAAGTCGGTCCGGCATTAACCTTTGCGTTACGCGAGGCGATATTTGCGCTGGCGCAAATTGAGCAGGAACTTATCGCCCCCGAAAATAGCAGTGGTTGCCTGGCGGTAATTGAAGAAGTGATGCTCGACGAACCGCAGTACTGGAAGAAATATTATCGCACGGGTTTTAACGATTCATTACTGGATATTCGTTACAGCCTGTCGGATCGTATTCGTTATTACTGGCCGCATAGCCGGATTAAAAATAGCGTCGAAACGATGATGGTGAATCTGGAAGGCGTAGACATCCCACTGGGCATGATTAGTCAGTATCTTCCGAAACAATTTGAACGCATTCAGTCCGGGGAATTATCAGCAATACCGCATCAGCTTATTATGGATAAAATTTATGATGTTTTGCGCGCCTATCGCTACGGCTGTGCGGAATAAGGACGGTATATGACTAACCTGTTTGTTCGTGGCGGAATTTCTTTTGTCGATCGTAGCGAAGTTTTAACCCATATCGGTAATGAGATGCTCGCGAAAGGTGTGGTTCATGATACCTGGCCACAGGCATTAATTGCCAGAGAAGCAGAATTCCCTACCGGGATAATGCTTGAGCAGCACGCCATTGCAATACCGCATTGTGAGGCGATTCATGCTAAGTCGTCAGCCATTTATCTGTTAAGGCCAACAAATAAAGTTCTTTTTCAGCAAGCGGATGATGATAACGACGTGGCGGTATCGTTGGTTATTGCGTTGATTGTGGAAAATCCGCAGCAGCAATTGAAACTTTTACGCTGTTTATTTGGCAAGTTACAACAGCCCGATATCGTCGAGACACTAATCACTCTTCCTGAACCCCAGTTAAAGGAATACTTCACAAAGTATGTTTTAGATTCAGACGAATAAATCCCTCTGTAACAATAAAAAGGACTATTTATGAAACGCAAAATTATTGTCGCTTGCGGAGGCGCGGTAGCGACCTCTACGATGGCGGCGGAAGAAATTAAAGAGTTGTGTCAGAGTCATAATATTCCTGTTGAATTAATCCAGTGTCGGGTTAATGAAATAGAAACCTATATGGATGGCGTGCATTTGATATGTACTACCGCCAAAGTTGAACGCAGTTTTGGCGATATTCCGTTAGTTCACGGCATGCCTTTTGTTTCTGGTGTCGGTATCGAAGCATTACAAAATAAAATTCTGACTATCTTACAGGGGTGACCTATGTTTTCAGAAGTCATGCGTTATATTCTCGACCTCGGCCCTACGGTGATGCTGCCGATTGTCATCATTATTTTTTCTAAAATATTAGGCATGAAGGCAGGCGATTGCTTTAAAGCGGGTCTGCATATCGGGATTGGCTTTGTTGGCATTGGCCTTGTGATTGGCTTAATGCTGGATTCCATTGGCCCGGCGGCGAAAGCGATGGCGGAAAATTTCGACCTGAATCTGCATGTGGTCGATGTCGGCTGGCCGGGCTCTTCACCCATGACCTGGGCGTCGCAAATTGCGCTGGTGGCGATTCCGATTGCGATTCTGGTTAACGTGGCGATGTTACTGACCCGTATGACGCGGGTGGTAAATGTTGATATCTGGAATATCTGGCATATGACCTTCACCGGCGCGTTGCTGCATCTGGCAACCGGTTCATGGATGATAGGGATGGCGGGTGTGGTAATTCACGCGGCGTTTGTTTATAAGCTCGGCGACTGGTTTGCCCGCGATACCCGTGATTTCTTTGAGCTGGAAGGCATTGCTATTCCGCACGGTACGTCGGCGTATATGGGGCCAATTGCTGTGCTGGTCGATGCTATCATCGAGAAAATCCCAGGCGTTAACCGAATTAAATTTAGCGCCGATGATATTCAGCGCAAATTTGGCCCTTTTGGCGAACCGGTCACCGTGGGTTTTGTGATGGGGCTGATTATCGGCATCCTCGCGGGTTACGATGTCAAAGGTGTATTGCAGCTGGCGGTAAAAACGGCGGCAGTTATGCTGCTGATGCCACGGGTGATTAAACCCATCATGGATGGTTTAACGCCCATCGCTAAGCAGGCCCGTAGTCGTTTACAGGCGAAGTTCGGCGGTCAGGAGTTCCTGATTGGCCTTGATCCGGCGTTGCTGCTGGGACATACGGCGGTGGTATCGGCAAGCCTGATTTTTATTCCACTCACCATTTTAATTGCTGTTTGTGTGCCGGGTAATCAGGTGCTGCCGTTTGGCGACCTTGCCACCATCGGCTTCTTTGTGGCGATGGCGGTCGCGGTGCATCGTGGAAATCTGTTCCGCACCTTAATCTCGGGTGTCATCATTATGAGCATCACCCTGTGGATCGCGACGCAAACTATTGGTTTGCACACCCAACTGGCGGCTAATGCGGGCGCGTTAAAAGCCGGGGGTATGGTGGCTTCAATGGATCAGGGCGGTTCTCCCATTACCTGGTTACTGATTCAGGTTTTCTCCCCGCAAAATATTCCCGGTTTCATTGTTATCGGCGCAATTTATCTTACCGGTATTTTCATGACCTGGCGTAGAGCGCGTGGTTTTATTAAACAAGAGAAAGCCGTTCTCGCAGAATAATTTTTACCTGAGGGGGAGGTTATCCCCCTTAACAATCAGGAGTTTTTATGAAATCAGTGGTGAATGATACTGATGGTATCGTGCGCGTAGCAGAAAGCGTCATTCCTGAAATTAAACATCAGGATGAGGTGCGGGTAAAAATTGCCAGCTCGGGCTTATGTGGTTCCGATTTACCCAGGATATTTAAAAATGGTGCACATTATTATCCAATAACGTTAGGCCATGAATTTAGTGGCTATATTGATGCGGTGGGATCCGGTGTTGATGATTTACACCCCGGCGATGCGGTTGCCTGTGTGCCGTTATTACCCTGTTTTACTTGTCCAGAGTGTCTGAAAGGGTTTTATTCCCAGTGCGCAAAATATGATTTTATTGGCTCACGGCGTGATGGTGGATTTGCCGAATATATTGTCGTTAAGCGAAACAATGTCTTTGCACTACCTGCGGATATGCCTATTGAGGATGGCGCTTTTATTGAACCGATTACCGTTGGCCTGCATGCGTTCCATTTAGCGCAAGGATGTGAGAATAAAAACGTTATTATTATTGGTGCCGGAACCATTGGCCTGCTGGCAATTCAGTGCGCTGTCGCGCTGGGAGCAAAGAGTGTGACGGCTATCGACATTAGCTCAGAAAAACTGGCACTGGCAAAATCTTTCGGTGCGATGCAAACATTTAACAGCCGTGAAATGAGCGCGCCGCAAATACAGGGCGTTTTACGCGAGCTGCGCTTTAATCAGCTTATCCTCGAGACGGCTGGCGTCCCGCAAACCGTCGAACTGGCGGTAGAGATTGCCGGTCCTCATGCCCAACTGGCGCTGGTGGGCACGTTGCATCAGGATCTGCATTTAACATCTGCAACGTTTGGCAAAATATTGCGTAAAGAGCTGACGGTTATCGGCAGTTGGATGAACTACTCCAGCCCTTGGCCGGGGCAGGAGTGGGAAACGGCGAGCCGGTTGCTGACAGAACGTAAGTTAAGCCTGGAGCCATTAATCGCTCACCGTGGAAGCTTTGAAAGCTTTGCCCAGGCGGTGCGTGACATCGCTCGTAATGCTATGCCGGGCAAAGTGTTGCTCATTCCCTGAAACCGCGGGCCAGCGTGATGCTGGCCCGGTATTGTGCAAAACAGATCATTCACCAATGGTTCCCCTTCGTTTACACTAGCCACAATTGAATATGGGTAAATGACGATGAATTCATTCGAGCGAAGGAATAAGATCATCCAATTAGTGAATGAACAGGGAACCGTGCTTGTTCAGGATCTGGCGGGAGTATTTGCTGCCTCGGAAGCGACAATCCGTGCCGATTTGCGCTTTCTCGAACAAAAAGGCGTGGTTACGCGCTTTCATGGCGGTGCGGCGAAAATAATGTCAGGTAATAGCGAAACCGAGACCCAGGAAGTCGGGTTTAAAGAGCGATTTCAGCTCGCCAGCGCGCCGAAAAACAGAATAGCGCAGGCGGCAGTCAAAATGATCCACGAAGGGATGACCGTTATTCTCGACAGCGGAAGTACCACAATGCTTATCGCCGAAGGATTAATGACCGCCAAAAATATCACGGTGATTACCAACAGTCTCCCGGCGGCGTTTGCCCTTTCCGAAAATAAAGACATTACTCTGGTCGTCTGCGGTGGCACGGTCCGCCATAAAACGCGCTCGATGCATGGATCTATTGCTGAACGTTCCCTGCAGGATATTAATGCCGATTTAATGTTTGTCGGTGCTGATGGTATTGATGCGGTTAATGGTATTACGACCTTTAATGAAGGTTATTCCGTTAGCGGTGCGATGGTGACAGCGGCGAATAAAGTGATTGCCGTTCTTGATTCATCGAAATTTAATCGTCGCGGTTTTAATCAGGTACTGCCAATCGAAAAAATTGACATTATTATTACCGATGATGCTGTGTCTGAGGTGGATAAACTGGCATTGCAGAAGACACGGGTAAAATTAATTACGGTGTAGTATTGTTCTGTATGCCGGATAAGGTGTTTACACCGTATCCGGCATTACGGATTCTCTCTGGTTCAACAGAGAATAGTTTGATTAACGCAACAATGGACAATCTGGTGGTAATCGACAACGCAACGCCGCCGGAAGTATTTCAATATGGAAGTTTTGCCCACTCAACGGTTCGCCATCAAGATTAAAAGTGATTTCGTGTGGGGCTTGTATATCAAACCACGACGAAGCACCTTCGATAATATTCGGGTTATCTTCGTCAGATTTTAAGGTTGATACGAGAGTCGGAATAATTTCATCGCCGGTAAAAATGCGCAGTTGCAGCAAGCCATCGTTAATTAATGCGTTCGGGCACAATTGTTGACCGCCACCGGCCTGACGCCCGTTACCAATACCAATGACCAGGGCGTCACCTTGCCAGTGAAAGTTTTCACCGCGGATTTCACAACGGTCCGGTTGCAGAGTGTCCATGCGCATTAAGCCATGAATGATGTAAGAGACGCCACCCAGCGCGGCTTTTAATTTTTCCGGCGTTTCTGTGGTAATACGCGTCCCAAACCCGCCTGTCGCCATATTAATAAAACAGGTTTGTTTGTTGACCTGCGCCATATCTATCGCAATGGCGTTACCGGCAATTGCCAGTTTCAGCGCCTTATCCAGTGCCTCAGGAATCCCTACACTAGTGGCAAAATCATTGGCAGTTCCTAATGGTAAAATTCCCAGCGCGGGTATGTCATCCCCCTCACATTGAATCAATGCCGTAGAAACTTCATTAATGGTGCCATCGCCACCACCGGCAATCACTGTTGCGACGCCTAACTTCCGGGCCTCCTCTACAAATCGTGCAGCATCGCCTTTCTCCCAGGTGATCCGCACATGGATCGTCATTCCTTCCTCACGCAACAGCATAATTGCTTCGCGCAAGGGTAGATTGTCAGTACTTTTGCCATTAAGAATCAGTAAGCTGGCGGGAAATTCTGCCATGATCGTATGTGCCTTTATGATTGGTCTGTAGATAGTGTAGAGCAGAAAAGAAAAGGTGGAGTCAGAACAGGATGAAAGTCGGAGGATAAAAAGTCAGTTCAGGTATGGGGATTCAGTGCTTACCACCAGGACCTTACAATGGGGACAGCGAATATTAACGGTAGCCACTGATAAATTTTAAAAAAGAGAATATACCTAATATTCAACTAAACAGTGGCATCTTCAATATACTATTCAAAATATATTAAAGTCCCCCATGGGGTTACCCGGAAGGGCCTCTATGTCTGTAATTCCTACTTATGTAGGAAATGTTGTACAGAACATTTATTATAATCCTATTCAATTATAATAATCATGCCATTATTATATTTAAACACCAGAGCGTGTCGTTGGTATTTAATGGGGGAAGGTGAGATGAAAAAGATAGCTGCTATATCATTAATTAGTATTTTTCTTATGTCTGGGTGTGCTGTACATAATGATGAGACAAGTATCGGTAAATTTGGTCTTGCATATAAAAGTAATATTCAGCGTAAACTCGATAACCAATACTACACCGAAGCCGAAGCTTCTTTAGCCAGGGGCAGAATATCTGGTGCAGAAAATATAGTAAAAAATGATGCAGCCCATTTCTGTGTTACTCAGGGCAAAAAAATGCAGATAGTTAAATTGAAGACAGAAGGTGCAGGATTACATGGCGTTGCTCGTCTGACATTCAAATGTGGAGAGTGAGAATAGATTCAAGACTACCATGCACATATTTATTTTATCTGTGATGGGATATTCTTCAACACCATTATTGAATGTGAGTAATAATGACAAACAGATAGATGAAACTAAAGCAGAATTTTTATTTTATGCAGCCATCAGAAAATGATGTCAAAAATATTCCAATGCTTTAGGTTCATTTTTTGGTAAGCGTCAAACATGCGCGTTCTGGCTGTGCGTAACCGGAACCTGTGCGAGCACGATGTCGATAAGTGAAAGGCATCGTGCTATTAAGGGAGATTCTATCGATGTGGTCAATGGAAGACGGTGACCAGGGATAGGGCTTATGCATAAAAAATAAGCCTGTGTAAGGGAGATTACACAGGCTAAGGAGGTGGTTCCTGGTACAGCTAGCATTTTATGGGTTATGTTTTTCAGCGAAACGGATGATAACCTTAATAAATGCAGCTGTATGTGATCGGTTTCTAAGAATTTTCCATCCGGGAAAAATAATCGAAATTAATCACTTACCGTGGGGGTTACGCGTGGTTTCCCCGGAGAAATTACGCATCAGCAGCGCGTAATTTAGCTCAAGATCCTGCGGCACCGGGAGCCACACAGTATAACCATCGCCTGGTGCGACCGGCATAGCTTCACCTTTGGCGTTTTCCATGTGCTCAAGGGTAAAGTTAATGTTGCCTTGCGGCGTCATTAGCTCAAGGCTGTCGCCAACGGAGAATTTATTTTTCACCGCTACCGCCGCGAGGTCCCCCTTGCGCTCACCGGTAAACTCACCAACAAACTGCTGGCGGTCAGAAACTGAATAACCGTATTCGTAGTTCTGATAATCGTCGTGAGTATGACGACGCAGGAAACCTTCGGTATAGCCACGATGCGCCAGACCTTCCAGAGTTTCCAGCAGGCTGGTATCGAACGGTTTGCCCGCAGCGGCGTCATCGATAGCTTTACGGTAAACCTGCGCGGTGCGTGCGCAATAGTAGAAAGATTTGGTACGGCCTTCGATTTTCAGCGAATGCACGCCCATTTTGGTCAGGCGTTCAACATGGGCGATGGCGCGCAGATCTTTCGAGTTCATGATGTAAGTGCCGTGCTCATCTTCAAACGCGGTCATATACTCGCCCGGACGCTGGGCTTCTTCGATCATAAACACTTTGTCGGTTGGCGCGCCGATACCCAGCGTCGGCTCAACATTTTGCACCGGAATCGGCTCGTACTTGTGTACGATGTTGCCAACGTCATCTTCTTTCCCTTCCTGGACGTTGTACTCCCAGCGGCAGGCGTTGGTGCAGGTGCCCTGGTTCGGGTCGCGCTTGTTGATATAGCCAGAGAGCAGGCAGCGACCGGAGTAGGCCATGCACAGCGCGCCGTGAACGAAGATTTCGATTTCCATATCCGGCACCTGATTGCGGATCTCTTCAATCTCTTCCAGTGACAGTTCGCGAGAGAGGATCACGCGGGTCAGGCCCATTTGCTGCCAGAATTTCACCGTCGCCCAGTTCACGGCGTTAGCCTGTACCGAGAGATGGATCGGCATTTCAGGGAAGTGCTCACGCACCAGCATAATCAGCCCTGGATCGGACATAATCAGCGCATCCGGCCCCATTTCCACCACCGGTTTCAGGTCACGGATAAAGGTTTTCAGCTTGGCGTTGTGCGGTGCAATGTTGACCACGACATAAAACTTTTTCCCCAGCGCGTGGGCTTCGTTAATGCCGAGTTGAAGATTTTCGTGGTTGAATTCGTTGTTGCGCACACGCAGGGAGTAACGCGGCTGGCCCGCATAAACAGCATCTGCGCCATAAGCGAAAGCGTAACGCATATTTTTCAGCGTTCCCGCCGGGGAAAGGAGTTCCGGTTTAAACATAATTCTCTCGTTCTGATGACAGGTCAGATCCGCTTCACCTGATGAAGCGGTCAGGGGAGTGCCCCCACTTTAAGGGCGGGCATTGTAGCGCTGTGGAGGTAACTGGTAAAGCGCCGGACGCCAACAACCTACGCCCGGCATCGTAATTACGTATTGTCTTTCACCGTCTGGCTTGTGCCATTTGCTTTAACGGAGGCAATTCCGGTTTCACGAGATTGCGCGGTGGCGTACATCTGGCTGGAGCCGATAATTTGATGATTGGCGGCTTTCAGATTGAAATAGAATTTGCCGTTGCTTGCCGTTTTTTTCTCATAGCGTTCTTCTTGCGGGCTGTTGCTACGTACCGACGCGATGCCCTTTTCCGCAGAGGCTTTTGAGGTATACAGCTCGCTGGTGAGGATAGTCTCACCATTGCCCGCTTTTAGCACAAACCGGAATTGATTATCACTGCTCTTACTGAGTTCAAACCAACCAGCCATAATGACTCCTTGATTGAAATTGCGTATCGAAAACAGCATCTAAAAGGACTGTTTGCCGATTAAAGTATGAGCGATTTTCTGGTGCCTGCCAGGGCGGAGAGATCATGTCAGTTTGCTGACTATGCGTGGGATAATGTTGCCGGATCTGGTCTGAAGGCCAGATCCGGCAGGTAAAAATGTTAAACGATGCGGCAGGCGTCGGCTTCCCAGCGGTAACCGACGCCGTAAACGGCGCGGATAAATGACTGTTCGGCGTCGAGAGATTCCAGCTTGCGGCGCAGGTTTTTAATGTGGCTGTCGATGGTACGGTCGGTTACCACGCGGTAGTCGTCATAAAGATGGTTCAGCAACTGCTCGCGGGAGAACACTTTTCCTGGTTCATGAGAGAGCGTTTTCAGCAGTCGAAATTCTGCAGGCGTCAGGTCAAGCATTTTACCGCGCCAGGAAGCCTGAAAACGACCTTCGTCGATAATCAACGGGCTTTCAGCATCCTGTTGCTGCAACTCACGCTGCGGTTTGCAACGGCGCAAAATGGTTTTGACGCGCGCTACCACTTCCCGTGGGCTGTACGGCTTGCAGATATAGTCATCTGCGCCAATCTCCAACCCCAGCAGGCGGTCGATCTCTTCGATTTTTGCCGTCACCATCACGATCGGAATGTCAGAAAAACGACGAATTTCCCGGCACAGCGTCAGGCCATCGGTGCCAGGGAGCATCAGATCCAACAGGATCAGATCCGGTGGTGTCTGGCGCACATATGGCAGTACCTGATCGCCGTGGCTAATCAACGTTGGCGCATAGCTCGCAGCACGCAGATAATCAATGAGCAACTGCCCCAGCTTCGGTTCATCTTCCACGATCAAAATACGCGGTGTGTTTTCGTCGATTGGTAACTCGGTCATACTTCTCTCTGTAAATCCCGTTCCAGCGGTAACTCTACTGTAATGCTAAGCCCGCCAAAAGGCGAATGGGCGGCAATAATGCGGCCGTTATGTGCTTCAACAATGTTCAGGCAAATCGCCAGCCCCAGCCCGGAACCACCGCTGGCGCGGTTGCGGGAACCTTCGGTGCGATAAAAACGTTCAAACAATTTTTGTAGCTGATCGTCACTGACACCCGGCGCACTGTCGGCAAAGGTCAGGCGCACCGTTTTGTCGTGCTGCTCGGCAGAGATTTTCAGGCTGCCGCCGCTGTCAGTGTAGCGCAGGCTGTTTTCCAGTAAGTTATTGAACAACTGCATTAAACGATCGCGATCGCCAAATACGGTAATACTGTCTGGCAGGGAAAATTGCAATTTCAGGCCACGGCTGGCGAATCGTTCGCGAAATGCGCCTCCCGCCACTTCCAGCAGTGGGATCAAATCTATCGGTGCTTTTTGATAGGCGAGAGCGCCTTCATCAGACATAGACAATTGATGGAGATCGTCAACCAGTTTTGTCAGTGTACCTACTTCTGCCTGTAAAGAAGCCAGCGTCTCCGGCGTGAATTTACGCACACCATCCTGAATGGCTTCCAGTTCGCCGCGCAGTACTGCTAAAGGCGTGCGCAGTTCATGAGAAATATCGGCCATAAAATCGCGGCGCATCTGCTGGTTTTTCTCCAGTGTGCTGGCGAGTTGATTGAAATCCTCTGCCAGTCTGCCCAACTCATCTTCGCTGGTGGGGGCTACGCGAGTAGTGAAATCACCCGCTGCCAGTTTGTGCGTGCCATCCACCAGTCGTTTTACCGGAGCCAGCAAACCGCGCGCCAGTGGGAATGTCGCCAGCGCCGCTAATAAGGTAGATAAAGCCACAATCAGCCAACTGGTTTGCCGCTGTTGTCTGTCAAAATTGATATCAGTATTACGGGTCAGTCGTTCAACAGGGGAGGCGATCACCGCGCCAACTTCCGCACCATTGACCATAATGGGCCGCCGTGTGCCGTCGGGTGGAACTGGTGCTCGCGGGCCAACCAGCACTTTGTTGTTTTGATCAACCACCCAAAATTGTGTGCGCCAGCCGTGTGGCGGCATACCGGGGCCGGGCTTATCTTCGTTGTTATCATGCTCCAGTGAACGTAGGATCTGAAATACAAAGCGATCGTTATTACGCAGGAAGCGCCAGTTCCCGTGCTGGGCGTACTGCTCACCAAGCGCATCGCCGAGCATTTGCAGCCGTTGTTCATTACCATGCTTGATGTAATCGATAAAGCCGCGCTCAAAACTGATACGTACCGCCCAGTGCATCGTGATCAATAAGACAATGCAGGTGGCGAAAATCGCCAGAAACAGTTTGCCGGTAATACCGGGTCGCCAGAACTTCATTGCGCGCTCCTTTTTCGCCGTGAAATAGCCACATTTTGATGCGTATCGTTCGGCACTCTGGCAAAGATGAACGCCGGAAGGGCGATGATAGACGCCATGCTAAGCCAGGTGTACATAAAGACGGTTTGTGTGGTGCCGCTGTCGACGCTGACATGCTGCGAACCAAAAAGTCCCAGCAACAGCCCGGCGATGGTGACGCCAATACTCATCGACAATTGCATAATCATCGACAGCAGACTGTTGCCGCTGCTCGCCAGGTTGTCCGGGAGATCTTTCAGCGTCAGGGTGTTCATGGAGGAGAAACGTGTCGAGTTGACCATTCCTTGTAAAAACAGGACGAACGGCAAAACGTAGTACCAGCCCAGCAGAGCGGTAGTCATAAACAACAGGGTGACCAGCGACAGGCCCAGCGTGGTCGCCACCAGTACCCGACGATAACCAAAGCGATTCACTACCTGTACCACAATTCGCTTCATTCCCATGCTGCCGAGTACCATCGGGATCATCATCAGTCCGGCATGAAACGGCGAGAAACCGAGGCCAATTTGCAGGAAAACCGGTGTCATAAAGGGCAACATGCCACTGCCAATACGTCCGGCAAAGCTCCCCGCCAGGCCCAGCGAAAAGGTACGAGTGCGGAACAGTTTCAGACTGAACAGGGCGCGGTTGTTATTTTGGGCGTGCAGCAGATAAAGCACCAGTGCTACCACGCCAACTGCGACCAGGCCAGCAATCGCCAGCGGCGATAAACCTGTACCTTTACTGCCGTCCAGCGCCAGGGTTAATACCGCCATGCCAACCGCCAGCAACAGAAAGCCGGAGAGATCAAAGCGCCGCGTCTGCATGGTGTAGTTCGGCATTAACATCAGTGTGGCGATCGCGCCAATAATTCCCACCGGAATGTTGATCAAAAAGATCCAGTGCCACGATGCGTACTCCACCAGCAGACCGCCGAGCGCCGGGCCAAGCAGCGGCCCGACCTGACCGGGCAGCGTGACAAAGGTCATCGCCGCCATATATTGCTCGCGCGGTACGATTTTCATCACCGTCAACCTGCCGACCGGCACCATCATCGCGCCGCCAACGCCCTGTAACGCGCGTGCCAGCAACAGTTCGTTCAGCGTGCCGGAAAGCGCGCAAAACAGTGAACCGAGAGTAAACAGCACGATGGCGGTAAAGAAAATATTGCGCACGCCGACTTTGTCCGCCAGCCAGCCGCTGGCGGGCAGCATCACCGCCACGGTCAGTACATAAGAGACAATGACCATGTGCATATGCAACGGACTTTCCCCGAGGCTTTGCGCCATTGAGGGAAGCGCGGTGTTAACGATGGTGGTGTCCAGCGACTGCATAAAGAAGCCGAAAGCCACAATCCACAATTGCCAGCGGGTGCTGTCGGGAAGATCTGTCATTTACTCGGTTACCGCTTGTTTAGGTTTACGCGAAAAACGCATCCGCAGACGGTCGAAAAAGAGATACACCACCGGCGTGGTATACAGCGTCAGAAGCTGGCTCATGACCAGACCGCCGACAATGGTGATCCCCAATGGTTGCCGCAACTCCGAGCCGTCACCGCCCGACAATACCAGCGGCAGCGCACCAAACAGCGCCGCCAGGGTAGTCATCATAATCGGGCGAAAACGCAGCAGACAGGCCTGGAAAATAGCTTCCTGCGGCGTCAGGTTACCGTGCCGTTGGGCTTCAAGCGCAAAATCGACCATCATAATGGCGTTTTTCTTCACGATGCCGATTAATAACATGATCCCTATCAGCGCAATTAGGCTGAACGGGGCATTGAACAGCTCCAGCGCCAACAGCGCTCCGACGCCCGCCGAAGGTAGGGTGGAGAGAATCGTCAGTGGATGCACATAACTCTCGTAAAGGATACCCAGTACGATATATACCGTGGCGATGGCGGCGATAATCAGGATCACCTGTGAGTTCATCGTCTCCTGGAACACCTGCGCTGTTCCGGCAAAACTGCCGCGCACCGTCGAAGGCACACCAAGCTGGGTCATTGCGCGATCGATCGCCGCACTGGCGTCCGAGAGCGATTTCCCGGTCGGCAGGTTGAACGAAATGGTCGAGGCCGCCGATAATCCCTGATGATTCACCGACAGTGGAGCGTTCGCCGGTTGCCATTTAGCGAAATACGACAGCGGGATCGCTTTTCCTTCGTTATTGATAACGAACATTTTTTCCAGTGCACTGATGTCCTGGGTATAGCGCGGATCCACTTCCATCACCACTTTGTACTGGTTCATCGGCTGGTAAATGGTCGAGATTTGCCGCTGACCGAAGGCGTTATTTAACAGGCTGTTGGCGGCTTGCACGTCAATTCCCAATCGCGCCATGGTGTCGCGATCGTAAATAAGGTTCATCTCCGCGCCATTATCTTCCTGATCGGAGTTAACATCAGCCAGCTCTGGCAATGTCGCCAGTTTTTTGCGGATTTTCGGCTCCCATTCGCGCAGTGCCGCCAGGTCGTCGGATAACAACGTGTACTGGTAACTGGCGTTAGCCTGACGTCCGCCAACGCGAATATCCTGTACCGCCATCAGGAACAGATTCGCTCCCGGTTCTTTAGCCAGTTTTTTACGCAAGCGATCGATAATCTGTTGGGCCGTTTCGCTCCGCTCGCCGCGTGGTTTAAGGGTGATAAACATCATTCCACTGTTCACCCGTGAACCGCCGGTAAAGCCGGTGACATTATCCACCGCCGGATCGTCACGGATAATTTTCATGAAGTCCTGCAACTTACCGCGCATCGCCTGAAACGAAATACTCTGGTCAGCCTGTATCCCACCCATCAGTACGCCGGTGTCCTGCTCCGGGAAGAAGGTTTTCGGGATCGAGATATACAGCCAGATATTCAGCGCAATGGTGCCAAGCAGCACCACGCCCACCAGACGGGTATGATTGAGCACCCATTTCAGCGACTTGCCATAGCCTTGTTGCAGGGCTACCAACATGCGACCAAAGCCACGCAGTCGCTTTTGCTCGCGCGGCTTGCTGGCTTTTAGCATCCAGCCGCACATCATCGGCGTTAACGTCAGGGAAACCAGCAGCGAAATACCAATGGCGACAGAAAGCGTCACGGCAAACTCGCGTAACAGGCGACCCGGCAATCCGCCCATCAACAGCAGCGGCAGGAACACCGCCACCAGTGACAGACTCATCGACAGCACCGTAAAGCCGACTTCGCGAGTACCTTGTAGCGCGGCCTGTAGCGGTTTCATCCCCGCTTCCAGATGACGGGCAATGTTTTCCAGCACCACGATGGCGTCATCCACCACAAAGCCAGTGGCGATAGTGAGCGCCATTAACGAAAGATTATTGAGACTGAAACCACACAGGTACATCGCCGCAAACGTACCAATCAGCGAAACCGGCACCGCAACGGCGGGAATAATGGTGGCGCGACCCGAACGCAGGAACAAAAACACCACCAGAATCACCAGTGCAACTGAGATTACCAGCGTCTGCTCAACCTCTTCCAGCGACGCGCGGATAGTAGGGGAGCGATCTTGGGCAATTTGCAGATCAATTGCTGCCGGGATGGTGGATTGTAATTCCGGCAGACGGGCGCGGATGCTGTCTACCGTCTGGATAATATTGGCTTCCGGCAGCTTGCGGATCATCAGCAAAATAGCCGGTTTGGCGTTGGTCATCCCGGCGTTGCGCACATCCTGTACTGAGTCGGTCACCGTCGCCACATCGCCCAGACGAACCGCTCCGCCGTTGTTGTAATGAATAATCAGCGGCTGATATTCAGCGGCGGTTTTCAGTTCATCGTTAGTCTGGATCTGCCAGCGGTGAGTACCATCTTCCAGCGCCCCCTGCGGTTTACGCACGTTGGCATTGCTGATGGCGGTGCGTACGTCGTCCAGCGAGACGCCCTGATTAAACAGCGCCTGCGGATTCAGCCCGACGCGTACGGCGGGCAGCGAGCTGCCGCCAACATCGACATCACCGACACCGTCGATTTGCGAAATCGTCGGAGCCAGCTGTGTCGAGGCGAAATCGTACAGTTCACCCTGCGAATAAGTATCGGATGTCAGCGTGAGGATCATAATTGGCGCATCCGATGGGTTCGCTTTGCGATAGGTCGGACGGCTGGGCATCCCGCTGGGTAGCAGACTTTGCGCGGCGTTGATCGCCGCCTGCACATCGCGCGCTGCGCCGTTGATATCCCGGTCAAAATCAAACTGCAAAATAATGCGCGTGCTGCCGAGCGAACTGCTGGAGGTCATTTCGCTGACTCCGGCAATGCGCCCAAGTGAGCGCTCCAGCGGCGTGGCAACGGAAGACGCCATTGTTTCTGGTGACGCACCGGGCAGCGAGGCGCTGACCATGATCACCGGAAAATCGACCTGCGGCAGCGGGGCGACTGGCAGCATACGGAAACCCAGTATGCCGCACAGGGTAATGGCGACCGACAGTAAAATCGTCGCCACCGGGCGGTAAATGAAGAGGGCAAAAAACTTCACTTACGCCTCCTC
The DNA here is from genome assembly GCF_046487065.1 of Escherichia sp. WS2035. NCBI lineage: Bacteria > Pseudomonadati > Pseudomonadota > Gammaproteobacteria > Enterobacterales > Enterobacteriaceae > Escherichia > Escherichia sp. WS2035. The sequence goes on from NZ_JBJQKD010000002.1 coordinate 301,180, forward strand.
TTCATGACGGGCAAAACGGCTTTTGGTCCACAATGCCAGACGGTCGAACAACAGATAAATCACCGGCGTGGTAAACAGCGTCAGCACCTGGCTGACAATCAGACCGCCGACCATGCCGATACCTAACGGACGACGCAGTTCCGCGCCGACCCCGGTACTCAACATCAGCGGCAGCGCACCAAGCAGAGCCGCCAGAGTGGTCATCAGGATCGGACGAAAACGCAACAGACAGGCCTGGTAAATAGCTTCGCGCGGCGACATGCCTTGCTCGCGCTCAGCAGCCAGCGCGAAGTCGATCATCATGATGGCGTTCTTCTTCACGATACCGATCAGCAAAATAATGCCGATAATGGCAATCACATCCAGTTCGCTACCGGCAATCATTAACGCCAGCAGCGCGCCGACCCCTGCGGTGGGTAGCGTCGAGAGAATGGTGATCGGGTGAATAAAGCTCTCGTACAGAATGCCGAGCACGATATACATCGCCACCACCGCCGCGACAATCAGCCAGACAGTGCTGCCCAGCGCCGACTGGAAGGCGAGGGTGCTGCCCTGGAACTGCGTGGTGATATCCACCGGCAGATTCAGCGTCTTCTCTGTGTCCATAATCGCCTGCACCGCATCGCCCAGCGAATAGTTATCCGGCACGTTAAAGGAGATAGTCGTTACCGGGAACTGATCCAGATGGTTGATGGAAAGCGGCGCAAAACGCTGCTCAATTTTGGCAATTGAGCTTAACGGCACCACGCCACCGTCGCTGCTGGTCAGGCGAATGGTATCCAGCGCCGCGAGGCCTGGGGTATTTTCGGTGTTGTGTTCCAGCACCACGCGATACTGGTTAGCCTGAGTATAAATAGTGGAAATCAGTCGCTGACCAAACGCGTTGTACAGGGCGTTATCGACATCCGCCATGCTGATCCCCAGACGGCTGGCGCTGTCCCTGTCGACATTGACATACGCCACCAGCCCTTTGTCCTGCCAGTCGCTGGAGACATCAGAAAGCTGTGGCAGCTGCTGGAGTTTTTCCATCAACTGTGGCACCCAGGTACTGAGCGCATCCAGTGACGTGGCCTGCAAGGTAAACTGGTACTGGGTGCGGCTGACCTGAGTATCAATAGTCAGGTCCTGCGTTGGTTGCAGGAAGAGATCTACGCCCGGCACTTTATCCACCGCCGTTTGCAGACGGGCGATGACTTTTTGCACCCGGTCATCTCGTTCATCCAGTGGTTTGAGATTGATCTGTAAACGCGCACTGTTCAGCGACGGGTTAGTGCCATCAACGCCAACAAATGAGGTCAAACTTTGCACTGCCGGATCCTGCAAAATCACGTCCGCGACCTGGCGTTGCCGCTGGGCCATATTGGCAAAGGAGCTGGATTGCGGTGCCTGCAAAGTGCCCTGAATTATGCCGTTGTCCTGTACCGGGAAGAAACCTTTCGGAATGAACACCCACAGCAGCACGCTAAGCAGCAGCGTGCTGAGCGCTACGCTTAAGGTCAGCCACGGATGATTCAGCACTTTCGCCAGTCCACGACCATAGGCGGCGATTATCCTGTCGAACATTTTCTCCGAGGCACGGGAGAAGCGGTTCTGTTTACGCAGCGACTCCTGGCTGAGCATCCGCGCGCACATCATCGGTGTCAGGGTCAGCGACACCACTGCTGAGATCAAAATCGCGACTGCCAGGGTAATAGCAAATTCGCGGAACAGTCGCCCGACGATATCGCCCATAAACAGCAGGGGGATCAATACCGCAATCAGCGAGAAGGTCAGCGAGATAATGGTAAAGCCGATTTCACCCGCGCCTTTGAGCGCGGCTGCCAGCGGTTTTTCGCCTTTTTCGATATAGCGGGAAATGTTTTCGATCACCACGATGGCGTCATCGACCACGAATCCGGTGGCGATAGTTAACGCCATCAACGTCAGGTTATTGATTGAAAAATCGAGAAACACCATGACCGCAAAGGTGCCAATTAACGACAGCGGTACAGCAACACCGGGAATGATGGTCGCCGGAATATTGCGCAAAAACAGGTAGATAATCATGACTACCAGCGCGATAGCCATCATCAGCTCAAACTGGGTATCGTCGACCGATGCGCGGATATTGGTGGTACGGTCAGAAAGTACCGTCACCTTCACCGATTTCGGCAGACTCTCGGTGAGCTGTGGTAGCATCTGCCGGATGCTGTCGGCGGTGGAGATAATGTTAGCACCGGGCTGGCGCTGAACATTCATCACAATGGCCTGTTCTTTGTTCGCCCACGCGCCGAGCCAGCTGTTTTCTGCTCCTTGCTCTACGGTTGCGACATCGCCAAGACGAATTGGTGCGCCGTTCTGGTAGGCGATGATTAGCTGGCGATACTCTTCGGCGGATTGCATCTGGTCATTCGCTGACAGCGTGACCGCGCGAGAAGGGCCGTCAAGGCTCCCTTTCGCTGAGTTAACGTTCGCGCCAGTAATGGCGGTGCGCACACTTTCGCTGGTCAGGCCGAGAGCGGCAATTGCCTGAGCGTTGAGTTTTACGCGTACCGCCGGACGCTGCCCGCCGGAAAGTGTCACCAGCCCTACGCCGGAAATCTGCGAGATTTTCTGCGCGACGCGGGTTTCCACCATATCTTCCACCTGCGTCATCGGCATGGCGGTTGAGGTGACAGCGAGCGTCATGATCGGTGGATCTGCCGGGTTCACTTTGCTGTAAACCGGCGGGTTAGGCAGATCGCTCGGTAGCAGGTTGGTCGCAGCGTTAATCGCGGCCTGCACTTCCTGCTCGGCGACATCCAGCGGCAATGTTAGCTGGAACTGTAAAGTGATAACTGACGCACCGCCGGAACTTTGCGACGACATCTGTTTCAGGCCAGACATCTGCCCGAACTGGCGTTCGAGCGGCGCGGTAACGGCAGAGGTCATGACATCCGGGCTTGCACCTGGATAAAGCGTGACCACCTGAATGGTTGGATAGTCCACTTCCGGCAGCGCCGAAACGGGCAGGGCGCGATAACCGATAATCCCGGCGAGTAAGATCGCCACCATCAGCAGCGTGGTGGCGACAGGACGCATAATAAACAGGCGCGACGGGCCGCCTGTGCTGCTCGGGGGTAACACCTGCATCAGGAGCGTGCTCCTTTTTTCGTGTCTTCGCGGCTGGCGGCTTTTTCTTCCGGAGTAGTGGCGCTCTGGGCTTCCACCACTTCCACTTTCGCCCCTTCGGTCAGGCGATCAATTCCGTCCGTCACTACGCGGTCGCCCGCAGAAATACCTGCGCGGATCACCACTTTCTGACTGTCCTGAATGCCTGGTGTCACCAGATGTTTGCTGACCTTGTTTTCGCTATTCAGCACCCAGACAAAATGGCCTTCGTTGCCCATTTGCAGGGCGGCGGTTGGGATCACCACGGCGTTTTGTTCGGTGTCGACTAACATGCGTGCGTTAACAAACTGATTGGGAAACAGCGCATCATCCTGATTATTAAAGCGTGCTTTCACTTTAATCGTACCGGTAGTGGCATCGATTTGGTTATCAAGGCTTAACAGTGTGCCTTCACTTAATTTCTTCGAGTTGGTGCGATCCCAGGCTTCTACCACCAGCGGTTTTCCGGCTTTTTGCGCCTGCACAACGGTGGCGATATCGCTTTCCGGCAGAGTAAAGACCAGATCGATAGGATGTGTTTGGGTGATCACCACAATCCCGGTGGTGTCGCCACTGGAGATTTGGTTACCAACATCAACCTGCTTGAGACCAACGCGACCATCAACTGGTGCGGTGATACGGCTCCAGTCGAGTTGCAACTGCGCGCTGGCGACGCTTGCTTCATCAGCCTTAATGGTGCCTTCGGTTTCACTGACCAGCGCTTGTTGGGCATCCAGTTCCTGACGAGATACGAGATTGGTTTTTGCCAGTTGTTGATAACGCGCCAGGTCACGGCGGGCGTTGGCGAGCGTGGCTTTATCTTTTGCCAGTTGGCCCTGGGCTTGTGCTAATGCAACTTTGAACTGGCTTGGGTCAATTTCTGCCAGTAAATCGCCGGCTTTGACCTGCTGGCCTTCCTGGAAATGTAACGCCATCAGTTGACCGTCCACGCGGCTGCGCACCGTAACAGTATTAGCGGCGGTAATGGTGCCAAGCCCGGTGAGGTAACGTGGAACAGCCTGTTCTACTGCGGTCGCCGCCTGAACAGGAGCTAATGGGCCGGCACGCATACCACGGCGACCACCCGCTGGCGATTGCTGCGCTTGTTTCGTCGCCCCAGGGGCTGCACTCTGGGAGTCATTGCGGCCTTGCCAGAACCAGAATGCGGCGATGGCGGCGATAACCACCACGATTACGATTACCCAACGGGATTTATAACTGCCTTTCATCGTTAAGAGTTTCTCTTCCTGAAACGTTTCGCGGAATGATACTAGTGTAGCCAGCCAATAAGGGAGAAAAATGGAGGAATTATGAAACACTGTCGGGAATCGTCTGAATGACGGGCACTTTTGCGAGCACGCATCCAGTAATAACACATGAAACTATTTTATCTACGCGTTAGCGATAGACTGCTTGCATGGCGAAAGGAGATAAGCCGACGATTTCAGCGGGACGCTGAAACGGGAAAGCCCCTCCCGAGGAAGGGGCCATAAATAAGGAAAGGGTCATGATGAAGTGGATCATCATCGTGGTGCTCTTAGTCATAAGCTTCCCGGCTTACTAAGACTACCAGGGCGGGGGAAACCCCGCTCAACCCTCATTCCTGAAAGTATGCCTTCACGGTCCAATTGTCAATCCGCAGACTTTGCAGTCTGCGATCCTGCCAGCAAATATTCTTTGCGAGTCGTTACGCAATAATCACACTTGAAACTATTTTATCCGCAAGTCAGCGATAGACTGCATACAGGGCGAAAGGAGGTAAGCCGAAGATTTCAGCGGGACGCTGAAACGGGAAAGCCCCTCCCGAGGAAGGGGCCTTAAATAAGGAAAGGGTCATGATGAAGCTACTCATCATCGTGGTGCTCTTAGTCATTAGCTACCCAGCATACTAAGACTACCAGGGCGGGGGAAACCCCGCTCTACCCTCACTCCTGAAATTATGTCACTCAACCCTTGTTGTCAATCTGTAAGCCCACGTTCTTGCGAGGCGAATAGCAAAATCTTCTGCGCCGCCGGGCCTAATTCTGAAAGTTTCTTCGTTTGCTCTTATTTCATTATTGCAGTCGGTATGATACCGGACCTCAATAATTCTCTAAGAAAGGATTTCTTATGAGCGAACAAATCACGTTTGCCACCAGCGATTTTGCCAGTAACCCGGAACCACGTTGCCCCTGCATTTTGCTGCTGGATGTTTCTGGTTCTATGAACGGTAGACCCATTAATGAACTTAACGCCGGATTGGTTACCTTTCGCGATGAGCTGCTTGCCGATTCGCTGGCCTTAAAAAGAGTGGAACTCGGCATTGTGACGTTCGGCCCGGTGCATGTGGAACAACCCTTTACCAGCGCCGCTAATTTTTTCCCGCCCATCCTGTTTGCCCAGGGCGATACACCAATGGGCTCTGCCATTACCAAAGCCCTGGATATGGTTGAGGAGCGGAAACGTGAATATCGTGCCAATGGTATTTCCTATTATCGTCCGTGGATTTTCCTGATCACCGATGGTGCACCAACCGATGAGTGGCAGGCTGCCGCCAACAAAGTGTTTCAGGGGGAAGAAGATAAGAAGTTTGCCTTCTTTACCATCGGCGTTCAGGGGGCGGATATGAAGACGCTGGCACAAATCAGCGTTCGTCAGCCTTTGCCACTGCAGGGATTACAATTCCGTGAACTGTTTAGCTGGTTATCCAGTTCGCTGCGTTCGGTTTCCCGCTCCACGCCGGGAACGGAAGTTGTGCTGGAAGCGCCAAAAGGCTGGACGTCAGTGTGAGCTGGCGACTGGTCTATGCATCAGCCGTTGGAACGTCGCACATCAGTGCGGACTTGCCTTGCCAGGATGCCTGCCAGATACAGGTTGCCTGGCTAAATGACCAGCAGCCATTATTGTCGGTATTTGTCGCTGATGGCGCAGGTAGCGCCTCGCAGGGAGGCGAAGGTGCGATGCTCGCCGTCAATGAAGCGATGGCTTATATGTCGCAAAAAGTGCAGGGCGGGGAATTGGGGCTTAATGATGTCCTCGCAACGGACATTGTGCTGACCATTCGTCAGCGACTTTTTGCCGAGGCGGAAGCCAAAGAATTAGCGGTTCGCGATTTTGCCTGCACGTTTTTGGGATTGATTTCATCAGCTAATGGCACCTTGATTATGCAGATTGGCGATGGCGGCGTGGTGGTAGATTTGGGTCACGGTTTGCAACTGCCGCTCACGCCGATGGTGGGGGAATATGCCAATATGACGCACTTCATTACTGATGAAGATGCCGTTTCCAGACTGGATACTTTCACCAGCACTGAGCGTGCGCACAAAGTTGCAGCATTTACGGATGGTATTCAGCGACTGGCGTTAAATATGCTGGATAATTCTCCGCATATGCCTTTCTTTACCCCGTTTTTCAATGGACTGGCGTCAGCAACGCAGGAACAACTCGATTTATTACCTGAATTGTTAAAGCAGTTTTTGTCCAGCCCGGCGGTAAACGAGCGTACGGATGATGATAAAACGTTGGCACTGGCGCTGTGGTTACCATGAAACCCACTTTATATACTGCTACTGGTGAGTGCGTTACGCCAGGCCGTGAACTGGGCAAAGGCGGCGAAGGTGCGGTTTATGATATCGAGGAGTTTGTCGAGAGCGTCGCCAAGATTTATCACACGTCGCCTCCCGCCTTAAAACAGGACAAACTTGCCTTTATGGCTGCGACAGCTGACGCGCAGTTGTTGAATTATGTCGCCTGGCCGCAGGCAACGCTTCACGGTGGACGAGGTGGAAAAGTTATCGGTTTTATGATGCCAAAAGTTTCTGGTAAAGAACCGATTCATATGATCTATAGCCCGGCACATCGTCGCCAGAGTTACCCTCATTGTGCGTGGGATTTTCTACTCTATGTTGCGCGCAATATTGCTTCATCTTTTGCTACGGTTCACGAGCACGGGCACGTCGTGGGTGACGTAAACCAGAACAGCTTTATGGTAGGTCGCGACAGCAAAGTGGTGATGATTGATAGCGACTCCTTTCAGATTAATGCCAATGGTACACTGCATTTATGCGAAGTCGGCGTGTCGCATTTTACGCCGCCAGAGCTGCAAACCATGCCATCATTTGTCGGCTTTGAACGCACAGAAAATCACGATAATTTTGGCCTTGCGTTGCTGATATTTCACGTCTTGTTTGGTGGGCGGCATCCTTATTCCGGTGTACCGCTTATCTCTGATGCGGGTAATGCGCTGGAGACGGATATTGCCCATTTCCGTTATGCCTACGCGTCAGATAATCAGCGACGTGGTTTAAAACCGCCGCCACGATCGATTCCGCTGTCGATGTTACCGGGCGATGTTGAAGCCATGTTTCAGCAGGCATTCACGGAAAGTGGCGTGGCAACCGGGCGTCCGACGGCAAAAGCGTGGGTAGCGGCACTTGATTTACTACGCCAACAGTTAAAGAAATGTACCGTTTCGGCAATGCATGTTTATCCCGGTCATTTGGCTGACTGCCCATGGTGTGCGCTGGATAATCAAGGTGTTATCTATTTTATTGATCTCGGCGAAGAGGTCATTACCACCGGCGGGAATTTTGTGCTGGCGAAAGTCTGGGCGATGGTGATGGCGTCAGTAGCACCGCCAGCATTGCAATTGCCATTACCCGATCATTTCCAGGCTGCTGGCAGGCCGCTTCCTTCAGGCCTGTTAAGGCGCGAATACATCATTCTGATTGAGATCGCACTGTCAGGGTTATCGCTGCTGCTTTGCGGCCTTCAGACAGAACCGCGTTATATCATTTTGGTTCCCGTGCTGGCGGCTATCTGGATTATTGGCAGCCTGACAAGCAAAGCGTACAAAGTAGAAGTCCAGCGACGAAGAGAGGCTTTTAATCGCGCAAAAATGGACTATGACCATTTAGTCAGCCAGATCCAACAGTTGGGCGGGCTGGAAGGTTTTATCGCCAAACGGGCGATGCTCGAAAAAATGAAGGACGAAATTCTTGGGTTACCGGAAGAAGAAAAGCGCGATCTGGCAGCACTTCACGACACCGCAAGGGAACGGCAGAAGCAGAAGTTTCTGGAGGGATTTTTTATTGATGTTGCCTCTATTCCCGGCGTTGGCCCTGCGCGTAAAGCGGCGTTACGGTCCTTTGGTATTGAAACAGCAGCGGACGTTACCCGACGGAGCGTTAAGCAAGTTAGGGGTTTTGGTGATCATCTGACCCAGGCGGTTATCGACTGGAAAGCGAGTTGCGAACGCCGTTTTGTTTTCAGGCCGAACGAAGCGGTAACGCCTGCAGACAGACAAGCGGTAATGGCAAAAATGGCCGCCAAACGACATCGGCTGGAATCGGCGCTGACTGTCGGTGCGACAGAGTTGCAGCGATTCCGCCTTCAAGCTCCAGCACGGACCATGCCGTTGATGGAACCGTTACGTCAGGCGGCAGAAAAACTGGCTCAGGCGCAGGCTGATTTAAGCCGTTGCTGAGCCAGTTTTCAATTAACGAAACACCACTTCCGCCCAGCGTGCCAGCCCGGCGGTGACGGAGCCAAAGTCATCGCCACCTGCAATCGGAATGCCCGGCAACTGTTCTGTCAGCGCTTTTTTAATCAGCGGTGAACGGGCGCTACCGCCGGTCAGATAGATAACATCCGGTTTTTCCTGGGCGTTATCCAGCGCCAGTTGCACCTGTTCCAGAATCCGCGCCAGTGGCTGGTTGAGGGCGCTTTCCAGCCCTTGCTGGCTAATCAGCGTAGCCAGTTCATCGCTGATAAACGGCAGTGAGGCGCGGGTTTCCGCTACGCTTGAAAGCGCAATTTTGCTCTCTTCTGCGCTACGTACCAGGCGATAGCTTAAACGCTGACGCCAGACTTTCTGTAACAGGGCCACTTTTTCCGGTTCGCGGGCATCGCGTACCAGATCGTTAAGCAGACGACCGTTGGCACTACTGTAGAAATCACTTTGCGCAGGTACGTCGTTGATGGCAACCGCATTCCACCACGGCAGAATCGGCAGGGCGATGCCTTTTTCGGTTTCGCCCCCCATGCCCAGTAACGGCATCAGGTTCTTAAACGCCAGTGCGATATCCAGATCGTTACCACCAATACGGCAACCACTATGACCCAGGAGGCTGGCTTCACGATCGAGACGCGAACGCCATTGCGGCCCCATCAGCAGCAATGAACAGTCAGTCGTACCACCGCCGATATCCACTACCAGCACTCGTTTTTCTTCCTGCAAGGTGGCTTCGTAATCCAGCCCAGCCGCGACCGGCTCGTACTGGAATACCACATCCTTAAACCCGGCACGCTTCGCCGCGCGTTCCAGAATCCCTTGCGCCTGGGTGTTTGCTTCATCACCGCCCAGCCCCTGGAAGTTGATCGGGCGACCAATCACCGCCTGAGTAATTGCCTCCGGCAGCTGCGCCTGCGCCTGTTGGCGAATGTGCAACATCATTGCGCAGACCAGATCCTCAAACAGCGCTACCTGCTGCGGTTTTAAGCCGCTGGCACCGAGGAACGATTTTGGTGATTTCACAAACCACACTTCTTCCGGATCATCAATGTATTGTGCCAGTGAAGAAAGACCGAACTGCACGCTTTTCGCCGTGACATCGATATCTTCTTCGCGGTTATAACGAATCGCCCGACGCAACAGCGCCTGCGTTTCATCGTCGTCTGCCGGAACATCATGATGGCGGTACAGCCATTCGCTTACCGCTTCACGCGTTGGCGCGCAAAGCATTGAAGGCAGCAGCGTGCTGTCGTTTTCCATTTTTAGCAAATGCGGTTTACCGTCGCGCATGACCGCCACTGAACAGTTTGCTGTACCGTAATCAAAACCAATAAACACGAAATAATCCCCATGCCGGTGAAGAAGGGGCGTGACTTTAGCGAAATGTTGCCGTCGCGACAACCGGAATATGAAAGCAAAGCGTAACGTCTGAATAACGTTTATGCTGAAAGCGGATTAACAAGGAGATGCGATGTATACCCTGAACTGGCAGCCGCCGTATGACTGGTCGTGGATGTTGGGATTTCTCGCCGCCCGTGCGGTGAGCGGCGTGGAAACGGTCGCGGACAGTTATTATGCCCGTAGTCTGGCGGTAGGCGAATATCGCGGCGTGGTGACTGCTATTCCGGATATAGCCCGCCATACTCTGCACATAAATTTAAGTGTAGGTTTAGAACCTGTTGCCGCTGAGTGTCTGGCGAAAATGAGCCGCCTGTTTGATCTGCAATGTAACCCGCAGATTGTTAACGGTGCGTTGGGAAAGTTAGGCGCGGGGCGGCCCGGATTGCGTTTACCTGGTTGTGTTGACGCTTTTGAGCAGGGCGTGCGGGCGATTTTAGGCCAACTGGTGAGCGTGGCGATGGCGGCAAAATTGACCTCCAGAGTGGCACAGCTTTATGGCGAACGGCTGGATGATTTTCCGGATTATGTCTGCTTCCCCACGCCTCAGCGGCTGGCAGTAGCCGACCCGCAGGCATTAAAAGCGTTAGGTATGCCGTTGAAACGGGCAGAGGCGCTGATTCATCTGGCAAATGCGGCGCTGGAGGGCACCTTACCAATGACAATACCGGGCGACGTAGAACAAGCGATGAAAACGCTGCAAACCTTTCCGGGTATCGGGCGCTGGACGGCAAATTATTTTGCTTTGCGTGGCTGGCAGGCGAAAGATGTTTTTCTGCCGGATGATTATCTGATTAAACAGCGATTTCCGGGAATGACACCGGCACAAATCCGCCGTTATGCCGAACGCTGGAAGCCCTGGCGTTCTTATGCGTTGTTGCATATCTGGTATACGGAAGGCTGGCAACCAGACGAAGCATGACGTTGGTTGCCGGATGCGGTGCGAGCTTATCCGGCCTGGGGAATGAGCGATTTGTAGGCCTGATAAGACGCGTTAGCGTCGCATCAGGCAATGGGCAAACGCTCCCTTAGTTAATCGCGAAATAACTGCTATTCACCAGCAAATCCAGCGGTTGGGCATCGGCAATCACATCGCCATAAATCAGATCGACGCCGATGCCAGAAAGCGTATCCATCACTAAGGGTAAAACGACTGGCCCGGCGATGGTCTTCATCCCGAGCCGCTGAGCGTGCCCCTGAATGATCGTAATCAGCATCTCATCCATCAAATTTCCCTGCACGTTGGCGCATAACTCACCATCAAGTAGCAGGTAATCTGCCATATTCGCTTTCAGCGAGTTGAAGATTTGCAGATCGCGGCCCACCTGACTGAATACGATCCGACATCCCGCCAGCCGCAGTTTTTGCACGCTTTCTGCGTGATCTAAAATCGCGTCTGCCGGAATAATCAGATGTAATAACCGTGGTGATAGAGGGCTATTTTCCAGCAGCTCAATTAGTTCATTCACCAGCGTGGCGCTACTCAAACCGGCAACGGAAAGGGGGAGGGCGATGCTTAAGCCTTTACTGGCAATCGCTTTTGCGGCCTGCTGGAAAAAATCGTGGAATACCCGTCGGTCAAGAGCATGGCTAAGTGCCGGATCGCTGAAGCTACGACGAAATGTTTGTTCATCAATAATCTCGCCTTCGCAACTCCAGAGCTTAAGTGAAATCAGCCACAAATTACGCGCTTGCGGGATCCGCGGCGAAGCGACACCGTGGGCGATCATCATCAACTGATTCTCTTTAATCATCCGCCACTGTTCATCAAGCGACATCACAGCCCGTTCGCTATGTGCGGCAACTTGCTGCGGTTCGTAAATCGTCACCCGGCCCCGGCCACCATTTTTGGAGGCATAACAGGCGATATCAGCCTGCGACATCACTTCAGCCGCCTGATGATTGTTGTCATCAATCAAGGTAATCCCTGCACTGGCACCTACCCGATGTACACGTCCTTCCCAGATAAAGTGATAGTCATTCACGGCGCTGATAATGCGTGTAGCGATAAAACGCGCACTTTCGACATTACAATCTGGCAGCAGCAGACCAAATTCATCGCCACCGAGTCGCGCCAGCACGTCGCTGGAGCGCAGCATACTCAGCATCAATGACGCCAGTTCGCGCAGTAAAGCGTCGCCAGCGGCGTGCCCGGCGCTGTCATTCACCGCTTTAAAGCGATCAAGATCGATAAACACCAGTGCATGTCGCTGATGTGTACTGTTTACCGTTTGCAGCAGGATGCGTAGTTGCTTCTCAAAACTGGCTCGATTGGCGAGATGCGTCAGTGCATCATGGGAGGCGCTGTAGCTCAGCTGGCGCAGCATTTTGCGCGATTCGGTGACGTCCTGAATCACCAGAACCGAACCAATATTGCTGCCGTCCAGAGTACTTAACGGCGTAATACTGTAATGCACGTCGTAGCTGCCGCCGCTTCGGCAGTGCAACACCACATCTTGTTCAATCGCGGAACGTGAGGTGTCGGCACTGTAAATGTTCTCCATTAATGGTCCGTTGTCGCCAAAAGTAATATGCAACACCGTCAGGAGCGGAACACCTAACGCTTCTTCCTGCGTCCAGCCGCTCATCTTCTCCGCCACCGGATTCATAAAGGTAATTTTCATCGCCATATCAATACAGACCACGGCTTCACCGATGGAATCCAGCGTAATGTGCAGGCGCTCTTTTTCCTGAAACAATGCCTCGTTAAGCTGTTTAACCTCGGTCATATCCATATTAATGCCGAGCAGGCGTTCGACTTCGCCTTCTTTATTCAGTACCCGGTTAGCGAGGGCGCGGATATGGCGAATGCCGTCTTTCACGGTAATGCGAAATTCCAGTTTAAAGGGAGAGCGTGATTGCAATGAATCGCGAATCACTTTTTCGGCGTGCTGGCGATCTTCCGGCAGCACGCACTCGTACCACACCTGCCAGTTCGGTTTGATATGCGGAGGAATTTCATACAGCTCGAACATCCGCTTATCCCAGCTAAAAATATTCGGCTTTAGCTCCCACTCCCAGATGCCAATCCCGCCCGCTTCGTTAGCCAGCGTGATGCGCTCCATCAGTTGCTGGTTCACCTGTTCGGTGCGTTTTAGCTCGTTAATGTCTTCAATCTGAGCGATAAAATAGAGCGGCGTGCCATCCGTGTGGCGCACCAGTGAGACGGCAAGCAACGCCCAGACAACATCGCCATTGCGGTTGTAGTAGCGTTTTTCCATTGAATAGGTGTTTATTTCACCGCTGATCAGCTTTTCAACCTGTTGCAGATCTTTATTGAGATCCTCCGGCCAGGTCAGTTGCTGAAAGGTGAGTCCGCGCAGTTCTTCCTGACTGTAACCGAGAAACTGGCAGAGCGCTTTGTTGGATTGCAGCCATTGTCCCTCGGTGCCCACTAATGCCATGCCGATGGCGGAATATTCCATCGCGTTCCGAAAGCGGGTTTCGCTTTCGGAAATGTGTTTGCGTTCCGCACGAAAGGCATACATCACCATGGTCATGATGTTGGCGGGCAGCAGGATCAGCAAAAACGGTAGCCACGGCATATGACTCATCAGGTACGTACGCGGCGTAGCAAGCAGAGAGGGATCCGCGGCCATCATCAGCGATACCATCATCACTGTGGTAAGGAAGATCAAAAAGGCTTCCATTCGTGGCAGGCGCACGGCGCTCCACATCAACAGCACAATAATGAAAGTAAAAGGCCACGGCAGATACAGCATCGAAAGCCAGCTTAACGTCAGCGTGATAGCTAACGTGAGCAGCGACTCAAAAAGCAACCTTGGGTTGCGATGGCGCAGCAGATAGTGTGGTTTAAATAACAATCCCAGCGGCACCAGTGCCAGAGCGCCGATGGATTCTGACAGTACCCATATCAAAAATGCCCTGAGAGGATCGTCTCCGGGCGTCAGCAGGACAACCAGAACACCCCCCAACAGAGGCGGAATAATGGCGCTGCCGAGTGCCAGACGCAGCCAGTCAGCCAGATTTTGCAAGGGGTTATACCACGGCAGCAATTTACGTAGCAGCACTGCCCCGACCACGGCTTCAACAATATTGATGGTCGTCCAGGTCATGTTCAGCGAGCTGGTGGAAAAAAGCAGGATGGATGCGGCGATATTTCCCAGCGAGCAGCTCAGCGCAATTCCCGGCCACATGCGCCCGGCATGGCGATAAAACGCCACCATCATGATGGACGTCGGGAACCACAGTGGGGCGAGTTGGGTGCCAAACTGCGAAAGCTCAAGTGAGAAAAGGGTGAAGATAAACGAGACTAAACCTAAACTGACCAGGTGAAGCAGCGGGTGGGGCAGGGCAATTAATACATGCTGTGATTGTTTGCTCATTACCGCTTTATCCGCAAGGCCAGGTCGTCAGTATTCGTTTCTGTGTTCATGCTAGTACAAAAGTTTTACATTTTATATGCGAATTGCTCATAAAGTGACGTAAAGGCGGATAATTTGCGCAACTGCGTATAACATTTTTTACCTTGTATAAAACTGATCAACGTAATTTGCCACCGGGAATTCTTCGTCAACAATTAACTCTGAGCGCGCGGCAACGCTATTCGACTGGTATCAGGCGGATGAAATCCCTATAATTGCCGCGTTTGGCGCTTCGTCGCCCCCTTCCTAACATCCAGGTTAATCAGGTCGCTAAATATATGACTGATCAGTCTCATCAGTGCGTCATTATCGGTATCGCTGGCGCATCGGCTTCCGGCAAGAGTCTTATTGCCAGTACCCTTTATCGTGAATTACGTGAGCAAGTCGGTGATGAACACATCGGCGTAATTCCCGAAGACTGCTATTACAAAGATCAAAGCCATCTGTCGATGGAAGAACGCGTTAAGACCAACTACGACCATCCCAGCGCGATGGATCACAGCCTGCTGCTTGAGCATTTACAAGCGTTGAAACGCGGCTCGGCAATTGACCTGCCGGTTTACAGCTATGTTGAACATACGCGTATGAAAGAAACGGTGACGGTTGAGCCGAAGAAGGTCATCATTCTCGAAGGCATTTTGTTGCTGACGGATGCGCGTTTACGTGACGAACTTAACTTCTCCATTTTCGTTGATACCCCGCTGGATATCTGTCTGATGCGCCGCATCAAGCGTGACGTTAACGAGCGTGGGCGTTCAATGGATTCAGTGATGGCGCAATATCAAAAAACCGTGCGCCCGATGTTCCTGCAATTCATTGAGCCTTCTAAACAATATGCGGACATTATCGTGCCGCGCGGCGGGAAAAACCGCATCGCGATCGATATATTGAAAGCGAAAATAAGTCAGTTCTTTGAATAAGCTTGATAAATTGTGTACCGTTCAGTGATAACCTGGTATGCCCTTGACGTAATTGGCGTTAAGGGAGTGATGCTCGAAAGGAGAAAATGCCATGCGTCTGTGTGACCGAGATATTGAAGCCTGGCTTGATGAAGGCCGTTTGTCGATCAACCCACGTCCGCCAGTGGAGCGTATTAACGGCGCGACGGTGGATGTGCGCCTGGGCAATAAATTTCGTACCTTCCGTGGTCACACGGCAGCGTTTATCGATCTGAGCGGTCCCAAAGATGAAGTGAGCGCCGCGCTTGACCGCGTGATGAGCGATGAAATCGTGCTCGACGAGGGCGAGGCGTTTTATCTTCACCCAGGAGAGCTGGCGCTGGCGGTGACGCTGGAGTCGGTGACGCTGCCAGCCGATCTGGTGGGCTGGCTGGACGGGCGTTCTTCACTGGCGCGTCTGGGGCTGATGGTGCACGTCACCGCGCACCGTATCGATCCGGGCTGGTCTGGCTGCATTGTGCTGGAGTTTTACAACTCCGGTAAGCTGCCGCTGGCGCTGCGTCCGGGCATGTTAATTGGTGCGCTGAGCTTTGAGCCGCTCTCCGGCCCGGCGGCGCGACCTTACAACCGCCGTGAAGATGCGAAATATCGCAACCAGCAGGGCGCGGTAGCCAGCCGAATCGATAAAGACTAATTCAGGCCCATTGAGGATACCATGAGACGATTTCTGACGACGCTGATGATACTCCTGGTCGTGCTGGTGGCCGGGTTATCTGCGTTAGTGTTGCTGGTGAATCCGAATGATTTCCGCGACTATATGGTCAAGCAAGTTGCTGCACGTAGCGGTTATCAATTGCAGCTCGACGGGCCACTGCGTTGGCACGTCTGGCCGCAGCTTAGTATCCTCTCCGGGCGAATGTCTCTCACCGCCCAGGGCGCAAGCCAGCCACTGGTTCGCGCCGACAACATGCGTCTGGACGTGGCGCTTTTACCACTACTGAGTCATCAACTGAGCGTTAAGCAGGTGATGCTAAAAGGGGCAGTGATCCAACTGACGCCGCAGACGGAAGCGGTGCGCAGTGAAGACGCTCCGGTTGCACCGCGCGACAATACCTTGCCGGATCTGTCAGACGATCGCGGATGGTCGTTTGATATATCCAGTCTTAAGGTGGCGGACAGCGTTCTGGTGTTCCAGCATGAAGATGACGAGCAGGTGACAATCCGCAATATCCGCCTGCAAATGGAACAAGATCCCCAACATCGTGGCTCATTTGAGTTTTCCGGGCGGGTTAATCGCGATCAGCGCGATCTCACATTATCCCTTAACGGTACAGTAGATGCTTCTGATTATCCGCATGATTTAACGGCGGCTATTGAACAAATTAACTGGCAGTTGCAGGGGGCCGATTTACCAAAACAAGGTATTCAGGGGCAGGGGAGTTTCCAGGCCCAGTGGCAGGAGTCACATAAACGCCTTTCATTTAACCAAATCAGTTTGACCGCCAATGACAGTACGCTGAGCGGGCAAGCACAGGTCACGTTGACAGAGAAACCGGAATGGCAGCTGAGACTGCAATTCCCGCAACTGAATCTTGACAACCTCATCCCCCTTAATGAAACAGCGAACGGTGAGAACGGTGCCGCGCAGCAAGGGCAGAGCCAATCAACGTTGCCGCGCCCGGTCATTTCTTCGCGTATTGATGAACCGGCCTATCAGGGACTGCAAGGCTTTACGGCTGATATTTTGTTGCAGGCCAGTAACGTGCGCTGGCGCGGAATGAATTTTACAGATGTTGCCACGCAAATGACCAACAAGTCGGGTTTGCTGGAAATTACTCAACTGCAGGGCAAACTTAACGGTGGACAGGTTTCACTGCCGGGCACGTTGGACGCGACATCAATAAATCCGCGGATAAACTTCCAGCCACGGCTGGAAAACGTTGAGATTGGCACCATTCTGAAGGCGTTTAACTATCCGATTTCGTTGACCGGAAAGATGTCACTGGCTGGTGATTTCTCCGGTGCTGACATAGATGCCGACGCATTCCGCCACAACTGGCAAGGACAGGCACATGTCGAAATGACTGATACACGCATGGAAGGGATGAACTTCCAGCAGATGATTCAGCAAGCGGTAGAACGTAATGGTGGTGATGTGAAGGCCGCTGAAAACTTCGATAACGTGACGCGTCTTGACCGCTTTACCACCGATTTGACGTTGAAGGATGGCGTCGTGACGTTAAACGACATGCAAGGTCAATCGCCTGTGCTGGCGCTGACAGGGGAAGGCATGTTGAATCTGGCAGATCAAACCTGCGACACCCAGTTTGATATTCGGGTCGTGGGTGGCTGGAACGGGGAAAGCAAACTGATTGATTTCCTCAAAGAAACGCCAGTACCGCTGCGGGTTTATGGCAACTGGCAGCAACTTAATTACAGCCTGCAAGTGGATCAGTTACTGCGTAAACATCTACAGGATGAAGCAAAACGCCGTCTTAACGACTGGGCCGAGCGGAATAAAGATTCCCGCAATGGCAAAGATGTGAAGAAGTTGCTGGAGAAGATGTAGGTTACCAGGTGACCTGTCCTGTAGGCCTGATAAGACGCGTAAAGCGTCGCATCAGGCGTTCGTGGCGGCACCATTATATTCTGAATATGTAAGATCGAAGGCTGTTCCGTTCACTTGATGTTCCTCGCTACTATGGAACGCTCAAGCCGGTGAACGTGCCAGGGTGGCTCAATCGCCACCACCCTGGCAACCCGGGCTCCCGGCGGTAAATCGCCGCTGGCGCGGTTCCCTCATCTTATTCCTTTCGGCTATCGGGTACGGGCGCGAGGTAACATCCCTGTAAAACGCGCCCTCAGCCCACATCCATGTGGGCTGCCCCGGCCTACAGGAAACGATTCGGCGATTTACAGCCGGACCCACACCCCCGCTGTGATGTCCATGTACCACAGACAACGCTTCATTGCTGAAGTTATAAGGCGTTACGCAGCATTGGGTAAAATGGCCGATGCCATCACACCTCGTACTCCATCTCGCCATCCTTACGCAGCGGAATAATCTGCACCTTCTGCACGCGATGGCTTTCCACCTGCAACGTTTTAAGCAAATAATCCCCCACCTGAACTTCTTCGCCAGGTTTTGGAATACGTTGCAAATATTCCATCAATAGCCCGGCAATGGTGTGATATTCACGTTTTTCATCCAGCGGCAACGGCACATATTGCACCAGATCTTCCAGCGGCATATGACCATTCGCCGTCCAGGAACCGTCCGCATTCTTCTGAATATCATGGCGGGCGTCGATCTCTTCCACTTCGTTCGGTAAGTTACCGGCAATGGTTTCAGTGACGTCACTTAATGTCACAATCCCTTCCACCGAGCCAAACTCATCCACCACAAAAGCAAAGTGTGTGCGGGCATTACGGAACTGCTCCAGGGCAGGTAACAACGGCAAGGTTTCCGGGAACACCAGCGGCTGGCGAATCAACACCCGCAGGTTGAGCGGTTCGCCGCGCAGTGACTGTTGTAGCAGGTCGATAACGTGAACAACACCGAGCAAATCTTCTGCGTCATCGCCATCAGTAACGACAAGCCGCGTATGCTGATTTCGCTCCAGTAACTGGCGGATCTCGTCTTCCGGCGCGTTGAGATCGATATGCTCAATATCGTGGCGCGACGTCATAATGCTGCTGACGGTACGCTGGTTAAGATTAAGTACCCGCTCAATCATCCGCCGTTCCTGCGGATTAAAGATTTGCTGGTTACCATGATCCACCAGCATAGACGCGGTTTCGGCGTCCAGTTCCGCATCTTCTTTTTGCCCACTAAGCAGGCGCATTACCGCTTCGGTAGTCCGCTGGCGCAGCGTCTGATTAGCGGAAAGAAAACGTCGCCGGTTAAAGATAGCCAACTGATTGAGCGCCTCGATCATCACCGAGAAACCAATAGCAGCGTACAGGTAGCCTTTCGGAATGACGAAGCCGAAACCTTCTGCCACCAGGCTAAAGCCAATCATCAACAGGAAGCTTAGGCAGAGAATAACGATGGTCGGGTGACTGTTAACAAATTGCGTTAACGGCTTGCTGGCCATCAACATCAGGCTGATAGCGATAACCACGGCGGCCATCATGACCAGTAAATGGTCGACCATCCCGACGGCGGTAATCACCGAGTCGAGTGAGAAGATGGCGTCCAGTACCACAATTTGTGTCACCACCCCCCAGAACTTCGCACCTTTGCGTTGCGTGGGGTTATTGCTGTCTTTCCCTTCCAGCCGTTCGTTCAGCTCCATCGTGGCTTTGAACAGCAGGAAGAAACCACCAAACAGCATGATTAAATCGCGGGCGCTAAAGGTAAACGAGCGGAAGCTGAACAGCGGTTGAGTCAGGGTGACCAGCCAGGAGATTGACGCCAGCAGTAACAGGCGCATTAACATCGCCAGCAGCAGCCCGGTAACCCGTGCGCGGTCGCGCTGCTTCGGCGGCAGTTTTTCGGCGAGGATGGCAATAAAGACCAGGTTATCAATGCCGAGGACCAGTTCGATCACAATCAGCGTGATTAACCCAGCCCAGATAGACGGATCGGCAATCCATTCCATAGTAAGTACAAAACCTATTCGTTGTATGACAAATGTCACAATTCGATCATGGATAAATCGGGGCAAAAATGCAATGTTGCAGCACTATTTATCTCATATTATTTGAGGGTTATAACCTCACATTATCCCAGAATTAAAGGTGCTAATAATAAAACATTATTTAAGAAATATCGCATGTGGAGACACTATATTAAATATTGTCAATCTAAAGAAACTCCTAAAAACCATATTGAACGACACTTAATATAATTCTTAAAAATAGCCAATTGCCGAATTGTTACCTTGCCTGCTATTCCGTTAGCTGTAACACTTCCTCCTGCATTATTGGAGAGCCAATATTCAATTACCATAATGTCACCTTATATTCGGAAGTTAATTTCCGCAATAACCCTTTCTCATCAACGACTGTATGCAGAGAGGGTGTGAAAAATTAAGCTAAATCAGTGTGTTGGTAGCTAAAAAGCCAGGGGCGGTAGCGTGTCTGGATGCCTGAAAGACCAGTCTGAATTATTCTGTCAATAGCCTGCGGATGAAATCAATTTTTTTTAGGACTGATGCCAGTTAAATTTTTATTCAATTAACTGCAAGGTAAATGTGCATGGCGACATTGCTATTAATAGTGCACAGGATAATTACTCTGCCAAAGTGATAAATAAACAATGATGAAATCCAAAATGAAATTGATGCCATTATTGGTGTCAGTAACCTTGATAAGCGGTTGCACAGTACTTCCGGGCAGCAATATGTCGACGCTGGGGAAAGACGTCATCAAACAGCAGGACGCTGATTTCGATCTCGACAAAATGGTGAATGTTTATCCGCTGACCCCGCGCCTGATTGATCAATTACGCCCACGCCCGAATGTAGCGCGCCCCAATATGACGCTGGAAAGCGAGATCGCGAATTACCAGTATCGCGTCGGGCCGGGGGACGTTCTTAATGTCACCGTCTGGGATCACCCGGAACTCACCACGCCAGCCGGTCAGTACCGCAGCTCCAGCGACACCGGCAACTGGGTACAGCCTGACGGCACCATGTTCTACCCGTATATCGGCAAAGTTCACGTGGTGGGGAAAACGCTCGCTGAAATCCGCAGTGATATTACCGGGCGCTTAGCGACGTACATCGCTGACCCGCAGGTGGACGTTAATATCGCCGCCTTCCGCTCGCAAAAAGCCTATATCTCCGGTCAGGTGAATAAATCCGGTCAACAGGCCATTACCAACGTGCCACTGACCATTCTCGACGCCATCAACGCCGCAGGTGGCCTGACCGACACCGCTGACTGGCGCAACGTGGTGCTAACACACAATGGTCGTGAAGAGCGCATTTCTTTGCAGGCGCTGATGCAAAACGGCGACCTCAATCAGAACCGACTGCTTTACCCCGGCGATATTCTTTACGTGCCACGTAATGATGATCTGAAAGTGTTTGTGATGGGTGAAGTGAAGAAACAGAGCACCCTGAAAATGGACTTTAGCGGCATGACCCTGACTGAAGCCCTGGGCAATGCTGAAGGCATCGACATGACCACCTCCAACGCCAGCGGCATCTTTGTCATTCGTCCGCTGAAAGGCGA
The DNA here is from genome assembly GCF_046487065.1 of Escherichia sp. WS2035. Taxonomy (NCBI): domain Bacteria; kingdom Pseudomonadati; phylum Pseudomonadota; class Gammaproteobacteria; order Enterobacterales; family Enterobacteriaceae; genus Escherichia; species Escherichia sp. WS2035. The sequence continues at coordinate 322,665 of NZ_JBJQKD010000002.1, forward strand.
GAGCGGGCGTAACGGCAAGATTGCCAATATCTACCAGCTGGATATGTCCGATGCGACGTCGCTGGTAATGGCGACAGAATTCCGCCTGCAACCTTATGACGTGGTGTATGTCACCACCGCCCCGGTATCCCGCTGGAACCGTCTGATCAATCAGTTGCTGCCAACTATTAGCGGTGTCCGTTACATGACGGATACAGCCAGCGACATTCATAACTGGTAATCGTCATGTTTAACAACATCTTAGTTGTCTGTGTCGGCAATATTTGCCGTTCCCCGACGGCGGAACGCTTACTGCAACGTTATCACCCGGAGCTAAAAGTGGAGTCCGCTGGACTCGGCGCGTTGGTCGGTAAGGGCGCTGATCCTACCGCTATCAGCGTCGCCGCAGAACATCAACTGTCCCTGGAAGGTCACTGTGCACGGCAAATCAGCCGCCGCCTGTGTCGCAACTACGACCTGATTCTGACCATGGAAAAGCGCCATATCGAACGCTTATGCGAGATGGCACCCGAGATGCGCGGCAAAGTGATGCTGTTTGGTCACTGGGATAACGAATGTGAAATCCCCGATCCATATCGCAAAAGCCGGGAAACGTTTGCAGCGGTGTACGCATTACTTGAACGGTCTGCCCACCAGTGGGCGCAGGCATTGAACGCAGAGCAGGTATAAGAATGACAGAAAAAGTAAAACAACATGCCGCTCCGGTAACGGGCAGTGATGAAATCGATATTGGTCGCCTGGTTGGCACCATCATTGAAGCACGCTGGTGGGTGATTGGCATTACCGCCGTATTCGCCCTCTGTGCCGTGGTTTACACCTTCTTCGCTACGCCGATATACAGCGCCGACGCACTGGTACAAATCGAACAAAGCAGCGGCAATTCGTTAGTGCAGGATATCGGATCGGCATTAGCCAACAAACCGCCTGCATCGGACGCCGAGATCCAGTTGATTCGTTCGCGTCTGGTGCTTGGTAAAACGGTGGACGATCTCGACCTTGATATTGCGGTGAGCAAAAACACGTTCCCGATTTTCGGTGCGGGCTGGGAGCGCCTGACGGGACGCCAGAACGAGACGGTGAAAGTGACCACCTTTAACCGACCGAAGGAGATGGCGGATCAGGTGTTTACGCTTAATGTGCTGGACAACAAAAACTACACCCTGAGCAGCGATGGCGGCTTTAGCGCCCGTGGGCAAGCGGGCCAGATGCTGAAAAAAGAAGGCGTCACGCTGATGGTTGAAGCCATTCACGCCAGCCCGGGCAGTGAGTTTACCGTCACCAAATACTCCACGCTGGGGATGATCAACCAACTGCAAAACAGCCTGACGGTAACGGAGAACGGCAAAGACGCAGGTGTTCTGAGCCTGACTTACACCGGTGAAGATCGCGAACAGATCCGCGACATTCTTAACAGCATCGCCCGTAACTATCAGGAACAAAATATTGAGCGCAAATCGGCGGAAGCGTCGAAAAGCCTCGCTTTCCTCGCGCAACAGTTACCGGAAGTACGTAGCCGCCTTGATGTTGCCGAAAACAAACTGAATGCCTTCCGTCAGGATAAAGATTCAGTTGATCTGCCGCTGGAAGCGAAAGCGGTGCTCGATTCGATGGTGAACATCGACGCGCAGTTGAACGAACTGACCTTTAAAGAGGCGGAAATCTCCAAGCTGTACACCAAAGTTCACCCGGCGTACCGCACGCTGCTGGAGAAACGGCAGGCGCTGGAAGACGAAAAAGCCAAACTTAATGGTCGCGTAACGGCGATGCCGAAAACCCAGCAGGAAATTGTGCGTCTGACCCGCGATGTCGAGTCTGGTCAGCAGGTCTATATGCAACTGCTGAATAAAGAGCAGGAGCTGAAAATCACCGAAGCCAGCACCGTCGGCGATGTGCGCATTGTCGACCCGGCAATCACCCAGCCAGGTGTACTGAAACCGAAGAAAGTGCTGATTATCCTTGGGGCGATTATCCTTGGCCTGATGCTCTCTATCGTGGGTGTGCTGCTGCGCTCGTTGTTTAATCGCGGTATCGAAAGCCCGCAGGTGCTGGAAGAACACGGTATCAGCGTTTATGCCAGCATCCCGCTGTCGGAGTGGCAGAAAGCGCGCGATAGCGTCAAAACCATCAAAGGGATTAAACGCTATAAACAGAGCCAGCTACTGGCGGTGGGGAATCCAACCGATCTGGCGATTGAAGCCATCCGTAGTCTGCGTACCAGTCTGCACTTCGCGATGATGCAGGCACAGAACAATGTGTTGATGATGACCGGGGTTAGCCCGTCAATCGGTAAAACCTTTGTCTGCGCCAACCTGGCGGCGGTGATTAGCCAGACCAATAAACGGGTGTTGTTGATCGACTGCGATATGCGCAAAGGCTACACCCACGAGCTGTTGGGCACTAATAACGTTAATGGCCTGTCGGAAATTCTGATTGGACAGGGCGATATTACTACCGCTGCTAAACCGACCTCTATTGCCAAATTTGACCTGATCCCGCGCGGTCAGGTACCGCCAAATCCTTCTGAACTGTTAATGAGCGAACGCTTTGCCGAACTGGTGAAGTGGGCGAGTAAAAACTACGACCTGGTGTTGATTGATACGCCGCCGATTCTGGCAGTGACCGATGCGGCAATTGTTGGTCGTCATGTCGGAACCACGTTGATGGTGGCGCGTTATGCGGTCAACACATTGAAAGAAGTGGAAACCAGTCTGAGCCGCTTTGAGCAAAACGGTATTCCGGTGAAAGGGGTGATTCTGAACTCCATCTTCCGCCGCGCCAGCGCGTATCAGGATTATGGCTATTACGAATACGAATATAAGTCGGATGCGAAATAACGAGATCCGCTGTCGGATGCGATGCTGACGCATCTTATCCGACCTACGTTCACGCCGCATCCGGCAACAGAACCTGTAAACCAGCTTATAAACCGGCAGAACATCTCGATACTCCGGGAGAACAACCTATGAAAGACAATCCGCTGATTTCAATCTATATGCCGACCTGGAACCGCCAACAACTGGCGATTCGGGCGATAAAATCGGTCCTGCGCCAGGACTACAACAACTGGGAGATGATCATCGTGGATGATTGCTCCACCTCCTGGGAACAACTACAACAGTACGTCACCGCCCTCAACGATCCGCGTATCACTTACATTCACAACGACATTAACAGCGGGGCGTGCGCGGTACGTAACCAGGCGATTATGCTGGCGCAAGGGGAATACATCACCGGGATCGATGACGATGATGAATGGACACCCAACCGCCTGAGCGTCTTCCTCGCCCATAAACAGCAACTGGTCACACACGCCTTTTTGTACGCTAACGACTACGTTTGCCAGGGCGAAGTTTATTCCCAACCGGCAAGCTTGCCGCTGTATCCCAAATCGCCGTATTCACGCCGCCTGTTTTACAAACGCAATATCATTGGCAATCAGGTCTTTACCTGGGCGTGGCGTTTCAAAGAGTGCTTGTTCGATACCGAACTGAAAGCGGCACAGGATTACGACATCTTCCTGCGGATGGTGGTGGAGTACGGCGAACCGTGGAAAGTGGAAGAGGCGACGCAGATCCTGCATATCAATCACGGCGAAATGCAGATCACCTCGTCACCGAAAAAATTCTCCGGATACTTCCACTTTTACCGCAAGCACAAAGACAAATTCGACCGCGCCAGCAAAAAATATCAGCTGTTTACCCTCTACCAGATCCGCAATAAACGCATGACCTGGCGCACTTTGCTGACGCTGCTGTCGGTGCGTAACGGCAAACGTCTGGCTGATGGTATTCGGGGGCGCTAAAGATGCTGGAAGATCTGCGCGCCAACAGCTGGAGTTTACGCCCGTGCTGCATGGTTCTTGCCTATCGTGCCGCTCATTTTTGTTCGGTGTGGCGCAAAAAGAACGTCCTCAACAATCTTTGGGCGGCCCCGCTGCTGGTGCTGTATCGCATTATCACCGAATGCTTTTTCGGTTATGAAATCCAGGCCGCCGCGACCATAGGCCGACGCTTTACTATCCATCACGGTTACGCCGTAGTGATCAATAAAAACGTGGTCGCGGGGGATGATTTCACCATTCGTCACGGCGTCACTATCGGCAATCGTGGTGCCGATAACATGGCATGTCCACACATTGGCAACGGCGTCGAACTCGGTGCCAACGTCATTATTCTTGGTGATATCACGATTGGTAACAACGTCACCGTGGGCGCGGGCAGCGTGGTGCTCGACTCTGTCCCGGACAACGCGCTGGTGGTGGGAGAAAAAGCGCGAGTGAAGGTAATTAAATGAATATTCTGCAATTTAATGTGCGACTGGCGGAAGGCGGGGCAGCAGGTGTGGCATTAGATCTCCACCAGCGCGCGCTGCAACAGGGGCTGGCGTCACATTTTGTCTACGGCTACGGCAAAGGCGGCAAAGAGAGCGTCAGCCATCAGAACTATCCGCAGGTCATCAAACATACGCCACGGATGACCGCGATGGCGAACATTGCGTTGTTTCGTCTGCTTAATCGCGATCTGTTCGGCAATTTCAATGAGTTATATCGCACCATTACTCGCACACCGGGCCCGGTGGTTCTGCATTTTCATGTGCTGCACAGCTACTGGTTGAATCTTAAGAGCGTGGTGCGCTTTTGCGAAAAAGTGAAAAACCATAAACCGGATGTCACTCTGGTCTGGACGCTACACGACCACTGGAGCGTTACCGGACGCTGCGCCTTTACCGACGGTTGCGAAGGCTGGAAAACGGGCTGCCAGAAATGCCCGACCTTAAATAACTATCCACCGGTGAAGATTGATCGCGCGCACCAGCTGGTGGCGGGTAAACGCCAGTTATTCCGCGAGATGCTGGCACTGGGCTGTCAGTTTATTTCCCCCAGCCAGCATGTGGCTGATGCTTTCAATAGTCTGTACGGTCCAGGGCGTTGCCGGATTATCAATAATGGCATTGATATGGCAACCGAAGCGATTCTGGCGGACTTGCCTCCGGTACGCGAAACCCAGGGCAAGCCGAAAATCGCGGTGGTGGCGCATGACCTGCGTTACGACGGCAAAACTAACCAGCAACTGGTACGCGAGATGATGGCGCTGGGTGACAAAATCGAACTGCATACCTTTGGTAAGTTCTCGCCGTTCACCGCTGGTAACGTTGTCAATCACGGCTTTGAAACTGACAAGCGCAAGTTAATGAGCGTGCTCAATCAGATGGATGCGCTGGTGTTCAGTTCTCGCGTCGATAACTACCCGCTGATTTTGTGTGAGGCGTTATCGATTGGCGTGCCGGTGATCGCCACCCATAGCGATGCGGCGCGGGAAGTGCTGCAAAAATCCGGTGGTAAAACCGTCAGCGAAGAAGATGTGCTGCAACTGGTGCAGTTAAGCAAACCGGAAATCGCACAGGCGATATTTGGTACCACGCTGGCTGAATTCAGCCAGCGCAGCCGCGCCGCCTACAGTGGACAACAGATGCTGGAGGAGTATGTCAACTTCTATCAGAATCTGTAGCTACCTGCTGCTGCCGCTGATCTACCTGCTGGTTAACGTCAAAATCGCCCAGCTTGGCGAAAGTTTCCCCATCACCATCGTCACTTTTTTACCTGTCCTGTTACTGCTGTTTTTAGAGCGCATCAGCGTTAAAAAATTGATGATTGCCTTGGGGATTGGCGCGGGACTTACGGCGTTTAACTACCTGTTTGGTCAGTCGCTGGATGCCAGTAAATACGTCACTTCAACCATGCTGTTTGTCTATATTGTGATCATTATTGGCATGGTGTGGAGTATTCGCTTTAAAACGATTTCGCCACACAACCATCGCAAGATATTACGTTTCTTTTATCTGGTGGTCGGGCTGGTGGTGGTGCTGGCGGCGGTGGAGATGGCGCAAATTATCCTCACCGGCGGTAGCAGTATTATGGAGTCGATTTCGAAATATCTGATTTACAGCAACAGCTATGTGCTGAATTTCATTAAATTCGGCGGCAAGCGCACGACAGCACTTTATTTCGAACCGGCATTTTTCGCTCTGGCATTAATCTCAATTTGGCTCAGCATCAAACAGTTTGGTATCAAAACGCCTAAAACAGATGCTATGATTCTCGCAGGGATAATATTATCCGGTTCATTTTCAGGGGTTATGACCTTTATCCTTTTTTATTTGCTGGAGTGGGCATTTCAATATCTGAATAAAGAGGCGATTAAGAAAAAGTTACCGTTAGCATTGATTTCTCTGGCTGTATTCCTGGTTGGTGTGGTAATCGCGTTCCCTTATATTTCCACCCGTCTGGGCGATTTAGGTACAGAAGGATCGTCATCGTATTATCGTATTGTCGGTCCGCTGGTGATGGTCGGTTATTCTTTAACCCATATTGACGGTGTAGTCAGATTTGGCTCACTTTATGAATATGTCGCATCATTCGGAATATTTAACGGTGCGGATGTCGGAAAAACCATAGACAATGGTTTGTATCTGCTGATTATTTATTTTTCCTGGTTCGCAGTGTTTTTATCGCTGTGGTACATGGGAAAAGTGATAAAAATGATGATCAACGCTTTTGGTGATAACCGCAATTTTCGCGTGCAATTATATCTTTTTACTCCGGTATCGCTGTTTTTTACCGGTTCGATATTTAGCCCAGAATATGCGTTTTTAATCGTCTGCCCGTTTATTTTGCGAAAAGCGTTAAATATACACCCTAAATAATTCGAGTTGCAGGAAGTGGGTGAGCGAGGAAAACCAACGCACATGCAGCTTGAAGTATGACGGGTATTACGAGGTAAAACATGTTGCTTAGCATAATCACTGTCGCGTTTCGTAACCTCGAAGGAATAGTCAAAACACACGCCTCGCTGGCGCATCTGGCGCAGGCGGACGATATCAGCTTCGAATGGATTGTTGTTGATGGCGGTTCCAACGACGGCACCCGTGAGTATCTGGAAAATCTCAATGGTATCTATAACTTACACTTTGTCAGCGAACCAGATAACGGTATCTACGACGCCATGAACAAAGGTATTGAAATGGCGCAAGGCAAGTTCGCGTTGTTTCTCAACTCGGGCGATATTTTTCATCAGGATGCCGCATATTTTGTCCGTAAGTTAAAAGTGCAAAAAGATAACGTGATGATCACCGGCGATGCGCTGCTGGATTTTGGCGACGGGCATAAAATTAAACGTAGCGCCAAACCGGGTTGGTATATTTACCACAGCCTGCCCGCCAGTCATCAGGCGATATTTTTCCCGGTGTCCGGCTTGAAGAAATGGCGTTATGACCTGGAGTATAAAGTTTCTTCCGATTACGCGCTGGCGGCCAAAATGTATAAAGCCGGTTATGCATTTAAAAAACTCAATGGCCTGGTGTCTGAATTTTCTATGGGTGGGGTATCTACCACCAATAATATGGAATTGTGTGCTGACGCCAAAAAAGTCCAACGGCAAATATTGCACGTGCCTGGCTTTTGGGCTGAATTATCCTGGCATTTACGCCAACGTACGACCTCAAAGACGAAAGCCTTATATAACAAAAGCTGAATATAAGGGAAAACGATGCAGGATTTAAGTGGATTCTCGGTGCCGAAAGGGTTCCGGGGTGGCAACGCTATTAAAGTGCAATTGTGGTGGGCAGTACAGGCAACAATATTTGCCTGGTCGCCACAAGTATTGTATCGCTGGCGGGCATTTTTATTACGTTTATTCGGCGCAAAAATAGGAAAAAACGTAGTCATTCGTCCGTCAGTAAAAATTACCTATCCGTGGAAATTAACGTTAGGTGATTACGCGTGGGTCGGCGATGAGGTCAATTTATATACCCTCGGTGAAATAACCATTGGCGCACATTCGGTGATATCGCAAAAAAGTTATTTATGCACTGGTAGCCACGACCATGCAAGTCAACATTTCACCATTAACGCCACGCCTATTGTGATTGGCGAGAAATGCTGGCTGGCAACCGATGTCTTTGTTGCCCCTGGCGTCACGATCGGCGACGGCACCGTCGTGGGTGCGCGAAGCAGTGTTTTTAAATCGCTTCCGGCAAATGTGGTTTGTCGGGGGCACCCCGCAGTGGTGATACGCAAACGCGTTGAAACTGAATAAATTCAAAAAATACAGAGGAATAAGACATGTCAAAAGTCGCTCTCATCACCGGTGTAACCGGACAAGACGGTTCTTACCTGGCAGAGTTTCTGCTGGAAAAAGGTTACGAGGTGCATGGTATTAAGCGTCGTGCATCGTCATTCAACACCGAGCGCGTGGATCACATTTATCAGGATCCGCACACCTGCAACCCGAAATTCCATCTGCATTATGGCGACCTGAGTGATACCTCCAACCTGACGCGCATTTTGCGTGAAGTGCAGCCGGATGAAGTGTACAACCTGGGGGCAATGAGCCACGTTGCGGTTTCTTTTGAGTCACCGGAATATACCGCAGACGTCGATGCGATGGGTACGCTGCGCCTGCTCGAGGCGATCCGCTTCCTCGGTCTGGAAAAGAAAACCCGTTTCTATCAGGCTTCTACTTCTGAACTGTACGGTCTGGTGCAGGAAATTCCGCAGAAAGAGACCACGCCGTTCTACCCGCGATCTCCGTATGCGGTTGCCAAACTGTACGCCTACTGGATCACCGTTAACTACCGCGAATCCTACGGCATGTACGCCTGTAACGGTATTCTCTTCAACCATGAATCCCCGCGCCGTGGCGAGACTTTCGTTACCCGCAAAATCACCCGCGCAATCGCCAACATCGCCCAGGGGCTGGAGTCGTGCCTGTATCTCGGCAATATGGATTCCCTGCGTGACTGGGGCCACGCCAAAGACTACGTAAAAATGCAGTGGATGATGCTGCAACAGGAACAACCGGAAGATTTCGTTATTGCCACCGGCGTTCAGTACTCCGTGCGTCAGTTCGTGGAAATGGCGGCGGCACAACTGGGCATCAAACTGCGCTTTGAAGGCACGGGTGTTGAAGAGAAGGGCATTGTGGTTTCCGTCACCGGGCATGACGCGCCGGGCGTTAAACCGGGTGATGTGATTATCGCCGTTGACCCGCGCTACTTCCGTCCGGCAGAAGTTGAAACGCTGCTCGGTGACCCGACCAAAGCGCACGAAAAACTGGGCTGGAAACCGGAAATCACCCTCAGAGAGATGGTGTCTGAAATGGTGGCTAATGACCTTGAAGCGGCGAAAAAACACTCTCTGCTGAAATCTCACGGCTACGACGTGGCGATCGCGCTGGAGTCATAAGCATGAGTAAACAACGCATTTTTATTGCTGGCCATCGCGGGATGGTCGGTTCCGCCATCAGGCGGCAGCTCGAACAGCGCGGTGATGTGGAGCTGGTATTACGCACCCGCGATGAACTGAACCTGCTGGACAGCCGCGCGGTGCATGATTTCTTTGCCAGCGAAAGCATTGACCAGGTCTATCTGGCGGCGGCGAAAGTGGGTGGTATTGTTGCCAACAACACGTATCCGGCAGATTTCATCTACCAGAACATGATGATTGAGAGCAACATCATTCACGCCGCGCATCAGAACGACGTGAACAAACTGCTGTTTCTCGGATCGTCCTGCATCTACCCGAAACTGGCAAAACAGCCGATGGCAGAAAGCGAGTTGTTGCAGGGCACGCTGGAGCCGACCAACGAGCCTTACGCCATTGCCAAAATCGCCGGGATCAAACTGTGTGAATCTTACAATCGCCAGTACGGACGGGATTACCGCTCAGTCATGCCAACCAACCTGTACGGGCCACACGACAACTTCCACCCGAGTAATTCGCATGTGATCCCAGCATTGCTGCGTCGCTTCCATGAGGCGACGGCACAGAATGCGCCGGACGTGGTGGTGTGGGGCAGCGGTACGCCGATGCGCGAATTTCTACACGTTGATGATATGGCAGCGGCGAGCATTCATGTCATGGAGCTGGCACACGAAGTCTGGCAGGAGAACACCCAGCCGATGCTGTCGCACATTAACGTCGGCACGGGCGTTGACTGCACTATCCGTGAGCTGGCGCAAACCATCGCCAAAGTGGTGGGTTACAAAGGTCGGGTGGTTTTTGATGCCAGCAAACCGGATGGCACGCCGCGCAAACTGCTGGATGTGACGCGGCTGCATCAGCTTGGCTGGTATCACGAAATCTCACTGGAAGCGGGGCTTGCCAGCACTTACCAGTGGTTCCTTGAGAATCAAGACCGCTTTCGGGGGTAATGATGTTTTTACGTCAGGAAGACTTTGCCACGGTAGTGCGCTCCACTCCGCTTGTCTCTCTCGACTTTATTGTCGAGAACAGTCGCGGCGAGTTTCTGCTTGGCAAAAGAACCAACCGCCCGGCGCAGGGTTACTGGTTTGTGCCGGGAGGGCGCGTGCAGAAAGACGAAACGCTGGAAGCCGCATTTGAGCGGCTGACGATGGCGGAACTGGGGTTGCGTCTGCCGATAACAGCAGGCCAGTTTTACGGTGTCTGGCAGCACTTTTATGACGATAACTTCTCCGGCTCGGATTTTACCACTCACTATGTGGTGCTCGGTTTTCGCTTCAGAGTAGCGGAGGAAGAGCTGTTACTGCCGGATGAGCAGCATGACGATTACCGCTGGCTGACGCCGGACGCGTTGCTCGCCAGTGACAATGTTCACGCTAACAGCCGCGCCTATTTTCTCGCTGAGAAGCGTGCCGGAGTACCCGGATTATGAAAATACTGGTCTACGGCATTAACTACTCGCCGGAGTTAACCGGCATCGGCAAATACACCGGCGAGATGGTGGAATGGCTGGCGGCACAAGGTCATGAGGTGCGGGTCATTACCGCGCCGCCTTACTACCCGCAGTGGCAGGTGGGCGAGAACTATTCCGCCTGGCGGTACAAACGGGAAGAGGGGGCCGCCATGGTGTGGCGCTGCCCGCTGTACGTGCCAAAACAGCCGAGCACTCTGAAACGCCTGTTGCATCTCGGCAGTTTTGCCGTCAGCAGTTTCTTTCCACTGATGGCGCAACGTCGCTGGAAGCCGGATCGCATTATCGGCGTAGTGCCAACGCTGTTTTGCACGCCGGGAATGCGCCTGCTGGCGAAACTCTCTGGTGCGCGTACCGTGCTGCATATTCAGGATTACGAAGTGGACGCCATGCTGGGGCTGGGCCTTGCCGGAAAAGGCAAAGGCGGCAAAGTGGCACAGCTGGCGACGGCGTTCGAACGTAGCGGACTGCATAACGTCGATAACGTCTCCACGATTTCGCGTTCGATGATGAATAAAGCCATCGAAAAAGGCGTGGCGGCGGAAAACGTCATTTTCTTCCCAAACTGGTCGGAAATCGCCCGTTTTCAGCATGTCGCAGACGCCGATGTTGATGCCCTTCGTAACCAGCTTGGCCTGCCGGATAACAAAAAAATCATTCTTTACTCCGGCAATATTGGTGAAAAGCAGGGGCTGGAAAACGTTATTGAAGCTGCCGATCGCCTGCGCGATGAACCGCTTATTTTTGCCATTGTCGGGCAGGGCGGCGGCAAAGCGCGGCTGGAAAAAATGGCGCAGCAGCGTGGACTGCGCAACATGCAATTTTTTCCGCTGCAATCGTATGACGCTTTACCCGCACTGCTGAAGATGGGGGATTGCCATCTGGTGGTGCAAAAACGCGGCGCGGCAGATGCCGTATTGCCGTCGAAACTGACCAATATTCTGGCGGTAGGCGGTAACGCGGTGATTACCGCAGAAGCCCACACCGAACTGGGGCAGCTTTGCGAAACCTTTCCGGGCATTGCGGTTTGCGTGGAACCGGAATCGGTCGAGGCGCTGGTGGCGGGGATTCGTCAGGCGCTCCTGCTGCCCAAACACAACACGGTGGCACGTGAATATGCCGAACGCACGCTCGATAAAGAGAACGTGTTACGTCAATTTATAAATGATATTCGGGGATAATTATGGCGCAGTCGAAACTCTATCCAGTTGTGATGGCAGGTGGCTCCGGTAGCCGCTTATGGCCGCTTTCCCGCGTACTTTACCCCAAGCAGTTTTTATGCCTGAAAGGCGATCTCACCATGCTGCAAACCACCATCTGCCGCCTGAACGGCGTGGAGTGCGAAAGCCCGGTGGTGATTTGCAATGAGCAGCACCGCTTTATTGTCGCGGAACAGCTGCGTCAACTAAATAAACTCACCGAGAACATTATTCTCGAACCGGCGGGGCGTAACACCGCACCTGCCATTGCGCTGGCGGCGCTGGCGGCAAAACGTCATAGCCCGGAGAACGACCCATTAATGCTGGTGCTGGCGGCGGATCATGTGATTGCCGATGAAGACGCGTTCCGTGCCGCCGTGCGTAATGCCATGCCGTATGCCGAAGCGGGCAAGCTGGTGACCTTCGGCATTGTGCCGGATCTACCTGAAACCGGATATGGCTATATTCGTCGCGGTGAAGTGTCGGCGGGTGAGCAGGATACGGTGGCCTTTGAAGTGGCGCAGTTTGTCGAAAAACCGAATCTGGAAACCGCGCAGGCCTATGTGGCAAGTGGCGAATATTACTGGAACAGCGGTATGTTCCTGTTCCGTGCCGGACGTTATCTCGAAGAACTGAAAAAGTATCGTCCGGATATTCTCGATGCCTGTGAAAAAGCGATGAGCGCCGTCGATCCGGATCTCGATTTTATTCGTGTGGATGAAGAGGCGTTTCTCGCCTGTCCGGAAGAGTCGGTAGATTACGCGGTCATGGAACGCACGGCAGATGCCGTTGTGGTGCCGATGGATGCGGGCTGGAGTGATGTCGGTTCCTGGTCCTCTTTATGGGAGATCAGTGCCCACACCGCCGAGGGCAACGTTTGCCATGGCGATGTGATTAATCACAAAACTGAAAACAGCTATGTGTATGCCGAATCTGGCCTGGTCACCACCGTCGGGGTGAAAGATTTGGTGGTAGTGCAGACCAAAGATGCAGTGCTGATTGCTGACCGTAACGCGGTGCAGGATGTGAAAAAAGTGGTCGAGCAGATCAAAGCTGATGGTCGCCATGAGCATCGGGTGCATCGCGAAGTGTATCGTCCGTGGGGCAAATATGACTCTATCGACGCGGGCGACCGCTACCAGGTGAAACGCATCACCGTGAAACCGGGCGAAGGGTTGTCGGTACAGATGCATCATCACCGCGCGGAACACTGGGTGGTTGTCGCGGGAACGGCAAAAGTCACTATCGACGGTGATATCAAACTGCTTGGTGAAAACGAGTCCATTTATATTCCGCTGGGGGCGACGCATTGCCTGGAAAACCCGGGGAAAATTCCGCTCGATTTAATTGAAGTGCGCTCCGGCTCTTATCTCGAAGAGGATGATGTGGTGCGCTTCGCGGATCGCTACGGACGGGTGTAAACGTCGCATCAGGCAATGAATGCGAAACCGCGATGTAAATAACGACAAAAACAAAATTGGCCGTTTCGGTCAGGGCCAACTATTGCCTGAAAAAGGGTAACGATATGAAAAAATTAACCTGCTTTAAAGCCTATGATATTCGCGGGAAATTAGGCGAAGAACTGAATGAAGATATCGCCTGGCGCATTGGTCGCGCCTATGGCGAATTTCTCAAACCGAAAACCATTGTGTTAGGCGGTGATGTCCGCCTCACCAGCGAAACCTTAAAACTGGCGCTGGCGAAAGGTTTACAGGATGCGGGCGTCGACGTGCTGGATATCGGCATGTCCGGCACCGAAGAAATCTATTTCGCCACGTTCCATCTCGGCGTGGATGGCGGCATTGAAGTTACCGCCAGCCATAACCCGATGGATTACAACGGCATGAAGCTGGTGCGCGAAGGGGCTCGCCCGATCAGCGGCGATACCGGACTGCGCGACGTCCAGCGTCTGGCAGAAGCCAACGACTTTCCTCCCGTCGATGAAACCAAACGCGGTCGCTATCAGCAAATCAATCTGCGTGACGCTTACGTTGATCACCTGTTCGGTTATATCAACGTCAAAAACCTCACGCCGCTCAAGCTGGTGATTAACTCCGGGAACGGCGCGGCGGGTCCGGTGGTGGACGCCATTGAAGCCCGCTTTAAAGCCCTCGGCGCACCGGTGGAGTTAATCAAAGTGCATAACACGCCGGACGGCAATTTCCCCAACGGTATTCCTAACCCGCTACTGCCGGAATGTCGCGACGACACCCGCAATGCGGTCATTAAACACGGCGCGGATATGGGCATTGCTTTTGATGGCGATTTTGACCGCTGTTTCCTGTTTGACGAAAAAGGGCAGTTTATCGAGGGTTACTACATTGTCGGTTTGCTGGCAGAAGCGTTCCTCGAAAAAAATCCCGGCGCGAAGATCATCCACGATCCACGTCTCTCCTGGAACACCGTTGATGTGGTGACTGCCGCAGGCGGCACCCCGGTAATGTCGAAAACCGGACACGCCTTTATTAAAGAACGTATGCGCAAGGAAGACGCCATCTACGGTGGCGAAATGAGCGCCCACCATTACTTCCGTGATTTCGCTTACTGCGACAGCGGCATGATCCCGTGGCTGCTGGTCGCCGAACTGGTGTGTCTGAAAGGAAAAACGCTGGGCGAACTGGTGCGCGACCGGATGGCGGCATTCCCGGCAAGCGGTGAGATCAACAGCAAACTGGCGCAACCCGTTGAGGCGATTAACCGCGTGGAACAGCATTTTAGCCGTGAGGCACTGGCGGTGGATCGTACCGATGGCATCAGCATGACCTTTGCCGACTGGCGCTTTAATCTGCGCTCCTCCAACACCGAACCGGTGGTGCGGTTGAATGTGGAATCACGCGGTGATGTGCCGCTGATGGAAGCGCGAACGCGAACTCTGCTGACGTTGCTGAACGAGTAATGTCGGATCTTCCCTTACCCCCACTGCGGGTAAGGGGCTAAAAACAGGAACAACGATGACAAATCTAAAAAAGCGCGAGCGAGCGAAAACCAATGCATCGTTAATCTCTATGGTGCAACGCTTTTCAGATATCACCATCATGTTTGCCGGGCTATGGCTGGTTTGCGAAGTGAGCGGACTGTCATTCCTCTACATGCACCTGTTGGTGGCGCTGATTACGCTGGTGGTGTTCCAGATGCTGGGCGGCATCACCGATTTTTATCGCTCATGGCGCGGTGTTCGGGCAGCGACAGAATTTGCCCTGTTGCTACAAAACTGGACGTTAAGCGTGATTTTCAGCGCCGGACTGGTGGCGTTCAACAATGATTTCGACACGCAATTGAAAATCTGGCTGGCGTGGTATGGGCTGACCAGCATCGGACTGGTGGTTTGCCGTTCATGTATTCGTATTGGGGCGGGCTGGCTGCGTAATCATGGCTATAACAAGCGCATGGTCGCGGTGGCGGGGGATTTAGCCGCCGGACAAATGCTGATGGAGAGCTTCCGTAATCAGCCGTGGTTAGGGTTTGAAGTGGTGGGCGTTTACCACGACCCGAAACCGGGTGGCGTTTCTAACGACTGGGCGGGTAATCTGCAACAGCTGGTCGAGGATGCGAAAGCGGGCAAGATTCATAACGTCTATATCGCGATGCAGATGTGCGACGGCGCGCGAGTGAAAAAACTGGTCCATCAACTGGCGGACACCACCTGTTCGGTGCTGCTGATCCCCGATGTCTTTACCTTCAACATTCTCCATTCCCGTATCGAAGAGATGAACGGCGTACCGGTGGTGCCGCTGTATGACACGCCGCTTTCCGGGGTTAACCGCCTGATAAAACGTGCGGAAGATATTGTGCTGGCGACGCTTATCCTGCTGCTGATCTCCCCGGTGCTGTGCTGCATTGCGCTGGCGGTGAAACTGAGCTCACCGGGGCCGGTTATTTTCCGCCAGACTCGCTACGGCATGGATGGCAAGCCGATCAAAGTGTGGAAGTTCCGTTCCATGAAAGTGATGGAGAACGACAAAGTGGTGACCCAGGCGACGCAGAACGATCCGCGCGTCACCAAAGTGGGGAACTTTCTGCGCCGCACCTCGCTGGACGAATTGCCGCAGTTTATCAATGTGCTGACTGGCGGGATGTCGATTGTCGGTCCGCGTCCGCACGCGGTGGCGCATAACGAACAGTATCGCCAGCTCATTGAAGGCTACATGCTGCGCCATAAAGTGAAACCGGGCATTACCGGCTGGGCGCAGATTAACGGCTGGCGCGGCGAAACCGACACGCTGGAGAAAATGGAAAAACGCGTCGAGTTCGACCTTGAGTACATCCGCGAATGGAGCGTCTGGTTCGATATCAAAATCGTTTTCCTGACGGTATTCAAGGGCTTCGTTAACAAAGCGGCATATTGATATGAGCTTACGTGAAAAAACCATCAGCGGCGCGAAGTGGTCGGCGATTGCCACGGTGATCATCATCGGCCTCGGTCTGGTGCAAATGACTGTGCTGGCGCGGATTATAGATAACCACCAGTTCGGTTTGCTTACCGTGTCGCTGGTGATCATCGCGCTGGCAGATACGCTTTCTGACTTCGGTATCGCTAACTCCATTATTCAGCGAAAAGAAATCAGCCACCTTGAACTCACCACGCTGTACTGGCTGAACGTCGGGCTGGGGATCGTGGTGTGCGTGGCGGTGTTTTTGTTGAGTGATCTCATCGGCGACTTGCTGAATAACCCGGACCTGGCACCGTTGATTAAAACATTGTCGCTGGCGTTTGTGGTGATCCCCCACGGGCAACAGTTCCGCGCGTTGATGCAAAAGGAGCTGGAGTTCAACAAAATCGGCATGATCGAAACCAGCGCGGTGCTGGCGGGCTTTACTTTTACGGTGGTTAGCGCCCATTTCTGGCCGCTGGCGATGACCGCGATTCTCGGTTATCTGGTCAATAGTGCGGTGAGAACGCTGCTGTTTGGCTACTTTGGCCGCAAAATTTATCGCCCCGGTCTGCATTTCTCGCTGGCGTCGGTGGCACCGAACTTACGCTTTGGTGCCTGGCTGACGGCGGACAGCATCATCAACTATCTCAACACCAACCTTTCAACGCTGGTGCTGGCGCGTATTCTCGGCGCGGGCGTGGCTGGGGGATACAACCTGGCGTACAACGTGGCCGTTGTGCCACCGATGAAGCTGAACCCGATCATCACCCGCGTGTTGTTTCCGGCGTTCGCCAAAATTCAGGACGATACAGAAAAGCTGCGCGTCAACTTCTACAAGCTGCTGTCGGTGGTGGGGATTATCAACTTTCCGGCGCTGCTGGGGCTAATGGTGGTGTCGAATAACTTTGTACCGCTGGTATTTGGCGAAAAGTGGAGCAGCATTATTCCGGTGCTGCAATTGCTGTGTATTGTGGGGCTACTGCGCTCCGTGGGTAACCCGATTGGTTCGCTGCTGATGGCGAAAGCGCGGGTCGATATCAGCTTTAAATTCAACGTATTCAAAACCTTTCTGTTTATTCCGGCAATCATCATTGGTGGGCAGATGGCGGGCGCAATCGGCGTCACGCTTGGCTTCCTGCTGGTGCAGATTATCAACACCATTCTGAGCTATTTCGTGATGATTAAACCGGTGCTCGGTTCCAGTTATCGCCAGTACATCCTGAGTTTGTGGCTGCCGTTTTATCTCTCGCTGCCGACGCTGGTGGTCAGTTATGCGCTGGGCATTGTGCTGAAAGGGCAACTGGCGCTGGGGATGCTGCTGGCGGTGCAAATAGCCACGGGCGTGCTGGCGTTTGTGGTGATGATTGTGCTGTCGCGCCATCCGCTGGTGGTGGAAGTGAAGCGTCAGTTTTGTCGCAGCGAAAAAATGAAAATGCTTTTACGGGCGGGGTGAATGGTTGTTTTCGGTTCCGGCAACGGTTGCCGGATGCGGCGTAAAACGCCTTATCCGTCCTGGGGGGCTGGGCTTGGATCTTGTAGGTCTGATAAGACGCGTTAGCGTAGCATCAGGCACTGAATGCCGGATGCGGCGTGAACGCCTTATCCGGCCTACGGTTCTGTGCTCGGATCTTGTAGGCCTGATAAGACGCGTCAGCGTCGCATCAGGCACTGAATGCCGGATGCGGCGTAAAACGCCTTATCCGTCCTACGGCTCTGTGCTCGGGTCTTGTAGGCCTGATAAGACGCGTCAGCGTCGCATCAGGCACTGAATGCCGGATGCGGCGTGAACGCCTTATCCGTCCTACGGTTCTGTGCTCGGATCTTGTAGGCCTGATAAGACGCGTCAGCGTCGCATCAGGCAAAAAACAGCAATGAAAACAACAAACACAGCCTCACCTGGCATCAAATTTATGAGGAAAAAATGAAATTACTTATTCTGGGCAACCACACTTGCGGCAATCGCGGCGACAGCGCCATCCTGCGCGGCTTACTTGATGCCATCAATATCCTCAATCCACATGCCGAAGTGGACGTGATGAGTCGCTATCCGGTCAGTTCTTCCTGGCTGCTCAACCGCCCGGTAATGGGCGATCCGCTGTTCCTGCAAATGAAACAACACAACAGTGCAGCGGGCGTTGTCGGGCGCGTTAAAAAAGTCCTCCGTCGCCGTTACCAACATCAGGTACTGCTCTCACGCGTCACCGACACTGGCAAGTTGCGTAATATCGCCATCGCCCAGGGATTCACTGACTTCGTGCGCCTGCTGTCAGGTTACGACGCCATTATTCAGGTCGGCGGATCGTTTTTTGTCGATCTCTATGGCGTGCCGCAGTTTGAACATGCGCTTTGCACGTTTATGGCGAAAAAGCCGCTGTTTATGATTGGTCACAGCGTCGGCCCGTTCCAGGATAAGCAATTTAACCAACTGGCGAACTACGTTTTTGGTCACTGCGACGCGCTGATCCTGCGCGAATCGGTCAGCCTTGATTTGATGAAACGCAGCAATATCACTACCGCAAAAGTTGAACATGGCGTCGATACCGCGTGGCTGGTCGATCACCACACAGAAGACTTCACCGCCAGCTATGCTGTTCAACACTGGCTGGACGTTGCCGCACAACAGAAAGCGGTGGCCATTACCCTGCGTGAACTGGCACCGTTCGACAAACGCCTCGGCACCACTCAACAAGCGTATGAAAAAGCCTTTGCCGGGGTGGTCAATCGCATTCTCGACGAAGGCTATCAGGTGATTGCGCTCTCCACCTGTACGGGCATCGACAGCTATAACAAAGACGACCGCATGGTGGCGCTCAATCTGCGCCAGCACATCAGCGATCCTGCCCGTTACCACGTGGTGATGGATGAACTCAACGATCTGGAAATGGGCAAAATTCTGGGGGCCTGTGAACTCACCGTCGGTACGCGCCTGCACTCCGCCATTATCTCAATGAACTTTGCCACCCCGGCGATTGCCATCAACTATGAACATAAATCCGCCGGGATCATGCAGCAGCTGGGACTACCGGAGATGGCGATTGATATCCGTCATTTATTAGACGGCAGCCTGCAAGCGATGGTTGCGGATACCTTAGGCCAACTTCCGGCGCTGAACGCACGACTTAACGAAGCCGTCAGTCGCGAACGTCAGACAGGAATGCAGATGGTGCAGTCTGTGCTTGAGCGCATCGGGGAGGTGAAATGAAGGTCGGCTTCTTTTTATTGAAATTTCCGCTGTCGTCGGAAACCTTCGTCCTCAACCAAATCACTGCGTTTATTGATATGGGCTTTGAGGTGGAGATTGTCGCGTTGCAAAAAGGCGACACACAAAACACCCACGCGGCATGGACGAAATACAACCTTGCCGCCAGAACCCGCTGGTTACAGGACGAACCTACGGGCAAAGTGGCGAAGCTGCGCCACCGAGCCAGCCAGACCTTACGCGGCATTCATCGTAAAAATACCTGGCAGGCGCTCAACCTCAAACGCTATGGCGCAGAGTCGCGGAACCTGATTTTGTCTGCCATTTGTGGTCAGGTCGCAACATCGTTACATGCCGATGTCTTTATCGCACATTTTGGCCCTGCGGGGGTAACCGCAGCAAAACTCCGCGAACTGGGTGTCATTCGCGGCAAAATTGCCACTATCTTCCACGGCATTGATATCTCCAGTCGGG
Organism: Escherichia sp. WS2035; assembly: GCF_046487065.1. NCBI lineage: Bacteria > Pseudomonadati > Pseudomonadota > Gammaproteobacteria > Enterobacterales > Enterobacteriaceae > Escherichia > Escherichia sp. WS2035. The sequence goes on from NZ_JBJQKD010000002.1 coordinate 342,640, forward strand.
AGGTGCTCAACCATTACACTCCCGAATATCAGCAACTGTTTCGCCGTGGCGACCTGATGCTACCAATAAGCGATCTGTGGGCCGGAAGGCTGCAAAAAATGGGCTGCCCGAGGGAAAAAATCGCCGTATCGCGCATGGGCGTGGACATGACGCGCTTTAGCCCGCGTCCGGTGAAAGCGCCTGCAACGCCGCTGGAAATCATTTCCGTCGCACGCTTAACCGAGAAAAAAGGCCTGCATGTGGCGATTGAAGCCTGCCGTCAGTTGAAAGAGCAGGGCGTGGCATTTCGCTATCGCATCCTCGGCATTGGCCCGTGGGAACGACGCCTGCGCACCCTCATCGAACAATATCAACTGGAAGATGTGGTGGAGATGCCGGGCTTTAAACCGAGCCATGAAGTGAAAGAGATGCTCGATGACGCGGATGTCTTCCTGTTGCCATCGGTTACGGGTGCGGATGGCGATATGGAAGGTATTCCGGTGGCGCTAATGGAAGCGATGGCGGTCGGTATTCCGGTGGTTTCTACTCTGCATAGCGGAATTCCTGAACTGGTGGAGGCTGACAAATCCGGCTGGCTGGTGCCTGAGAACGATGCTCGCGCACTGGCGCAACGACTGGCGGCGTTTAGCCAACTGGACAGCGACGAACTGGCTCCTGTCGTCAAACGTGCTCGCGAAAAAGTCGAACACGATTTTAACCAGCAGGTGATCAATCGAGAACTCGCCAGCTTGCTGCAGGCTTTATAGAGGAGAACGCATGCCATTTAAAAAACTCTCCCGACGCACCTTCCTGACGGCAAGTTCTGTGCTTGCCTTCCTCCATACGCCTTTCGCCCGCGCACTTCCCGCTCAACAAAGCGTTAACATTAACGACTACAACCCTCACGACTGGATCGCCTCATTTAAACAAGCCTTCAGCGAAGGGCAAACGGTCGTCGTGCCCGCCGGATTGGTTTGTGACAATATCAACACCGGCATCTTCATTCCTCCTGGCAAAACGTTACACATCCTTGGAAGCCTGCGCGGCAACGGCAAAGGGCGATTTGTCTTACAGGACGGCAGCCAGGTGACAGGGGAGGGGGGCGGCAGTATGCATAACATCACCCTGGATGTGCGCGGCTCTGACTGCACCATCAAAGGGCTGGCGATGAGCGGCTTTGGTCCGGTAACGCAGATTTATATCGGCGGCAAAAACAAACGGGTCATGCACAACCTGACCATCGATAACCTGACCGTTAGCCACGCTAATTACGCCATCTTACGCCAGGGATTTCATAACCAGATAATCGGTGCCAACATCACCAACTGTAAGTTCAGCGACTTACAGGGCGACGCTATTGAATGGAACGTGGCGATTAACGACAGTGATATTTTGATATCCGACCATGTCATCGAGCGCATCAACTGTACTAATGGCAAAATCAACTGGGGCATTGGCATAGGCCTTGCGGGAAGCACTTATGATAATAATTACCCAGAAGATCAGGCAGTGAAAAACTTTGTCGTGGCGAATATCACGGGATCGGATTGTCGGCAACTGATCCATGTTGAAAATGGTAAACATTTTGTTATCCGTAATATCAAAGCTCGTAATATCACGCCGGATTTCAGTAAGAAAGCAGGTATTGATAACGCCACAGTTGCTATTTATGGTTGTGACAACTTTGTGATTGATAATATTGAAATGATTAATAGTGCCGGGATGTTAATCGGCTATGGGGTAATTAAAGGCAAATATCTCTCGATACCGCAGAATTTCCGAGTGAATGATATTCAATTGGATAATACTCATCTTGCTTATAAATTGCGCGGCATCCAAATCTCCGCCGGGAATGCTGTCTCCTTTGTGGCGCTGACTAACATTGAGATGAAGCGTGCGTCGCTGGAGTTACACAACAAACCGCAACATCTTTTTATGCGTAATATCAATGTGATGCAGGAATCCTCAGTTGGACCAGCATTGAGCATGAACTTTGACATGCGCAAAGACGTTCGAGGCGTGTTTATGGCGAAAAAAGAAACACTGCTGTCTCTTGCAAATGTTCATGCGGTGAATGAAAAAGGGCAAAGCTCCGTCGATATCGACAGGATTAATCACCATATTGTTAATGTGGAAAAGATTAACTTTAGATTGCCGGAACGGAGAGAGTAGATTTGCGACCATTCCTGGAAAAATGGAGTCATACTTAGGAACAATGCTACTGCAATCCACAACGAAGCGGCGTAACATCACAAGTAATTCAGTAATCAATTCAGGGTAATTGATGCTGGCGAAAAAAATCGAACAAGCTATAATTCAGCAACCATTTTACAGGTGGATGAAATAATGACGAATTTAAAAGCAGTTATTCCTGTAGCGGGTCTAGGGATGCATATGTTGCCTGCCACTAAGGCGATTCCCAAAGAGATGCTACCGATCGTCGACAAGCCAATGATTCAGTACATTGTTGACGAGATTGTGGCTGCAGGGATCAAAGAAATCCTCCTGGTAACTCATGCGTCCAAGAACGCGGTCGAAAACCACTTCGATACATCTTATGAATTAGAATCTCTCCTTGAACTGCGCGTGAAGCGTCAACTGCTGGCGGAAGTACAGTCCATCTGTCCGCCGGGCGTGACCATTATGAACGTGCGTCAGGGCGAACCTTTAGGTTTAGGCCACTCCATTTTGTGTGCGCGACCTGCCATTGGTGACAACCCATTTGTCGTGGTACTGCCAGACGTTGTGATCGACAATGCCAGCGCCGACCCGCTACGTTACAACCTTGCTGCCATGATTGCACGTTTCAACGAAACGGGCCGCAGCCAGGTGCTGGCAAAACGTATGCCGGGTGACCTCTCTGAATACTCCGTCATTCAGACTAAAGAGCCGCTGGATCGTGAAGGTAAAGTCAGCCGCATTGTTGAATTTATCGAAAAACCGGATCAGCCGCAGACGCTGGACTCAGACATCATGGCCGTAGGTCGCTATGTGCTTTCTGCCGATATTTGGCCGGAACTGGAACGTACTCAGCCTGGTGCATGGGGACGTATTCAGCTGACTGATGCCATTGCTGAGTTGGCAAAAAAACAAGCAGTTGACGCAATGCTGATGACTGGGGACAGTTACGACTGCGGAAAGAAAATGGGTTATATGCAAGCGTTTGTGAAGTATGGGCTGCGTAACCTGAAGGAAGGGGCGAAGTTCCGTAAAGGTATTGAGAAGCTGTTAAGCGAGTAACAAATTCCTGACTGGAAGTGTCGGTCAGTAAGTAATTAAAAACGGCAGTGAAGATTCATAGCATAAGTTTTGCTCATTGAATCTCACTGCCGTTGTCTTTTTTATAAGTACAATAAAAACAGCATGTTAGCTTGCAATCATAGTTCAAATTTTTCCAGGATTTTCCTTGTTTCTACAGCTGTTTGGTAAGACAATTAGCGTTTGAATTTTTCGGATTTGGCACGAGTGGGTTACGCTCGTCACATCGTGGAAATGTACGCAGTGCTCTGGTAGCGGTTAAGCCAGGGGCGGTAGCGTGCATTAATGCATCTATTAATCAAATCTGGAGCAGTCTATTTCACAGCATGCTCTCTGGCTATATGGAATAAAAAAGTGAAGATACTTGTTACTGGTGGCGCAGGATTTATTGGTTCTGCTGTTGTTCGTCACATAATAAATAATACGCAAGATAGTGTTGTTAATGTCGATAAATTAACATACGCCGGAAACCTGGAATCACTTGCAGATGTTTCTGATTCTGAACGCTATTTCTTTGAACATGCGGATATTTGTGATGCAGCTGCAATGGCACGGATTTTTGCTCAGCATCAGCCGGATGCAGTGATGCACCTGGCAGCTGAAAGCCATGTTGACCGTTCAATTACAGGCCCTGCGGCATTTATTGAAACCAATATTGTGGGTACTTATGTCCTTTTAGAAGCGGCTCGGAATTATTGGTCTGGTCTGGATGATGAAAAGAAAAAAAACTTCCGTTTTCATCATATTTCTACTGATGAGGTGTATGGTGACTTACCCCATCCGGATGAAGTAAATAGCAATGAAACGTTGCCGCTATTTACGGAAACGACAGCATACGCGCCAAGTAGTCCATATTCTGCTTCTAAAGCTTCCAGCGATCATTTGGTTCGCGCATGGAAACGTACTTATGGTTTACCGACCATTGTGACTAATTGCTCGAACAACTATGGTCCTTATCATTTCCCGGAAAAGCTTATTCCACTGGTTATTCTTAATTCACTGGAAGGTAAGGCATTACCTATTTATGGCAAAGGAGATCAGATCCGCGACTGGTTGTATGTAGAGGATCATGCTCGAGCGTTATATACCGTCGTAACCGAAGGTAAAGCGGGCGAAACTTATAACATTGGTGGACACAACGAAAAGAAAAACATCGACGTAGTGTTCACTATTTGTGATTTGTTGGATGAGATAGTCCCGAAAGAGAAATCTTACCGCGAGCAAATTACTTATGTTACCGATCGTCCGGGACACGATCGCCGTTATGCGATTGATGCTGAGAAGATTGGTCGCGAATTGGGATGGAAACCACAGGAAACGTTTGAGAGTGGGATTCGTAAAACGGTGGAATGGTACCTGTCCAATACAAAATGGGTTGATAATGTGAAAAGTGGTGCCTATCAATCGTGGATTGAACAGAACTATGAGGGCCGCCAGTAATGAATATCCTCCTTTTTGGCAAAACAGGGCAGGTAGGTTGGGAACTACAGCGTGCTCTGGCACCTCTGGGTAATTTGATTGCTCTTGATGTTCACTCCACTGATTACTGTGGTGATTTTAGTAATCCTGAAGGTGTAGCTGAAACCGTAAGAAGCATTCGGCCTGATATTATTGTCAACGCAGCCGCTCACACCGCAGTAGACAAAGCAGAATCAGAACCGAAGTTTGCACAATTACTGAACGCGACGAGTGTCGAAGCGATCGCGAAAGCAGCCAATGAAGTCGGCGCCTGGGTTATTCACTACTCTACTGACTACGTATTTCCGGGGACCGGTGAAATACCATGGCAGGAGGAGGATGCAACCGCACCGCTAAATGTTTACGGTGAAACCAAGTTAGCGGGAGAAAAAGCATTACAAGAGCATTGTGCGAAGCACCTTATTTTCCGGACCAGCTGGGTCTATGCAGGTAAAGGAAATAACTTCGCCAAAACAATGTTGCGTCTGGCAAAAGAGCGTGAAGAATTAGCCGTTATTAATGATCAGTTTGGTGCGCCAACTGGCGCAGAGTTACTGGCTGATTGTACGGCACATGCTATTCGTGTGGCACTGAATAAACCGGAAGTCGCAGGCTTGTACCATCTGGTAGCTAGTGGTACCACAACGTGGCACGATTATGCTGCGCTGGTTTTTGAAGAGGCGCGCAAAGCAGGCATTCCCCTTGCACTCAACAAGCTCAACGCAGTACCAACAACAGCCTATCCTACACCAGCTCGTCGTCCACATAACTCTCGCCTTAATACAGAAAAATTTCAGCAGAACTTTGCGCTTGTCTTGCCTGACTGGCAGGTTGGCGTGAAACGAATGCTTAACGAATTATTTACGACTACAGCAATTTAATAGTTTTTGCATCTTGTTCGTAATGGTGGAGCAAGATGTATTAAAAGGAATGATGAAATGAAAACGCGTAAAGGTATTATTTTGGCGGGTGGTTCTGGTACTCGTCTTTATCCTGTGACGATGGCCGTCAGTAAACAGCTGTTACCGATTTATGATAAACCGATGATCTATTACCCGCTCTCTACACTGATGTTAGCGGGTATTCGCGATATTCTGATTATCAGTACACCACAGGATACTCCTCGTTTTCAACAACTGCTGGGTGACGGGAGCCAGTGGGGCCTGAATCTTCAGTACAAAGTGCAACCGAGTCCGGATGGTCTTGCGCAGGCGTTTATTATCGGTGAAGAGTTTATTGGTGGTGATGATTGTGCTTTGGTACTTGGTGATAATATCTTCTACGGCCACGACCTGCCGAAGTTAATGGACGTAGCTGTTAACAAAGAAAGTGGTGCAACGGTATTTGCCTATCACGTTAATGATCCTGAACGTTATGGTGTCGTGGAGTTTGATAATAACGGTACTGCAATTAGCCTGGAAGAAAAACCGCTGGAACCAAAAAGTAACTATGCGGTTACTGGGCTTTATTTCTATGACAATGACGTTGTGGAAATGGCGAAAAACCTTAAGCCTTCTGCCCGAGGTGAACTGGAAATTACCGATATTAACCGTATTTATATGGAACAAGGACGTTTGTCTGTCGCTATGATGGGGCGTGGCTATGCATGGCTGGATACAGGGACGCATCAAAGTCTTATTGAAGCAAGCAACTTCATTGCCACCATTGAAGAGCGCCAGGGACTAAAGGTTTCCTGTCCGGAAGAAATTGCTTATCGTAAAGGGTTTATTGATGCTGAGCAGGTAAAAGTATTAGCCGAACCGTTGAAGAAAAATGCTTATGGTCAGTATCTGCTCAAAATGATTAAAGGTTATTAATAAGATGAACGTAATTAAAACTGAAATTCCTGATGTGCTGATTTTTGAACCAAAAGTTTTTGGGGATGAACGTGGCTTCTTTTTTGAGAGTTTTAATCAGAGGATTTTTGAAGAAGCAGTAGGTCGTAAGGTTGAGTTTGTTCAGGATAACCATTCTAAGTCCAGTAAAGGTGTTTTACGTGGTCTTCATTATCAGTTAGAACCTTATGCTCAAGGAAAACTGGTGCGCTGTGTTGTTGGCGAGGTTTTTGATGTTGCGGTTGATATTCGTAAATCGTCACCTACATTTGGGAAATGGGTTGGGGTGAATTTGTCTGCTGAGAATAAGCGTCAGTTGTGGATTCCTGAGGGATTTGCACATGGTTTTTTGGTGCTGAGTGATTTAGCAGAAGTTTTATATAAAACGAATCAATATTATGCTCCATCACATGAAAAAAATATTATATGGAATGACCTCTTGCTTAATATTAAATGGCCGAGCACAGCACTGATCACTCTGTCTGATAAGGATGCAAATGGGGAAAGATTTGAACTAAGTGAGTTTTGAAATGTCTCTCTTAAAACATAGTATATGGAATGTTGCGGGCTACTTTATACCAACATTAATTGCAATTCCCGCCTTTGGATTAATTGCGAGGAAAATTGGTGTAGAACTATTTGGTTTGTATACGTTAGCAATGATTTTTATAGGGTATGCAAGTATATTTGATGCTGGGTTAACAAGAGCTGTTGTGCGTGAAATAGCATTACTAAAAAACAGAGTGGACGATTGTAATACGATAATAGTAACTTCTATTATCGCTGTGATATTTTTAGGGTTTATCGGAGGCGGGGGAGTGTTTCTGCTTAAAGGCGATATTATTGAACTGTTAAATATCTCACCAATATATTACGCCGATTCGATAAAGTCTCTAGTATTATTATCATCTCTGATACCTGTATTCTTAGTCACGCAAATACTATTAGCAGAGCTTGAGGGTCGGGAATATTTTGGGATTCTAAATATACAAAAAAGTGTAGGGAATTCTTTAATTGCAGGGTTACCTGCATTATTTGTTTTAATTAATCAAACGCTTTTTTCTGCAATTATTGGTGTAGCGATTGCAAGAGTTATATGCTTGTGGTTAAGCTACATTATGAGCAGGGAAAGAATAACTATCGATATCTCATTTTTTTCAATAACTGTTTTAAAGCGGTTATTTAGATATGGCGGGTGGGTAACTATAAGTAACATAATATCTCCTATATTAGCGAGTATGGATAGATTTATTCTATCCCATATCCAGGGAGCATCAAAAATATCATTCTATACAGTCCCTAATGAGCTGGTAACTAGGCTTGGAATAGTTCCAGGCTCTCTTGGGAAAGCTGTTTTTCCAAAATTAAGTCATGCAAGGAATTTTACAGCGTCATATGCAGAGCAAAAAAAAGCTTATATATTAATGACTGTCATTGTAATGCCTTTGGTTTTATTTGTATATTATTACGCAAAGTTTATTTTAACATTGTGGATGGGGGCTGAGTATGCAGGGATTTCGGTCGAAATATTACGGATTATGCTTATAGGGTATATTTTTAACTGTTATTCACAAATCTCTTTTGCCAACATACAGGCCTTTGGAAAAGCAAAATACACTGCATACATCCATATGATGGAATTTATTCCTTATTTGATAATGTTATATATAATTTCAAAGGAATATGGGGTTATTGGTGTTGCGTGGTTATGGACAATTCGAGTAATAATTGATTTTTTGATGCTTTTATATATGAGTTATCGTTGTAATAATCTTATGAAAAAAGGGTAGCCTGATGATATATATTGTGGTATTAAATTGGAATGGGGCTATAGATACCATTAATTGTGTTAAAAGTTTAATGGATTTAAATGTTAGCGATTATAAAATTATCATTGTTGATAACTGTTCTATGGATAACTCATATGATACTATAAAAGAAAATCTTAATTCATTATATATTGCTGATAAAAGTATCATTGAGGTGAAGTATGAGGATAGAAATAAATATAAAACCTTAGAAAACGATAAAATCATATTAATACAATCTCCGCAAAATAATGGGTACGCAAGTGGTAATAATATTGGCATAGAGTTCGCTCTTAATCAGGAGAATATGAAATACGTCTGGGTTCTGAATAATGATACTGAAGTGGATAAAGAGGCTTTAACTCATTTAATTAGTAAATGTGATTCAGATAAAAGTATAGGGATTTGCGGTTCTCGTTTAGTCTATTTTGCCGACAGAGAGATGCAGCAAGGACTAGGTGGGGTGCATAACAAATGGTTATGCACTACAAAAAATTATGAAATGGGAAGATTAGTTTCCAAAAAATATGATGATGAAGTCATTAGTAATGATATAGATTATATAATTGGCGCATCGATGTTTTTCTCTAGAGAATGTTTGGAAACAGTTGGATTGATGAATGAAGAATATTTTTTATACTATGAAGAGTTAGATATTTGCCTCAGAGCAAAAGCAAAGAACTTTAAATTAGGTATTTGCTCAGAAAGTTTGGTTTATCATAAAATAGGTGCAAGTACTGATGGGGGAAAGAGCATGATGGCTGATCTTTGCTCAATAAAAAATAGGCTGGTCATTACAGAAAGGTTTTATCCCCAATATTATTGGACGGTATGGTTGTCACTTTTTGTTGTAGCATTTAACCGTGCTAGAAGAGGTGAGTTTAATAAGATGAAAAGATGTTTGAATGTTATGTTTAACTTCAAACGAAACAAAGGTAGCAAATGCCATTAGAATATGCACTTAATCATGGTGTTAATAAATCTATAGTTTGATATGTTATTAAAGGGTATTTAATGAAAGTGGCTTTTTTATCTGCTTATGATCCACTATCTACATCCAGTTGGTCTGGCACACCTTATTATATGCTAAAGGCATTATCGAAGAGAAATATTTCCATTGAAATATTAGGACCGGTAAATAGCTATATGATATACATGTTAAAAGTATATAAATTAATATTAAGGTGTTTCGGAAAAGAATATGATTATAGTCATTCGAAGTTGCTTTCCAGGTATTACGGTAGAATATTCGGTAGGAAATTAAAAAAAATTGATGGTTTGGATTTTATTATCGCACCTGCAGGTTCCTCACAAATTGCTTTTTTAAAAACAACCATACCAATAATATATCTATCGGATACAACATATGATCAATTAAAAAGCTATTATCCGAATTTAAATAAAAAAACAATTATAAATGATGAGGATGCAAGTTTAATCGAACGCAAGGCTATTGAAAAAGCAACAGTAGTATCTTTCCCATCTAAATGGGCAATGGATTTTTGCAGGAATTATTACAGATTAGATTTTGATAAATTAGTTGAAATACCATGGGGGGCTAATTTATTTGATGATATTCACTTTGCTAATAAAAATATAATTCAAAAGAATAGTTATACTTGTCTTTTCTTGGGAGTTGATTGGGAAAGAAAAGGTGGGAAAACAGCCTTGAAAGCAATTGAATATGTAAGGCAGTTATATGGGATCGATGTTAGACTAAAAATTTGTGGATGTACTCCGAATCAAAAGATTTTACCTACTTGGGTTGAATTAATTGATAAAGTAGATAAAAATAACGTTGACGAATATCAGAAATTCATCGATGTGTTATCTAACGCTGATATACTTCTTTTACCAACCATTGCTGAATGTTATGGAATGGTATTTTGTGAAGCTGCTGCTTTTGGATTGCCTGTTGTCGCTACAGATACAGGTGGAGTCAGTTCTATAGTTATCAACGAAAGGACGGGGATATTAATTAAAGACCCGTTAGACTATAAGCACTTTGGAAATGCAATTCATAAAATAATTAGTTCCGTAGAGACTTATCAAAACTACTCCCAAAACGCAAGAATTAGATATAATAATATATTGCATTGGGACAATTGGGCTAAAAAGATAATTGAGATTATGTATGAGCATAAGAATAGAAGAATCAAATAGCACAAAAAGAATTATATGTTTATTTATACTTTTTCTTGTTTTCCCTGATTTTTTGTTTTATACATTAGGGGTTGATAATTTTAGCATTTCAACGATAATCTCAATTACATTGCTTTTTGTTTTTTTAAGAGCTAAAAATATTTGCAAAGATAATTTTCTAATAATAGTAGCGTTATTCATATTGTTGTGTTTTAACTGTTTGTTAAGTATGCTATTTAATATTGAACAGGCTTTAACATTTAAAGTTGTACTTTCAATATATAGCATCTTAATAATGGCATACGTCTCCTCTTGTTATGCACAGACGTTGTGGTTATGTTCTGAAGAAATACTTAAGAGATCCGTCTTTTATTTGTTCGCATTTCTTTGCCTTATTGGCATTATAAGTATTCTTTTACAGAAGACTGAGATTATACATGATAAAAGTATGATTCTTTTTCCTGAACCATCAGCATTTGCATTGGTTTTTATACCTATCTTTTCATTTTGTTTATACTATACAAGAGGGGGGGGGCTACTATTGCTCTATATATTATCTTTGGGTATTGCGTTAGGTATCCAGAATTTAACAATGTTGGTAGGCATTGTGATTAGTGTTTTTGTGATGAAAAAAATAACTATAAGGCAAACTATTGTTATACTTTTGGGGGCATGGATTTTTTCCATGATATTAAGTGATTTAGACATTTCTTACTATACATCGCGGCTTGATTTTAAAAATACTACGAACCTATCAGTGCTTGTATATCTTTCAGGAATTGAAAGAGCTTTCTTGAATTTTATTACAAGTTATGGTCTTGGTATTGGTTTTCAACAAATGGGAGTGAATGGGGAGATAGGAATATATCAACAAATTTTAGCTGAACTTGATGCCCCTATGTTAAATATATACGATGGCTCATTTATTTCTTCTAAGTTAATATCTGAGTTTGGGGTTATTGGTGCATTAATGTGTATTTTCTATTTTTTTTATTTTTCCCGATTTTATCTGCGTTTCAAAAAAAGTAAGAGATATTCACCGCAGTATATTTTAGCATATAGCTTCTACATGTGTTTCTTCATCCCTCTTTTTATACGTGGTGCTGGTTATATAAACCCCTATGTGTTTATGTTATTTTCATCAATATTTTTGTGCAAATATCACGCTAAAAATATCTTGATGAAATCTAATGTCCAGATAGCTATATAATAGTAGATTATATTATCATTATCACGTAAATTACATATTAATAGCATATATGATAACTAGGACATAAATAATGTGCATTAAAAAAAAACTTAAGTTAATTAAACGATATGGCCTTTATGGTGGTCTTAGGCTTCTTAAAGATATATTCTTAACAAAATTTTTATTTTGTTCAAATGTTAGGATTATTAGATTTCCATGTTATATTAGAAAAGATGGAAGTGTTAGTTTTGGAAAAGGTTTTACATCAGGTGTAGGATTACGAGTTGATGCATTTATGGATGCCGTAGTTTCCATTGGAGAAAATGTTCAAATTAATGACTATGTTCACATCGCGGCTATTAATAATGTCATTATTGGTAGAGATACATTAATAGCAAGTAAAGTATTTATTAGTGATCATAATCATGGTATTTTTTCTAAATCCGATATCCATAGTTCACCAACTATTATTCCTTCGTCTAGGCCCCTTGAATCTGCACCTGTGTATATTGGAGAGCGTGTGTGGATTGGCGAAAATGTGACAATATTACCAGGTGCGTGTATAGGTAATGGTGTAGTTATTGGCGCAAACAGTGTTGTTCGTGGTGAGATTCCTAATAATGTGATCATTGCTGGTGTTCCAGCTAAAATTGTTAAAAAATATAACTATGAGCGTATGCAATGGGAAAGAATATAGTTGTAATATCGGCTGTTAATTTTACAACCGGAGGCCCCTTTACCGTACTAAAAAATGTGCTTACAGCAACTAAAGATAGAGCCGAATGTAAATTTATTGCACTGGTTCATAGCTCTGCTGAACTAATGGAATTATTTCCGTGGGTTGAATTTATAGAGTATCCAGAAGTCAAGTCTTCGTGGGTTAAAAGATTATATTTCGAATATATAACTTGCAATAGATTATCTAAGGTGATTAAGGCAACTCATTGGGTATGCTTACATGATATTACAGCAAATGTTAGTGTACCCTATAGATTTGTTTATTGCCACAATCCTGCACCGTTCTATAAATATTTAAGCTATCGAGATATTATAGGAGAACCTAAATTTTATCTTTTTTATCTTTTTTATGGGCTTTTATACAATATCAATATAAAAAAGAACACAGCAGTTTTTGTTCAGCAGCAGTGGCTAAAAAAAGAATTCGAAAAAAAATATAAGTTAAAGAATGTTGTTGTTAGTCGCCCTGAAGATATTTGCCCTTTTGAAAGTGATGGTTTGGTAAGAAATAATAATAAAAAGGATGTGAGGATATTTTACCCAGCAGTGCCCCGTATATTTAAAAACTTTGAAGTTATCATACGTGCTGCACAAATATTACAAGATAAAAATATTCATTTTTATCTTACTTTTGATGGTACTGAAAATAAGTATGCAAAAAGAATATATAAATTAGCTTCCGAACTGAAAAATGTACATTTCCTCGGTTACCTTAATGCAACCGAGATGGTTAACTTTTATCAAGATTCAGATATTATTTGTTTCCCATCGAAACTAGAAACGTGGGGATTACCATTATCAGAAGCTAAAACATACAAAAAATGGATATTTGCGGCAGACTTACCTTATGCTCATGAAGTTTTATATAACTATTCAAAAACTAGATATTTTCCATTTGACGATGAGAAAATACTTGTTCGCTACATATTAGAGTACACAAGTAAAAATATGCATGAAGATATAAAAAATAGTAGGGTGAATTTTAATAATGATGCATTGACTGGTTTTGAACAGTTTATTGAATATATCCTCAAGGGGAACTGACGTGGTTTATATTATAATCGTTTCACATGGCCATGATGACTATATAGAAAATCTTTTATTAAATTTAAAGTTGCCCTCTGGAAGATTTAAAATAATAGTTCGTGATAACAAAAGTTCAATGGTTTTAAAAAAAACATGCGAAAAAAATTGCGTAACCTATTTGCATGGAGGGCAATATGGATTTGGACATAATAATAACATAGCAGTGTCATATATAATTAATAACTTCATGATTATGAATAATGATTATTTTCTCTTTCTTAACCCCGATGTATTCATAACCAGTGAAAGTTTGATTAATTATGTTGATTATATAATTAGTAATGATTATAAGTTTAGCACATTATGTCTTTATCGAGATTTTACTAAAAGCAAACATGATTATTCAATACGGAGTTTTCCAACTTTATATGATTTTCTTTGTTCTTTTTTATTGGGGGTGAATAAAAGTAAAATTAAGAAGGAAAATATACTTTCTGATACTGTAGTTGATTGGTGTGCTGGCTCATTTATGCTTATTCATGCTTTAAGTTTCTTAAATGTGAATGGTTTTGATCAAAAATATTTTATGTATTGTGAAGATATTGACCTTTGTATGCGTTTAAAATTAAGTGGAGTAGATCTTTACTATACTCCCCATTTTGATGCTATTCATTATGCGCAGCATGAAAATAGAAGAATATTTACTAAAGCATTTCGATGGCATATAAGGAGTATTACGCGCTACATATTACGGAAACCAATTCTTTCTTATAAAAACTATAGAAAAATTACATCCGAACTGGTAAAGTGATTAAATAAAGTCCTAATTTTACTACTGAAATGGTATCTTTATTTAAAGATCTTTGCTTTATATACCAATTTTTTAACGCCCTGACAGGAGTAAACAATGTCAAAGCAACAGATCGGCGTCGTCGGTATGGCAGTGATGGGGCGCAACCTTGCGCTCAACATCGAAAGCCGTGGTTATACCGTCTCTATTTTCAACCGTTCCCGTGAAAAAACGGAAGAAGTGATTGCCGAAAATCCAGGCAAAAAACTGGTTCCTTACTATACGGTGAAAGAGTTTGTTGAATCTCTGGAAACGCCTCGTCGCATCCTGTTAATGGTGAAAGCAGGTGCAGGCACGGATGCTGCTATTGATTCCCTTAAGCCGTACCTCGATAAAGGTGACATCATCATTGATGGTGGTAACACCTTCTTCCAGGACACTATTCGTCGTAATCGTGAGCTTTCTGCAGAAGGCTTTAACTTCATCGGTACTGGTGTTTCTGGCGGTGAAGAAGGCGCGCTGAAAGGACCTTCCATTATGCCTGGTGGCCAGAAAGAAGCCTATGAACTGGTTGCGCCGATCCTGACCAAAATCGCCGCAGTGGCTGAAGACGGGGAGCCATGCGTTACCTATATTGGTGCCGATGGCGCAGGCCACTATGTGAAGATGGTTCACAACGGTATTGAATACGGTGATATGCAGCTGATTGCTGAAGCCTATTCTCTGCTTAAAGGTGGCCTGAACCTCACCAACGAAGAACTGGCGCAGACCTTTACCGAGTGGAATAACGGTGAACTGAGCAGCTACCTGATTGACATTACCAAAGATATCTTCACCAAAAAAGATGAAGACGGTAACTACCTGGTTGATGTGATTCTGGATGAAGCTGCAAACAAAGGTACGGGTAAATGGACCAGCCAGAGCGCGCTGGATCTCGGCGAACCGCTGTCGCTGATTACCGAGTCTGTGTTTGCACGTTATATCTCTTCTCTGAAAGATCAGCGCGTTGCCGCGTCTAAAGTTCTCTCTGGCCCGCAAGCGCAGCGAGCAGGCGACAAAGCTGAGTTTATCGAGAAGGTTCGTCGTGCGCTGTATCTGGGCAAAATCGTTTCTTACGCTCAGGGCTTCTCTCAGTTGCGTGCTGCGTCTGAAGAATACAACTGGGATCTGAACTACGGCGAAATCGCGAAGATTTTCCGTGCTGGCTGCATCATCCGTGCGCAGTTCCTGCAGAAAATCACCGATGCATACGCCGAAAATCCGCAGATCGCTAACCTGCTGCTGGCTCCGTACTTTAAGCAAATCGCCGATGACTATCAGCAGGCGCTGCGCGATGTCGTTGCTTATGCAGTACAGAACGGTATCCCGGTTCCGACCTTCGCCGCTGCGGTTGCCTATTATGACAGCTACCGTGCCGCTGTTCTGCCTGCAAACCTGATCCAGGCACAGCGTGACTATTTCGGTGCACATACTTATAAGCGCATCGATAAAGAAGGTGTGTTCCATACCGAATGGCTGGATTAATCTGACTTAACTAACAATAAATTGAGGCCCGGCGTATATTGTGCCGGGCTTTTTTTGCCATTTATCTTATAGACTAAATTTCACTGCTTAATATTAACTTAATAAATATCAGCTATTCTTATAAAGAAATTCTGAATTGTTTTTCGTTGCGTTGACCAGCTATCGACGTAGCGTTAAAACTTTTAACTCTTGTCAGGATGCTAAAAACATCATGATTCACAGTTAAGTTAATTCTGAGAGCATGAAATGAAAATTACCATTTCCGGTACTGGCTATGTAGGCTTGTCAAACGGGCTTCTAATCGCACAAAATCATGAGGTTGTGGCATTAGATATTTTACCGTCACGCGTTGCTATGCTGAATGATCGGATATCTCCTATTGTTGATAAGGAAATTCAGCAGTTTTTGCAATCAGATAAAATACACTTTAATGCCACATTAGATAAAAATGAAGCCTACCGGGATGCTGATTATGTCATCATCGCCACTCCAACCGACTATGATCCTAAAACTAATTATTTCAATACATCCAGTGTAGAATCAGTAATTAAAGACGTAGTTGAGATAAACCCTTATGCGGTTATGGTCATCAAATCAACGGTTCCCGTTGGTTTTACCGCAGCGATGCATAAAAAATATCGTACTGAAAATATTATATTCTCCCCGGAATTTCTCCGTGAGGGTAAAGCCCTTTACGATAACCTTCATCCGTCACGTATTGTCATCGGTGAGCGTTCAGAACGCGCAGAACGTTTTGCTGCGTTGTTACAGGAAGGCACGATTAAGCAAAATATCCCGACCCTGTTTACCGACTCCACTGAAGCAGAAGCGATTAAACTTTTCGCTAATACCTATCTGGCGATGCGCGTGGCGTACTTTAACGAACTGGATAGCTATGCAGAAAGTTTGGGTCTGAATACGCGTCAGATTATCGAAGGTGTTTGTCTCGACCCGCGTATCGGCAACCATTACAACAATCCGTCGTTTGGTTATGGTGGTTATTGTTTGCCGAAAGATACCAAACAGTTATTGGCGAATTATCAGTCTGTGCCGAATAACCTGATTTCGGCAATTGTCGATGCTAACCGCACGCGTAAAGATTTTATTGCCGATGCCATTTTGTCACGCAAGCCGCAAGTGGTGGGTATTTATCGTCTGATTATGAAGAGCGGTTCAGACAACTTCCGCGCGTCTTCCATTCAGGGGATTATGAAACGTATCAAGGCGAAAGGCGTTGAAGTGATCATTTACGAACCGGTGATGAAAGAAGACTCATTCTTCAACTCTCGCCTGGAACGAGATCTCGCCACTTTCAAACAACAAGCTGACGTCATTATCTCCAATCGTATGGCAGAAGAGCTTAAGGATGTGGCAGATAAGGTATACACCCGCGATCTCTTTGGTAGCGATTAACATCTTGTTATCAGGGCTATTTACGCCCTGATTGTCTTTTGTTACTTCCTCAACAATTCATTATTTTTATCACTTATCCTATAGCATTCACGAGGATTATCGCTAAACTATGCGGACTTGGAAATTTCCGTCAGTTAGGGTAATGATGAGAGTAGAAAATAATAATGTTTCTGGGCAAAACCATGACCCGGAACAGATTGATTTGATTGATTTACTAGTGCAGTTGTGGCGTGGCAAGATGACAATCATCATTTCCGTCATTGTGGCTATTGCCCTGGCTATTGGTTATTTGGCAGTAGCGAAGGAGAAATGGACGTCAACAGCAATTATCACTCAGCCCGACGTGGGGCAAATTGCTGGCTATAACAATGCCATGAATGTTATCTATGGTCAGGCTACACCGAAAGTATCGGATTTGCAGGAGACGTTAATTGGTCGCTTCAGTTCTGCCTTCTCTGCATTAGCAGAAACGCTGGATAATCAGGAAGAGCCAGAAAAACTTACCATCGAACCTTCTGTTAAGAACCAGCAATTACCATTGACTGTTTCTTATGTTGGGCAAACTGCAGAGGGCGCACAAATGAAGTTGGCCCAATACATTCAGCAAGTTGATGATAAAGTGAATCAAGAGCTAGAAAAGGATCTCAAGGACAACATTGCTCTGGGACGGAAAAACTTGCAGGACTCTTTAAGAACCCAGGAAGTGGTCGCGCAGGAACAGAAAGATCTGCGTATCCGTCAGATTCAGGAAGCGTTGCAGTATGCGAATCAGGCGCAGGTGACAAAGCCGCAGATTCAACAGACGCAGGACGTAACCCAGGATACTATGTTCCTTTTGGGGAGCGAAGCGCTGGAGTCGATGATTAAGCACGAGGCGACCCGTCCGTTGGTGTTCTCATCAAGCTACTATCAGACTCGTCAAAACCTGCTGGATATCGACAATCTTGACGTTGATAAACTTGATATTCATGCTTACCGCTATGTAATGAAACCGACGTTACCTATTCGTCGCGATAGCCCGAAAAAGGTAATTACCTTGATTCTGGCGGTGCTGCTGGGCGGCATGGTTGGCGTGGGGATTGTGTTGGGGCGTAACGCGCTGCGTAATTACAACGCGAAATAATATTATTGTGCATTTAAGAGAAACGGGCAGGGTGGTGACACCATGCCCGTTTTTTTTGCCGGATGCGATGCTGGCGCATCTTATCCGGCCTACGTGTGTTGAGATAATGTGTAGGCACGATAAGCTTGCGCATCGGGCAATGGCTCCGGATGCGACAACAACATCGCATCCGGTCAGCACGCAACTCACTGATGCCGTTTACGCAGGTTCTCAATTACCGTCGCTAAATCCAGATCCTGATCCTGCAACAACACCAGCAGGTGATACATCAAGTCAGATGCCTCGTTGGTCAGCTCAAAGCGGTCATGTACCGTTGCTGCCAGTGCGGTTTCCACGCCTTCTTCGCCCACTTTCTGCGCAATGCGTTTAGTGCCGCTGGCATACAGTTTGGCGGTGTAGGAGGTTTCCGGGTCGGCAGATTTACGTTCGGCGAGCAGTTGTTCCAGTTGATAAAGGAACAGCCACTGGTGAGCGGTGTCGCCGAAGCAGCTGCTGGTGCCTTTGTGGCAGGTCGGGCCGATGGGATTTGCCAGCACCAGTAACGTGTCGTTGTCGCAGTCCGGGGCAATACTCACCACATTGAGAATATTGCCCGACGTTTCGCCTTTGGTCCACAGTCGCTGTTTAGTGCGCGAGAAGAAGGTGACTTTGCCGCTTTCGAGGGTTTTGTCTAAGGCTTCCGGGTTCATATAGCCCAGCATTAGCACTTCGCCGGATACCGCGTGTTGCACAATCACCGGCATCAGACCGTCGGTTTTTTCCCAGTCCAGTTCGCGACGTTGTTGTTCTGTTAACATATCCTGATCTCCACGCCCTGTGTTGCCAGGTACGCTTTTAATTCACCAATATTGATTATTTGTTTGTGGAATACGGAAGCTGCCAGCGCGCCGTCAACGTCGGCATCGCGGAAGGCTTCGAGAAAGTGTTCCATGGTGCCCGCGCCACCGGAGGCAATCAGCGGGACGTGGCAAACTTCACGCACTTTTTTCAGCTGCTCGAGGTCGTAACCGTTACGCACGCCGTCCTGATTCATCATGTTGAGGACGATTTCTCCGGCACCGCGTTTTTGCACTTCCTGTACCCAGTCGAGCGTTTCCCACTGAGTAACGCGGGTGCGGCTTTCATCGCCGGTATATTGATTCACATGATATTTACCGGTTTCGGCGTCGTACCAGGTATCAATACCGACCACAATACACTGCACGCCAAAGCGATCGGCCAGGCGAGTAATTAACGTCGGGTCCGCCAGCGCAGGAGAGTTGATGGAGATTTTATCTGCGCCAAAGGAAAGAATTTTCGCGGCATCTTCCAGAGACTTAATCCCACCCGCCACACAAAACGGAATGTCGATTACTTCCGCCACGCGAGATACCCAGCTTTTATCTACCACACGGCCATCGCTGGAAGCGGTGATATCGTAGAACACCAGTTCATCTGCACCTTCTTCGGCGTAGCGTTTTGCCAGTGGCACGATATCGCCAATGATTTCATGGTTGCGAAACTGTACGCCTTTCACCACCTGACCATCACGAACGTCGAGACACGGGATTATGCGTTTTGCCAGCATGCGATGGCCTCCTTCACGGTGAATTTACCTTCCAGTAATGCACGACCAACTATTACGCCGCGCACACCAGTACCACGCAGGGCCGCCACATCGTTAATATCGCCAATGCCGCCGGAGGACTGAAACGCCACTTGCGGATATCTGGCACACACTTCTTCATATAAAAAGACGTTAGATCCCGCCAGCGTGCCGTCGCGCGAGATATCGGTACACAGCACATGTTTCAGGCCGACGGGCAGATAGGTTTCCACCAGTTGTTCCAGTGAAACGCCCGAGTTCTCTTGCCAGCCGCTGACTGCCACCTGCTTGTTGCCTTGCTCGTCGATACGGACATCCAGCGCCAGCACTAAGGCATCGGCACCAAAACGTTCAAACCAGCCCTTCACCATTTCTGGTGATTTCACCGCGGTGGAGCCAACCACCACACGCGCAACGCCTGCTTCCAGTAACGCCGCCACGTCTTCTTCGCTACGCACGCCGCCGCCAACCTGCACCGGGACGTTAACGCCCGTGACCAGGGTTTTAATCAGCGGGATTTGACGTTTAGCCGGATCTTTTGCCCCGGTCAGATCCACCAGGTGCAGTACTTCGGCACCTTGTGCGGCGTAATCCTGTAAGCGCGGCAGCGGGTCGTTACCGTAATCGCGCTGTTTGCCATAATCGCCCTGATGGAGACGCACCACGGTGCCGTCGATTAAATCTAATGCCGGAATAATCATCACATCTCCAGGAAGTTTTTCAGCAACTTAGCGCCAGCGGTACCAGAACGCTCCGGGTGGAACTGCACGCCGTAGAAGTTATCTTTTTGTACCGCCGCGGTGAACGGTTCGCCGTAATTACACTGGGCGATGGTCCACGGATTGACTGGCATTGCGTAGCTGTGAACAAAGTAAAAGTACGCGCCGTCTTCAATCCCCTGAAACAGGCGGTTGCCTGCCTGCGGGTAAACGCGGTTCCAGCCCATATGTGGCAGTGGCAGACCAAAGTCGGTCATTTTCGGCACGTCTTCTTCGATGATGCCCAGCAAGTCGACGCCGTTGCTCTCTTCGCTGCGCCGCCCCAGCAGTTGCATCCCTAAGCAGATGCCCAGCACCGGTTGGGTACAGGCTTTGATGAGATCAAACAGCTCGCGCTCGCGCACCTGGTCCATCGCCGCTTGTGCGGTGCCAACGCCGGGTAAAAACAGTTTATCGGCCAGCAACACGACGTCCGGGTCACGGCTGACTTTGGGTTCATAACCGTGACGCGCAATGGCAGACTTCACCGAGTTCAGGTTGGCGCAGCCAGTATCAAGGATCACCACGTTCATTACAGCACTCCTTTCGACGAGGGCAGGGTGTCGCCTTCCACGCGGATGGCCTGGCGCAGGGTGCGGCCAAACGCTTTGAACAGGCTCTCTACACGGTGGTGATCGTTTTTACCTTTGGTTTTCAGGTGTAGCGTCACGCCCATGGTGTATGAGAGCGAACGGAAGAAGTGCTCGATCATCTCGGTGCTGAGATCGCCCACACGCTGGTAGGTAAACTCGGCTTTATATTCCAGGTGCGGGCGACCAGAGATATCCAGTGCGCAGCGGGCAAGGCATTCGTCCATCGGCAGCACAAAACCAAACCGGCAAATACCGCGTTTGTCGCCAAGAGCAATTTTTAATGCTTCCCCCAGCGCCAGGCCGGTATCTTCGACGGTGTGATGATCGTCGATATAGAGGTCGCCTTTAACGTTGATTTCCATACGGAAACCGCCGTGGGTGGCGATCTGATCCAGCATGTGATCAAAGAAGCCAACGCCGGTGTTAATCTTGCTGCCACCCTCGCGATCCAGCCACACCTGGACGTCAATTTGCGTCTCTTTGGTGTTGCGCACTACATGGGCGTAACGGTCTCGTTTAGTGAGTTGCTCGCCAATCATTGGCCAGTTCAGGGCTTCGCGGTCGTAGCGTAAACCATTAATGCCCATGTTTTCCGCCAGTTGAATGTCGGTCGCGCGATCGCCAATCACATAACTGTTAGCGCGATCCATCGCTTGCTCAGCCAGATAACGCTCCACCAGTTTTACTTTCGGCTTACGGCAGTCGCACTCATCGGCGGGCAGGTGTGGGCAAATCAGCACTTCATCAAACTGCACGCCTTGCGAGGTGAAGATCTGCATCATCAGGTTGTGCGGGCCATCGAAATCCGCCTGCGGGAAACTTTGTGCTCCCAGACCATCCTGATTGGTGATCATCACCAGCTTATAGCCCGCTTTTTGCAGCTTCAGCAGCTCCGGGATCACGCCAGGTTCAAAGGCGAGTTTGTCAAAACGGTCCACCTGAAAATCACTCGGCGGTTCGCTAATCAGGGTTCCATCGCGATCGATAAAAAGATACTTCTGACTCATCAAACTTGCTCCGCACGTAAGGCGTCAATGACGCGCTGGCTTTCTTCACGGGTTCCGACGGTAATTCGCAGGCAGCCGCTTAAAGAGGGTTGTTTATTCTGATCACGTAAGATAATGCCCTGATCCCACAAAGATTTAAACACTGCACTGGAGGCTTTAAAGCGCGCCAGAATGTAGTTGGTTTCAGAGTCGAAAACCTGCTCCACGCAGGGGATCTCTTTCAGTGCGGCAATCAGGTATTCGCGTTCTGCAATAATTTGCGCCACCCGTTCGCGCATGGCGACGATTCCCTGCGGGCTTAACGCCTGTGCGGCAATGTCGGCAACTGGCGTCGAGAGCGGGTAGGGGGCGATCACTTTCATCAGCAGGTTGATGACTTCTTCGTTTGCCAGCGTAAATCCGCAACGAAGCCCCGCCAGAGCAAAAGCTTTCGACAGTGTGCGCAAAATAGCCAGGTGCGGATATTCCGCCAGCCAGCCAGCCAGCGATGCCTGCGGGCAAAACTCGATATAGGCTTCATCGGCAACCACAATCGCCTTACCGCGGGTTAACTCCAGCAGGGTGCGAAAATCCTGTGGGTTGATCAGTTGCCCGGTGGGGTTGTTGGGGCTGCAAACATAGACCACTTTTACGCCGTCCAGCTTGTCGGAAATGCCCTGTAAGTCCAGTTGCCAGTTTTCCAGCGTCGGCACTGTGCGGCATTCGACGCCAATGGTTTCAGCGCTGACGCTGTACATGCCGTACGTTGGCGGGCAGTAGAGGATGGCGTCTTTACCCGGTTCGCAAAAAGCGCGGATCAGCAGTTCAATACCTTCGTCCGCGCCACGGCTGACCAGCACCTGTTCCGGTTTTACGCCTGCATATTGCGCGTAATTTTCAATCACCGCTTTTGGCTGGCATTCCGGGTAGCGGTTGAGCGTTTGCTGAGTAAGCTGAAACTCCACGGCTGTGGGATATTCGTTGGCGTTCAGCCAGACGTCGCCGTTACCGCCCAGACGACGCGCCGACTGATACGGCGTCAGGTTGCGGACGTTTTCACGCGCTAAATCAGTAATAGTCACGGTGCTCATGCTTGCTCCTTAAGGACGTTAACACGCAAAGTAACGGCATTTTTGTGGGCGGTCAGGCGCTCGGCGGCGGCCAGTGTTTCAATGGTCGAAGCCAGCGCGGAGAAACCTTCTTTCGACAGTTCCTGTACGGTCATGCGTTTCTGGAAATCTGCCAGCCCGAGGCTGGAACAGGTGGCGGTGTAACCGTAAGTCGGCAGCACGTGGTTGGTGCCGGAGGCGTAATCACCTGCCGATTCCGGTGACCAGTCACCGAGAAATACCGAACCGGCGCTGGTAATGCTATCGACGAGATCGCGGGCGTTGCGGGTCTGAATGATCAGGTGCTCCGGACCGTACTGATTGGAGATCTCTACGCACTGCGCTAAATCGTTGGTTACGATCAGGCGGCTGGCGCTCAGTGCCTGACGGGCGGTTTCAGCTCTCGGCAATTCTGCCAACTGGCGTTCGACGGCCTCGGCAACGCGACGCGCCATATCAGCATCAGGTGTCAGTAAAATCACCTGTGAGTCCGGGCCGTGTTCAGCCTGGGAGAGCAAATCAGAAGCCACGAAATCCGGCGTTGCGCCGCTGTCAGCAATCACCAGCACTTCCGACGGGCCTGCGGGCATATCGATCGCCGCACCGTCCAGACGCTGGCTTACCTGGCGTTTTGCTTCGGTGACAAAGGCGTTACCCGGCCCGAAGATTTTGTCCACTTTCGGCACAGATTCCGTACCAAACGCCAGCGCGGCAATGGCCTGTGCGCCGCCGACGTTAAACACGTCCTGCACACCGCACAGTTGCGCCGCATAAAGGATCTCATCGGCAATCGGCGGCGGTGAGCACAGCACCACTTTTTTACAGCCCGCAATACGCGCCGGAGTCGCCAGCATTAATACCGTTGAGAAGAGCGGGGCGGAGCCGCCAGGAATATACAAACCCACTGAAGCCACCGGGCGCGTGACCTGCTGGCAACGCACGCCTGGCTGCGTTTCTACATCTACCGGCGGCAGTTTTTGCGCAGTGTGGAAGGTTTCAATATTCTTTACTGCCACCGCCATCGCCTGTTTTAGCTCGTCGCTCAGGCGTTCGCTGGCGGCGGCGATCTCATCAGCAGACACCTTCAGCGCGGTAACCGTGGTTTTATCAAACTTCGCGCTGTATTCACGCAGGGCCTCATCGCCACGCGTTTTCACGTTATCGAGAATATCGTTAACGGTGCGGGTAATGCTTTCAGAAGCGGAGATCGCCGGGCGCATTAACAGCTGGCGTTGTTGCTCCGCAGTACAGCTATTCCAGTCAATGATTGTGTTAAAGCTCATGGCGATCACTCCATCATCTTCTCAATCGGCAGGACCAGGATTGAACTGGCACCCAGCGCTTTCAGTTTTTCCATCGTTTCCCAGAACAGGGTTTCGCTACTCACCATGTGCATCGCTACGCGCTGTTGGTCACCCGCCAGCGGCAGAATGGTTGGGCGTTCGGCACCTGGCAGCAGGGCGATGACTTCATCCAGGCGTTCGGTCGGTGCGTGCATCATGATGTATTTTGATTCGCGCGCCTGGATCACACCCTGAATACGGGTCAGCAGTTTGTCGATCAGTTGCTGTTTGGATTCTTCCATTTCGCCATCGCGCTGGATCAGGCAGGCTTTCGAGCGGTAGATAACTTCGACTTCGCGCAGGCCGTTAGCTTCCAGCGTGGCACCGGTGGAAACCAGATCGCAAATCGCATCCGCCAGCCCGGCACGCGGCGCAACTTCGACAGAACCGTTCAGTAAGCAGGATTTAAAAGAGATACCTTTCTGGTCGAGATAACGCTTGAGCAGGTGAGGATAAGAGGTGGCGATACGTTTACCGTTTAAGGAGAGCGGACCGTCCCAGGCTTCATCAACCGGCGTTGCCAGCGAAAGGCGGCAGCCGCCGAAATCCAGACGACGCAGGGTAAAGTAGCGCGGATCTTCACCCTGGGCGCGGCGGTTAAGCAGCTCTTCTTCCAGCACGTTTTCGCCAATAATCCCAAGGTCTACCACGCCGTCCATTACCAGACCGGGAATATCGTCGTCACGCACGCGCAGAATATCAATCGGCATGTTTTCTGCCATCGCGATCAGACGCTGGGTGTGAAGATTGATTTTAATGCCACAGCGCGCCAGTAATTCGCGTGAGTCATCACTTAAACGGCCGGATTTCTGCATAGCTATGCGTAAACGAGTGTTGTCTGTCATTTTCTTATTCCTCTTTAAACCTGTCTGAACCGTTATCAATCGTGCAATAAAAAAGCCCCCGGAAGGTGATCTTCCGGGGGCTTTCTCATGCGTTCATGCGCCACTGGAAGATCTGAATGTCTTCCAGCACACATCGCCTGAAAGACTAGTCAGGATGATGGTGATGATGGTGGTGTTTAAATTGAACGCGTGTCATAAAAGTCTCTGTGAATGTTTATTCAACTGATGTCTTTTAACCTAAACCACTTTCACGTTAGAAAGCAAGGGCTTTTTTATATATTTTATGGCGATAGATTTGTTTAATGAATGAGCGGGGAAAGAAGGGGGCTAAGAGGACTGTCCTCTAACTTGACAGCACCAAAAAGAGCAAAGTCTGATTTTTCGTCTCGCTGGCAATGTCTTGATCTACAAACTAATTAATAAATAGTTAATTAACACCCATCATTGTACAATGAACTGTACAAAAGAGGAGATTTACATGCGTACAATTAGCTACAGCGAAGCGCGTCAGAATTTGTCGGCAACAATGATGAAAGCCGTTGAAGATCATGCCCCGATCCTCATTACTCGTCAGAATGGAGAGGCTTGTGTTCTGATGTCACTCGAAGAATACAACTCGCTGGAAGAGACGGCTTATCTACTGCGTTCCCCCGCTAACGCCCGGAGATTGATGGACTCAATCGATAGCCTGAAATCAGACAAAGGAACGGAAAAGGACATTATTGAGTGAAACTAATCTGGTCTGAGGAATCATGGGATGATTATCTGTACTGGCAGGAAGCAGATAAGCGAATTGTTAAAAAGATCAATGAACTTATCAAAGATACCCGCAGAACACCATTTGAAGGTAAGGGGAAACCAGAACCCCTGAAACATAACTTGTCAGGTTTCTGGTCCCGACGCATTACAGAGGAGCACCTTCTGGTATACGCGGTTACTGATGATTCACTGCTCATTGCAGCATGTCGTTATCATTATTGAAGAGATTCATTCATAGAATGAATTGTCAGTTTTGATACGCTAGCGTAGCCTTATAGATCTAAGGTGTATCAGGAGATAACGGATGAAAAAGGTCGCAATTGTCGGGTTAGGGTGGTTAGGTATGCCGCTGGCGATGTCACTTTCAGCGCGAGGCTGGCAAGTCACCGGGAGTAAAACCACACAAGATGGTGTCGAAGCGGCCCGAATGAGTGGCATTGATAGCTATCTGCTTCGCATGGAGCCTGAGTTAGTTTGCGATTCTGACGATCTGGATGCCCTTATGGATGCCGATGCGCTGGTCATTACGCTTCCGGCACGTCGTAGCGGCCCCGGCGATGAGTTCTATTTACAAGCGGTACAAGAGTTAGTGGATAGCGCGCTGGCTCATCGTATTCCCCGTATTATTTTTACCAGCTCGACGTCTGTCTATGGCGACGCACAAGGCACGGTGAAAGAAACCACCCCGCGTAATCCGGTAACCAACAGTGGACGAGTATTAGAAGAACTCGAAGACTGGCTGCACAATTTACCCGGTACTTCGGTCGATATTCTGCGTCTTGCGGGCCTGGTCGGACCGGGACGTCATCCCGGACGCTTCTTTGCCGGAAAAACCGCCCCTGATGGTGAACATGGTGTTAATTTAGTCCATTTAGAAGATGTTATTGGCGCTATCACTCTGTTGTTACAGGCACCTAAAGGCGGACACATCTATAATATATGTGCGCCAGCTCACCCTGCGCGTAATGTTTTCTATCCGCAGATGGCCCGTTTACTGGGGCTGGAACCTCCGCAGTTCAGAAATAGTCTGGACAGCGGCAAAGGTAAGATTATTGATGGCAGTCGGATTTGTAATGAACTGGGATTTGAATACCAGTATCCCGATCCGCTGGTAATGCCGCTGGAGTAAACGATCACGCCAGCAGGACGCCGCATGCACTGCAAGGGGGCGTGTATGAAACCACTGCTGGATGTGTTGATGATCCTCGATGCCTTAGAAAAAGAAGGCAGTTTTGCGGCGGCGTCAGCCAAACTCTACAAGACGCCGTCCGCTCTGAGTTACACCGTTCACAAGCTGGAAAGCGACCTTAATATTCAATTGCTTGATCGTAGCGGACACCGCGCTAAATTCACCCGTACCGGAAAAATGTTATTAGAGAAAGGGCGGGAAGTTCTGCATACCGTGCGAGAACTGGAAAAGCAGGCGATCAAACTGCATGAAGGCTGGGAAAACGAGCTGGTGATTGGCGTGGACGACACGTTTCCTTTTTCTCTGCTTGCGCCTCTCATTGAAGCTTTTTATCAACATCATAGCGTGACGCGCCTGAAGTTTATCAATGGCGTACTCGGTGGTTCCTGGGATGCCCTGACTCAGGGGCGAGCGGATATTATCGTTGGCGCGATGCATGAGCCACCATCTTCCAGTGAGTTTGGTTTCTCGCGGTTGGGCGATCTTGAACAAGTCTTTGCGGTCGCGCCTCATCATCCGTTAGCCCAGGAAGAAGAACCGTTAAACCGTCGTATCATTAAACGATATCGGGCGATTGTGGTGGGGGACACTGCGCAGGCAGGCGCTTCTACGGCCTCACAACTTCTCGACGAACAAGAAGCCATTACCGTTTTCGATTTTAAAACCAAGCTGGAGCTGCAAATTAGCGGCCTTGGCTGCGGCTATTTACCACGGTATCTGGCGCAACGTTTTCTCGATAGTGGCGCGTTAATCGAGAAGAAAGTGGTCGCCCAAACTCTCTTTGAACCCGTCTGGATTGGCTGGAATGAACAGACCGCAGGGCTTGCCAGCGGCTGGTGGCGAGATGAAATTTTAGCAAATAGTGCGATCGCCGGTGTTTATGCAAAATCTGATGACGGAAAATCAGCCATTTAAAGAAAAATTATTATGGCAAGCCTCTCATTCTCTTGTCATTTCCCCCCCATTTAGGCACAATGCGCCGCTGTCAAAAAATGACTAAAAACCGACGTTTAATTAGCGTCGGTTATTTTTTGCTTCAAACCAATCATTCATACCAAGAGGCCGGGCTTCGTACCGGATAGATATTTACTAAAAATCGACAGTTGTTGTCGCTGAGGAATCCAAAAAAATGGGGCAATTTTTTGCTTACGCGACGGTTATCACCGTAAAGGAGAATGACCATGTCGCATAACGTTACTCCAAACACCTCTCGCGTGGAATTGCGTAAAACGCTTACGTTAGTTCCGGTTGTAATGATGGGTCTAGCCTATATGCAGCCGATGACGCTGTTTGATACATTTGGTATCGTTTCAGGCCTCACGGATGGTCATGTGCCGACAGCCTATGCGTTCGCATTGATTGCGATCCTGTTTACGGCTCTGAGCTACGGGAAGCTGGTTCGCCGCTATCCTTCTGCTGGCTCTGCATACACTTACGCCCAGAAATCCATTAGCCCGACTGTCGGCTTTATGGTGGGTTGGTCTTCTCTGCTCGACTATCTGTTCGCGCCGATGATCAACATTCTGCTGGCGAAAATCTATTTTGAAGCTCTGGTGCCTTCCATTCCATCGTGGATGTTTGTGGTGGCTCTGGTGGCCTTTATGACCGCCTTTAACCTGCGTAGTCTGAAATCCGTAGCGAACTTCAACACTGTAATCGTCGTGTTGCAGATAGTGCTGATCGCGGTGATTCTGGGCATGGTTGTTTATGGCGTATTTGAAGGTGAAGGCGCTGGTACGCTGGCGAGCACTCGTCCGTTCTGGTCTGGCGATGCGCATGTTATCCCGATGATTACCGGGGCGACAATCCTGTGCTTCTCCTTTACCGGTTTTGACGGCATCAGCAACCTGTCGGAAGAAACCAAAGATGCAGAGCGCGTGATCCCGCGTGCGATTTTCCTGACCGCGCTGATCGGCGGCATGATCTTCATCTTTGCAACTTACTTCCTGCAGCTGTACTTCCCGGATATCTCTCGTTTTAAAGATCCGGATGCGTCACAGCCTGAAATCATGCTGTACGTTGCGGGTAAAGCGTTCCAGGTTGGCGCGCTGATCTTCTCCACCATTACCGTACTGGCGTCCGGTATGGCGGCGCACGCAGGCGTTGCGCGTCTGATGTACGTAATGGGTCGTGACGGCGTGTTCCCGAAAAGCTTCTTCGGTTATGTACACCCGAAATGGCGTACTCCGGCGATGAATATCATCCTGGTTGGCGCGATTGCCCTGCTGGCAATCAACTTCGACCTGGTAATGGCTACGGCGCTGATTAACTTTGGTGCGTTGGTGGCGTTCACCTTCGTTAACCTGTCGGTCATCTCGCAGTTCTGGATCCGTGAGAAGCGTAACAAAACGCTGAAAGATCACTTCCAGTATCTGTTCCTGCCGATGTGTGGTGCGCTGACCGTTGGTGCGCTGTGGGTTAACCTGGAAGAAAGCTCAATGGTTCTGGGTCTGATCTGGGCTGCTATCGGTCTGATTTACCTGGCTTGCGTAACCAAGAGTTTCCGTAACCCGGTTCCGCAGTACGAAGACGTAGCGTAATCTTACAAACCGGATGACATAATCATCCGGTAAATCTCAAAAAGCCGGAGTTTGTCGCTCCGGCTTTTTTGTTGTGCACAGAAAACCCCCAGCTAGGCTGGGGGTTCCGGAAAGCTTTCAGCTTTGAGCCAGTTATTAAAACCCCTTTTGATTTGTTAAAACACCTTGCGGTCTGGCAACTGCAAGTGTCAAACAAGAAATCAAAAGGGGGTCCCAATGGGGAACGAAAAGAGCTTAGCGCACACCCGATGGAACTGTAAATATCACATAGTATTTGCGCCAAAATACCGAAGACAGGTGTTCTACAGAGAGAAGTGTAGAGCAATAGGCTGTATTTTGAGAAAGCTGTGTGAGTGGAAAAGTGTACGGATTCTGGAAGCTGAATGCTGTGCAGATCATATCCATATGCTTGTGGAGATCCCGCCCAAAATGAGCGTATCAGGCTTTATGGGATATCTGAAAGGGAAAAGCAGTCTGATGCCTTACGAGCAGTTTGGTGATTTGAAATTCAAATACAGGAACAGGGAGTTCTGGTGCAGAGGGTATTACGTCGATACGGTGGGTAAGAACACGGCGAAGATACAGGATTACATAAAGCACCAGCTTGAAGAGGATAAAATGGGAGAGCAGTTATCGATTCCCTATCCGGGCAGCCCGTTTACGGGCCGTAAGTAACGAAGTTGGATGCAAATGTCAGATCGTGTGCGCCTGTTAGGGCGCGGCTGGTAAGAGAGCCTTAAAGGCGCATTTGAAAAACCTCCGGCTATGCCGGAGGATATTTATTTTCAGACGATCTCTTCCGCGTACTGCCAAAGCGCTTTTAACAGCGCCACTTTCTCTTTGTCATCGGCATACTGTTGTGCCAGCATCTGCAATTCATCAGCATAGCCCTGCAAAAACTCTGGCGTGAAGACCTGGCGGCGGTGCTCCAGCCAGCGTTGCTGCTCGGCATAATCCAGCGTCCCCGGGAAGTTGCGCGCTCGATAATTGAACAACAGTTTTTCAATTCGTTTATCAACAAAAGTGATATCCAGTGCCGGTAAATTACGCGGCTCGGTTTCCAGCACAATTTTCATTGCTGCACGATCGGCGTCACTGAAAAAGCCATTATAAAGCTGTGCATCCACGTTATCTGAAGGTGTAAACGGTTCGGCTTCCGCGAATATCGCCACCACTTTTTCACGCACTTGCGGATTTTCACGCAGAATTTTTAGGTTATCGAGGCAATGCTGACGATTAATTCCCAGTCGGTCGGCATCTTCCGGGCGTAGCGTATTCGCCTGGGCCAGTACCGGACATTTATTGATATGCACCAGCTTAACCGGAACGGCGGCGTTATCGCCAAGATCGGCTTTTGCGGTATATAAACGCTCGCGCAATGTGTCGCTATCCAGCTCCAGTAATGGCGAAATGTCTCCTGCCAAATCCACCAAAATTACGGCATTGCGATTTTCAGGATGCCACGCCAGCGGTGCCACCCAGCTGGTATTGCCACGCCATGCCCCAAACATTCCGGAAACGTGAACTAGGGGTTTCATCTGCGGAACATCAATCAACGCCATCAGTTTGTGTTTATTACGATGGGTAAAGAGATAATCAAACAGGCGTGGCTGACGCGTTTTTACCAGTTTCGCCATCGCAATAGTGGCGTACACATCAGCCATCGCATCGTGGGCGTTGCTATGTTCAATACCATTCGCTTTGGTTAAATGCTCAAGGCGAAAGCTCGGTAGACCGTCATCATTTTCAGGCCAGTTTATTCCTTCCGGGCGCAGGGCATAACAGGCACGCATAACATCCAGTAAATCCCAGCGCGAGTTATCATGCTGCCAGCTCCAGGCGTAAGGATCGTAGAAATTACGATAAAAAACGTTGCGTGTGACTTCGTCGTCGAAACGCACATTGTTGTAGCCCAGAATACAGGTCTTCGGTACGGTAAAAAGCGAGTGAATACGGGCGGCAAACGCGGCTTCGTTTTCTCCTTTCGCCCGTGCCTCCTGCGGGGTAATACCGGTAATTAATACTGCTCCAGGCTGGGGTAAATAGTCATCCGCGGGCTTGCAGTAAAAGACTTCGGGTTCGCCGATGACATTGAATTCGTTATCAGTGCGAATGGCTGCGAACTGTGCAGGGCGATCTAACGCGGGGTGCGTTCCAAAGGTTTCGTAATCGTGAAACAAAAAGGTAGATTGTTGCTTACCGTCATTCATCATTAGGTTAAATCCGTTATTTCTGCTGTCTGCCAGAGTATCAAATATCACCGTGCTAATCAGCTTTAGCGCGACAATTTGGCAGCGAGTGGCAACAGATCATGTCAGATAAAAATGAGATAGTAGTCACATTTTCTTGCACTTTATTCCAGCCAGTTCATAAGTATTTCCGTAAAAAGAACAGCTATTTGAAACACCTGAGGGTTTGCTGTTGAAACGCCGTCTTATTATTGCTGCTTCTTTGTTCGTTTTTAATTTATCGTCTGGTTTTGCGGCGGAAAACATTCCTTTTTCACCTCAGCCTCCAGAGATTCATGCCGGGTCCTGGGTATTGATGGATTACACCACCGGTCAGATTCTCACCGCGGGTAATGAGCATCAACAGCGCAATCCCGCCAGCCTGACAAAGCTGATGACGGGCTATGTCGTGGATCGCGCTATCGATAGTCATCGCATTACGCCAGACGATATTGTCACCGTGGGGCGTGATGCGTGGGCGAAAGATAATCCGGTGTTTGTCGGTTCTTCACTGATGTTTTTGAAAGAGGGCGATCGCGTATCGGTACGTGATTTAAGCCGTGGTTTAATTGTGGATTCCGGAAATGACGCTTGTGTTGCTCTGGCTGACTATATTGCCGGTGGGCAACGGCAGTTTGTTGAAATGATGAACAACTATGCCGAGAAGCTGCATCTCAAGGATACGCATTTTGAAACAGTGCATGGTCTGGATGCACCTGGCCAGCATAGCTCGGCTTATGATTTAGCCGTGCTTTCTCGCGCTATCATCCACGGCGAGCCCGAGTTTTATCATATGTACAGTGAGAAAAGCCTCACCTGGAACGGTATCACCCAGCAAAACCGTAACGGGTTATTGTGGGATAAAACCATGAATGTTGACGGCCTGAAAACGGGCCATACTTCTGGTGCCGGGTTTAATCTTATTGCTTCGGCTGTAGACGGGCAGCGTCGCCTCATTGCAGTGGTAATGGGGGCTGACAGCGCAAAAGGTCGTGAGGAAGAGGCAAGAAAATTACTGCGTTGGGGGCAACAAAACTTTACTACGGTGCAAATTTTGCACCGTGGGAAAAAGGTCGGTACGGAACGCATCTGGTATGGTGATAAAGAAAATATCGCCCTGGGAACGGAACAAGAGTTCTGGATGGTGCTACCGAAAGCCGAAATTCCACATATCAAAGCCAAATATACCCTTGATGGTAAAGAACTCACCGCGCCAATTAGCGCCCATCAGCGGGTAGGGGAAATTGAACTTTACGACCGTGATAAACAGGTGGCGCACTGGCCGCTGGTTACCCTGGAATCTGTCGGGGAAGGCAGCATGTTTTCCCGCCTGAGTGATTATTTCCACCATAAGGCCTGACCTTTCTTTTGCAGCAGACTGGCAGGAGTGCGAGTCTGCTCGCATAATCAACACTCATTCCTTGTGGTTTTAATATTGCAACTATACTGTAT
This sequence comes from Escherichia sp. WS2035, assembly GCF_046487065.1. NCBI lineage: Bacteria > Pseudomonadati > Pseudomonadota > Gammaproteobacteria > Enterobacterales > Enterobacteriaceae > Escherichia > Escherichia sp. WS2035. The sequence goes on from NZ_JBJQKD010000002.1 coordinate 376,310, forward strand.
ATAAAAACAGTGTTAGTGGAGGCGTCATGAACTACGAGATTAAGCAGGAAGATAAACGTACCGTTGCAGGTTTCCATCTTGTTGGCCCGTGGGAGCAGATGGTAAAGAAAGGTTTTGAGCAGTTGATGATGTGGATAGATAGCAAAAATATTGTGCCGAAGGAGTGGGTTGCTGTCTATTACGACAATCCAGATGAAACACCCGCCGAAAAATTACGCTGCGACACCGTCGTGACGGTACCGAATAACTTTACGCTCCCCGAAAACAGTGAGGGCGTCATTCTGACAGAAATTTCAGGTGGTCAGTATGCGGTGGCGGTGGCTCGTGTAGTCGGTGATGATTTTGCTAAACCCTGGTATCAGTTCTTTAATAGCCTCTTGCAGGACAGTGCTTATGAAATGTTACCAAAGCCCTGCTTCGAGGTTTACTTGAACAATGGCGCGGAAGATGGGTACTGGGATATCGAAATGTATGTTGCGGTGCAGCCAAAACATCACTAATTCATCTCAGGGCGGTGTGTTAACGCGAAGACCACTCTTTTTTTGAAAGCGAAAAGAGTAAGATGCGCCTTTCAAATTTTTCGCTCCTGCCGGGAAATTACACTGTTCCCGGTATGTCCGTCGGATAACTCAGAGGCGCGCCTTCTGGCCGACAGATGTGTTATGAGCGCTTTTCATCTTCATTACGGAGTTTCTGCGTGCGTGCCGATAAGTCATTAAGCCCGTTTGAAATCCGGGTATACCGCCATTACCGCATTGTGCATGGTACTCGGGTCGCGCTGGCATTCCTGCTCACTTTTCTCATTATCCGCCTGTTTACTATCCCGGAAAGCACCTGGCCGCTGGTCACCATGGTGGTGATTATGGGGCCAATCTCGTTCTGGGGGAACGTTGTCCCTCGTGCCTTCGAACGTATTGGCGGTACGGTGTTGGGTTCGATTTTAGGTCTTATCGCTCTGCAACTGGAGTTAATTTCGTTACCGCTGATGTTAGTCTGGTGCGCGGCGGCGATGTTTCTTTGCGGTTGGCTGGCGCTGGGCAAGAAACCGTATCAAGGATTATTGATTGGGGTGACGCTGGCAATTGTTGTGGGTTCCCCGACAGGTGAAATTGATACGGCGTTATGGCGAAGCGGCGATGTGATCCTCGGCTCTTTACTGGCAATGTTGTTTACCGGTATCTGGCCACAACGGGCGTTCATCCACTGGCGCATTCAACTGGCGAAAAGTCTGACCGAGTATAATCGGGTCTATCAATCTGCATTCTCACCGAACTTACTCGAACGCCCACGTCTGGAAAGCCATCTACAAAAACTCCTGACCGATGCCGTGAAAATGCGTGGGCTGATTGCGCCCGCCAGCAAAGAAACCCGTATTCCCAAATCGATATATGAAGGTATCCAGACCATTAATCGCAATCTGGTTTGTATGCTGGAGTTGCAAATCAATGCATACTGGGCCACGCGCCCCAGCCATTTCGTGTTATTGAACGCGCAAAAACTTCGTGATACCCAGCACATGATGCAGCAAATACTGCTGAGCCTTGTTCATGCGCTGTACGAAGGTAATCCGCAGCCGGTTTTTGCCAATACGGAAAAATTGAACGATGCTGTGGAAGAGCTGCGTCAGTTGCTCGATAACCACCATGACCTGAAAGTCTTGGAAACACCAATCTATGGTTATGTGTGGCTGAACATGGAAACGGCACATCAGCTTGAGTTGCTATCGAATCTGATTTGCCGGGCCTTGCGCAAATAATTCCTGAACTTCAGAATCATCTTGCTGCTGCTTCGATTCAGCAAGGATAAAGGGTATGATAGTGAAAAGGGATAAAAGCATTGTCATCTGCGGCAGCTATGAGTAATGTTGGCCCTAACGAATAGCGGTTGCTTAAACGAATCCGACTCTCACATTATCAGGGGTATAAAAATGGAAACTACCAAGCCTTCATTCCAGGACGTACTGGAATTTGTTCGTCTGTTCCGTCGTAAGAACAAACTGCAACGTGAAATTCAGGACGTTGAGAAAAAGATCCGTGACAACCAGAAGCGCGTCCTGTTGCTGGACAACCTGAGCGATTACATCAAGCCAGGGATGAGCGTTGAAGCAATCCAGGGCATCATCGCCAGCATGAAAGGTGACTATGAAGATCGCGTTGACGATTACATCATCAAAAATGCCGAGCTCTCCAAAGAACGCCGCGATATCTCCAAAAAGCTGAAAGCTATGGGCGAAATGAAAAACGGCGAAGCGAAGTAATTCCCGTTTTATTCAATGAGGGTTGCCCGGCAACCCTCATTGCTCATTGATTCTTATCTGTGTATCACCGTCATCATTCTCATCTGAGAACCAATCGAAATTAACAACAGCCTTCTTCTGTATGCAGCAAGGCAAAAAGTTCTGTAACTCCATTGTTATTAACTGCACTGGTTACTAACACGTTGTGCGCTCCAGCTTCCCGTAACCAACTTGTCACCAAAGATATTTGTTCCATGCTGGCTAAATCTGCTTTGGTTACTACTCCAATGACCGGGTGATTCATGGCCCGGTAGGGCGTTTTTACCTCTAATTCCTGCTTCAGCGCTGAGATTCCTGCTTGTTGCCGGAAAAGCAGGCACCTGCCGTCTGAACGGTATCGATCCGGAAGCGTATCTGCGCCATATTCTGAGCATACTGCCGGAATGGCCCTCCAACCGTGTTGACGAACTCCTGCCATGGAACGTAGTTCTCACCAATAAATAAGCGTCAATACGGTGCTCCGTTGACGCTTACTTTAATCCGTTTTCTGAGCTTAGATTTTTCTGTTCCTACCCAGACCGTGGATTTGGAATTCATTTTTTGTCAGGTCAATGCTAATCGTTAAAACGGCCATAACGCACCTCCACTGGAAGGTTTATCAGTAATATCCTACCGTTGCTTCATGGTCGGGGCGTCCATTCCATTATTATCGGTTTTCCTTTCTGTTTATAAATGAAAACGCCAGCTGTATTCAGGCTGGCGTCAGGGGAAATGAAGCCTGTTGAGTGAGATTCACCGGTTCTGGTGCAGAAGCTGCAGATGGCGCAGGGTAAGGACATCTTCTCTTGCCTGCTTAATACAGGACAACAGTGCTGTTTCTGTGGTTAATGGCACTATACCCTGTATCACTGCATTGTCTTACAGCAACTGGTGAGGGCTGGCATAAGTTGCCGGTGTTTCGGTAGAGTCACGGTCATCCACCACGCGGAGTGAATAACCGTTTTCAGCGGCCTTATTAATCAGTTCAGTGATATTAACACCATCAATGTCAACGACAATGTGCCCCATATCCAGCGCCTGTACGTTAACGCTGTCGGCTTCCAGTGTCATCATTTCGCCTCCGGATACTTACCCAGGGTAATGTTATTTACCGTTCTGTAATTGTCGCTGGTCATCAGGCCGGTCGCCCTGCGAGCCCGGAGGATATCGATGCTGTTTATTAACTGAGAGCGGGTACAGGCGCTGAATCCCGGCTGGTCGGTACGCACCAGCGCGTATTTTTCCACGAGAAAGTTCACCGCATCACACAGTGAAATGCCTGCCTCAATATGCTGCTCAATCACACGTTCATCGGCAAACGGTGTGTCATTCAGTGTGAGGCCATAGTGCTGGTCCAGCAGTCGGGACAGCAGTATCTGCCAGATTTCAACAGGAGACGGGCGAGAACTGGCCGCCTGCCCGGGTAATACAGGTAATGTTTTCATACTGAAGATTTTCCTGATATGCAGATATAAAAATGGAAAAGTGGCGTGGTGAAAACACCAGGCCGTAGCAGAAGGCTATTCTGGAGAGTTAATTTTTCATTTCGGGCGTCGGATAAACAGCCAGATAAACGTAACCACAACTGCTGAGGGTATCGGCTTTGCAGGTCAGCCCTTTTGCATACAGCGTGACGGTATGCTGATGGCGGGGATTCAGTTCACCGCTGGTGAGCATGAGTTCCAGTTGTTTCATCAGCAGCGGAAAGGCCTGGTCCAGGTGGTACGCATCTGCATCGCTGAACAGGCCTCTGATACCGGCGCGGTCGGCAAGGTAATGCAACCGGTTACCCTCCTGCACCAGACGTGCCCCGAAACAGGGCGTCACGGTGCAGGGCAGTCCCCACCAGAGGCGGTCGTTATGGTCGTCGGGATAATTTGTCTCATGGAGTTTGTCTGACACGATAAAGTCCTCAGGTCAGCCGGCGCGCAGACCGGCTTCGGTGAAGGTGTATTCGTTGATGAGAAGGGCCTCATCCACAGCGGCATCAGAGGTCAGCCTGTCGTACTCGTTTTCCAGCTGACGGTACAACCAGAAGGCCAGGTCGCGCAGGGCTTCGCTGACAGCGGCTTCCGCATCGGCTGTCATAGCCTGACCAGTCGGACTGTTCCGGGTAACAGTGATATCCATGCTGTACGGATGGCAGTAACGTCCCCGGTGGTGGATTTCAGCCTGCAGTTGCCAGAAGTTACGTTTCTGCACCGCCTGCAGGGCATCCGCGATACGATGGAGTTCATGGTCCTGTGTGGCATACTCCCGGAGCCTTCTGGCTGTTGCTGGCTGCCAGTGCCAGCGTCCTTCAAAACAGGCTCCGTCCCCCTGGCTGCAGAATCCGCTGAACCAGATGCACGCCTCTTCCATAAACCTGCCGTTGCTGAGCCGGAAAACGCGCTGGCGGAGGTCAATTCCGAAAATGCCACAGACCGCCCTGAAGTCCTCATACACGTTTTCATACCAGTTGCTGTCAGCATGATGCTGACGGTACCAGTCGCGGGCTTTTTCCTGTGCGGTGGAGGATAGCTCATGCAGTGTATACACGGTGGTGGTGATAATTCTGCTCATCAGAATGCCCTTACTGACTCAGTTCAGAGTGACGCTCATCAGCCGGACATACGGGCCAAAACTGTCCTTACGGCGTTCAGCAAACACGGCCAGCACACCGGGAATATCCTGCACTTCACGACCGGTATACGCTTCAGCACTGCCGTGCCAGCGGTATTTGCCGGTACAGAACGGAAAAAGACGGGATGCAGGATGCTGACGGTGAATACGCATGGCTTCGCCACGGGTGATGATTTTCATAGTGGGATACCTCTGAAGACAGAAGATAAAAGTGAAAACAGGTGTGATGTGGTTGTGACGGGTTAAAGCAGACCATGTTCGGCAAAGGAGAAAACCTGGCTGCCACCGACTATCAGATGGTCCGGCACCCGGATATCCACCAGGCCCAGTGCCTGTACCAGACGTTCGGTGATAAGCCGGTCTGCCTTACTGGGTGTGACTTCACCGGACGGGTGATTGTGCGCCAGCACCACGGCTGCGGCATTGTGATACAGGGCGCGTTTAATCACTTCCCGGGGATGGACTTCCGTGCGGTTGATGGTGCCGGTGAAGAGGGTTTCACCGGCAATCAGCTGATTCTGGTTATTCAGATACAGCACCCGGAATTCTTCACGCTCCAGTCCCGCCATGTTCAGAATCAGCCATTCCCGTGCCGCACGGGTGGAGGTGAAGGCCACGCCGGGTTCATGAAGATGGCGGTCCAGGGTTTTCAGGGCCCGCTGAATGAGGCTGCGCTCTCTGGTTGTCATTTCTCCGGGCAGAAAGGAAATCTGTTGCATTGTTCCGGCCCCCTTTCAGTCAATAATGCGCATAATGGCGCTGCATTCCGGATGCTGCAGGGCGTAATCTCGCAGACGGTAATAATGAACCGTCATGGCATAACACTCCGTACGGCAGGCGTGATGACTGTACGTCATCAGACAGGCGGCAATGCCGGCGGCTTCCGGGCTCATTTCAGCGCGGTTACCGTTCATGGCATTGAACAGTACCCATGTTTCGTCATCATAGTCATCCGGTTCAGGGGCCATAAATGCCCCGCCGTTGTTCAGGGTGTACAGATTCCAGATACCACCGCAGTAGTTTTCGCACAGACGGTCCATCCAGCCGAAGACACGGGGCTCCAGGGTCACCCACTGTGGAATGAGGCCAAAATGCTGCGGCCAGAAGCTGATGCGCTGTTCATCAGGGACTATGGTGGCAACCAGTTGTTGCAGGCCAGTCTCCGGTGCACAGGCCGAAGAGGTGGTGTTCTGAGACAATGTTTTCATGTATGAAATCCTTGTAATGTGAATAAATGAGAGGGAGTAAAGGTCGGGAGCTGGCAACATCACGTTCATCACTGACCGTGAGACCCGGTAATATCAGGGATGAATGATATTCGGCTGAAATTCCGGACAGCCGTACGCGTAACCGTTCCGGTCACAGACGGATGGCCAGATGCCATTGCCTGTACTCAGTCTGCACAGACTGATTTCTCCGGGACGGTAAAGCAGACGGGTACACCAGGCGCACAGGTCATCATCAGAAATGGAACGACACCCCGGCAGCGCCTCCGGGGCGTCGGGTGATTCTGGTGCCTGAATCACGCCTTCAGGGACATGCTGCATCAGCGCAGGCTCTCCAGCAGCGTTTCTGCCATTACCCACAATGCGCGGTTGAGCTTAATATCGGTGTCGATGCTGTGAATGGCACGGGTGTGGATACGTTTTCCTTTTGCACTGCGACCGGAAATCCCGCCTTTCAGCATATTCTCCTGGATGGTCTGATAAGTACTCCACAGGTCCTTACCGTAATCCTCCCGGCGTCGTGGCGTCAGAATGTCGGCGGTGGTGACGGGCCGATGTTCGTCACCATAACGGTAAGTCAGTGCCGCCTGTGCCAGCGCCTGGCGTGCCGGTGGCGGCAGAATCAGCGACTGCATGGCATCACGCTTCTCCTCTATCCGGTCAAACACGCCCACCACCTCGTAAGCCCCTTCAATGACTCTGTCCACCACATTTCCCCGGTGCGGAACACGCACTTCCCCCAGAGACTGACCACAGACGCATCCGTTCTGGCAGACGAACCTGAAGTAACCCGGCAGCATCTGGTAGCTGGAGGTACCGTCATGAGAGTTGAGCAGAATAATTTCAGGGACATGTTCTCCGTTTATCTCTCCGTTACGGCGCAGACGCAGCATGTGTTTGGTGTATTCCCGGCGGTCCGGGTCACGTACGCGGGTCTGGCAGGCGAAGAATGGATGAAAGCCTTCCCGCTGCAGGCTTTCCAGTACGGTGATGGTGGGGATGTACGTATAGCGTTCACTGCAGGAGGTATGCCGGTCTTCACCGAAAATACCCGGTACATGGTGCATCAGTTCTTCGTGTGTCAGCGGACGGTCACGGCGTATCTGGTTTACATAACCAAAACGACTGGTTAATCGCATGATTTGCTCCTTATCGGTGGTTAAGATTTACTGGTGTAATAAATGAAAAAAGCCACGTCTCCCGGAGAAGACGCGGCCTGACGGGTGAAATGAATGAGGTTTATTGTCTGAGAAGCCTTTCACTGGCGAGCCACGCATTAAGCGGCTTTCCGGCAACAATGGCTGGGGCTGTATTTACCTTTGATATTAATAATGTGCAGAGAAACGCATGGTTTACTCCTCAGGTTTTAAGTTTGTCCAGAGCCACAACGACAGGTTTTCCGGATGTGTCGATGACTCCTACCGTCGGTACGCCATTTTTGATTTCGAAGAACGGTTTGTTGCTACCTGAGCACAGCTGGTTGTCTTTGTATTCGAGCATCTGTTCTTTCCCGGTTTTCAGGTTAAGTACCGAGACAGTGTAGTCGTAACACCAGGCACCACCACGTTCAAGCACGAAAACATAGCTGTTATCTTTATAGTTGAACGGATTCTTCGTCTGGCAATTCATACCGTCAATCTCAGTACAGGAAAACGCCTCTGTAGTATTAACGTATTTGATGTTGTTTGGCAGTTTTACTTGTTTCGCCGCAGCGAAGACAGAGAACAGAATAGTTACAGCAACGAGTAAAGTTTTGATAAAAGTTTTCATGACAGACTCCTTAAATTAGTTAACCGCAGCTACGTAGTTTTTCACCAGATACGCGAATTCATGCACGCCAATTTCGCCGAACCAAACCAGGTAGGCCGGGTCATCTAAACCAAAGTAGCGGTAGCCAACGACTTCATGGGTTTTTGGGTTATAGAGTGTTACGATAAAGTCCCAGCCGCAGGTATTGGCTTTGCAACCGTCGCCCTGGAGCCAGACTGTACCGTTAATGGTTACTGGCGTTACGTTTCCGCCAGGGCCATCCATATACCCGCCTTTACCGAACATGCCGCTCAGTCCGACCGGTTTTAATGCTTTGTCAAGCGCAGCTTTGTAGGCAGCGTCACCTTCGTACAACTCGTACGTTGTTGGACACGCTCCAGGTTGTTCAGCCCGGGCGTTTGGGTCGCAGCTGAGCGCTTGTTTCACGCTCGCTGCTTCCACGTTAAAGCCAGTAAACAGAACCGCCAGAAATAACATCAGGGTATGTAAACGTTTCATTGTAAATATTCTTCCGTTGTAAATGGCGCTGGAAAATTTCTCATCAGTGAAACCTTCCGGAAATTCCCCCCCCTTGTATGATGTATATCGCCAGTATTTTATTTCATCCCGGATGTAATTTTTATATTTCCCGGCACGTGCAATAACGCTGACCAGAGATATAAGGCTCATTAATAACTTTACAGGTAATTGCATAATTAAATTTCCAGTGAGTGAATTGACAGGTGAGGGGTAAAACTTTCTCTCAGGTAATATATATCTGAAAATATTTTCAATAACACCAGCCAGGAAAAACACCACCACAGGCGGTGGCGTTTCTTTGGGGCGTCTTTATTTAATCCGGGCCATCGCGTTTCTCAGTGCCAAATCTGCCTCTTCCGTTATCTCCAGACTTTTCTGCAACACCGTTTCTGACCGGGACAGTACCTGACGTGCTGCCAGCGGTTTCCGGATATGCTCCATCGTCAGCATCGTGTCTTCATAGCCCTGCTGACGCCAGGCGTCGGTATGTTCCAACGTGAAACTGAGCAGACCGCCGCTGTTGTCACCATCACCTGCATATTTCAGCCTTTTCCGGGGACGGATCTCAAGGATTGTGGTGTCCGGAAAAGCCTGGCGATCCCATAAAGAACCGTCACTCAGATGCGTCACAATCACCATATTGCATCCGGCATCGACCAGAGGCGTCACAGGGGTATTTCCCTGCATATTTCGCCATCCTCCCATACCACCATCACCGAACATTGTCCCCTGAACCTCACGGGGACGGAACAGCAGGGGCAGCGCGGCTGACGCAAGCAGAGCCTCTTTCTGCTGTCCGCGGGGCAGGCTCTGGATATGCTGAAAAACGGCGTTTTTCGTGGTTCCGGCACCCAGTTCAGCACGAATGCAGTCAATAATATCCTGCATGCCCCCTTCTGTGGGGTACAGCGACACATACAGCGGTAGCCCGTCTGCCAGAGCATCAGTATCAAGATAATGATCCAACAGCGCTGTCAGGGGCTCATCTGACAACAACGGCTGAGCCATCAGATTGTCAAACCCGTTGAGTATCGATATATGGCGAAGAAGCGTCGTAAGCAGTGCTCCTGCACGTCCGGGGATCTGGCAGAGGTTCATTGCCTGGAACAATTTTTTCAGCAATGAAAAGTAAACCAATCGGTTTACCGACAGCACCTGATTATTCCCCAGATGATCCCAGAGCGCCTCCAGGCGTACGGCAGCTTCTGACAGATCGGGAGAGGCCGCGATAATGGCACCATTGAATGCGCCAATGCTGGCCCCTGAAACCATGCTGATCTGTGTACCACACTCTGCCAGTGCCTTAACCACTCCCGCCTGATAAGCGCCCACCGCCCCGCCACCGGACAGCACCAGCCCCGTTTTCATTTCTGTACTCATCCAGCCCCCTTCTGAAATATTTCATCGACCATACTTTCAGAGAGGCGTTCTGCAGAGCAGAGGCGAGGCATGCGAACCGGTAAGTGTTCTGCAGCCTGCGTGGTTGACCAGATCACCGGATGCTGCTCTTCACTGCACCAGTCTCCCAGCCAGTTAATCGCGTCATGCCACTCGTTATCTGCCTGCTCCCGGCCCTGACCACCAAGCCAGTCCAGAGTGTTCAGACGCACGGTTGCACTACCGCCACTCTCCTGTGCCATCTGCGTTAATGCTTTATGTCTGAGAATATCCAGTAGCTGGTTAACCTGGCCTGTTTCGCCCTGACGTATCACATCACCAAACGCGCCCCAGCGAAGCTCTTCAAGCGCCACATAACAACGTCCGGCAGGGGAAAATGACGCATATCGCCCGGCGCTCCACCATGAGAATATCTGCTCAAGATGTAACTGCGCCCGCTGAACCTGGTCAACACGGTGGAGTTTTTCTTCAAGATGATTCAGTTTATGGTGAACCTGATCGGCCAGGATGAGTAACTGCTCCCGTGTATCTGCGGAATAATGCGCCAGCCTGGCAGTATCACTGACCAGTGAACTGACCCTGTCGTTTACCCGGGTAATCGCGTAGTTTGTGGTGGCAAGTGACGTTGTCAGCTCCGTCAGCCAGCGCAGGGACGCCTCAAGGCCCTGTGCAACCGAAGCATTGATGGCATTCTGCCGTGCAGCGCCTTCGCCGGTCAGTCCCTCTTTTAAACGCCGGAAGAACGTGCGCTCTCCGGCCGTGCGGATATGCTCCTGTGCAACATCGATTCCGTTTGCGAAATCAACCACAAATTTTTCAGGAAGACAGGTGAGTACCTGACATACCCGGTTATCAGCAATTTGTTGAATAAATGGTGAAGTCACAGCATTGTCTCCAGCTCTTCCCTCAGCGCCTTACTGTCAGTAATGAGCTCAGGAACCCTTTCATTTAATGCCTGAAGTCTCCTGGTAAGCCGTTCCTGTGCCTGCTGATCGCGTTTATGATCTTCAGAGCTCTGAATCAGCGTGTTACGCAGTTGTTCAACTTTCTCCCTGAATGCGCAGAAAAAGGCATCGATTTCCTGGCGGACGGGCTGGTTAATATCCTGCTCAATGGATGCCTGCAGCTCCCCGAAATATGCCCGGGTCAGTGACATAACTTCCTTCCTGACGGTGTTGATATTGATAACACTGCGGCTCACATCCTCTTTATAGGTTTCCCAGCCCCAGTCACTGGTGCCAAACGCTCCACAAATCTTTCCCCATAAACCACTCTGCCGACGGCGACGGGTGACGGTCTCCGTTCTTTCCTCCATAAGCGCACTCAGATTTGTTTTTACCGCGAGCCGGGTTTGTAACTGACTGACTGCCGGAAAACTGATTTTTACGGTAAAGCCCTCATCCTCCAGGCGGGTATTGATGCGACCGGCAATGTTTTCTGTGGCGTACAGGGCCGTGCCACGAAAACCTGTTTCAATCCCGCTGACGATTTTCTCCAGCTCAGGCCGGAACTGTGCTTCAGCCTCACGGTGCAGGCTGGTCACGGTCGATTCGATTTGCGTCATCAGTTCAAGGGCTTCCCTGCGATCACTGAATTTTATTTCGGGGCTGTCGGGATCAAAGTCCCGCATCCTGTCATGCTGATTTCCGGTTCCGAAAATATCGAGAAAGAAAGCGAATGCGTTTCTCTCCCGGGGCTGCGCTGAATTTTCTTCCTCCAGCATTTGCTGTTCTTTGCGTTTACCGCTTCTGAAATAGTCATTCAGCTCCTCTTCCAGTGAGGTGCAGACCCCCGTCAGTAATTCCCGGGTTCTGGCATCGATCTCCTCCATGGCCATTCTGACATCAGCGGTCACCTGCTCCTGACAGTCTGCTATTTCCCGGATATCCTCAAGCAGGCTGGTGATATGCGCCTGCAGTGACTGAATACTTTGCATCAGCCCCTGATGGCGTAACGACAGGTATTCACTGATATTTTCTGCATTCTGCATCAGTTTTGCGGCGGCAGAATCAACCGCCAGTGCCGCAGCTCTGGAGTGTGAACTCAGTATGACTTCCGTTATCAGTTGATCGATAAGTGAGCCTTCCCACAGGTCTGTCGCCCCTTCAGTTGCCAGTTCGCTGTCTTTACAGACGTAATCTTTTTTCATGCGACCGAAGGCTTCCCTGACAAAATCATCGACCCAGGCTTCATCAACAGGAAGGGTTCCGTTTTTCCGTAACTCATGAAGCGCACGGTTAGCCAGGTATGCCTGGCGTGAGGATCCGGGATAAACGCGGGAGGCGGGCAGCACATCGCTGTTCAGCATTGCCGGTACCTTCTGACAGACTGCATCAGCCCCATCGCCATTACGGTCTTTTTCATCAAATTTATTGACCAGCACAAACAGGCGGCCGACAGACACATCAGCAATGGCATTAAGCTCTTTACGAACCTCCTCATCGGCTTTCGAGTTCATCTGGGTGTAGTCCATCACCGCCAGCACCGCAGAGGCTTTCTGCAGTTGATCCCGCATCATCACTTCCATCTGCGGTTGTCCGGCTTCATTAGGGCCGGGGGTATCCAGCAGTGTGAGTGTTCCCTGGCATTCATCCATCCCCACCAGATGGCTGAATTCCACGTCGATCACCGGCAGTTTCTGCACTTCTGCGTATTCATCAAAAGGAAATTCACTCCCCATTGCCGCAGCAAGACGAACCAGATCGTTTAACGATGCCAGTCCGGTAAAGATTTCCTCCTCCCCGTGGTATTCATTTTTGAGCCAGCCATCATCCGTCAGAATATCCAGCAGTTCGCGGGTATCCCCGGTTTGCTGCAGGGTCTGTGCGACCTGCTGTCCTGCCGGGGTGGCGAGTTTTTCCTGCAGTGTGATTAATAAATTGCGGACAGGCTGAATATGTTCCAGATGGAGAACCGGCTCAGTTTTTCCGGGAACGTGGCGGATGAGCGTCGGTACAGAGGTCATGGGGCGGTTACGGTTAGGCAGAATTTCCTGCCCCACAATGGCGTTGATGGTGGTTGATTTACCTGCTTTCATCGTGCCGACAACAGCCAGCACCATCTCCCTGCGGGCGGTTTTGATTTGTTCGCCCTCCAGCTCCTCAATTCTTTTCAGTGCTTTCTGTTTATCAAAAAGCAGTCTTTTTTCGTTCTTACTGTCAGATAACACATCTGGCTCCTCAACCATTTGCCGGAGCAGATTAATGTTCAGTTGCAAAAGTCGGTCGGCTTCATCACAAAGCAGGGCGATGTTCTTTTCGTGCATTATTTAACCTTCCTGAGACGCATTTTCATGACAACCACGGAGGAGGTCATTTACCACAAACGATCGTTTATAACGATCGATATGATAGTAACGATCGATGTATTCTATTAACTTGAAAAACACAACGCAAGGGGACACCCCGGGTATGGCTGCGTTTGCATAGTGTTTTCATGGAGTTAAAAATCTGTAACAACAGCCTGGTACATCACCACCGGGTTCAGAAGAAAATCCAGTTCCATACCGCGCGGGCAACAGAGACCACCGAGTCACGGACGGCGCGCAGAACCGTGCGTGCAACAGAGGCAATGCAGACACTCTCCGCCGTGTCAAATATCCGGTCCACCGCACCGGTAAACTGTTCACGGGTCTGAGTGCGGACAGACTCCGTGCGCAGTTCGTCCTGCAGGCGTGTCATCAGAGGGATGGCGGCATGTCCGGGAAGCACTGTCATGAGTGCACTGACCGGGGTGACCTCCCCCTGAAACAGTGCATTACAGAGTGAGGATTTACCGGCCCCGCTTTTACCCATAATGCCAGGCACGGGTTCGTGACGGGTGAGTTTGCGCAGATGTTCCAGGATGTGACGGGAAATCGGGTAAGGCAGGGAGGAGAGCGGTTTTTCAATTGCCTCAATGGCATCAGACGGATTCATACATGTATTCCCAGTGAAAAAAGACAAAACCCCGTGCACCGGAAAGGTGGCGGGGGATTCACGGAGATAATATCTTTCTGAAATTATTTTGAATGCAGGTATATGTGGCTGATTTGTATCAGCTAATGAGTACAGGTCTGAATCTAATCTGACAGTCCGCTTTGTGCCAAAGGCGGACGCTCAAGTAGATACTGTCCTGACAGTATGCGGTAATCAGAGTTGTTATATATTACTTGCGTCCAAACCAGCTTTCTGACAACCCGGCCGCTCCTGCTTTCAACAACGCGCCGCCATACTTTTATGCTGCAAAGAGCGGAGACAGAAGGTTAGCGTAATTTGTAAATAACTTACATTCACGTGTGATCTGGATCATAATTTTGCCTATGCACCGATCGTAATATAAATATTTACATAACGATCAGTGATTCATGAAAACTCAAATAACTTTCGCTGCGCTTTTGCCAGCATTAGCGTCTTTCATACCGCTTCATGCTCATGCCTCGTCTACTTCTGAAGATGAAATGATTGTCACGGGCAACACCGCCGCCGACACCACCGATTCTGCCGCCGGTGCCGGTTTCAAAACGAACGATATAGATGTCGGCCCGCTGGGAACGAAATCCTGGATCGAAACACCATATTCCAGCACCACTGTTACTAAAGAGATGATTGAAAATCAGCAGGCGCAAAGCGTCAGCGAGATGCTGAAATACTCTCCCAGTACGCAAATGCAGGCGCGCGGTGGAATGGATGTCGGGCGTCCGCAAAGTCGGGGGATGCAGGGCAGCGTGGTGGCCAACAGCCGTCTGGACGGGCTGAATATCGTTTCAACAACCGCGTTTCCGGTGGAAATGCTTGAGCGCATGGATGTGCTTAACAGTTTGACCGGCGCGCTGTACGGCCCGGCGAGCCCAGCAGGGCAGTTTAATTTCGTGGCGAAGCGCCCAACCGAAGAGACGCTGCGTAAAGTGACGCTGGGCTATCAAAGCCGCAGTGCGTTTACCGGCCATGCCGATCTGGGTGGCCATTTTGATGAAAACAAACGGTTTGGCTATCGCGTGAACCTGCTTGATCAGGAAGGGGAAGGCAATGTGCATGACAGCACGCTGCGTCGCAAACTCGTTTCCGTTGCGCTCGACTGGAATATTCAGCCGGGCACTCAGCTACAGCTCGACGCCAGCCATTACGAATTTATCCAGAAAGGCTATGTCGGTAGCTTTAACTATGGGCCGAACGTCAAACTGCCGTCTGCGCCGAATCCGAAGGACAAAAATCTGGCGCTCAGCACTGCGGGCAACGACCTCACTACCGATACCATCAGCACTCGCCTGATCCACTACTTTAACGACGACTGGTCCATGAACGCTGGCGTGGGCTGGCAGCAGGCTGACCGCGCGATGCGTAGTGTTTCCAGTAAAATACTCAACAATCAGGGCGATATCTCTCGTTCGATGAAGGATTCCACCGCTGCCGGACGTTTTCGCGTCCTGAGCAACACCGCCGGGCTGAATGGTCATATTGATACCGGCTCTATCTGCCACGATCTGTCACTTTCTACCACGGGATATGTCTGGTCGCTTTATAGTGCCAAAGGAACAGGTTCCAGCTATAGCTGGGGTACAACAAATATGTATCACCCGGATGCGATAGATGAGCAGGGCGATGGCAAAATCCGCACCGGCGGGCCGCGATACCGCTCCAGCGTAAATACTCAGCAGAGCGTTACGCTCGGCGATACGGTGACATTTACGCCGCAGTGGTCGGCAATGTTCTATCTCAGCCAGAGCTGGCTGCAGACTAAAAACTACGATAAGCACGGTAATCAAACGAACCAGGTTGATGAAAATGGTTTAAGTCCGAACGCCGCGCTGATGTATAAAATTACCCCTAACACAATGGCCTACGTTAGCTATGCCGATTCGCTGGAGCAGGGCGGTACCGCACCGACGGATGAGAGCGTAAAAAATGCCGGTCAAACGCTAAACCCGTATCGCAGCAAGCAGTATGAAGTGGGGCTAAAATCGGACATCGGCGAGATGAATCTAGGCGCCGCGCTGTTCCGACTGGAACGTCCGTTTGCCTATCTTGATACGGATAACGTGTATAAAGAGCAGGGTAACCAGGTTAACAACGGCCTTGAGTTAACCGCTGCCGGGAATGTGTGGCAGGGGCTGAATATTTACAGCGGCGTGACCTTCCTCGACCCGAAACTGAAAGATACGGCGAATGCCTCAACCAGCAATAAACAGGTTGTCGGCGTGCCGAAAGTGCAGGCCAATCTGTTGGCGGAATACAGTTTGCCGTCCATACCGGAATGGGTTTACAGCGCTAACGTCCATTATACGGGCAAACGCGCGGCGAACGATACCAACACCTCTTACGCCAGCAGCTATACCACATGGGATTTGGGAACGCGTTACACCACGAAAGTGAGCAACGTCCCAACCACTTTCCGCGTGGTGGTAAACAACGTGTTTGATAAACATTACTGGGCTTCTATCTTCCCATCGGGTACCGATGGCGATAACGGTTCCCCAAGTGCGTTTATCGGCGGCGGCCGCGAAGTGCGTGCATCCGTCACCTTCGATTTCTGATGGATAAATGATGAAACTCTCCCGTTTATTTCCGCTGCTGGCGCTGCTGCTGGCGGCCAGCCTGCACGCAGAAAATACGCACAAGGAGGTGCGTATCGCGTCACCGTGGCCGGCGCAAAATACCATTATTGCCATGCTGGGGTACGGCGATAACATTGTCGGAACCTCGATGATTGCAAAAAGGATCCCCCTGTTTCGCCAGAGCCTGCCGCGCATAGAGAAAGTCGCAGCAGTTAGCGTAAACAGCGGGCATGAAATCAATCCCGAACAGATTATCGCGCTGGGGGTCGATATGCTTTTTGTACCGCAGAATATGGTAGTGCCTCAACAGGCGTTGCTGAAACAGGCTGGGGTGCAGGTGCTGGCGTTTGAGGCGAATTCACTGCGGGCGTTAACGCAGCGCGTACAGCAAACGGCAGCGGTGCTGGGGCCCGATGCGCAGCAAAAAGCGCTCGCCTATCAACGCTACTTCGATCGCAACGTGGCCCTGGTCACCGGGCGCCTGAAAGATCTTCCTGCGTCACAGCGCGTGTCGCTCTATCACAGTATGGGCAATCCGCTGACCACCACCGGTAGACCCTCGCTAAACCAGGACTGGATTGACCTGGCCGGCGGCAAAAATATCGCTGAAAATTGGTTTGGCGAGCATCAACAAAACCGTTCGGGTGAAGTCGCGCTGGAGAAAATTGTCACTGCCAATCCGGCGGTTATCATCGCGATGAACAAGCGCGACGCGGATGCCATTCTGAGTTCTCCGCAGTGGGCAAGCGTGGACGCGGTCATTCATCATCGCGTTTACGTTAATCCGAAAGGAATGTTCTGGTGGTGCCGTGAAACCAGCGAAGAGGCGCTGCAATTTTTGTGGCTGGCGAAAACGCTTTATCCTGCGCGATTTGCTGATGTGGATATACGCAAAGAGACGCGTGAGTTTTATCGGCAGTTCTTTGGCCTGACGTTAAGCGATGCGCAGATGAGCGATGTGCTCAATCCGCCGCGCTAACGGAGGCTGTGAAAAACCATGACTGTATTGGAAAGTACGCTGTCGGTCGAGAACCGCTATCGCCAGCTTTTTCGCCAGCGTCTGGTAATACTGGCGGTTATTTTTATCGCTATCATTGCTTCGCTGCTGCTCGATTTCACCCTCGGCCCCTCAGGGCTCCCTTTACATTCGCTGATAAAGACTTTGATGCATCCGTCCGGGGCGACTAACGGCATGCGGGTTATCGTTTGGGACATCCGTTTGCCCTATGCGCTGATGGCGCTCCTGGTAGGAATGGCGCTGGGTTTGGCCGGGGCAGAGATGCAAACTATTCTGAATAACTCCCTCGCCAGCCCGTTTACGCTTGGCGTTTCGTCGGCGGCGGCCTTTGGCGCAGCGCTGGCGATTGTTCTGGGCATCGGTATTCCCGGCGTTCCCGAAAGCGGGTTTATACCGGCAAACGCTTTTCTTTTTGCGCTCCTGTCCGCCCTGCTGCTCGATAGTCTGACCCGCTGGACGCGCGTGCCGACGTCGGGCGTTGTGCTGTTTGGGATTGCGCTGGTGTTTACCTTCAATGCGCTGGTGTCCATTATGCAGTTTGTCGCCGATGAAGATACTTTGCAGGGCCTGGTGTTCTGGACGATGGGCAGCCTGGCTCGCGCATCATGGGAGAAACTGGCGGTGCTGGCGGCGGCGATGGCGATTGTTTTACCCTGGTCGCTGCGTCGTGCCTGGCAGCTTACCGCGCTACGCCTCGGCGAAGAGCGGGCGATGAGTTTTGGCATTGATGTTCGCCGTTTGCGCCTGGGTTCCCTGCTGCGCATCAGCCTGCTGGCGGCCCTTTCGGTTGCGTTTGTGGGGCCAATTGGCTTTATTGGCCTGGTTGCACCGCATATTTCCCGCCTGTTGCTGGGAGAAGATCATCGCTTTTATTTGCCCGGAAGCATCCTTATCGGTGGGCTGGTGCTATCGCTGGCCTCGGTAGCGTCGAAGAACATCATTCCCGGTGTCATTTTACCGGTAGGAATTGTTACCTCGCTGGTAGGCGTTCCGTTCTTTCTGAGCATTGTAATGCGTCATCGAGGGAGTATGTCATGAGCGGGCTTACGATTAATGCGCTGTGCGCCGGTTACGGCAAACGGCGGATTATTGAGCATCTGTCGATTTCTACGCTGCCGCGCGGCGAAGTCACTGTACTGCTGGGGCCTAATGGCTGCGGTAAATCAACGCTACTGCGCGCCCTGGCCGGGCTAAATCGTGCCAGTGGCGAAGCCTGGCTGAATGAAGAGAATCTCTTATCGCTGCCGTTTGCTCGTCGGGCTGAAAAAGTTGTGTTCCTGCCGCAGTCCCTGCCGCAGGGCGTGCATTTACAGGTGCTGGAGTCGGTGGTTGTCGCCCAGCGCGCCTCCGGCGCCGGGCAAAATCAGGCGCAGGCTATAGCGCTGCTCGAAGAGCTAGGCATCGCACATCTGGCAATGAACTACCTCGATAGCCTGTCCGGCGGTCAGAAGCAGCTGGTGGGGCTTGCACAGTCGCTTATTCGCCGCCCCGAATTATTATTGCTGGATGAACCACTGAGCGCGCTGGATCTCAATTATCAGTTCCATGTGATGGATGTTGTATCGCGCGAAACGCGAAGACGCAATATGGTTACGCTGGTCGTCTTACACGATATCAATATCGCACTGCGGCATGCCGCCCAGGTCATCATGCTGAAAGAGGGGAAACTTATCGACAGCGGCGACCCGCAAACGGTGATCCATGCAGAGAGCCTTGCGCAGGTATACGGCGTACGCGGGAGAGTTGAACGTTGTGCTCAGGGAAGATCGATGGTGATAGTGGATGGTGCAATCGAAAAATAGTCGGATTAACGTGGTTGCTTCAGCCTCAGGTAAAGATCAATAGGAAGTCTGTAATGCAACATATAGACCGCCTTAATGTCATTAAAGCACTTGTGCTTCTAGAAGATGAGCAGATTGTTCGTTTTAACATCGCTGCGAACGATAACGCCTCGCAGATCCACATGCTCGTTGACGGTCTGGGCGTCGGGCTGACACATGAGCCTGTCGCTGCCGGAATGATTTCGCACCGGACAGCTTGTCACCGTTCTAGGCAACATGACAGACCTGCGCATTCCTATTTCTATTATCTATCCGCCTACCAAGTTGCTTAATGTCAGGCTAAGGCCCTTTAATGACTGGATTTCAGACCGATTTTCTGGACAGCCGAGCGGGTAAATCGCAGTACACTGACAGCTAGACAATAAAGCTCCGGTTCATGTTTGAACCATGTGTAGTGAATGTCCGCTGTTCGCTCACAACGGACCTTCAGTTCAGCCGCTCCGGCCGCTTCATGCCATGAATGTACGCAGCCAGTCAGAATATTAAGGTGCGGATTTCAGTTCACTTGTCAGCGCCAGTGACACAAGACAGTAATGACCAACAATTTGGTATTGACACAACAAGTTGCGGCCCCGGTTCGTGGAGGAGATTAAACGACTGTAGCCGGGGCCACTGAAATGAAGAATTCAGAGAGACTGAATGATATGTCGCACCTTCAGTGAATAGTGTAAAAACTGGGATATTCTCATCCGGGATTACCCACTCATACTCAATGCGTAACTTTAGTGCGGCCCCCACAGGTAAGAGCCGGACACATTCGTTGTGTATGCTGCAGAATCGGTAACCGGAGGCCCTGCGGTCCTTAACTCAGTGTCTTGTGTTGCTCATTTGCCACAAAGTCCTGGTACGCCTGCTCAATCATTTCATTCAGCAGTTTTTTTGGGAGGACACCACGACTTCGGGCAATACTTTCAAGCTGTTTGTGGATTTTTCCGGACAGTTTCAGCGGGACGGAACCATCAGCACGTTCATCACGCCTTTTTTGTTGCTCCCGGGCACTTTTCAGCTCATCAAGAAGAATCGCTTTATGCTGAATCCTGGGGGCCTGGAAGGAGGCCTGCGTAAACTTCGCTCTGTTCCGTCTGGGATTACTTTCCAGTAAAAACTGTACCTGTTGCTCATTCCAGCCTTCCCAGTTATCAAACGTGGCGCAGGCGAACCAGTATTTCTGCTCCGGGGTAAGGGGATTCAGCGGGGTTCCCACACACCGGACCTGCATGGCGTTCCATAACCAGTCACACTGTTCACTGTCCCTGCTGTCCACCCACGAAAAGGGGGAGGGGTAATCATTGTTTATGCTGGCCCATTCAGAGAATACTGAGTTGATAATCGTCCTCGTAGCCTCTGGTCCGGATTTCAGCAGGTAATTGGAGCAGAACCATATAATTTCACGGTAGATATTATCCGGATGCACGGTGCGCATCGGCTTTTCTCTGGGACCGGCAATCTTCGGTTGCGATGGAAAACCCATGGCAAACCGCAGATGTTCCGGGGGCATTCCTGAACGTTTTTCAGGAATGGGTGTGAGTCCTGCGTTTCTGGTCTTTTCCGCTTGTCCGGTATTGCCTCCGGCCGGAGTGTTGTCGGGAGTATCTTCCGGAGGCGAGGTGTTTTCATTAGTGGGGGGAACAACAATAGAACTGTCCATCTCCGGAATGGGGTGAGGGGCATAATCACTGTGGTAGCCCGGGGAAAGCGTTAAGTCCCGAAGGGTGACATCAGGTTCCGGGCAGTGAGTGCCACCGGGAGTGAACGGGAGTTGTTGCTTTTGGGGGAAAAATGTATTGTGAATGCGGGTATACAGCCGGAACAGAAAAAAATAAGATGCCCGTGGTTCTTTTTTTAACCACTTTGTATATTCCTCTATGGCACCGAGCTGTTGTTTGTGCCGTTTTACAGCATCGATATACGGACAGCTGGTGCAGATATCATCCAGTTCCTTTCCCACAATACACCTCACCTGCTCTTCCCACATTTGCAGATTTTAAGAAAGCAAACAAAAACCTCCGTACATGATGTACAGAATGTACAGAACAATCTATCAGGTACTGGCGTCAGAAGAGCTCCGGGCCGCCTGCATTTTCCGGAATGCGCCGGTTATGAAAAACCGGAAATTCAGTCTCTGTTGTAAGATGTACCCTCTGATACTACGTTTTCGTTTTCTCTGTGTATTTAACTCACTGTATTTATTGTCTTTTTAAGCCTGACTGGTATTCTCCGGTCATAGTGTGCCGGATATATATCCCGTAATCTTCTCATTTTTATATAAAAATACCTGCACTCTCTTCAGCGCATCTGTCTCCTTTAAGTAAAAAATGTTTTCACGTATTGCTGTAAATTCATTTTAAATCAGTGTATTACCTTGATATTGCTGTCTCCTGGTTTGATGCGTAATCGTTCTGCCTTTCTGGATGATTCTGGTGCTTCCGGGTGCATTCTCCTCTGCACATGCAACAGTTCGTCATCGCCACGTTCCCAAAAAGCATATAAAAACGAATCGAATTTGATATTTTTTTCAATCGTTTTTCATAGGAATTTCGTAGGGTGTTCTCCGCTATAACCTCCATATTTGCTGTCTTTTTCTTCATAAATCGTATGCAATGTAGCCTGTCTGTCAAGACCTCTTCTCTGCTGTTGAGGAGACGATCTCATTTTTGGTCTTTTCCGGGAGAGAGGCTGTCAGATGAGCGAGCCGGATTTACTGTCAGAGGTACACCCCGTAGCAGACCTGTGCTCCCATTTCCGCGATCCGGAACCAACAACGCCCTACGGTTAATACTATTTGAAGCGTCAGGTACTGCAGGAAGTTCCCCCCTGCGCGGACATCGGTTCCTGCCGACATCTCACAATACGGTCAGACTGTCATGCAGTAACACCCGCAATGCGGTCTGCGGTTTTAAGTGCACCGATAATGCGTCATAGTAAGTCTGGGGGAGTTACGGAATGCCTGTTAAGTCGTGCCGTGGGTGGAGACAGCTTACTTTTCCACAGCAACTGCAGTCATTCAGGATGATCAGGAGATATTCTGTCAATGTCACGATCCTGCCATTT
Source organism: Escherichia sp. WS2035 (assembly GCF_046487065.1). NCBI lineage: Bacteria > Pseudomonadati > Pseudomonadota > Gammaproteobacteria > Enterobacterales > Enterobacteriaceae > Escherichia > Escherichia sp. WS2035. Next base: position 398,562 of record NZ_JBJQKD010000002.1, read on the forward strand.
TCGTACCCGCTAAGATACTTCCGTTACTGATGCTGTCCGCTTTTCACCATTTCATCCTCACTGACAGGCGTTGCGTTTTGGGTCATCACCACAGCTTTACGTTTCTCTTTTAACCGGTAACGCTCTCCTTTGATATTCAGCGTGGTTGAGTGATGCAGCAGTCAATCCAAGAGCTCTGTTGTCCGGCAACCACCATATCAACTTCTTCCCGGGTGTGGCGGAGAGGTGGTATCCTGGCTGAGTTTCGAAGCGAACCGTTCTTTTTGACGGGCGCATTTTACGTCCGGGCTGAATGTAGTAACGCGGCATGGAACGTCGGCCCGTATGGCCCATTGTGTCACGAACGGTGCAATAGTGATCCACACCCAACGCCTGAAATCAGATCCAGGGGGTAATCTGCTCTCCTGATTCAGGAGAGCTTATGGTCACTTTTGAGACAGTTATGGAAATTAAAATCCTGCACAAGCAGGGAATGAGTAGCCGGGCGATTGCCAGAGAACTGGGGATCTCCCGCAATACGGTTAAACGTTATTTGCAGGCAAAATCTGAGCCGCCAAAATATACGCCGCGACCTGCTGTTGCTTCACTCCTGGATGAATACCGGGATTATATTCGTCAACGCATCGCCGATGCTCATCCTTACAAAATCCCGGCAACGGTAATCGCTCGCGAGATCAGAGACCAGGGATATCGTGGCGGAATGACCATTCTCAGGGGATTCATTCGTTCTCTCTCGGTTCCTCAGGAGCAGGAGCCTGCCGTTCGGTTCGAAACTGAACCCGGACGACAGATGCAGGTTGACTGGGGCACTATGCGTAATGGCCGCTCACCGCTTCACGTGTTCGTTGCTGTTCTCGGATACAGCCGAATGTTGTACATCGAATTCACTGACAATATGCGTTATGACACGCTGGAAACCTGCCATCGTAATGCGTTCCGCTTCTTTGGTGGTGTGCCGCGCGAAGTGTTGTATGACAATATGAAAACTGTGGTTCTGCAACGTGACGCATATCAGACCGGTCAGCACCGGTTCCATCCTTCGCTGTGGCAGTTCGGCAAGGAGATGGGCTTCTCTCCCCGACTGTGTCGCCCCTTCAGGGCACAGACTAAAGGTAAGGTGGAACGGATGGTGCAGTACACCCGTAACAGTTTTTACATCCCACTAATGACTCGCCTGCGCCCGATGGGGATCACTGTCGATGTTGAAACAGCCAACCGCCACGGTCTGCGCTGGCTGCACGATGTCGCTAACCAACGAAAGCATGAAACAATCCAGGCCCGTCCCTGCGATCGCTGGCTCGAAGAGCAGCAGTCCATGCTGGCACTGCCTCCGGAGAAAAAAGAGTATGACGTGCATCCTGGTGAAAATCTGGTGAACTTCGACAAACACCCCCTGCATCATCCACTCTCCATCTACGACTCATTCTGCAGAGGAGTGGCGTGATGATGGAACTGCAACATCAACGACTGATGGCGCTCGCCGGGCAGTTGCAACTGGAAAGCCTTATAAGCGCAGCGCCTGCGCTGTCACAACAGGCAGTAGACCAGGAATGGAGTTATATGGACTTCCTGGAGCATCTGCTTCATGAAGAAAAACTGGCACGTCATCAACGTAAACAGGCGATGTATACCCGAATGGCAGCCTTCCCGGCGGTGAAAACGTTCGAAGAGTATGACTTCACATTCGCCACCGGAGCACCGCAGAAGCAACTCCAGTCGTTACGCTCACTCAGCTTCATAGAACGTAATGAAAATATCGTATTACTGGGGCCATCAGGTGTGGGGAAAACCCATCTGGCAATAGCGATGGGCTATGAAGCCGTCCGTGCAGGTATCAAAGTTCGCTTCACAACAGCAGCAGATCTGTTACTTCAGTTATCTACGGCACAACGTCAGGGCCGTTATAAAACGACGCTTCAGCGTGGAGTAATGGCCCCCCGCCTGCTCATCATTGATGAAATAGGCTATCTGCCGTTCGGGCAGTGGGATCAAACGTTCGCCGGTGATGCAGCACTGACCTCAGCGATGCTGGACCGTATCTTACACCACTCACATGTCGTTCAAATCAAAGGAGAAAGCTATCGACTCAGACAGAAACGAAAAGCCGGGGTTATAGCAGAAGCTAATCCTGAGTAAAACGGTGGATCAATATTGGGCCGTTGGTGGAGATATAAGTGGATCACTTTTCATCCGTCGTTGACACATTGCCTTAATCTCCGCAAAGATAACCTCGTCATTCCGGACATTCTCTGCCAGGCATATGTCGATGTAATCCATAAACGATTTCAGCTTAACCCTTTTGTGGCCGGTCTTTCTGGCTGGCGGTTCAGGGGATGTTTTCTGGTTATCGTGTACCACAAAACTGGGATATTGCCCCGATAGTCACATTTCAGATTGATCGCGGTCTGAAGATGTGGCACTGAGGTAACGTGCTGGTGTCACTGGTATTGCTGAAGTTATGGTTTTTCGGGGTCAGGTGAGCCTGTTGTGTGTATGCTTTTTGTTCAGATCAGAGGGGGGCTGTGCGGACAGCGGCTTTTGTCTCCGGGCATTCACGCCTGAACGATGAATGCGATTTTCAGCAATATTTGTCTTTGTGACACTCTCTGGTTGAGAAGCTAATGCGCGCCCCTGTTTCCACAGAGAATGAGGCTTGCCATCAGCCGAAACATCAGTATTCCACGCCATACAGACGGCGCCTGACCATGTGCTGATGCAGGTAAAATGTTTCAACTACAACTGTTCGGGTTGCTATGCAACGAAACAGCGATTCTCACGATCTTTAACTGCAACGTTTTTCCGCCTGAAAGCTGACTGCCTCCTGCTGAGGTGGGAGGCTATGATTCAGTGCGTTTATAGTCTCCGGGGTATGCATGTACCGGAGCATACCATTTCTGGTGGATAACAAGCCGGCACATTCAGCCTGCAGTGAAGATGGAGGCACCTGGTTGTGAAGAACGTTTCTGCCCGTGGCTGCTTCGCATCATCAATGGTATTCATACCCGCTCAGAAATGACCGGGTGCTGAAGCCCTCCGTTATCGCGCAGTATAATGACGTATATGATCTGTGGACGAGTGAGCGGCGTGCCTGATGTACGCCGCTATTACTGTATTTTACCACAGGGCTGGTTTTCTGCTGCCAGCCCTGTGGTTATCAGACATCAACTGTGAGCGGCATCAACCGATGTACGGTATGCCATAAGCACGTACTGATCCATCAGATTTGTCAGTGGTTCACTCTGACCCTGACGTGCAATGATCCATTGCTCCAGATCTTTTTCTGATTTGTGTTTCAGGTTTTTCGTCCAGTCGTCAAGGCTGTTTCCGGTCATTAAGTCAAGCCAGCAGAGCCAGACCAGTTTGAGACGTAACTCCGTGCCGCCAAACTGACGGAAGAGGCTGATCAGTTTGTTTGCCAGAGAATGTTGCTTCAGGCGCTCACATTCAGACAGCAGGATCCCTTCCAGCATCGGATGATGAACCAGCAGGTGTTCGCTGGTGCATAAATTCACCACCAGATCATCATCCAGGGACGGGGAGCTCCGTTTGTCCGGACCATAAATCAGCCGGTGCAGACTCTGGGGAACGATGGCAATCTCCGGTTTTTCGCCATTGAATGACACCCACCCGGGCGTCAGATTATGGAAATAGTAGATATTCGGATGACACACGCCCCATGATACGGCGTGCCGGGTGAAGCCGGTCAGCCATTTCTGGTAGTTTTCATGGAGCAGCTCGTAACGGGTCTGATACTGTTGTTTCATTTTCATATTCCTCACGGGGGATAACAGGCAGCAGAGCGCCGCCGGCAGGCCGGAGATTGCGTCTGCTTTGGGCGAAGGGTTAGTGGTTAAAAATTACGGACGGGACTGTGCAATACGCGCCTGCAGCCAGGCTTCCACTTCACTTTTCAGCCAGCGGGAGCTGCGCCCCATTTTGATGGGGGCAGGAAAGCCCCCAACTTTGATGAGTTTGTAAAACCACTTATCGGTTAAGCCGGTCAGTTGAGTGATAAACGCCATGTCGACCATCTGGTCATCCATCAGCGAAACTGGGGTAGCCATGAGAATGTTCCTCCGGATGTTGTTAAACCAGCCGGTGTGGTCATGAAAACAGCGCGCCACCTTCACCGGCATAACAACCGGGGAGAAACGTAAAAAATAATCGGGAATCTGGCTGTCCGGAGATAAACGGGGGGATTGCGATGGCAGAGCCGTAGCGGAATCCCGGGGGGTGCCCCTATTAAGTTGTCAAGCATGTTATGACGCCTGCGGGGTATAAAAAGTCCCGTCGCGCATCATGGCGAACAGAACGTCGCAGCGTCGTCTCGCCAGGGCGATAAGCGCCTGATTGTGTCGTTTTCCCTGACTCATTTTGCGGGTGTAGTAAGCCCTGGAGAGCGGATCCCTGAGCGCGGCGAAGGCCGACAGGAACAACGCCCGTTTGAGAGCTTTATTACCCCGTCGCGAGGGATGCTCACCGCGTATTGACGAGCCGGATCGCCGAGTTACCGGCGCAAGGCCAGCATAAGCAGCGAGATGTGCGACAGAGGCGAAGGCGCGGCAGGCGACCTCGGTGAGGAGTCTGGCTGCGGTCCTGACACCGACTCCGGGCATACTGGTCAGGACCGGGTAAAGAGGGTGAGCAAGAACTCGCTGTTCTACCGCAAGCGCCACCTCGTCTCTTTGCTTACGCAGCGTGATGAGCTGGAGTGCCAGACGTGGCAGTACTACGGCAGCGGCATTCGTGCCGGGAACGACGACGGTTTGTTCGGCCAGTGCCTGAGCTATGTCTGCTGCAAGGCGTTTACCCAGACGAGGCGCAAGTTTGCAGAGCTGGGCTGCCAGCTTCTTCTCACCCAGCGAAGCGAGTTTTTCTGGTGAGGGATATCGCTGGAGAAGATCGAGTACCGCCGGGTGATCAAGTCTCGGACCGAGAACGCGCTCCAGTGCCGGATGTATCTGGGTCAGAAGGCCGCGGATACGGTTGCTGGCCTGCGTTGTCTGTGCGGCAAGATCATCATCGAAGCCGCAGAGCATGGAGAGTTCGGCGATTTGCTCGTCAGCCAGTTTCAGCGTGCGTAGCGCGTGAGGCAGGGTACGGGCAGCTTCGGCAATGATGGCAGCGTCACGAGCATCAGTTTTAGCTTCACCGGCGTGTAAGTCGGCTATGCGGCGCATGGCCAGTCCAGGGAGGTATCCGACAAGGACTCCTTCTGAGCGGGCAACGGCGACAGGTAACGCACCGATGGTAGCTGGCTGATCAACAACCAGCAGTATCTGACCATGTTGTTTCAGGTCAGATATTAGCGACCTGAGTTTGTTTTCGTCGTTGGGTAATGCTTTATCGAACAGGCGTTTACCTGAACGATTAATGGCTACAGCGTGATGCGTATCTTTACCGACATCAACGCCGATAAAGACCTGGACGGATTCGTAATCGCTGGATTCGGTCATTCTGTCTCCCTTGTATATGGGTTAAGCAGATAACCACGGGGAGCAGGTACCGGCATCCACGTTACAGACGGTCCCGGCAAAAGTGCCTGACCTGACCCCTATTAGCGGTTACCAGCGCCCCACCAGACCCGGTGACATCACCCCCCGGATCATGGACGACTGGGGGCAGTAATCATGCCGGGTCTGGCTGGCTAACACCCCATTATAAGGGGTACGAATAAAGTAACGGGGGTGCGAAAAGATGCTTCCGCACGCACGCGCGATAAAGAGGGGATAGTTTTCGTGAGGACAGGGAGAGAAGCAGGCGTTCTGATAATTGCAGAGTTGTTTTCGGAGGTGGTTACAGTGAGTCAGCCCGTTCCTGGCGAGCAGGAGACTGATATCACCGATGGGATAAGGTTGTCTGATTGGTATTATAAATATAAGAAGTCATCAGAGAGTAACGTAAAGGATTTGCCAGAATAACCTAAGAGAGTAAATCTCTCCGGTAACAGAGCGCTGTGAAGCATTCTGTATCAGAGTGCAAATACATGAACGCTGATGCGTAAAATCAGCAGTGACACGCCAGCTCCCCCTATGCCCATTCCTGTATAAGACATGAACTGAGCGTATTAATGCTCCTGCCCTGAGACTGAGCCGGTGAGTGAGGGGCTGAGAAATCCCTCTTGACACTGCTCTAACCAGAAATACTTCCCCGGTTGTTGCGGTGCGTCCGGATCCCCGATAACGGAACACTAAGGCTGTATTGCGGGACACCAGGTAAGTGGCAGCCCGTAATACGTCAGGAGACGCGGGAAAAGTGAATTCCCACACGCGTTATAAACTTACCCTTGCGGAGCTGGAAGCCTTTAACTCTGCCGTTGACAACCGGCTGGCAGAACTGACCGCAAATTTTACGAGTGCGTGCTGGCTTCAGTCTTGTCACCTGAGCGTTCGGTAACGGAGGCGCGGGCGGTAATAGACTGATTTTCAGGTATTACCGGCTTACGGCGTGTGGTTGATATTGAGGGGCTGTGAGTTTCGCGTATTTGTCAGAAACCCAGACGAGTTTTCCTGTATGGGACGAAATAAGGCAGCGGCAATACCTGGAAAAATTTAATATGGTATGAAGGAGAACCTGTCGGTTACGCTTAATATACCCGGTACACTGTCAGCTCAGGGGATACATGAACCGTTATCTCACCAGCTACACAGTATATACACACTGACGCTGACAGTAGTCAGCAGGACCACAATAATCAGTGCCAGCAGTATGGTAACGATACGGTCTGTATTCCGGTAATAGCCGAAGGGGTCGACAGAACCACAATACGGGCAACACACTGTATTATGAGTAATCGCGTTTCCACAGTCCCTGCACTTCTTTTTGCGTATCACCATCACTCCCTCCTCACAGCCTTACCCGTAACCGGTTTTTTACATTAAAAAAACAACGCTGAAAATTCAACCGTCAGTCCGGAGACGACCGTTCGGGTTATCACAGAGTGCCTGAGACAGTGCCCTGCCGGAGGTCACTTCAGGGACTCTGCGCATTTTTTACGACGTGGCTATTCCGTATGAACCATACGGAGATTTAACCATGACCTACAAATACAACCCCTTCTGGCAGCAACGTATTCGTGAGACAGTGCGGCACGCACTGAATGTTCATCCCCGCCTGACGGCATTGCGGGTTGACCTGCGTTTCCCGGATGTACCGGCAGCAACGGACGCAGCTGTGATATCCCGCTTCATCAATGCCCTGAAAGCCCGAATCGACGCTTACCAGAAACGTAAGCATCGGGAAGGTAAACGCGTGCATCCCACCACTCTGCATTACGTCTGGGCCCGGGAGTTTGGGGAGTGCAAAGGTAAAAAACACTATCATCTGATGCTGCTGGTCAACCGGGATACCTGGTGTCGTGCCGGTGATTACCGCGCTCCGGGATCACTGGCCGGAATGATTGAACAGGCCTGGTGCAGTGCCCTGGGGGTGGATGCCGGATGCCATGCCACGCTGGTGCATTTTCCGGCCTGGCCGGCGGTGTGGCTGGCGCGTAATGATGACACCGGCTTTCAGCAAGTGCTGGAACGTGCTGACTATCTGGCGAAGGAGCATACCAAAGCTCACTGCACCGGTGAGCGCAACTTTGGCTGCAGTCGTGGCTGAGCCAGACAGACGAGTTATCTGACTTCAGTGTGATGACGTGTTCATGGCCACCACACTGATTTTCCCTTATGAGACTGAACTGAAACCGCCATTCACACCTGACCACGCTGCCCGTACCGGGACGGCTGTTGCCTGCGTGTCGTCTGACGGTAAGGAACATATACTATGTACGCAAAATCCTTTCTCGCTCTTGATAGCAACGGACGTCTGACGGGCGCCCGTACTGTACAGGCCGCACCTTATGCTCACTACACCTGCCACTTGTGTGGCAGTGCACTCAGATACCATCCGCAATACGACACTGAACTTCCCTGGTTTGAACACACTGACGACAGGCTGACAGAGCACGGTCAACAGTGCCCTTATGTCAGGCCGGAGCGCAGAGAAATACAGTTGATTAAACGTCTGCAGCAATTCGTACCGGATGCCTTACCCGTGGTGCGTAAAGCCAGCTGGCACTGCAGACAATGTCACCACGATTATTATGGGGAGCGGTACTGCACACACTGCCAGACCGGAGGATTCAGTATTCCCCGGACAACTCAGGAGGAAATATGCGAATTCTGAACTGTTATATGGCGAATGACAGCAAAGGCCATTTTGTTACGGCGAAAGAAGCAGCGAAGCACAACCGCCAGGACGTTTTGTGCTGTGTGTCCTGTGGATGCCCGTTAACACTTCAGCGGGGCAATGACGGACAACCACCGTGGTTTGAACATGACCAGATGACTGTCGCTGAGAAAATCCTGCTGCGATGCACCTGGCTTGACCCGGCAGAGAAAGAGGCCCGTCGTTTGCATCTGCAGGGTATGACGGTTCCGGATTATACGGTGAAGGTGAGAAAGTGGTTTTGTGTGATGTGTGACGAAGATTATGAAGGAGAAAAGTGCTGCCCGAGTTGTGGTACCGGGGTATACAGCAGGGAGGGGGGGCTGCAGGAAGGCAACTGGAAGGATAGGAACTGAGCGGTTCAGTCGCGGAAATCAGTTGTAGAGCTGTAATGATATCTCCGGGAGTGCTGCGTTGGTAGGGGCATCCCGGGATAGAGAAATTTTAGCACTTTGCCCTGAATGATTGTAGACGTCCCGGGTACTCGTACCGGTCTGAGTTATTACAGTTAGATATTCACTTTTTCTCCCGCATACTTCACATCTGTCAACGACGGATGAAAAGTGGTTCTTCCGCAACCTGGGTGGAAGAAAATGGATGAAACTTTCTGGCGAACAAGGATCTAAGCTGTTTTAAGTTATGGGCAACGCAATGCACTCTCTTAAGACACTTCTACAGTTACCTTGCGGATGGCGATGCAGTCGACAAATTATTAGCTCTGACGGTATAACCCTCCATCTCCACGGAAAACGCAAAACAGCACAATGTCCTGAATGCTTTAAGCGTAGCGACTCTGTTCATAGTTGTCGTCGGCGCCGGATACAGCATCTACCCTGCTCAGGGCAGACGCTATGGCTTGTATTTTCCGTCCGCCACTGGTACTGCCGTAACCCGGCTTGTTAACGTAAAATTTTTGCCGAGTCGCTTGCTCCCTTCGCCGGTTCACACCAGCAGTCTTCACAGGCGTTACAAAATTTACAACGTCAACTGGGATTAATAGCTGGAGGTGAGGCTGGAAAACGGGCTGCAACGGCAGCGGGTCTCCGTTGCAGTGCTGATACTCTTCTTCGCAGGGTTATCAATACCCCGGAGACGAAACAGTCAGGCGCGCCTCATGTCGGTATTGATGAGTGGGCGTGGCATCGGGGCCACTGCTGCGGTATGTTAATAGTCAATCTTGATACTCACCGTCCCCTCGTCCTGCTTCCCGGCCGTGATCAGCGTACGCTGGCGACCTGGTTCAGAAAATATCCGGAAATACAGGTTGTCTCGCGTGATCGCAGTGGAGTCTATGCGACAGCAGCACGTGAAGGTGCACCTCAGGCCAGACAGGTGGCCGATCGATGGCACCTGCTAAAAAGTATTGGTGATGAGCCTGAACGAATGATGTACAGACATATGCCTCTGATACGTCTTGTTGTCAGAGAGTTATCACTGAAGAAATCACCTGAGCCAGAAATATCTGTGCCTGTAGCATCGCTCCGTCGTCCGGAACGCCTTAAACAGCAAACCCGCAAAAAACGGCATCAGCATTGGACAGAGGTTATGGCCCTGCATAACAAGGGATGTAGTTTCAGGGAAATATCCCGTATTACAGGCCTGTCGCGAGTGACAGTCAGTCGCTGGGTGCGTTCAGGAACATTCCCTGAAATGTCAACCCGGCCTCCAAAGCGAGGGCTTCTGGACCCATGGAGGGAGTGGTTAAAAGAGCAACGAGAAAGTGGTAATTATAATGCCAGCCGGATATGGCGGGAAATGGTGGCCCAGGGGGGGACAGGCAGTGAAACCATCGTCAGGGATACTGTTGCCAAATGGCGTAAAGGCTGGAACCCACCGGTTACTACTGCCGCAAGACTTCCTTCAGTGTCCCGGGTAAGCCGCTGGTTGATGCCCTGGAGAATAATCAGGGGCGAAGAAAATTATGCATCCCGATTTATTAGTCTGATGTGTGAAAAAGAACCGGAGTTGAAAATAGCACAGCAACTGGTACTCGAGTTCTACCGTATTCTGAAAACCTAAAATAAATCACAGCTAAGCAGCTGGTTCACTCGAGTTCACGAAAGCGGCTCAGCAGAACTTCGGTGCGTAGCTGCGGGGATGGAAGCTGATGCTGCGGCTATATGTGAGGCAATCAGCAGTCGCTGGAGTAATGGTGTTGTCGAAGGTCATGTAAATCGCCTGAAGGTGCTGATACGCCAGATGTATGGTCGAGCCGGATTTGAACTACTTAGGCGGAGGGTAATGAGTCCACTGGCATGAAAATCTTCACCTAGGTTGCGGAAGAGCCACTTTTGCACTGTTCGTGACAGTATGGCCTTTATGTACTCACTTTGTTACCGGTAGCTGAATCATCACTACCGTGCTGCAAATGGTGGTGAACAGCATCAATTGTGGAATGAATGTTGCCGAAGCGACCAATGCGCCTCGTTTCCACCATCAGTGGTTGCCGGACTAGCTGCGTGTTGAAAAGGGTTTAGTCCGGATACGCTCAAGCTGCTGGAAGCAAAAGGTCAGAAAGTGGCGCTGAATGAGGCGATGGGCAGCACGCAAAGCATTATGGTTGGGTCGGATGGTGAGTTGTACGGCGCATCCGACTCGCGCTTGGTGGATGATTTAACGGCGGGGTATTAATTGACATCCCCCGGCGCAGTGTGCCGGGGGATAATGGTTTTATGCGGTCAATAATCGTCCGGGATTATCGATACAGAGTTTTTTGAGGATCGTTTTATCGACGCCGCGCTCCGCCAGATAGGCCAGAAAAACATCTGGAACAAATCCCCAGCCATTACCGCCATTTTTAGCCCACATTTGTTTAAGGAAGACATCGTGGCTGAGAACAAGCTGATCGGCGTATCCCAACTCAATGAGATGAGCGACGGCATCGGCAGTCTCCTGCACCCCTGGCGCTATTCCCTCTTTCGGGAAGGTAATGTCTAGGCCAATCATGTCGAATTCCAGCCAGACACCCTTATCAAGCATTTTCCGCTGATACGCCACGTCTTTTCCTGACGGATCCGAGTGTGCGAGAGAGACTTTATTTGGCGAGACGCCCATTTCACCTAACACAATGTCGAGTACTTCATCACCGCGACGAAGCCAGCCCGGCATGTGAATATTCATCGCCACATGAGGATTGTTAATCTGTGCCAGCGAGGCAGCCCGCAAGCTGTTATGCTCGGCTTCGGTAAATGTCGGTGAGACACCTATTTCACCGATCATTCCGGCACGAATATCCGTATCGCCAATCCCTTGATTCAATTCTTTATCGATCGTTGCCGCCAGTTCATCAACCGTTTTATGAATTCTCTGGCTTTCAAATTTTTCCAGGTAGGGACCGGAGGAAGCAACAATATTCAGACCTGTTTTTAATGCGACTTCTCGTAATGCCTGCGCATCTCGTCCGATAGACTCAGACCCTGTGGCATCAACAATGGTGCGACCACCGAGCGAGATAAAGTTATTAATTTCGAAGATCACATCTTCAATAGGTTTGCGGTCCATATTATCAGCGCAGCAATAAGGATCGTGTTTTAATGCCCACTGGATTTCTGCCGTGACTTTTTTATCAACAAGCCGTTGTGAAAAAGGATAGCAAGGAGCATCCACAACAGAGGAAAGATCGTTGAACAGATGTTCATGAGGAAGTGTTAGCCCCATATCTTCACGGGCGACGGGGCCCGTCACAGTTTGTAGATAATCTTTCATGATTATACCTCCATTTTCTTCATTGTTTTCGAGGTTCTGTATTCCGGAATAGTGGTAACAATTGCACCGACCAGTGCAAACAGTGTTCCGATGATCGTGACCAGATAAACGGTATTGCCCAGCGATGGAATTAATACGTCAATCAATACTGATCCCAGTAACTGGCCCGCCGTTGAAGCAACCCCCAGCATCAGTAACCCCAGACCTCTGACCAAAATGGCCATTAAACCGATAGACATTAGTCCAAGCGGGCCGCCAAGATACATCCACCAGACATCTGGTAATTGAACAGTGACGTGCCCTAATGCGACACGAATAGCTAGCGCTGTGCCTAAAACACAAAATCCAACGATGAAATTCCAGGTGATTGAAACCAGCATGGATCCCGTAGCTTCAGCTACTTTTGCATTTCCAGCGGGCTGCCATCCTGCAAGCAAACCAGCTAAGAACGGAAGAATGGCAAGTAAGATGAAAGAGGTAGAATGCCACTGCGGTGACACAACAAAAATCGTAGCAATAACCGCAAATAATGCACCGATGATGCGATAAGGGGTAAAGTATTTTTTCTCGTCGACACCGATACCAAAGCGATCGCAAAGTAAACCAGACAGCAATAGCGCGGAGATCAGTGCGGTTTGAAACGTTGCGACCCCGAGTGCGCTGGCTGATGCGCCTTCAGAAAATACCACCATCGCTCCACAGAGACCGGCAAACCAGTTCCAGAGAGGAACTTTTCGGTTTTTAATCAGAGAAGGAATTGCCGCAAATTGTTGCCGGGTTTCTTTTCGCGCCATAATAATAAAAAACATCACGACTAAACCACTGGCAAAGGAGATAACTGCGCATGCATTACCATCCTGTAACCAGTGACCTAATTGACCATTCACCGCTGATTGCATAGGGGAGAGCATACCCGCAAGAATCGTGGCAAGCATCCATAAGGGAGTTGAGTACTTATTCTTTTTCATACATCAATCCTTCTATTATAGTAAATGGGGTAACTGGAGTTACCCCATTATTATTATCTTGCAATATGAGTCAGTATATTTACCCACAACGCGGTATAGAACGGCCAGGACATAAACTGCTGTGTACCCCAGTGCGGTGAACAGTCACTCATAAAGCAGGCTATTTTCCCGTTGTGATAGTTACCAAAGACCAGTAATGGATCGTTGTTTATTGTTAATACCACCTCAGCATTTTCTTTAGCGATCGCCCGGTTATAACCTAGGAAAAAAGGATATTCAGAGAACCCTTTAATAACTGGATGTTCAGGTTGTGATGGCTGTGCAATAACACCCTCTGGTTTTTCGACACGATCGTCACCATCTAACATCGTAACCGGGAGCACATCAGCCAGAACTGTATTTTTATAATTGGCTTTTGCTTCAATTCCCATGAATGAGAGATAGCCGCCAATCATCAATAACCCACCACCGTTATTCACATATTCTTTAATCAGTTCGAGAGCGTTTGGTTTTATGCGAAGTTGATAAAAAGTATCATTTTGTAGCAGGAAAGTATTACTACCAATATCACTAATAACGATGGCATCATATTGTTCTAACTGTGCCACATCTTCAGGGAAGGCAATTTGTACCGTATGTGCCGGCATATAGGTGACATCTACCTGACTATTTTTCAGACATTGGAGTAACCAGGTCGCACCTTCTTCATATTTACTTGAGGTAAAACTGTCATATCCTTTTGAATGAATCATATGAATATGCCAGGATTCCCCAATAAAGAGCACTTTTAGTGATTTTTTGGTGTTATTCATTCTCTGTCCCTTCTTAATGCGTAAAAATAGTTTGCTGATAATGTATACTCTGAATTCGATGTATCACAGATTCATGTTCAGGCATGTCGGAAGCATTGCTTGTCTCCACCGCTAGGGATGCAAAGGCGCTGGCATAACACAGTGCTGATTCCAGTGATTTTCCTTTCGCAAGTCCTGATGCCAGAGCGCCGTTAAAAGCATCCCCGGCTCCTGCCGTATTTTTAACGACCGCTGGAAACGCTGGCGAATGAATGAATTTTTTGCCATCAAATGCGAGCGAGCCCTTGCTACCGAGCGTGATAACCGTGTTTTTTACCCCTTTATTGTGGATAGCTTCTGCAGCTCGTTTAGCTGATTCAAGATCGTGTACGTCTATGCCGGACAGTAAACCAGCTTCTGTTTCATTGGGGGTGATATAATCAACATCCTGAATAAGTTCGTTGACGATATCATTATAGGGTGCCGGGTTAATAATGACCGGGATACTGTTTTTTTGCGCCAATGTGATCGCTTGTTGCAGAGCGGTATAATTTGTTTCGAGCTGCAGAAGTATGACATCAGAATTAATAATCGCTTCTTTCTGAATAGTTATTTCATCGGACGACATTGTCATGTTGGCACCGGGATAGATCGCAATAACATTATCGCCAGTACCTTCATTAACAAGGATCGTGGCAGTTCCGGTTTGCGTTTCTTTCGTTTGATAAATTATACTTTTATAAATCTTAGACGAATTCATAAAGTTGATCGCATAATCACTAAAGTGATCTGTACCTACTTTTGTTATGAAATAAACATCAGTATCGGCAAAGCTTGCTGCCAGCGCTTGGTTACAGCCTTTTCCCCCCGGTGAAAATATAAAATTACTTGCCAGAAGCGATTCTCCGATAGTGGGAAGCCTCGGCAAATAACTGATGATATCAACATTAAACGAACCAATAACGCATACTTGACTTTTCATAGTTGAGTGGCCTTTTTTTATTCCCTGGGCTGTATCATAATTTTCAAGCGCATAAGCGATTTCATTTTTCGCAATAGTATCAAGCGAGTCTAGGACGATAAAAGCACCGCCATGACATCGAGTCAGATAGCCAAGCCTGGCAAGTTCATTAAGATCTGATCGAATAGTTTCTTTCGTTACATTGAGGCTATTGGACAGATCGGATACTTTTACAGAACCGAATTTACTGAGTCGTTTCAATATTTCATGATGGCGTTCAAATTTCATGCTTCACCTCACTTCAGTTACGTTAATATCTATCGATGTATATTGATGTGATAATCACCATAAAGTGGCGGGGAAAAGCAAAAAAAAGCAAAAATAGCCTGAGAAAAGGTAAGCGTTAATGGAGAATCATATTGATGCTTATTTATTGGTGAGAACTACGTTCCATGGCAGGAGTTCATCAATACGGTTGGAAGGTTATTCCGGCAGTACGCTCAGGATATGGCGCAGATACGCTTCCGGATCAATGTCGTTCAGAAGGCAAGTGCCGATAAGCCCATACAACAGTGCACTGCGCTCGCCGCCGAAGAACATAAAGTTTTTATTTCCGAGACAGATGGCACAAAGGGCTTTTTCCGCGGCATTATGTCTGCCTCCGCCTGACCGTCAACACTGTAATAACAGAGTGCGCCCCACTGATTCAGTACACAGCTGAACCATTCACCCAGTCTGGATTTTTGGATAGCGTGGCATTTTTCTCCACCATGCATGCAGTGAGTCCAGTAACAGTTTGCTCTTCTTCTGCCTGACCACAAGATGTGCTGGACTGGTAAACGATGGGGATACCTGCTTACGCGAGAGCAATAAGTGGCTGGCCACAATTCTCGGTACAAAACTCTGCTGAATAGCAGCGATTTTCCCAGCGTGGTGCGTCGTTTGCATTTTACTGGTTCTAAGTTAACAATTATCTGTTCACTAATGACTACTCTAAAAACTTGTATCAGGACTATCACTTATTTAAGTGATATTGGTTGTCTGGAGATTCAGGGGGCCTGTCTAGAGAGATATAAAGATACCTTCACCCCGGTGATGATAAAATAAAAGTATCTCAGCTATTAAACTGATGTACGATTCGGGCAATAACTTATTCGTATAGAGCACCTTTTCTCTGGTGCTCTATACGAATAAGTTATTGCCCGAAATTAATTATATTGTTTATTATCAAACCGAGTTATAGCTTTTCTCTGAAAACTACCGAATAAAATATACTGATAGACTGCTGCCTAGAATTTCCAGATCAGGTGGGCTGCAAGTTGCAGACCGTTATAATCATCGGTTGGGGTGTTGAACCACACTTTACCTGCCGTCAACCCGAGATTAAGTTGCTCAGTCAGCGGTTGAATTCGTTGCAAACTGATGCTCTTCATGCTGCCGTAGCGTGTTTCTGGCGTCCAGTCGTAGGTGTAAGCACCTGTTCCGCGGCTTAGCCATAGTTGCGTATAACCAGCACCGCGCGGGTCCTTCAGACGCACGGAAATCATATTGCTATAACTACTACCTGCATCGCTGGAGTCATAATGGGTATAGCGGTAACTGGTGATCACCGGGCCAGTATAGAGTGATACGCCGCCTTGCCAGGCATTGACTTCGACATCATCGTAATATTTAGTGTAGCGATAACCGGTCGTGAAAAGCGTTTTTGGCAACAGGGCTAGGTTAATATCCTGTCGAAAATCCTGGCGGGCAAAGACCGGCGTATTATCCGCAAAGGCAATACCCGTTCGGGTTGTCAGCCAGTTATTCCATTTGTACCAGACTGCACCCTGGCCGCGAGTGGCATTGAAATGTTCAGTTTCATAATCACGACGCCCCTGGGAAAGATTAAAAAGCAGCGTTGCGTTTTCAACTTTTGCTACCAGTTCAGCATACGCTAAATTACGGTTGCCATGTTCGCCAGAATAATCGGTAAAATCGTAGCCCGCGGTAATGGAAGTTAACCCGGCATAAGCGGGCAATGCACTAAAAAAAAACGGCACTAATAACGTATGCTTTATCATTTTAATCTCCTGTACGGATAAGTTCTTGTCGGAGTGAGTAAGTTCCACTAGGTAAATTACGTTCTACAATCACGCGCGGGCCAAGTTGTGTGTTCGGAGAAATAATTCGCCCAGGCAAAATAATAACTTGTACGCCAAGGCGTGAACGCTTCCCGATATAACAACCTAATTTATCGCATCCGGTAGCGATAATTCCCTCTGGAGTTCGAACAGACACGGGTTGTTCATCCAGACGATGATTACTGGTACGTACTTGTGCGCCCAAATATGCCTGGTTTGCAACTACCGAGT
The DNA here is from genome assembly GCF_046487065.1 of Escherichia sp. WS2035. Lineage (NCBI taxonomy): Bacteria > Pseudomonadati > Pseudomonadota > Gammaproteobacteria > Enterobacterales > Enterobacteriaceae > Escherichia > Escherichia sp. WS2035. Next base: position 415,555 of record NZ_JBJQKD010000002.1, read on the forward strand.
CGGCAATAAAGCATTGCGGACCAATCGTTGCTTCCGCTTCAATAACCGCATTTTTAATTTCGGTGGCAAAACCAATTTTTACGCCATTGCTGATTATTGTGCCAGGACGAATAAACGCATAATTACCTATCAGGCAGTTTGCGCCAATCACTACCGGCCCCTGAATAACGGCACCGTGGCAAATACGGGTATTCGCGCCGATAACAACCTCACCGGCACTTTCATCAATAATCACCTGGTCTGCAATCTGAACATTTTTCTCTTTAGCATTAAGCTTCAGATAGTTTTTCAGTTCCTGTGACAGAAGGTTGGGAATAAGCGGTTGACGCTTCCACCAGTGCGGAATAGCGGGTGGGTTTGTCGCGCTGAGGTTCGCGTCCAGTAAAAAAGGCAATAAGTCCATAAATAATCCAGATGGCATAAGCTAATAATACATACACAACGGAAAGCGGTGCTAAAGGCACCAACAACCAGCAACGATGAAACCAGGCGCTAAATGCACCAATAACACAAACTACGCCGACCCAGATAAGCGGGAACATTGCCAACACCACACCATGTGGCCCGGTGGTGATGAATTCATTAAACCAGGTAGTGAGATAAATACCAACGCCATAAAGCACAACCAACAGCATAGGAAATATACTGAAGATACCGAAGCGGCTAAATAAAAGTCTTTTATGCAGGCGCATACAGACCGCGTAGCCCACAATCCAACGCCGCCAGCGGCGCCACTCCTCACGCGGACTGTTACATTCCTGTGGGTATACGATGCAGCGATTCGCCTGCCGAATACGGTAGCCGTTTGCCACCAACGTCCAGGTGAGATCAAGGTCTTCGACTTTAGTACGATCAGAGAAACCGAACTTACGCAATACATCAGTACGGAACATCCCGCAGGCACCGCTGATAATAAACGGTGCACCGCCCAGAAACTGCTGTAGCGTGCGCTTCATAACAATCATCGGCAACTTTACGGTGGCGCGGATATGTGGCAGCAGACCTGCCCCTTTTAACGCGGTGGAGGGAATTCCGCCAACGGCATCAGCGCCGCGCTCAATTTCTGCCAGCATATAGCCCATTCCATCATTATCAGGTGGAACGAAAGTATCTGCATCACTTAAAAATACTTGATCACACGTGGCGTATTTTAGTCCATGCATTAGTGCGCCACCTTTACCGGTGTTTTTTTGCGTGACGGCAACAAAGCGGTCGCCCCATTTGCGTTTGACTTCCGCCATGACCGCTTCGGTATTGTCCGTGGATCCGTCGTTAACGCAAATTACCCGGCAAAAATAAGGGTTACGCAGCAGATTATCCAGTGACTGCGCCAGACACGGGCCTTCGTTATAAGCTGGTATAATGGCGTCAATACAGCCTTTCTTTTGACAGGGTTTACGTCTTAGCGTACTTAAAAACCATAGCAACATTGCTATGGTCATGAAGATAAATAACAAAGTTTTCATTTCTATTACTCCGTTACAACACCATCTTATGGACAACAAAACCTTCACACATAGAATGACTAACCTGTTGTCCTCGGAATTTGGCTTGAGCAATTATGTATTCTGGCTGTATGTATCTTCGATGGATCTGGCTTTTATGCTTTTGTAATGCTAATATTTTTTTATTAAAATGGACCTCATCTACAGATTCAAAAACTTGAGGTAAAAATGACAGACATGTACTTGGTGTTTCGTATCCTAGTATTTGAGGAATATAACGACAGGCAACCATTGATGCCTGATAAACAGCAATGTGATCCTGATGCCTGTCAGTATTATTCATGGTGTAAACTCGAGTAATTTCCACATCCTGGGGCGTTTCATTCTCAATTATGTATTCCAGAGATGATATCATCTCTTTTATTTGCAAATATAATCTGGTATCTTCAAAATTTAGAGGGATTAGTTTATTGCATCCTAACATATTTAATGCTTCTTGTGATTCCTTGTGACGATCAATATACTCTGCGCCACAGCAACCAGGTGTCATGACAACAGATATAATATATACTTTTTCATTAGAATAATATGAAAGAGATGCACCACATCCTAATTCTATATCATCAGGATGGGCACCAATTGCTAAAATGCCGGTTCTTTTTCCCGAAGATGTTGTAGAATTCAACATGTAATCTATCCTTTTAGATATGCCATATGAATCCCCATCATAAATTATCACTATCATAAAAATTAATCTTATTAAATATACTTTATATTTACTTTTTCAGAGGCAGAGAAGCATCATTTATGCAACAAGAAGATCTTCATTTCTGTTAAAAAAACAGAGTTTATATGCTATTACGGATTTCAGTCGTAGCAAGTTGAACTGTGATCGCATTAAGACTAATCTTCTGGCTTGTAAAGGCCTTAGTTCCGTCATGACTCTCCCATCAGGCCATAGTTGAGCAAAATCCTGAAAGAATTATCACCTATTGTATCTTCAGATACGGGAGTTTTTGTCCAGTATTGTTGGAATAATCATGTGCCTATATTGTTCTTGTAGTTGGAACGTCTTATAAATAAAACGAAAAGGCAGTAAGTTTGTTGTATTTATTGATATTTTTCATTCAGTTAGTTGGCAATAATCAGTTATGGTTGTATTCAAAAGTACAGCTAGAACGAAATTAAAATAACGGGAGCATCGTACATGACTTGATATTTCAGAGGGCTAAGTATTAATATATTACTACGATCTGTCATCATTGACTATCAATATATTAGTTAGTTAAATATCTCTTTGTGTCATTCTGGCTAGTATATACTCATTATCATGAATGCTGCCATGCATAGCTAGGTCATCACCAATTAATGATATTCTCTGGATAATGATTCAAGAGTTTAAGTTCATTGTATATATAAGTTTGTATTCAAAGGTAATAAATTCCTTGTTTATTATTTCTCATGAAAATAGTTAAGAAGGAGTGAAGAGTCTGTTTTTTTGGTAGGAGAGTCTTTATTTATGTGTTTGCTATTAATGAATTTTTGTTAAGGTAGCCTCATTTGTCATAATTTTGCTAATATATGTATCGTCATATGTCGTGTTTTACTAAAAACTTAACTATCATGAACTCGTGATAGTAACAATATACCCTTAAGGTAGAACTTTTTCTTGATGAGAAGGTTTAAGTTTGTAGTTCAGAATATTACTGCCAAGATAGTTTATACTAGGATATGTATGGGAACCATACAGAAGATAAGAACAGATGTTAATGTATTATATGCGGCCATTCACCGTATTGAGTGGTTGTTTGAGACATTTTCATCTGTTTGTTTGTCTTTTTCTGGAGGAAAAGACTCTACTGTGCTGCTCCATCTTACGGCCGATGTGGCTCGCAGGAAGAAACGTCGTTTCTCTGTATTATTCATTGACTGGGAAGCTCAGTACCAGTGCACAATTGCACACATTCTGAAGATGAGGGAGATGTATCGGGATGTGACGGAGACTTTTTACTGGGTGGCACTCCCCCTGACTACGGTAAACGGTGTCTCTCAGTTTCAGCCGGAATGGATATGCTGGGAACCAGGTGTGGAGTGGGTTCGTCAGCCACCAGATGACGCTATTACAGATATGTCGTATTTCCCATTTTATCGGTATGCCATGACGTTTGAAGAATTTGTTCCGGCATTTTCTTCCTGGTTTGCCGGTAACCGGTGTGGAGTGGCAATACTGACTGGTGTTCGTGCTGATGAATCGCTCAATCGCTTTATGGGACTGGTGTCTCAGCGCAAACTGAGATATGCAGATGATAAACCCTGGACCACAGCGTCACCTGAAGGGTTTTATTACACCTTGTATCCGTTGTATGACTGGAAAGCCCGTGATATATGGATATATAACGCCAGAACCCGAGCTATCTACAATCCCCTGTATGACCTGATGTACCGTGCCGGCGTGCCGTTACGCAACATGCGGGTCTGTGAGCCTTTTGGCCCGGAACAGCGTAAGGGACTGTGGCTTTACCATGTTCTGGAGCCGGAAACTTGGGCCAGGATGTGTGAGCGGGTGTCGGGTGCTGCCAGCGGGGCGCTTTATGCCAATGAGAGCGGTGCCTATTTTGCCCTGCGTAAGCGTATCACGAAGCCACCTCATCATACCTGGCGTAGCTATGCGATGTTCCTGCTGGATGTGATGCCGGAAAGAACGGCAGAACATTACCGTAATAAAATTGCTGTCTACCTGCGCTGGTATCAGACGCGGGGCTTCCCGGATGACATCCCGGATGAACAGGAGAATGACCTGGGGAGCCGGGATATCCCGTCTTGGCGACGTATCTGTAAGACACTCATAAAGAATGATTTCTGGTGCCGGACCCTCTCCTTCAGTCCGAACAAACCCCGGCACTATGAACGTTATCTGCAGCGTATGAAAGAAAGGAGGAAGGAATGGGGGATTCTGTGACACCTGAGGTGGAAGTATTGAGCAACATGATTCGACAGTACTTCAGTCAGGAACGATCTGAAGAAGAGACCATACGAGCCCTTAATCATCTGCGCAGGGTGTTGCATGAGGTCAGCCCTTTTGCACAGGAGCCTGTGGACTGTGTGTTGTGGGTGAAAGCGGATGAGGTGGTGGCCAACGATTACAATCCCAATGTCATGTCTTCCAGTGAAAAAAAACTGCTTAAACATTCACTGGAGCAGGATGGATTCACGCAGCCTGTGGTGGTTTCGGAAGAGAAGGAGCATTATCTGGTCGTGGATGGTTTTCATCGTCAGTTGCTGGGCAGGAAAGCGGATACGAGAAAACGTCTGAAGGGTTGGCTGCCAGTGACCTGTATTAATCCGGAAAGAAAGGGACAGGCATCACGTATTGCCGCAACCATACGGCATAACCGTGCCAGGGGAAAACACCAGATAACGTCAATGTCTGACATTGTCAGGGACCTTTCGCGTCTGGGCTGGACAGATGAGCGTATTGGCACAGAGTTGGGCATGGACCAGGATGAAGTGCTGAGGCTGAAACAGATTAGCGGGCTGACAGAGCTGTTTCAGGAAGAGAATTTCAGCCCTTCATGGACGGTTCGTTGATATTGTAAAATATGATAGTTGGAGTAAGGGGCAATAGAAGGAGAATATTTATCCCACCTTCTTCCGAGTCGGGATAAATCAAAAGGTATTATCCATTGATTCAGTATCTGGGTGAGAGTAAATAATCTAAAAATAGTATTGCGTTGTGAACTGATATCACTTTTGAATTACAAAGGTATAGGCTCAGTAACCAGCTTTATAAGTCATTGTCGTAGCAATGACTATAGAGTCATGCTGGCGGGAAGAATAAATATTCACCCCCAGATGGAAAACAACGTCGAAAAACCTTCAACAAACACAATACGTTCGTTAGCCTGCCCGCAAAGCGGGCAGATCAGGACAAAGAATTCCATAACGATTGTTTTTGTCATCAGAAATTCCATACAAAACCTATAGCTGCATTAAAACCTGCTGCAGGAATAGTTTCATGTGCTGTACGGTAGCGTTTGTCTGTCAGGTTATTGAGTGCTAGGTTAATCCGGTACTGATCCTCGTTACCGAATTCTGTATTTACTGCAAAGTTGAGAGTGGCCCAGCCCGGAACATTTGTTTCGGTACCGTTACTGTCATCTTTTGCACTAGAGGCAGCACGAATAAAAACATCAGAGATTATGTTGGCCTGACCCATCACAAGAGTATGTTTCAGCCCTATACGTCCGTTTATCGCTGGTTCTCCTGTATTAGTTGTTTTTAATGTTGAAGTTTCATATTGCCGACGAATTAAATTGCCACTGATATATGGCGAGAAAACCCAGCCATTATATTCCGCGCTTATTTCCAGTCCCCATGTTTTTGCCCGATCAATATTGTCATAATAATAGTAGCTACTACGGGAGGAGTTGGTGTTACCATTGCAAACTATACTGCCATCACAGATCAGACTTGCAATATAATCTTTAGCTTCTGAGTAGTAAACTGCGCTGTCAATCAGCCACTGATTACCATTATATCGTGCACCTAATTCAAAGTTATTGGAGTGTTCAGCCTTAAGATCAGGATTTCCGTATGTGACACTGCCGCCCGCAGATGTCTGCATAAAAAGCTGGGAGAGTGTGGGAAATACGTAGCCTTGCGCGAACGCAGCGCGTAACTCCAAGTTATCGAAACCTGAATAGCGCAGGCTTGTAGATGTTACCATTTCGTGATCACTCGCAGACTCTCTGGCAAGAGAGGTATCGCTTATAATGCCTGCGGTATATGATACTCCGTCACCACGCGTCAACTTTGAAGAAAGCCAGTATTGGCGAACTCCCATTGTCCATGTCCAGTGATCGGCGAATCGCCAGTCATTTTGTGCGAATAGTGAGACTGTACTTTGCTCTGACTCATAATAGGAGCGAGTTCGTGTTTCCTTATTAATGAAGCCGGTCAGAGATTTGCTTGAGGTCATGCCACCGGACCTTTGGCTGACCCTGTCTTGTTTGTACTGTGCACCGGTAACAAGTTCATTATTAGCAGGCAGCGAAAAGTGACTCTGCAATGTGACCGCCTGAGTGTATTGCTTATCATGGGTGTCAGTCTTGTTATGAACGGTCAGAGCCTGAATCATCGGACTGGGAACAGGCTGTGTCGTTTTTACTTCGTTGGCAAATTGGCGCTGGATGGTCTGCTCATACGCGTCGAAATGAATTTTTTTTAGATAGTCACCGTCCACGTCTGTGTCATAGAATACCCCAACTTTCTCTCGTTCAAGTTTAGGTATTTTGACACTAAATGCCTCATAGCTTCCGTCTGGATCCTCATAGTAAGTTTGCGTCGCGAGTCTGTAGCGATCAAGCGAGAGGCCAAAACGATGGTTTCCGGAGTTATAACCCAACCATACACCCTGACTATTGTTACGATAGTTGGTATTCGGCAGACGTCCATCCGGCGTATCACGATTGCCCTGATCAGAATAACTACCGTTGATGCGATAATCAAATCCACCGATGCTCCCCTGGACCGCGATTGATTCTTCCCAGCCTGCTGTTGCGGAATTATAAACAGCTTTCACAACTCCAGATGCAAGTTTGTCACCTCCCTTTTTGGTTATGAAGTTAACAATACCGCCAATTGCCTGTGAACCGTACAGTACGGAATATGGACCTTTCACTACCTCAACACGCTCCAGCGCAGACTCATCTATCAACAGTCCCACACCATAATTATCTCCGGCGCGCTGATAAGTTACCTCCTGACCATCAATGAGAATTAAAACACGGGAGGATGCTTCGCCACGAATGCGGATTTGTTTACGGCCTGCCAAGGAGTTGTCTGTTATCTCTACTCCGGGGATGTCCTGCAAATTATCGGCTATGGAGGCATTGGTGGAGTTCTGCAATGTTTGTTGGTCAATAACCTGTATAGTCGCCGGGCTTTCCCAAAGGTTGCTTGCCGAACGATTCGTGGTCACGACGAGCGTCTCTTCGTTGCTGATTTTTGTTTCTGAAGAAGTTGCGGTTGCAGTAGAAACTATCCCAGAAATGCATAATGACAGAGTGGAAAGGATATAAATTCGACAAGGTATATTATATAACATTTCATCCCTCATTAATACAAAGTACAAATGATTGCTGTAATGATAATTATTATCATTTATGTTCTCATGTATCTGTGATTATTGTCATCTTCATAAATTGTAAATATCAAACATTTTTGACCTTAATCATGTTTTTTGATAGATATTTTACGACTGAACATATCCGTCGTTTCCTCTGACTCGTGTCAGTCGGTCTCTGGTTGTATCCACGGACCGTACTCTTGACATAAGAGTGCGGTCCGTGGAAAACGGAGTTGAAAAAATGGTGTCTGAAAGAAGGTACCATCATTGCGATGACAAACACTTTGGCGTGGATAATGTAATTAATTGCTGAAATTGACCGTATATGCGGTAAGACTCATATCAGTATCAGGTCCGGTTAATTGCTGATACTGACATAAACTTTTTACAAAAGGATGAATGCAGAAGGTTACTCTAATGGCCAGAGTGATGACAATGATGGTCAGACGTTGACCTGCAGAAACTGCATTTTAATTGGTCTATAAAGTCTGCAAGAGGAATCAGGGTCAGATCAGTGAGTCTTATCGCGGCCCGAAGCTATGACTGAAAGAAGGCTGGATACAGAATTGCAACAATTTGGCAATGTCAGAACACAGAAGCTTTGCAAGCAGGTGAAAGGTTATGTCTAGAAAAAGGAGTATATCAGAATACATCTACTGATGTACAAAACACAACAATAGCTTCATGATATATAAATACGTGATGACGAGTTGTACTCCGCATGGTTATTTAACTTCTCAGCACCACTAATGATCCTGAGCAACTTCGTATTTGGGCCATTGCCATGGAGTAGAAAGCTGTGTCTGAGAATGCAGAATTTGAGAAAAGAATTCGCTTTCTTGGAGAGCTTCTGAAAATGGCACGCTAACAACGCTTTGTTAAAAAATGTGAATCACTTGCCGAGGCTGCATTTTCTATTCGAGGAGAATGTTGACGTAGATATTACAGAAATCTCAGCGCATCAGGATAAACTGCTACCTTAGGTCAACCACCAAAAGAAAATACAATACGTCCAGTTTGTATGCCTTTAATAACACATCTTTTAAATGTTGAAGAATTATCCCGCCTGCTGAAGAACGTTGCTCTGAGTGTGATAAACCTTTTTATTCTTGATGATGTCAGCGAGAAGATGGAATATATCCCCGACTGGGTCGTGGTTACCCGGTTAAACATCTGGTGGCGCTAATAAATCTGGCAAGTCACATTCTGTTGAATGCTGTGACAGTGCCTTACCGAGAGAGCGAAATTGTGGTGTTCTAGTGCATAGTCGCCACCATTCCGGATAATTTTATTGCGTTGTTTTACAACTTCTTTTACAGCGCAGATCTGTCGCTGACGTTGAATCAATAGCCTGGATTTCAGAACACAATGCCCGTTTGCTGGTTGGTCCGGCAGTAGCATTAATTCATTATCTGAATGAAATGTGTCAATCCACAGAAACCGCTGTCAATGACGCATTTTGTCGGACGTTAACACGAGAAAGTCTGGCTATTCCGTAATGCCATCTTATTTCGTAATGGATTGAGAATGCTGGATTTTTAATTATATTACGCGCAGTATTAATCGCGTAAATGTTTTGCGGTCAGCAACGGTGGGGGATCCATTGCTCTGTTCAATGAATACCATCATACATTTGAATCAGGAGTCGGTATGATGATTTTGGTGACGGGAGGCGCACGGAGCGGGAAGAGTCGCCACGCAGAGGTGCTTATTGGGGACTCTTCACAGGTTCTGTATATCGCTACCTCGCAAATCCTTGATGATGAGATGGCTGCACGGATAGAACATCATCGGCAAAGCCGCCCGGAGCACTGGCGCACAGTGGAGCGCTGGCAACATCTTGATGAATTAATTCATGCAGACATTAACCCGAATGAGGCTGTGTTGCTGGAATGCGTTACCACAATGGTGACTAATCTGTTGTTTGATTATGGCGGCGATAAAGACCCTGATGAATGGGATTATCAGGCGATGGAACAGGCGATTAATGCTGAGATTCAGTCGTTGATTGCTGCCTGCCAACGTTGCCCCGCAAAGGTTGTATTAGTGACTAACGAAGTGGGAATGGGGATTGTGCCGGAGAGTCGTCTGGCACGACATTTTCGTGATATTGCCGGGCGGGTAAATCAGCAGTTGGCCGCTGCGGCAAATGAAGTATGGCTGGTGGTTTCGGGTATTGGAGTAAAAATCAAATGAGTAAATTATTTTGGGCGATGCTCTCATTTATTACGCGTCTGCCTGTACCGCGTCGCTGGTCCCAGGGACTGGATTTCGAGCATTATTCTCGCGGTATTATTACTTTTCCTTTGATTGGATTATTGCTTGGCGCGATTAGCGGGCTGGTCTTCATGGTGCTGCAGGCATGGTGTGGCGTACCACTGGCGGCACTGTTTAGCGTACTTGTGCTGGCGCTGATGACCGGGGGATTCCATCTGGACGGCCTCGCTGATACCTGTGATGGCGTATTTTCTGCACGTAGCCGCGATCGCATGTTGGAAATCATGCGTGATAGCCGTTTAGGCACCCACGGCGGTCTGGCATTGATTTTTGTGGTACTGGCAAAGATTCTGGTGTTAAGCGAGTTGGCTCTGCGTGGCGAACCGATCCTTGCATCGCTGGCGGCAGCATGTGCGGTCAGCCGCGGGACTGCCGCATTATTGATGTATCGTCATCGTTATGCGCGGGAAGAAGGGCTTGGCAATGTGTTCATTGGCAAAATTGATGGGCGACAAACCTGCGTCACACTCGGCTTAGCCGCTATTTTTGCTGCCGTATTATTGCCGGGTATGCATGGTGTGGCTGCTATGGTGGTGACGATGGTGGCGATTTTCATCCTCGGTCAGCTTCTCAAACGTACGCTGGGCGGGCAAACGGGCGATACGCTGGGAGCAGCCATAGAGTTTGGTGAACTGGTTTTCCTGCTGGCACTGCTATAAAGAGACGTGACATGCAAATACTTGCCGATTTACTGAATACGATCCCAGCCATCAATTCTGCCGCTATGTCGCGTGCACAACGGCATGTTGACGGGTTACTCAAACCTGTTGGTAGCCTGGGAAAGCTGGAGGCGCTTGCCATACAACTGGCAGGAATGCCGGGGTTGAATGGCATACCGCATGTGGGCAAAAAAGCAGTACTGGTTATGTGTGCCGATCACGGCGTCTGGGAGGAAGGGGTCGCTATTTCTCCAAAAGAAGTGACAGCCATACAGGCTGAAAATATGACCCGTGGAACAACCGGCGTGTGTGTGCTGGCAGCACAAGCGGGCGCTAACGTCCACGTAATTGATGTTGGTATTGATACTGCTGAGCCTATCCCCGGGCTTATCAACATGCGTGTCGCACGAGGTAGCGGCAATATTGCTTCAGCTCCGGCAATGAGTCGCCGTCAGGCTGAAAAGTTGCTTTTGGACGTCATATGTTATACGCGGGAGCTGGCAAAAAACGGTGTCACGCTGTTTGGTGTAGGTGAACTGGGGATGGCAAACACGACACCGGCAGCGGCAATAGTCAGCACAATCACTGGCCGGGATCCTGAAGAAGTGGTTGGGATTGGCGCAAACCTGCCGACAGATAAACTGGCTAATAAAATTGATGTTGTGCGTCGGGCGATTACGTTGAATCAACCAAATCCTCAGGATGGTGTTGATGTCCTGGCAAAAGTGGGTGGATTTGATTTGGTCGGAATAGCTGGAGTGATGTTAGGTGCTGCTTCCTGCGGTTTACCCGTGTTGCTGGATGGATTTCTTTCTTATGCTGCTGCGCTCGCAGCCTGCCAGATGTCTCCTGCAATCAAACCGTATCTCATTCCTTCTCACTTGTCGGCAGAAAAAGGCGCGCGTATAGCGCTCTCGCATTTGGGGCTGGAGCCTTATCTCAATATGGATATGCGTTTAGGTGAGGGGAGTGGTGCAGCTCTGGCGATGTCCATCATCGAAGCTGCTTGTGCGATATACAACAACATGGGCGAACTTGCTGCCAGTAATATTGTTCTACCGGGGAATACGACTTCTGATTTGAACAGCTAAAAACGAAAAGTCTGATAAAAGCTATACTTATCGGATAGTATTCGCGACTTAGGAAAGGGACATGATGCGTCGTGTAAATATTCTTTGCTCATTTGCTCTGCTTTTTGCCAGCCAAAATAGCCTGGCGGTAACTTATCCATTACCTCCAGAGGGTAGCCGTTTAGTGGGGCAGTCGCTTACTGTAACTGTTCCTGATCACAATACTCAGCCGCTGGAGACTTTTGCCGCACAATACGGGCAAGGGTTAAGTAATATGCTGGAAGCGAATCCGGGCGCTGATGTTTTTTTGCCGAAGCCTGGCTCACAACTCACCATTCCGCAGCAACTGATTTTGCCCGCCACTGTTCGTAAAGGGATTGTGGTTAACGTCGCTGAAATGCGTCTTTATTACTATCCGCCAGACAGTAATACAGTGGAAGTCTTTCCTATTGGTATCGGCCAGGCTGGGCGAGAAACCCCGCGTAACTGGGTGACTACCGTTGAACGTAAACAAGAAGCACCAACCTGGACGCCAACGCCGAACACCCGGCGCGAATATGCGAAACGAGGGGAGAGTTTGCCCGCATTTGTTCCTGCGGGGCCCGATAACCCCATGGGGCTGTACGCGATTTATATTGGCAAGTTGTATGCCATCCACGGTACCAATGCCAATTTTGGTATTGGGCTCCGCGTAAGTCAGGGCTGTATTCGTCTGCGTAATGACGATATCAAATATCTGTTTGATAATGTTCCTGTAGGCACTCGTGTACAAATTATTGATCAGCCAGTGAAATACACAACGGAACCGGATGGTTCAAAGTGGCTGGAAGTTCATGAGCCGCTGTCGCGCAATCGTGCAGAATATGAGTCTGACCGAAAAGTGCCATTGCCGGTAACCCCATCTTTGCGGGCGTTTATCAACGGGCAAGAAGTTGATGTAAATCGCGCAAATGCTGCGTTGCAACATCGATCGGGAATGCCTGTGCAAATTAGTTCTGGTTCAAGACAGATGTTTTAAGAGCGTTGGTAATTAGAAAGTAAAAAGCCTGCTCGAAAGCAGGCTTTTTTGAATTTGGCTCCTCTGACTGGACTCGAACCAGTGACATACGGATTAACAGTCCGCCGTTCTACCGACTGAACTACAGAGGAATCGTGTGAACGGGGCGCATATTAATGGCAGTGCATGGTGATGTCAAAGGGTGAAATGCATTTTTTTGTTTGTTTGCTGACAATTTCAACAAAGTGGTGAGCTTTCAATCTTATTGGGTAATGAACCATCGTGGTGCATACCCCCCTTTTATAGGGCAGGTGAATGCGACTGCTGATAAAAAGGGCCAATGACGAATCTATCATAATCTCTTATTTGACAGTTGGTTAGCTTGCGCATCAACGCTAAAATAGAACTGGCAAGCATCTTGCATTCTGGTTGTAAGTAATGGCGGCACTTGGGCCGATTCTTAAAAACCGGAGGCAACATGAACTTCAGACGCCTGAAATACTTCGTAAAAATTGTAGATATTGGTAGCCTGACCCAGGCTGCTGAAGTATTGCATATCGCACAACCAGCGCTCAGCCAGCAGGTTGCCACACTGGAAGGTGAGTTAAATCAACAGCTTTTGATTCGCACAAAACGGGGCGTTACGCCAACAGGCGCCGGAAAAATTCTCTATACCCATGCACGGGCCATTTTACGTCAGTGTGAGCAGGCCCAACTGGCGGTGCATAACGTTGGTCAGTCATTATCGGGGCAAGTCTCGATTGGCTTTGCGCCAGGAACCGCTGCGTCATCCATCACCATGCCCTTATTACAGGCGGTTCGCGCTGAATTCCCGGAGGTCGTTATCTATCTTCATGAAAATAGTGGTGCAGTGCTTAACGAAAAACTGATAAATCACCAACTCGATATGGCGGTGATTTATGAGCATTCCCCTGTGGCTGGGGTATCCAGTCAGGCTTTGCTGAAAGAAGATCTTTTCCTGGTAGGAACTCAAGATTGCCCGGGGCAAAGCGTTGATGTTAATGCTATTGCGCAAATGAACCTTTTTCTCCCCAGTGATTACAGCGCTGTTAGACTTCGTGTTGATGAGGCTTTTTCCCTACGGCGGCTCACGGCAAAAGTCATTGGTGAAATTGAGTCTATTGCCACGCTTACCGCAGCGATTGCCAGCGGCATGGGCGTTGCAGTATTACCTGAATCGGCTGCGCGTTCGTTATGTGGCGCAGTAAATGGGTGGATGTCACGCATTACCACTCCTTCAATGAGTCTCTCTTTGTCCTTAAATTTACCCGCCAGAGCAAACTTGTCACCACAGGCACAGGCAGTGAAAGAGTTGTTAATGTCAGTGATTAGTTCTCCAGTGATGGAAAAAAGGCAGTGGCAATTGGTGAGCTAAGCGTTATATCGGGATGGAATAAGATGCGGGTTTTTATTATTTGTTATGCCGGGCATTAGACTTTAACAATAACGGGATATCTGAACTGCCCGGAGTTTACCGTGAATTTCCAACAACTAAAGATAATCCGCGAGGCTGCACGTCAGGATTACAACCTGACAGAGGTTGCGAATATGCTTTTTACCTCACAGTCAGGCGTTAGCCGTCATATTCGGGAACTGGAGGATGAACTTGGCATCGAAATATTTGTTCGACGAGGTAAGCGACTGCTGGGCATGACTGAACCGGGCAAAGCATTACTGGTCATTGCAGAACGCATTCTGAATGAAGCCAGTAATGTTCGTCGGCTCGCAGACCTGTTTACCAACGATACGTCTGGCGTTCTCACTATTGCAACGACGCATACTCAGGCACGTTATAGCTTGCCTGAGGTCATTAAAGCTTTTCGCGAACTTTTCCCGGAGGTTCGGCTGGAGCTAATCCAGGGTACACCACAGGAAATTGCGACGTTGTTGCAAAATGGCGAAGCTGATATTGGTATCGCCAGCGAGCGTTTGAGTAATGACCCGCAGCTCGTCGCCTTCCCGTGGTTTCGTTGGCACCATAGTTTGCTTGTTCCACTCGATCATCCCTTGACGCAAATTACACCGTTGACGCTGGAATCAATAGCGAAGTGGCCGTTAATTACTTACCGACAGGGGATTACGGGGCGCTCACGCATTGATGACGCATTTGCCCGCAAAGGTTTGCCGGCAGATATTGTATTAAGTGCACAGGATTCTGATGTCATTAAAACCTATGTTGCTCTTGGGCTTGGGATCGGATTAGTTGCCGAACAATCCAGCGGCGAACAAGAGGAAAAGAATTTAATCCGCCTGGATACGCGGCATCTTTTCGATGCTAATACTGTCTGGTTGGGACTGAAGCGAGGGCAACTTCAGCGTAACTATGTCTGGCGCTTTCTGGAACTTTGTAATGCAGGACTGTCAGTTGAGGATATCAAGCGCCAGGTGATGGAAAACAGTGAAGAGGAAATTGATTATCAGATATAGCAAAAAGCCCGCTATAAAAGCGGGCTTTTCAGAAATTTGGCTCCTCTGACTGGACTCGAACCAGTGACATACGGATTAACAGTCCGCCGTTCTACCGACTGAACTACAGAGGAATCGCTGTTGAGGCACATCTTAACGGCGAAAAATATTTTGTCAAACCCGATTTTTAAATTTCCCAACTGTTTGCCGTTTCTATCAACAGTTTGTTGCATTTGCAGACAATTTGTTGGCGAAAATCTTTGCAGCTTTGCTGATTCTCCCTCATCATTTGAAATGTGGTTTCACTTTCTGCAATTAAGGTCGGCTTTGAATATCTCCTCTGCTTTACGCCAGGTTGTTCACGGCACTCGCTGGCACTCTAAACGCAAGAGCTACAAAGTGTTGTTCTGGCGCGAGATAACCCCGCTTGCTGTTCCTATCTTCATGGAGAACGCCTGTGTCCTGTTGATGGGGGTCCTGAGCACTTTTCTGGTCAGCTGGCTGGGAAAAGATGCGATGGCCGGCGTGGGGTTGGCGGACAGCTTCAATATGGTCATTATGGCTTTTTTTGCAGCTATCGATCTTGGTACTACTGTCGTTGTAGCATTTAGTCTCGGTAAGCGAGATCGACGACGAGCGAGGGTGGCGACGCGGCAGTCATTGGTGATCATGACGTTGTTTGCCGTACTGTTGGCAACGCTAATTCATCATTTTGGCGAACAAATTATTGATTTCGTCGCGGGTGATGCCACGACAGACGTTAAAGCACTGGCGTTGACTTATCTGGAGCTGACCGTATTCAGTTATCCAGCAGCTGCCATCACTCTTATTGGTAGCGGGGCACTTCGTGGTGCAGGGAATACGAAAATACCGCTACTGATTAACGGTAGCCTGAATATTCTTAATATTATTATTAGCGGCATATTGATTTACGGCCTTTTCTCCTGGGCGGGACTGGGATTTGTCGGGGCTGGGTTGGGTTTAACCATTTCTCGTTATATTGGCGCAGTTGCAATTTTGTGGGTGCTGGCGATTGGTTTTAATCCTGCGCTAAGGATTTCGTTAAAGAGCTATTTTAAACCGCTGAATTTTAGCATTATCTGGGAAGTCATGGGGATTGGTATTCCAGCGAGTGTCGAATCAGTGTTATTTACCAGTGGTCGGTTATTAACCCAAATGTTCGTTGCCGGGATGGGGACCAGCGTTATTGCCGGAAATTTTATCGCGTTCTCAATTGCGGCTCTTATCAACTTACCCGGAAGTGCGCTCGGTTCTGCTTCTACGATCATTACAGGCCGAAGGTTGGGGGTAGGGCAGATAGCGCAAGCAGAGATTCAGTTGCGGCATGTGTTCTGGCTGTCCACTCTTGGATTAACGGCCATCGCCTGGCTAACGGCTCCCTTTGCCGGGGTTATGGCATCGTTTTACACCCAGGATCCACAGGTTAAACACGTCGTTGTGATTCTGATTTGGCTAAATGCTTTATTTATGCCTATTTGGTCCGCCTCATGGGTGCTACCCGCTGGATTTAAAGGTGCTCGTGATGCCCGTTACGCCATGTGGGTTTCGATGTTGAGCATGTGGGGTTGTCGGGTTGTAGTCGGTTATGTGCTGGGAATCATGCTTGGCTGGGGTGTGGTTGGTGTCTGGATGGGAATGTTTGCCGACTGGGCTGTGCGGGCCGTGCTGTTTTACTGGCGAATGGTTACTGGACGTTGGCTATGGAAATACCCTCGATCCGAGCCGCAAAAGTGTGAAAAAAAGCCAGTTGTGTCGGAATAAACGACAAAATGCAGATTATTTCAGCAAACGATTTCAAATTTAAAAAACAGGCTTTGACATTGTGGGTGGGCATCGCTAATATTCGCCTCGTTCTCACGATTCCTCTGTAGTTCAGTCGGTAGAACGGCGGACTGTTAATCCGTATGTCACTGGTTCGAGTCCAGTCAGAGGAGCCAAATTTTAGTTTTGAGACATCTCTATGAGTCTCAGGACAGTTAAAAAATAAAAATTATTTTTACCCGGTCACTTTGTAAAAAAGTGGCCGGGTTTTTGATTTCTGTGTTTCGTGCGCTTAATCGAGTCTCACGCTTCAGTGAGCAAATTGCCCCTCCCCAACAGACATCACGATTCACAAGGTCAAAAATTCTGTTCCATGAAGTACCGTACAAAGATAAAGAGAAAAATGCCTTATGCGGGATGTAGCTGTCGCGTCTTTATCGGGAAACTATACGTAATTGCCACTTTGTCTTCGGTAATCAGAAAAAGAAGACCTGCCATTTTAATAAATATTATTTCTCTGGGAACGGGGATTTTTTATAAGCAATATGACGAGTTAAACATTATATTTTTATAAGGATTATATGAGATTAAAGAAATCTGCCATAAAGACAGATTTCTTTAACATATAATTAGAGATTTGCGACGTTATGATAAACTTTTTGTACATCGTCGTCATCTTCAAGGGCATCAACAAGCCCTTCAAAGATTTCTAAATCTTCTGGGGAAAGCTCAACTTCAGATTGAGCAATCATTTCTAATTCTGTTGTTGAGAACTCAGTGATTCCAGCTGCTTTTAGCGCCGCGATTCCTTTATGAAGGTCAGTAGGTTCAGTATAAATAACAATATTACCTTCTTCTTCAGTTACATCACGAACATCAACTTCAGCTTCAAGCAAAATTTCAAAAATATGGTCAGGGTCTGTTCCTTTAAATACAATCACACCCGTATTGTCAAACATATAGCTGACAGAACCTGCCGCTCCGATATTGCCGCCTTTTTTATTGAAAATTGTGCGAACGTTAGCAATCGTACGGTTAACATTTGAAGTTAATGTCTCAGCGATAATCATTGAGCCATTAGGACCAAAGCCTTCATAACGTCCCTGCACGAACGTTTCATCTCCGCCGCCTTTGGCTTTATCAATTGCTTTATCAATAACGTGCTTTGGAACTTGTGCTTGTTTTGCACGTTCAATAACGAATTTTAAAGATGTGTTTAATTCTGGATCGGGTTCACCTTGTTTGGCAGCAGCATAGATTTCTACACCGAATTTTGCATAAATTTTAGACGTTGCACCGTCTTTAGCCGTTTTTTTAGCAACAATATTGGCCCATTTACGTCCCACTGGAATGATCTCCTCGAAAATTTATTTACATTACTGGTAAATCGTTAACATGTGTTAATTCGGCATATTATATCATAACAGGAAAAATCTCGTCTATTAGAAATAAAAATATTCTAAAGCCATAATCTTATATTTAATTTTATAAAAACTAATGTTGTTGGCGGGATTTTTTATAATTGTGTTTTGAAAGCATACTTGCTTTTAATATGTGGAAATCATTAAGACGATAATAAAACTCGCATCTGCCCAAGGAAGCAAACAGCCCGCGTTTATTGCAGGCTATTTGCCAGATGTCTTACTTAATCCTTCACATCTATTTCTGATAAGAAGGTTCATAACTTATTATCGGAACGGCGGCTCATTAAAGGTTCGTAATTTACGTGAATGCAGTCGGTCGCCTTCTGCGCGCAGCAAATCGATCGCCCGAATGCCAATTTGCAGGTGTTCGGAAATAGCGCCTTCATAAAAACGGTTAGCCTGGCCGGGAAGCTTAATCTCACCATGTAACGGTTTATCTGAAACACACAGTAGTGTCCCGTATGGCACGCGGAAACGATATCCTTGCGCGGCAATGGTTGCACTTTCCATATCAATTGCTACGGCCCGGCTTAAGTTAAAACGAAGTGCAGAAGCTGAGTAACGTAACTCCCAGTTCCTGTCATCTGTGGTTACCACCGTGCCAGTACGTAACCGCTGTTTGACTTCTTCACCAGGCCTGCCGCTGACTAACTTGGTAGCGTCATAAAGCGCACGTTGCACTTCAGCAATGCTCGGAATAGGAATATCGGGCGGCAGAACCGCATCAAGAACGTGGTCATCGCGTAAATAAGCGTGTGCAAGGACATAATCTCCAATGGCCTGGCTTTCACGTAATCCGCCACAGTGACCAATCATCAACCAGACATCCGGGCGTAGCACTGCCAGATGATCGCAGATGGTTTTAGCATTGGACGGTCCCACGCCAATATTCACCAGAGTAATACCCTGACCATCAGCGGTAATTAAATGCCATGCTGGCATCTGGTGTTTTTTCCATGCAAGGTCGGAAATGGCTTCTTCTGGCGCTTCGGTTTCGGCAGTGATCCAGTTCCCGCCAGCACAAGAAAGGGCAATGTAGGGACTATCAGGATCGAGGATCTGGCTGCATCCCCAACGAACGAATTCATCCACATAACGTGTGTAGTTGGTAAACAAGACGAACGGTTGAAAATGTTCTACTGGCGTACCGGTATAATGGCGCAACCGTGCGAGGGAAAAATCAACCCGGCGAGCATCAAAATGCGATAGCGGGGAGAATTCCGTTGGATGATAAATGCCGTCTGCAGTTTCATCGCCAATTTGCGCCAGTTCTGTTGTCGGGAAGTAGCGAGTTAACCCAGCGCTCATTGAGCGATCAAGTGTCAATTCAGAGCCATCGATGACATAAGGATAAGGGATTTCATGCTGCGAGGGTTGCACCGAGATATGCGCACCATAATCCTGATACAGCAACGTAAGTTGTTCATTGAGATACGAACGAAAGAGAGTAGGGCGAGTAATCGTGGTGGTGTAGCTGCCTGCGTGGGTAAAACGACCAAATGCGCGCGTTTTGGGGGGATTAGTTGTGCTACCGTCCCAGGTTACGGTCAGTGATGGATAGACAAAAAGACCTTGTTTGCGGGCGTTTTCATCAGGTAATTCGCCACTTGTAATATATTTGCCAATGGCGTTGCGTAAAGCAACTACAGATTGCTCATACAGCGCGTCGAGTTTATCCAGTGCCTGAGCTGGGGTCAGACCGGAGCCCTTATTATTCATGTGTGTCTCCTGTTCCATACAATTACCGCACATCCGATAGTATGTCACAGGAATGTGAAACAAAAGTATAAGGCGAAGATCGGATGATCTTCGCCAGGCTATCACGAGCGTTGATTGTCTTTCATCAATAAAGCGGTCATTGCAGAAATCAGGCATCCAGCCAGCAAATAAATGGCGACGCTATGCCAGTTCCCGGCAAAGTAAGTGATGAGTGCAGCGGCAATAAAAGGTGTAAATCCACCGCCAACCACACTGGCAACCTGATAACCGACTCCAGCACCACTGTAGCGATAACTGGCACCAAACATTTCGGTAAACATCGGTTGTTGCACACACACCACCATGTCATGCGCAATGTTTGCCAGCATTATGGAGAAGAAAACTATCCAGAAAATAGATTGTGCTTCAAGCGCCATAAAGAAAGGAAATGCGCTCAACGTTCCGATCAACGCGCCTGTAATATAAACCCTGCGCCGACCAAAACGATCGGCAAGCCAGGCAAAACAGGGAATTGTCAGGCAGCTTAATCCACCTACCAGCAAACCAATATTAAGGAAAAGTTCGCGCGGTAACCCCATATTCTGGGTTGAATAATTAAGTGCAAAGGCAGTAACAATGTACATCGTCAGCAACTCGCACAGTCGTAGTGCAATAATCTTCAGGAAAGCACCGGGATGTCGTAACAGAGCTTCGATAACCGGGATGCGTTTTTTCGCGGCCGCTTGATTATGTTGCTGTTGTTCAAATTCCGCGGACTCCTCCATGCCATTGCGCACCCACAATGCTCCCAGTACCAGTACGATGCTAAACAGGAAAGGAATGCGCCAGCCCCAGCTTAAAAACTGTTCGTCAGTCGTCATCATACTGATCAATGAAACCAGTCCGGTTGAAAGCAGTAAACCTACACCGTAGCCAACTTGTACACCGCTACTGTAAAAGGCTTTTTTATTTTTCGGCGCACTTTCAACGGAAAGCAACGCTGCGCCTCCCCATTCGCCGCCGACGGCAAATCCCTGAATGGCACGCAGTGTCACCAGCAAAATAGGTGCCCACCACCCAATGGTCGAGAATGAAGGAAGAATACCAATTAAGGCTGTCGCGATGCCCATCATCCAGACGGTCAGCATTAACATGCGCTTACGTCCCAGTCGGTCGCCAAAGTGACCGAAAATGACACCGCCGAGCGGTCGGAAAAGGAAGCCGACACCAAAGGTGGCAAATGCGGCGAGCGTTCCCATCGCCGGGCTTACTTGCGGGAAAAACTCGCGATTAAACACCAGTGCGGCGGTAATGCCATAGAGTAGAAAATCATACCAGTCGACGACGGCACCAGCGAAACTGCCTAACGCAGCTCGTCGGGCGCGACTTAACGAAAGCGTCCCTTCATCGGGACGAGTGGAGATGAGCGTGGAGTCCATAATGATCCTGTTTGTACTGTCTTTTTATAATTAGTATGGAAAAGGTAACTCACATTGCCGTCGATCTATAAACGAACCTTATGAGACTACCTCGACAGAGCGCATCTGCAAATGATTTTATGGCTGATTAGCGGCAACATGAAAAATTCGATGGAAGATGAAAGCGCAGGAGTTGCTGGTGTTGTTTAAGGATTAAGCAGAGGGCCCACAGGTTCGAGATATGAAACATAAAAGTCCGCATATGCACAAAATTGCACCCTGATGATTCTGATAGACTGCATTGCATTATAACCAGTAGGGAGGCGAGGTTAGTTATGTTTTTAGTATCATTGTTGAGACGTATTGCATTTAGTTACTACGATTATAAAACTTATAATTTTAATATTGAAAAAACAGACTTTGTTGTCATACATATTCCCGATCAGATTGGCGATGCTATGGCCATCTTTCCTGTTATTCGGGCGCTTGAATTGCATAAAATTAAGCATCTATTAATTGTTACGTCGACAATTAATTTAGAAGTCTTTAATGCGCTCAAACTTGAACAGACTAAATTAACATTAGTCACAATGACTATGCAGGATCACGCAACATTAAAAGAAATAAAAGATTTAGCGAAGAACATAACACTGCAATATGGTACGCCGGATCTTTGTATAGAGGCGATGCGTAAAAAGAACCTGAAAACGATGATATTTATCAGTCAGTTGAAAGCAAAAACGAATTTCCAGGTCGTCGGTTTAACCATGAAGTGCTATTCCCCTTTGTGTAAGAACGCGTCCCGGATGGATCAGAATCTCCGGGCTCCTGTACCCATGACATGGGCATTTATGATGCGTGAGGCGGGTTTTCCGGCAGTCAGGTCAATATATGAATTGCCATTAAGCGATGATGTACTCGATGAGGTACGCGAGGAAATGCGATCGTTAGGATCTTACATTGCGCTCAATTTAGAAGGTAGCTCGCAGGAACGTACATTTTCATTATCGATTGCAGAAAATCTAATAGCAAAAATTCAAAGTGAAACAGATATTCCAATAGTGATCGTTTATGGACCCAAAGGGGAAGATAAAGCCAGGGCATTAGTGGATTGTTATAATAATGTCTACCGTTTATCCTTATCACCCTCGATTAAACGTTCAGCAGCAATCATAAAAGATGCTTATATTGCAATAACTCCTGACACCTCAATATTACATATGGCAAGTGCCTATAATACCCCTGTTGTTGCAATTTATGCTGATTACAAAACGCGATGGCCCGCAATGGCCGATGTTTCGGAGTCAGTCGTCGTTGGGCAAAAAATTGACAATATAAGTCTGGATGAATTCGCAAAGGCATTAAAAAGTGTTTTGGCGAGAATTTGAGGCAGTACTTATGCATAGTAATGCCGATCTGTTATGAACGGTGGTGTCATCAATACTCTGAGGCTGGTCAATCATCACAGAAAACCAGCCTTTGGATCAAAGCAATACTCACCGAAAATGATCATAGTCACACCGAACGCGATTCAGGAGGAACTGTTTGGTAAATAGCACCACCGGATCTTGGGGGCGCTGTGATTATTACAGTATTGCTATCACCGTCATTTTTGAATGTCACTTTACCAGTAGCATCAACGCCTACCCAGGAGGCCGAGCTTGAAAACGAATAATCAGCCGCCGTTTTTCCTGGTGCAAAGTTGTCATTATTCAACTGATAATACGCCCCGGTAAATCCCTGCGAAGGGAATGAAGCTGTCGGTAGGTTTGCACTATTCACTGACACTGTACCCGTCATTGGTCTGGTTTCCGCGCTAATGAATTCTATCGTGGTACTCAGACCCGCCTGATGAACACCATTCAATACGGGGATCAGCGTTGCGATACCCTCTCCGCCTCCTGTAACAGTAGCTTTGTAATCACCGTTGATATTTTGACTGTAATCAATTGCGCTAATTTTCATATAGGGCACGTTTGTACCTGATTGCACAAATTCTATCCCTTAAGAAACTTTGATCGGATTGCCTGATATATCGTGCAGAACAAGATGTAGCTCAGCACTATCGGTAAAGTCCCCTTTCAGTGATGACTGGTTGTTCTTAAGGATGGACTGCGAGGCGTCTGCTGGGCCTGCCACTAGCGATATATCTACTGTTTGCATTCCACCTGCGCTTATGACTGCGCTTACAGTGACGCTCCCTGTTATCGCTCATCTCACGTTTGTTGTCGCGATTCCGTTTTGATCGGTCACGGCTGTTAATGACGTTAATGTGGTGGAGCCGCTTTTTAAGGCGAAGTACACAGTGAGACCTTCGATCAGGTTACCACTGCCATCCTCAACCGTTGCCTTTAAGGTACTTAAATCACTGTTGGTGGCGGCGATAGTCGACGGATCAGCGATAAAGCTAGCAACATGTGCGGTGCTTGGGTTGCCAGTAACCTTCACGGTTGTCTGTGTCTGTATTGTGACGCCGTTATGGAACGATGCAGTCACCGTATATGTACCGACTTTATTGCTGGTCAGAACGACTGGAGCCTGATCTGAAGAGTTGGTTCTCACTTTTCCGCCACTTAACGTCGCACCTTCTAGCGTTACGCTAAAGTTGATGACCTGACCCTCCACTGGAGTGCCATTTGCAGAGGTTAGCGTTGCCGTCAGAGTAGCGCCTTTAGGAGCATTGACACCGATAAGCGGACTGGACGTGAGTGTCAGTTTTTCATCAATAGCCTCCAGTTGTTTCTCAAGTGAAGCTCCATTCGCTAGGGATGCTTTTACAGTATACGAGCCGTTTCTTTCAGACGTCATGGTGACCTCGGCTACTCCCTGCGTATTAGTAGAGACCGTGTTCTGGCTGATGATCATTTGCGAGGATGGCGCTGCACTGAATGTCGCGGGTTGATGCGTCACCGGGTTGCCAAACTGGTCGTTAACGTGAGCTTTAACTGCTATGTCTTGTGCGACCATGACCTGACCTTCAGGTATCTCCTGACTGGTAATCGTCGCAGAATTAACATCTACCTTGGCATTCAGTAATCGCGAGATGACTTCAGTAGGTTTATCTGCCAGAGAGGCTGAAACTGTTTTTAGTCCGACCTCGGTGCTTGTCACAAGAATTTCAGCAAAAACCTGATCATCCGTTTCAACGCTGGTGCTGCTTAGCGTGACGGAGGTTCCACGGAAATTAACTTTTATACCTTCTACTGGGTTGCCGTTTCCATCAGTCACTGTTGCTTGTAGCCTGGTCATTCCAATGTTATTGGCGATGAAATTGTCCTCGGTAACGTTAAGATTAACCTGCGCAGTGAGCGTATCCGCAGTAAAGTTCACCACCAACTGCTCACTCTTACCGCCAACCATCGATGCTGTCACGGTATGAGCGCCTGCTTTTGTACCTTTCAGCGTGACTTTCGCTTTGCCATCGGCATCAGTAACCGCTTTGTCGCCATCGCTCAGCGTGAAGTTCGCCTTCACATCTTCCGGTAGAGTAAATGTTACCTCAGTGTTGGCTATCGCATTGCCCTCTGTATCAGCGACGGTGCTGTTAGTGTCGTGAGATCGTTATTGTCGGCAATCACCGGATCCTTCGAGGCTGCCAGCGTGATTTCAGCATTCGTGACGTTCGGCACATAGTTCACTGTTTGTTGCATCGAATCGCCATTTTCGAGGGTTGCCGTCACGGGAGTTCTTCAGGCTGAAATCTTCATCCACGCCCAGCGTGATTCTTGCGGTACCGAAGCGGCTTAACCAGTCTGTCATTACCCCTGAAGCCTGAGAAGAGGCCCATCCACGTGCTATGTTTGCCGCTTGCTCGCTGTTCATATCTTCGGCGAGCAGAGATCCAATTAGCTGTGAAGTACTGGCTATCTGTTGCTCAAGGTTGCCACTGCTGTTACCCGGCGGCGGGGTTAAATTTTTTTCACTAACTTGTGCCTGGACATCCAGTTCATCACCCGGGCGGACATTACGAACAAACGTACGAAACTGGTTGAGTTTGCGTAACAGGGGGGTATCTATAATTTGTTGCACAGGACAAATATATCTGGCTTCTGTACAGAGTCTTAAATTTTGACCATAAATAAAACCGTCACTGTCAAGCATGCATAGTTTATCAAGTAGGTCTCCCACAAACTGCCTGAATTTTATTTTTCCATTAAAAGTTTGTATCTTCTTAAGTATCACAGGAGACTGGAAATAGATCGATAGTAGGATGTTGCCACTCAAGGCATGACGATAAATATCGCTAGGAGTAATTTTTTGTTTTATGGCTTTGGTAGTGATCTCAACTGCTTCCGTTATAGTGACCCATGTTGACATATAATGAGTTATAAGCAATGGCTGATATTTTTTTGACATAATATTATCTCCTTCTACACAACAATTCGTTCCGTTAAGGAAAAAGATTGGTGTCACAAGTATTTATTTATGATTAATCAGAGGGTTTATGACAGAGAAAAGGATGTATATTTCTGAGTAAACATGTACAGGCCTATGGGGTGACTATTTAATGAGTAAATGCCGAATGATTTTCGGGGTGATGATTATAACTTGAGGAAAAATCCCAGCGTGGTTTGAGTAGTGTACCTGAGTGATATTTGTGTTATGTATGCATTGATTGTAGCAGAATAAATATAGTTCAGGCTAGTATAGTTTATGGTAGCTATGAGAATATATAATCTATTTTACCTATAAAATAATTTATATGTATGGGGTTGTTTTTTTAGGTTGTTTGTCTGTGCTTTTATATTCTGGAGATGTGCCTTGTATATAGGATTGTTTGTTGGTTGTATTTTTTAATGTTGCACTGTTGTGAATTT
This sequence comes from Escherichia sp. WS2035, assembly GCF_046487065.1. Taxonomy (NCBI): domain Bacteria; kingdom Pseudomonadati; phylum Pseudomonadota; class Gammaproteobacteria; order Enterobacterales; family Enterobacteriaceae; genus Escherichia; species Escherichia sp. WS2035. The sequence continues at coordinate 441,696 of NZ_JBJQKD010000002.1, forward strand.
TTATTTTGATATGATTATTTCTTTAGTATAAGGAGAGAAAGGAACGAGAAAGTTAAATCTATTTATCCTAATCGCAATTTCATTGTTTAAATAATCACTATGGATTAATATTTTTGCGACTCTGCTGAGTTACTGGTTTTAACTAGTGGTGTAAAAGGGATACCTTTTCGGTATCCCTTTTACAATAATCAGAAGAAATCAATTCGCGTATTGATACCGACGGTGCGACCCATATTGACCTGCGCGACGGCGCTGCTGCCGTTCATGTAGCCATAGGTACGGTAACGACGGTCGAACAGGTTATCGACATAGACGGAAATGTTCATCCGTTCAGTCGCCTGCCAGCCCAGGCTGCTGTCCAGGGTGGCATAGGTGCCTTGCCGCAACTGGTTGTCGCCATCGAAATAATGCGGCCCGACCAGATTAACCGCCAGTCGGGGCATCAGTGCGCCATAGCGCGTATCAATCACGCCGTTCACGCTGCTTCCCGCGCCATAACGTGGTACGAACGGCACCCGGTTACCGTGATACAACTCACTGTCATTGGTGAATTCGGAACGGATCACGTTGCCATTGATATCCCATGACCAGCCTGGCGCAAACCGCCACTTCGCTTCAAGCTCAACGCCGGTGGCGTCGGCTTTACCCGCATTGCTTAATGTCTGCATCCCGACCGGGCCAGAGTAAAGCTGCATGTCTTTGGTGTGGGTATAAAACGTCGCGGCTTGCAGCGTGACGTCAGCGGTTTCGTAGCGGGTGCCAAGTTCATAGTTGATGGATTTCTCGGCGACGAACGGTTTGGCATCAAGACCCGCAGTAGGCACGATGTTGTACCCGGAAGGTTTATATCCCTGGGCTACACGGGTATACACTCTCCAGTCATCGGTCAGCATATAGCCTGCGGATAGCTGCCCGAGCACCTGATCGTCATTGCTCTTACCCTGGTCGCCAAACGGGTTGCCGAGCATGCTGCCGTGATATTGTGTACTGGATTTATCATGCGAGAAGCGCACGCCGCCGCCGATATCAAAACGATCGGTTAAATGCCAGGTCAGGTCACTGTATGCGGCCAGCGTTTCAGCGGTGGTATAGCCGGTACTGCTTAAATAAGGCATTGTCGGCATGTCGTAGGCTGAATTTAACTTCTCGCGGGTGTTCTGCCGGTACAGCCCAAACACCATATCAACGGTACGCGCATCGCCCAGGGTTGCAGCGCGCAGCTCCTGCACATCCTGATTCCAGCGCTGAGGCATATTGACGATTAACGAACCGGAAGGGAAGGTGCGCGAATAATGCTGCTGCTGCCAGGCGCTGATCAGGTTGAAAACCCAGTCATCGGTGGTGTATTTCCCACTCAGGGTCTGGCTGTCAGTGCAGCGCCGCATGTACGGGTCTGGTGAACCATCGCTGATCGACAGCTTACGGCCCTTAATATCATTCCATCCCACATAGGCGTCCTGGGTGGCGCGGGTACATTCGCGTGAGGCGGCAAAGCCCATTTCCCAGGGCTGATCGTCCGGCGCCAGACGCAGTTTCACATTCCCTATGCTGGCGCGGGTGCCGCCTAAGTCATCGCTTCCCGTCGCGGGGTTAATCATGTCGCCGTCATCAACTTGGCGTAACAGGGTGACGCTGCCGTACAGCAGGCCATCCTGAATGGGGCCGCTCAGGTTGAACTTACTTCGATAACTGTCGCGGCTACTGACGCCGCCTTCAATATAGCCGCGCGGCGTGCTGTCCGGCTGCTGGGTGACGATGTTGATGATCCCGCCCTGAGCGCTTTTGCCATATAACGTTCCCTGTGGGCCTCGCAGCAACTCCACGCTTTGCACATCGGTAAGCGCCTGGATGGTGTTGGTGGAAAGCTGAGGGACGCCATCGACATACAGGGTGACGGCGGGGTTATAGAAGTCCTGCGCTGAAGAGACGCCGCGTAGCGAGATCGTCGAAAAAAGCATGTTGCCGCTATTTTCAATATTGAGCCCGGGCAAGACTCTGGGGAGTTTGTCGCTGGCGGTGACGCCGGCGTCGCTTAATTCCGGCGCGCTGACAACAGTAGATGAGACGTTGTTGGCTGATGCCGAGCGGGAAGATTGTTTACTGGCGGTAACCACCAGCGTGCTTTCGTCTTGCTGTGAAGTCTGGGCATTAGCAATGGCGGGGAGCAATAATCCCCCCAAGGCCAGAGGATAAAGCCGTGTCATTTTCATTGTTGTGAGTCCCTGTAAGACGGCGAAACGCCAAAAATACCGACAATGGTGAATTGAAAATGATAACTATTTCTAATAGTGGTGCTACCCGAAACGGGTTTATTTCAACCTGTTTCGGGTCGGTTTGCGCTTATTGGGCAGAATGGCGATAACGGTCGACGGCGAGAGCCGTCAGGCGTTTTTTGTCTATCTTGCCGACGGCGGTGAGCGGCCAGTGGTCCAGAAACTCGATTTGGTCAGGAATTTTCCACGCGCTGAGCCCCATACGGGTCAGTTGTTGACGCAACTGCTGATAGTCAGTTGGCACCTGCTGCGCGATGATAAACGCGCAAATCCGCTCGCCAAGCAGCGTGTCCGGCGCGGCGACCACCGCGCAATCTTGCACTTCCGCTAAACGCAGCAGTGCCGATTCCACTTCAGCCGCGGCTATTTTTTCTCCGGCGCGGTTGATCTGCTCTTTTATGCGTCCCTCAACGTGCAGGTTCCCCACCTCATCCAGCCTGACATTGTCGCCTGTGCGGTAAAACCCTTGCGCGGTAAAGGCCTGCGCGTTGTGGGCAGGGGCGCGGTAATAGCCCGAAATGGTATAAGGGCCGCGCGTTAACAATTGCCCGGTTTCGCCCGGCGCGACGTCGTTCTCGTCTTGATCAACGATGCGGATTTCATCCAGAGGGGACAACGGGCGCCCCTGGCTGTGGAGAATGGTGGCATGCGGATCGTCCAGCCGGGTAAAACAGAGCAGGCCTTCCGCCATACCGAAAACCTGTTGCAGGGTACAGTCAAAGGTGGCGATAACCTGCTCAGCAAGCGTCGGGTCGAGCCGGGCGCCGCCTGCCTGAATGACGCGCAGCGACGAAAGGTCGCTGTCTTCCCACTCCCTGGCCTGCACCCATAATTGCGCCAGCGCCGGAACCAGGGCGACGTGAGTCACTCTTTCCTGCGCGATTAAAGGCATCACCTCATCACAGCTGGCGCTGTCGGTCAGCACCACTTTTCCGCCGCAGGCAAGCGTTCCCAGAATACCGGGGCAGGCCAGCGGAAAGTTATGCGCCACCGGGAGGACGGCGAGATACACGCTCTGTTGGCTGATGCCGCACAGTTCAGCAGAAGCGCTGAAGTTATAGCTATAGTCGGCATGTCGGCGCGGGATGAGTTTGGGCGTGCCGGTTGTGCCGCCTGAGAGCAACAACAACGCGGTGGCGGAAACATCAGGCTGCGGCCATGCCTGTCGCTCACCGTGAAGGGAGAAGAGCGGCGTAAAATCGTCGCTCACGGTCTCTCCAGCGACCAGAACATGACGCAAGCAGGCGTGTTTGTGCGCCATCTGTCGGGCCAGCTCTGCGAGGTTTTCCCCGTGAATAACGTAAGCGACGGGTTGCGCCAGCTCAATCAGCGCGTCGATATCCAGAGCCCGTTGCGAGGGCATCGCCAGCACGGGGATAACGCCCAGTCTTAACAAGGCGAACAGCAGGGTAACAAACGCGTTGTCGTTGGGAAGCTGCACAATTACATGCTCCCCCGAACGCAAACCCAGTGATGACAGACCTGCGGCAAGTTCGTCAACTTGTGCATCAAGCGCGCTGTAGGTTAACGACCCCTTTGCATCAACGACGGCAATTCGCGAGGCATAACGGGCCGCCCAGTGGCGCAACTGTTCGGCAATGGGTAAGGGATACTGTTCAATCAGAGATTCAAAGGAAGAATTCATGCGTCACCTTTCTGAAGTACTGGGCTGTTTTTGCCACGCGGTCATTGCAGAAAATGCGTGGGGAAAATGGCGGACAATCTGCGTAAAAAAGGACCGGGCTTGTTGAATGGGATAGAAATGATCGCCGTCAATCACCACCGGGCCTGTAACGTGGCTCAGCCACTGACGCCAGGCATCGACCTGCTGCCAGGAGGCTTCGCGATCGTGGCTGCCGCACAATAACAGCGCAGGCGTGCGCAGCGGCGGACAGACGTCGGGCGAGTCGTAGTGATAGCTCTCGGTGGCGTAAAAATCAGCGCGCAGAAGAGGAAGAAACAGCGACATTAATTCCTGGTTTTCCCGCAGTTCAGGAGAACATCCGCCAATGTCTATCAGCTCAGCGATAAAGTCGGCATCATCGCGATGGCTGAGCTGGCGTTCAGAATGCAGATGCGGGGCATGGCACCCGGAAATAATCAGTCCTTGTGGCGCAAGCCCCCGTTGCTCCAGAAGTCGGCAGGTTTCAAACGCCACCTGCGCCCCCATGCTGTGCCCGGCGAGTAAAAGCGGCGTGTCAGGCGATACGGATGCTTCCAGCTCGTTCGCCAGCAGTGCCGCCAGTTGTGTAATGTTTCTGAGCGGTTCCAGATGGCGAAGGCGATCGCGCCCCGGCCAGGTCACCAGAGAAAGCGCGCAATCAGCCAGTTGCTCAGCTTGCCAGTGGCGAAACGCGCTACTGCTGCCGCCAGCGAAAGGGCACATGACCAGATGCGCAGTATTGCCGTTCCGGGCGGGCCACAGCGGGATGCACATTGCAGATTGCGTCACAGCGCCTCCTTATCATCATCGTTGTAGAAACCGGCTAACCGGTCGTGGTGCGGCGGCGTCAGGCGTCTGATCTCCGCATTGCCGGTCTTACGTAAAATCTGCTGCCATAAACGTGATAACGCGATCTGATGTACGCTTTGGCAGGCCGCTGGTGGATGTTCGCCCGCCAGATGGCTGCGCAACTGGTGTAGCAACCAGCTGACGCCCTCCGGCCCGACGGTTTCGCAGCAGTCGCGCCAGCTCAGGGGCGCCGCGCTGCGCGTCAGACCCGGCAGATCGCGCAGGATCTCCGGTCTGCGGTAGAGGCTGTGGGCGTTCTCCTGATGGTCTGCGACAAACAGGCTGGATGACCAGATGACGGGGCCGTAGCTCGCCTCCAGCGAAAGATGACCTTCCGGCCAGCCCAGCAGCAGGCGGTGCATGATAAGGCTATGCATATCTGGATCGTCAGGATCGAGATAGCGCTGAAGCAGCAGGCAGGCTTCTCCCTCCGGCCAGAAGAGTCTCAGACAGTGAAAATCGCTAAAGCTGCCAACCACGTCGCACTCCACGGCGGCGGCATCAACGCCCAGAGCCAGCAACAACAAATCCAGAGTGGAGTAGAGCAACTGTCGGCTGGTGGTGGCGTGGACCACCTGCGGCGTCTTAGCCAGACAGCGACGCAGCTGCTGCGCATCGCGAAGCCATGTGCGTCCCGCGCGCGTATGCGGATAAAACGTGTTTACCCAATAGCAGCAGCCCTGTTCCTGCGCCAGCGTTTGTAAGGAACTGATGTCATCCGGGTGGAGGGGATGCTCCTGAATGACGTGTACGCCGCGCGTCAGAAAGTGTCTGGCAAGCTGCGTACCGGTTCCTCCGGCGACGGTCGAACGCACGACAATACAGGCGATATCCGGCATCCTGGTTATCTGTTCCGGCGAGGTATACAGCGGAATGCCAAACGCATGAGCCAGCTCTCTTGAACGGGCGCTTCCCTGCGCCAGCAGGCCGACCAGTTCCAGCCCCTCCGGGGGCTGCATAAAGGCATTCAGGTACATTTCGCCAAATTTGGCGCCCACAATCAGTACGCGTTGTTTTGGGGAGGCGGACGGCATCATAACGTGTTCTCCGGTTGCGTTGAGGTTGCGCAAAGCCAGCGCGTAATGTGTTGCGCACAAGCCTGAACGTGGGGGGCTTCCATCATGATTTGCCAGTGGCTGGCTTCAATCACAGCGTCGTCGGCGTTGTTTATCCAGCCCTGCCACTCGGTTTCTGCTGGCGTCCAGTGCGCGGGTCTCCCGGCGGCATACACCATGAGACAGGGGACCGGAACGCTTTCGCCCGGCGTATGCTCAGTCAGTAAACGCAGCAGATGCGCGATGTTGTCGAGCCACGTTTCTGCCGCTTGCAGCGTCAGGTTTTGCGACACCATACCGGCCGTTTTAGCGAGGCTGATAAAGTCGGCAAGCTGGCTGTCGGGCGTCTGCTGGTCGAAATGTTCGGGCAGTGCCAGAGGCGTTTGTCCTTCGGCTAACAGGCGCAGCAGGGCCGCCCGGTTTTCGCAACAGAAATCCTGTCGGCACACGGGATCGATTAACACCATCCGAACCTGCTCGCCTTTGGCGTACAGGCGTTGTGCGGCGCCCGCCGCAAGAAACGCGCCATACGACCAACCCGCCAGCACATAAGGGCCGTGAGGCTGCTGACGACGGATGCACCCGACATACTCATCGATCATCTGGTCGAGCGTGGCAAAGCGCTGCGGCGATTTTGCTTGCAGGCCGAAAACGCGCCTGTTCAACGCGCTAGCGAGCGGCAGCCAGGCGCTGATATCGCCGTCTGAAGCGTGGAAGACAAACAGGGTTTCCTCACCGTCGCCCTGGCAAAGGGGTATCGGGTTGTCCTCTCCTGACGTAGCCGCCTGTAGATGGGCGCAGAAGTCGCTCAGCGTCGAATGGCTGAACAGATCCTGAAGGTTAGCCCTGGCAATCCCTCTCCGGTTTAGCTGCGCGACCATCCTTGTCGCCATCAGGCTGTCGCCGCCCAGTTCGAAAAAGTCGTGATGCCTTGCCACGGGGCGAGACAGCAGCGATTGCCAGAGTTCAGCCACCTGTTTTTCCAGTGCCGGATTCCCCCCGGCAACTGGCGTGGGTTTGGCTGGCTCAGTCGGCGCATCAGACGGGGCATGCAGCGGCGTAAATAACGCTTCTCTTTGCCGGATCTGTAAAATGGGCAGACCGGTGCCAAAGCGCTGCTGTAAATAGCGGCTCACGGCTTTTTTATCCGGGCGATTTACGCCAGGCGAACGCGCTACCAGCAGATGCTGGCGCAGCGGCGACGATTCCTGCGCGGGCCACGCCAGCTCGTTTGCAAACCCGGCCTGAACGAGAACCTCCTGCCATGCGGAGCGGGTGAGCATCGGTTTCTCATCCCGGCGGCGGAAATCGCGGTATCCGCTTAATCCCTCAATAAAGCCCACGCTCGCCAGCTGGAATACGCTGTTTCGCTCCGTCGCTTCAACGATCAGCAAACGTCCGCCGGCTTTCAGCAACAGTTTTAATCTGCGCAACGTCTGGACGACATGGCTGGCGTCGTGGAGCACATTGACGGCAACGATCAGGTCGTAACCCGCCTCCGGGTGGGCGGTGAAATCCAGCGGCTGGTTGATGTCGAACAAGGCATAAGACACCTGCGATTCATCATGGAAACGGGCTCTGGCGTCATTGAGGAACTGCGCGGAGACGTCCGTGAAGTGGTACGACTGCCGCGTGTTCCGCGTGGCCTTCAGCACCGGCGCGGTAGTGGCTGCGGTTCCGGCGCCAACCTCCAGAATCCGTTCTGCGCTGCACAAGGCGGCAATCTGCGCGGTATAGCGATTCAGACAGGCGCTGGCGGGGTTGTCGCGATACAGCGCGTCGGTAACGCGATGCTGCTCGTTGAACAGCAATTCCAGCGGAGAACACTGCCCGGAGAAGAGGGCGTCGTGCCGGGCGATGCAGGTTTCCAGATACTGCGCCAGCGCCTGGCTCCATTGGCTTTGCGGGCACGCTTCCTGAGGCTCAGGAATCTCGCTGAGCGGAATGCGGCAGCGCCAGCTTTCACCTTCGCGGATTAACCACTCTCTTTCCGTCAGACACTGTAGCCACTGGCGCAGCAGACGCTGGTGAGACGCTTGCGCGGACAGCGCCTGTACTACTGCGCTAAAGCGATGGGCGATCTCCGGCGTGGTAAACAGGCCGTGACGATTTAGCGTAGCCGCGATCCCCTGTAGCGCACGCGCCTCCAGCCAGCGCCAGGTCGCCTCCAGCTCATCAAGCTGCGCCTGCTCAGGCAACGGCAGCGCCAGTTGGGTAAGTTCGTGCTCATCAGGCATCGCCGCTGATGGCGAAGGATCGTCGGCCATCACGATATCCAGCGTCAACGCGCCCTGTTCGGTTATTTCCGCTCTGGCCTGCCGGATGCCGGGGTATTCGAGCGTCGCCTGCTCAATATCCCGCAGGTCGTAGTCCGCCTGCGCGTTCAGCGGCCAGCGTCGGCGGGGAATGTGCCTGGCGATGCCGCTGGCGAGAGTCTTCAGGCTTTCAGGGGCGGCGATGACGGCTTGCAGGATGGCGCAATAGTCATTAAACATCGCCTCGGCAGCGCCGGGTTCCAGCACGTTGTCCATGCAGTACCAGCTAAACATCAACTCGCCGTCGCTCTCCATGACCTGATGATCCAGCCAGACCTGCGGCGTTTGCGTGAATACATAGCAGGGTTCGCCGAACAGATGGCTCATCGCCTGATCGATAGTCATGCCTTCCAGCGTCATCCCCAGCATACTGGTAAACACTACCGGCATCAGCGGTTGACGTTGTGATCCGCGCAGGCGGCCCAGCTCACGGATCACCTCAACACCGTTCATTTCACTGTGCGCCATGTTTTGCCAGAGGCGCTGTTGGGTCTGTTGCATCTGCTCTTGCAACGTCACCGGCGCTGAGAAGTTAAAATCAACCAGCGTGACGGAGGTAAAATCACCAATCAACTGGTTGATTTGCGGATGGATCGGCTGGCGATTGAAGAACGTCAGGTTCAGCGTAAATGTTGTGGTACGGCTCCAGCGCTCAAGGGTGGCGGCAAACAGCGTGAGCAGCGCGGCAGACGGTGTGACGCCTTGCTGCTGCCAGCGCTGTTTCACGGCCTGCCATTCTGTCTTGCCGATCGTCGATTTGAAGGTGGTGAAGTGTGGCGTTTCCGGGGGCGTCTCAACCACCGGCAGCTCTGGCGCTAAGGGCAGTTGCGGCAGTTTTTCCTGCCAGTAATCCCAGGCATCGTGCCATGCCGATGTCTGTCGGCGCGCCTGTTCAGCCATCACATAATCACGGAAGGTAATAGCGAGCGGCGCCAGCGTTTCACCGCGCCAGACCTGCGCCAGGTCGTCCATCATGACTTTAAAACTCTGCACATCAAACTGCAAAAGGTCGAGGTTCATATGCAGACGGTAATGGCAATCGTCGATTTCGCTGACCACCAGCTCAAAAAGAGGCCACTGGTCGGCAGGCAAAACGCGATAGCTCAGTTCATGCCGCCGTTTTTCCAGTGCGATGCGCTGTTCTTCCGGGGAAAGCGCGCGCAGATCGTCACGCGGGATGTGATACTCCGGCGTTGTCGCCAGGATTCGCTGCTGCCCGTCGGCATCAACCACCATACGCAACATATCGTGGCGTGCGATGAGCTGGTTCCATGCTTTCTCCAGTATGGCGAGATCGAACTCATCGTGGCGTTTATCCCACTCAAACAGGACGTGACAGGCGACGCCGCCATAGCCAATGAGGTGGGTTCGCCCCAGCCAGTAGGCGTGCTGAATGGGCGTCAAAGGGAAGGGCGCATAACGCTCGTCGGCGTCGTGCCGCAATACTTCCGGCTGCGAAGCGGCAGGCGTCGCCTCTGGCTTAGAACAGATAAGCTGCGTGAGTCCATGAGGAGACAGATCCTGCCACGCCCGTTCCGCATTGATGCGTACACCCAGGTAGTGCTGAATATCGCTACTGAGTTCAAGGAAGAGCAGCGAGTCCATGCCGAGTTGCAACAGATCCTGGTTTGGATGCAGTGACGCCGGATCGCTCAGCCTTAGCTGAACCGCAATCCGCTTTTTCAGCCATGCCATCACCGCTGTTTCATCGCTCAGGCTGCCGTTAAAGGCGTTGTCATCAGCAGGAGGAATGACCGGCGTTGCGGCTTTTTCTGTGGCGCTGATGTTAAACAGAGCCTGTTGTAACGGGGGCATTTTGTCGGTAAAAACGCGCATCGCCAGTCGCCACGGGGCGCCGCGCATCACCGCCTGTTCCAGGTGCCAGCAGCCTTCGGCATCGCTTAACGCGCCCATACCTCGGCTGGCGAGCGTCGCCAGCATTTCCGGCGTGGCCGCCCGACCGCTTTCTCCCCATGCGCCCCAGGCGACAGAGAGCGTTTTCGGCGCATCAAGGGTGGAAAACTGCTGGGCCAGCCCGTCCAGGTAGCCGCAGGCCAGCGCATGGGCGCTCTGACCCGGCGCGCCGAGGGTGGCGGCAGCGGAAGAGTAGAGAATAAGATAGCGTCCGTCGTGGTTGCGCAGGGTTTGCAACAGTTGGCTTGCCGCCTGCGCTTTTACCGCGAAAACGGCAGCCAGCTGGTGGTCATCAAGCTCCTGCAAGGGCGCGTCAGCCAATACGCCAGCGGCATGAATCGCTCCGGCAATGCCGCCGTTGGCCGCCAGATCGTCAAGAACCGTGGCCAGTTGCCCGGCATCGCCCACATCACAACGGCAGACGCGCGTCTGCCCGCCCTCCACGTCGCGTAGCCATGACTCATCCACGCGCGGTGCCAGCAGGGCGATGCGTCGCGCCCCTTTTTCTCTGAGCCAGTTCACGGCAAGGCGGCCTAATCCGCCAAACGCTCCGGTCACCAGATGCCAGCGGCTATCGCCGGTAAACACGTTTGCCGGTAATTCAGCGGCGCATCCCGTATTGGGCGTCAGTGAAGGGAGCCAAAGGGTGTCACCCCGTGCGGCGAGCCAGCGCTGTGATAGTGAGACTGCGCTCAACCCTTGATGCAGCGTTTCCCACGGGGTGTTTTCGGCGAGATCGATGGCGGCAAGCAACCGTTCCGGCTGTTCGTTGGCCGCGACGCGAAGCAAGGCCCATAGCGCGTGATGGGATGCAGAGAGTGCTTCATTTTCCTCGACTCGCCACGCGCGGCGAGTAACCACAATCAATCCGGCTGCGCTGGCGGTGAGCGCTGCTATCACTTTCTCCGCTAAGGCCAGCGTATCCTCGCTCTCCTCAACAATCATCAGTCGTGAAGAGGCGTGCGGATCGTGAATGATGCCGTATTGCGCCAGCTCGTCGCTGCGCGCAAGCGTACCGGCGCTGAAGCTAAAGGTAAGCGGATGGTCAATGCTGGCGACGTTGAGGGGCGTCCAGCGCCATTGATAATGCGTTTGCGGCGCAGGAAGAGGCGCGGCGGGCGATAGCGGCAGCCACTCGCCAGCAGGATGACGGGCTTCAACGCGCATCTGACCGCGGGAAAAGGCTTCGTTTTGCCAGCTTAAGCGAACCTTCCCCAGCCACTCCGGGGCGGCGACGGGGGGCGGTTCCACAGGCAGAGCGTCGCCATGACGCTGTGAAAGCAGACGCCATGCCTCCTGCCAGCGGGCGTTAAACCGTTCGGGCTGACCTGCGCAATCAGACCAGTCGGCGAGATAATCACCGTTATCCGTCAGCGCCTGCCCCAACACGGGTTCTGATGGCGCGGTGAATGTTACGGCGCTAACCGCCTGACCGGGCAGCGTGGCGAGAATGATATGTTCGCTCATCCCGGCGGTCGGGCTGCCATCCTGCGGTAGCCACGCCACTTTGCTGAATCCGGCGTGGCGGCACTGTTGTTGCCACTGAGCGGTGGTGAGGAATAACTCACCTTCGCGGGCGTCGAGATCCTGTAGCGGAAGAACCAGCGGGCCGAAAACGAAGTCAAACAGACGCATTGGCTGGGTGATTTCGCGCATCAGCAGGCGCCCGCCCGGCTTGAGCAGGGGGCGCAGATTATCGAGCGTGCGGCCAATATGGCGGGTGGCGTGAATCACGTTCGCTGCCACGATAAGATCGTAAGACTGTGCCTGGAAACCCTGAGACTGCGCCTCTTTTTCGAGATCCAGCTCGCTATACTTCACAAAATCATAGTCGGCGAATTTCTGCTGGGCGCGACGGGTGAACAGCGCCGAGATATCGGTGAAATGGTACTCCAGTGCCGGAACGCCGTTGAGTTCCGGCAGCAGCCACGCGGTGGTGCCGCCGGTTCCGCCGCCAACTTCAAGAATACGCAACGGCTGGCGGGGCTGACGCGTCTGGACAATGCCGCGTAATACCCCGGCGGCGATTTGGTTGAAATAGCGGCCAAAGCTGAATTCCTGATACAGCACTTCCACGCCGTCGGAGGCGCTTTGCGGGAAGATAATCGCCACCGGTTCTTCCGCGCCGCTCATCATTTCATATAACCGATCGCCGGCACGGGCGATGGTGTCGGGAATAGCCTGAAAACCTTCACAATAACCGGCAAGTTCCGTCAGCAGTGATTCCCGCTGTTGATGTTCAATGGGGCGGGCGCGGACGTATCGCCCGTCGGTGCAGCGGTAATCGCCGTCGACCACGCAGTTATTCAGCAGGCGCTGGAGTAGCTGCTGGTAGCGGGGCAGCAGACGTCCACGGCGCATGATGGTCATGGCGTCCACGCCGTTCTCAATGGCATCGCCGGTACAGCGTTGTACCAGTTGATCGACGTAGATGGCGTGCAGTCGCGTGGCGCACTGTTTAAGCGCATCCAGGCGAGGGAGATCGAGCGCTGTCGCGGCGCGACTCGCCACCTCCAGCCCGGCAGACAGCGCTGCGTCGGCAGGCTCGCAGGCCGGGGAGACGCGCTCTTTCCAGTAACGTTCAGTATCAAACGGATAACATGGCGCAGCGATACGTTGTCCATCGCCCGCCAGCAGGTCGGCCCACGGTAGGGCGACGCCGGCAGCGTAAAGCTGGAGCAGGGCCTGATTGAGGACATCGCTCGCCTCTTTGTTACGCCGGGCGCTGGCTATCCAGTATGCGTTATCGCGGTATTCGCGCTGCCCGCAAGCAACCAACTGGGCATCGGGCCCCATCTCCAGAAAAACGCGGGCGCCGAGCTGATGCGCCACCTGAATACTCTGGATAAAACGCACCGGCTGGCGCATGTGTCGGCGCCAGTAATCCGCCTGGTTGAGCGTTGACTCATCAATGACGTCGGCGGTGAGCGTGGAAATAATCGGTATTTGCCCCGGCTCCGCGTGCAGTCCCGCGCAGGCGTCCTGGAACCGATCGAGTATCGGCTCCAGTAAAGCGGAGTGCGCCGCACCGGTTACGCTCAGGCGACGATAGTTAATGTCATGCTGCGAGAGCGTGGCGCAAAATACCGCGAGACGGGCTTCCGGCCCGGAAAATACCGTATGTTGCGTACCGTTGTTGGCGGCGAGATCCAGCTCAAACTGGCGAGCCAGCGGCATCAGCGTGTCTTCGTCTGCAAATACCGCCACCATCGCGCCGCTTGCGCACTGCTGCATTAGCGCGCCGCGCCGACAAACCAGTGGCATGACCTGTTCAATCGTATAGTGTCCGCAGACAACGGCAGCGGCAAATTCACCGACGGAATGCCCAATGGCGAAGTCTGGCTTCAGTCCTTCAGCACGCCAGTGCGCCGCCATCGCGATTTCAAACGCGACAATCGCCGGCTGCGCCCAGGCCATATTGTCCAGCTGCGCCGAATCGGGGTTAAACATCGCTTCGCGCAGTGACGGCGTGAGCATTTCGCTACAGGCGGAAAAACAGCGATCCAGCGTGTCGGCAAACGCCGTTGAGTGCTGGTACATCGTTTGACCCATAGTGCGCCAGTGCGAGCCCTGGCCGGTAAACAGCCACACCTGCTTGCCGCTGGCGCCGTGGCCGCTGTAAACCAGCGCCCCCGATTTCTCACCGGCCCAGGCGCTGAGCGCCTCGGCGGTTTCACGGTTTAATGGCGCCGCCAGGCGGAAGGGGAGATCGAGACGGCGCGCGTGCAGGGCTGTGAAGGCCAGAGAGCTGGCATCCGCATTCTCTCTCAGCGCCCCGGCATAATCCGTCGCCAGCCGCCGCAACGCGCTGTCGCTGGCGGCGCTGAGCAGCAGCGCGGTACTTTTTCTGCCGCTATCCGTATTGGGGAGGCGCGCGTTGAGCGCGTCGGGCAGCGAGGCGACGATCATATGGCAGTTGGTGCCGCCAATACCAAAGGAGGAGACGCCCGCATAGCGCATTTCGTCCTGCCATGCCTGTGCCGACACCGGTATGGTAAAGGGGCTCTCTTCAAGTTTCAGCGCCGGGTTGGGGGTGTGAAAATTCAGTAAGGGAGGAATTTGCCCGCGACTGACTGCCAGAACGGTTTTCAGCAGTCCGGCAATGCCCGCCGCGGTATCCAGATGGCCCATGTTACTTTTCACGGAACCGAGCGCACAGCGCTGATCCTGCGGGCGAGGCGCATAGACGTTGCGTAACGCTTCAATTTCAATCGCGTCGCCCAGCGGTGTGCCGGTGCCGTGGGTTTCAATGTAACCTACCTGCCTGTCGTCGATGGCCGCCAGCATTAACGCCTCTTCGATGACTGCTTGTTGCCCTGCGACGGAAGGGGCGGTATAGCCGACCTTTCTGTTGCCGTCGTTGTTGACCGCGCTGGAGAGGATCACCGAGATAATCGGATCGCCTGACAGCAGCGCGTCTCTCAGGCGACGCAGCACCACGCAGCCGAGACCGTTACCGGCCCAGGTGCCCTCAGCCGAGGCGTCAAAGGGACGACAGTGACCATCAGGAGAGAAAATCATTCCGGGCTGGTAGCGGTAGCCTGCCTGCTGGGGGAAAGAGAGCGCCACGCCGCCGGCAACCGCCATATCGGATTCGCCTGCGCGCAGGCTTTCACAGGCCAGATGCACGGCAACCAGCGAGCTGGAGCAGGCGGTCTGTACCGATAACGCCGGGCCGTGCAGGTTGAGTTTGTACGCGGCGCGGGTGGCAATATAGTCTTTATCATTGCCCATCAGAGATTGCAGACCTTTTACCTGCGCGACTTCTGTCACGTTCAATGCTTCGCGACCGGGGTAGGTACTCATCCGGGAAGAGGCGAAAACGCCGGTCTTATGGGGGACGGCGCCGGGGCATAACCGGCATGTTCCAGCGCATGCCAGACCGCCTGCAAAAACAGGCGCTGCTGCGGGTCCATCGACTCCGCTTCCTGTCGCGAATAGCCAAACAGGGTGGCGTCGAAGCAGTCGGCGTTGTCTAACACCGTACCGATATTGACATAATGAGGATCGTCAATGATGGCGGCATCCAGACCGACGGCCAGAAGCTCTTCGCGCGTAAAGCGTCGGCTGCATTCACGACCTTCCAGCAGATTTTGCCAGAACGTTTCGCCATCCGGCGATTCAGGAAAATGGCAGGCGTAGCCGATAACCGCGACAGGTTCGCAGTCCGGGTAGTGTTGAGCGATCGATGCATCAATGGAATCTGCTGTCGGCGCAGAAGAGAAGCGCAAGTTATCCATAATCGGTCCCGTTTCCTAAGATTCACAAAGTCAATGGAACGCCATGCGTTCGCGATGGCGTTCCGGGGAAAATCAGTTTGCTTCGCGCTATATCCGCCGCTGACGACGGCGAACAGGGCGAGGTCGTTTTGTTTTCTCCACCGTGGCGACGCCGGCCAGATAATCGGCCAGGGCAGCAGGAGAAGGGTGGGTGAAGAGGTCAAGCAACGTCAGGGTGGAAAATTCGTGACGTTGTAACAAAACGTGCAGTTGCACCAGATTCAGCGACGTTGCGCCCGCCTCAAAGAAGTTTTCTGCGGGCGTGACAGACTCGCCAACCACCTCGCGGAAGGCGTCGCAAATCAGGCTGACGGTGCTCTCGTCCGCCGCAATGTGTGGCTGAGAGTGCTCAGGGCATACGCGCGGTGAGCGCTCTGCGCATTGCCCTGCGTGTTTAACGGGAGGCACCAGCGCGGCGAGCGGCAGTTGCCAGCCGCTTTCATCCTCGGCCATTCGGTTTAGCAATGCGCAATACTGTTCAAACTGGCGCTCCACCTGCCCGGCAGGAAACAGCGCGGCGACAAAATCCCAGTTAAAGCGCAGTTCGCCTTCGGATTCATAAATCTGGTGATCGAGCCAGACCTGCGGCGTCTGGGAGATGCCCCAGACCGGTTTGAGCAGATTACGCCGGGCGAGGAAGTTATCCTGCTCAAAGCCCAGCGCGCTGGTAAAGACGACGGGCATCGGAACGGCTGGCACGTTTTGCCGTTGCGCCAGTTGACGCATCACGCGGATGGCTGACACATCGCGGTGGTTGAGGTTCTGGCTCAGCCGCTGCTGTAGTGACTGCGCGCTGTGCAGCCAGCTTTCGCCGGGATGCCAGCTCAGCAGCATCAGCGAGGTGAAATCGCCCAGAATCTGGTTGATTTGCGGGTGCAGCGGTCGCCTGTCGAAAAGCGTAAGGTTAAGCGTGAACTCAGGCTGTGCACTCCATGCAGAGAGAACCGTTGACCACACCGACAACAGTACGGCCGACGGGGTGAGATGGGCGTCAGCCGCCCGTTTTTTCAGCCGATGCCAGCGCGTGCTGTCCAGTGCGCCGTTCAGGCGGGCGAAGCGCGGTGTTTCAACCTCCTGAGGCAAGCAGCGCAGCGGCAACGCAGGCGCCGGAGGAATATCATCAAGCTGCGCCTGCCACCATGCCAGAGAATCTGGATTGGGCGACTGTAGCGAGGGTTGTTGCAGATAATCCCTGAAGGTGACGGGCAGCGGCGGAAGCAGCTGTTGCGGGTAGCGGTAGCCGTGCTCCAGCTCCGCCAACAGAATCTGCATGCTCAGCCCGTCAAGTAACAGGTTATCCAGACACAGCCACAGGCGGGCGGGCATCCCGTCAACGTAACCGACCTGGAGATCGAATACCGGCCAGACTTCGGGGTTGAGTACCTGATGGGCCAGTTTTTCGCGCACCTGCAACGCCTCTTCAGGCGTATGGAGGATGTGTGCGGGTATTACCCAGCGAGGCGTCTGTTCGAGCACCTGTTGCTGTCCATCACGCACGACGGCGCGTAGCATATCGTGGCGGGCGATTAATCGGTTCCAGACCGTCTCCAACCGGGTGAGATCCAGATCGGCAATTTCAAATTCAACAAAGAAATGTGAGCCGACGCCGCCCAGGGCAAAGCCCGGCTGACGCCCCACTAGGTAAGCCTGCTGCACGTCGGTAAGCGCAAAGGGCTGGTAGCGATCTTCAGGGGAGTGGACGAATGGTTGTTCGACCGGGACGTCGGTTTTCCGCAGCGTGGCGGCAAAATCCGCCAGCCGGGGATGATTAAACAGGTCGCTTAATTGCGCTTCATAACCTGCCTGATGAAGTTGCCCGGTCAGACGGGTCGCCAGCAGGCTATCGCCGCCTTGCTGGAAGAAGTCGGTTTCTCTGGTGACATTGCCAGTTGATAAGAGTTGCTGCCAGAGGGCGGCAACCTGTTTTTCAATGTCGCCCTGGGGTAAATCCGCTTCGGCCGGGTTTTCCGCTTCAGGGGTATGACGACGCTTCAGCGCCTGGTAGTCAATTTTCCCGTTAGCCGTCAGCGGTAAGGCGTCGAGGAAGACGATCCGTTGCGGCACCATCCACCCCGGCAGACGCCCGGCGAGGGCGGCCTGAAGTTGACGGGGATCGCGGCGCACCTGCCTGTCAGGACATTGTACGAGGAAGCGTTGTAACCCCGCGACCTCATCGCCATGCTGACAGTTGAAGCCGGCCGCGCTAAATAATGCCGCCCAGTCGGCGCTGTTATGCAGCAAGGCCTCCGGCTGCCCATTGGTTAACAGGAGCGTGCTGAGTAGGGCGGACGGCGTTAACTGGCGAAACTCCATCACGTAGAGCAGCGCGCCGGGAACGGCAAGCTGTTGTAATGTCGCAAGGAGCCCGGGATCTTCCGGCAGCAGACGATGCAGGGCGTTATTAAGCCAGATAATGTCCGCCGAGTGAGCGTGCGCCGCCAGCGTGTCTGCATTCCAGAGGGACAGACGGGCGCCAGGCCAGGGGGCGAGCCTCTGCCGGGCGCTCAGCAGCATCTCCTGGCTCTGCTCAAGCCCGACATACTCAATCTGTCCGGCGTTGAGCTGTGCTAACAGCGATTCTGCGGCGCGGCCAGTGCGGGTTCCCACCTCAAGCAGGCGCACCGGGCGCTGTAAGCGCTGTGCAAGCTGTTGGCAAATTGTCGCCAGTTCCTGAATATACGGGGCGCTGGCCGGATGGTTAAAGGCCAGGCTTTCCGGCGACCACTGCGCGTCGTTCAGTAACGACAGTTCGTTACGGGCACCGCGAAGAATTTGCGATAACGTTAAATCATGTCCGCTGAAGTGCGGGTGCTCATCCTCGCGTTCTTCACCAGCGCAGACCTGATAACCTTCAGCAGCGGGCTTCAGTCGCCGTTGTGTCACCAGAAATGCTAACCAGCGTTCCACCACGGCCTGCCAGCGCGGCTGGATAGCGAGTGAGTTCATCAGGGGGAGAGGATCGGCGCCAGCGGTGTGACCCGGCTTCAGTTTTAGCAGGCGATGCTGAAGGAAATCGGCTACCTGTTCTGCGGAGATCTCTGGCGAGATGGCGCAACAGGGCAACGTTCCCGCAAGCGTGTGCCACGCCTGCGGCAGTGCCGGGTTCCGATGATCGGTAACGCAAAAAGCCTCGCCCTGAGGAACAACGTATGCCGCCAGCGTTTTTTCTTTTTCGCCGATCGCCAGAACGGTTGCTTGTTTCACCCCCGCCAGCTGGCTGAGCGCGCTTTCGATTTCGCCCAGCTCGATGCGATATCCTCCGACTTTGACCTGCTTGTCGCGACGACCGAGGAACTCGATTGTGCCATCTGGCCAGTAGCAGCCGAGATCGCCGGTGCGATACCAGCGCTCGTCCGGGAGCGTCAAAAATTGCTGCTCGCTACGCAGGGGATCGTTGAAATAGCCTTCCGCGACCCCAATGCCGCCAATCCATAATTCACCCGGCACCCAGTCAGGGCAGTCCCGGCCCTGTTCATCCACCACCCGGTAGCGTTGGTTGGTTAGCGGAAAACCGTAAGGGATGGAGCGCCAGTGGGCGGGGACGTCGTGAATTTCGCAGGCGTTAGACCAGATAGACGCCTCGGTGGCACCGCCCATCGCGATAAATTGTCCTTGTGGCCGGAAGGCCCGATAACGGGCGGGGAGGTCAAGCCCGATCCAGTCGCCGGAAAGCATCACTGCGCGCAGGTTTTCCGGCGTGGCGTCGGCGAAACCTTCACACCAGGTCAGCAGCATATCGAACAGCGCCGGGACGCTGTTCCAGAGCGTGACCTGATGGCGCTGGATCAGCTCACACCATGCGTGAGGATCGCGCCGTTGATTTTCCATCACCATCACCAGCGCGCCGCCCGCGCGCAGTACGCCAAAAATGTCGTAAACCGATAAATCAAAATGTAGGGCGGAGAGGGCCAGCACCCTGTCATGCGGGCCAACCTGATAGCGGGTATTGATATCGCAACAGGTGTTAAGCGCTCCCCGGTGAGAAATGACTACCCCTTTCGGCGTACCGGTAGAGCCGGAGGTGTAGATAATGTAGGCCGGTTGCGTGGGGGCGCGTACTACCGGGTTGGCGATCGGCTCCGCCTCAATGGCCTGCTGCCAGGCAAGGACGGGAATATCGTCTGACCCGGCGCTGGCGTCGTGCTGACAAATGAGCACCAGCCGGACGCTGGCGTCAGCGTAGATTTTCTCGCGCCGTGCGGCAGGCTGATCCAGCGAAACCGGAACGTAAACCGCCCCAGCCAGCAGGACGGCCAGAACCGCAACAAGTTGTCCTGCACCTTTCGACATCGTGATAGCCACATTATCGCCGGGCTGAACCCCGCACTCGATTAACCTGCCCGCGCAACGGCGGGCATAGTCTGTCAGCTCATGATAATTCCACTGATAACGCATGTCCGTTACCGCCAGCGCCTGCGGCTGTTGCAGAGCGATACGGAAAATGCCTTCATGCAGCAAGCCTTCGGGAATGGGGGCGCCGGTGGCGTTGACCCGTTCGCGTATCGCGCGCTGGCTGGCGGGCATCATATCTGCGAACGGCTTTTGCCAGGCGCTTTCGTCATCGCAGAGTTGGTTAATCAACTGGCAGTAGGTGTCGAACAATGTTTCGACTAACGCCGGAGGGAACAGCGCGTCGTTGCTGTCCCATTGTAGCCAGACCTCGCCGTGATGCTCGAACGCCAGATGATCTATCCAGACCTGCGGCGTTTGCGAGATGCCCCATTCCGGCTCGCCCAACGGCGATTCTGCGCGGCTGCTGTAGAGGGAACGCCCCAGATTGCTGGTAAATACCACCGGGGCGCCGTGGGGGTAGCGCTGCTGGCGTTTGAGTTCACGGAGTAATTCGACGCCGGACCAGTGGCGATGCTCCCAGTCCTCCGTAAACGTGAGCTGGTTTTTACGCGCCAGGTTGCTGACGGTATCGCCATCGCAGGCGGTATCCAGCAGAAGAATATTGGTGAAGTCGGCAAGCATCGCGCCAACCGCCGGGTGCAGCGGCTGGCGGTCGAATAAGGTGATGTTAAGCAGCAGACGCGTCAGGCCGCCCCAGCGAGCCAGCACGGCAGAAAAACAGGTCGCCAGTGCCATTGTCGGCGTCACGCCATACTCGCCGGCCCGGTTGCTAAAGGCGTGCCAGCGTGTTGCCGGGACAATCATGCGGCGTCGGGTATTACGGACTTCACGTAGCGTGGCGGGTTCGCAGGCCAGCGGCAAGACGGGCGCGGGGGGAAGCGTCGATGCTTTCGCCAGCCAGTAAGCGCGCGCGTCGTCTCTCAGTGGTTGATTGATCTTCTGCTGGTGCAGCAAATACGAGCGGAAATCATAGCGGGTGTCGATAGCCGGCAGCGATTCTCCGGCCAGCAGGGCGTTAAGCTCATCGAAGAAAAGCGTAAAGCTGGAGGCATCCATAATCAGCAGGTCAATATTGACATGGAGGCGGTGGCGATTGTCCGGCAAGAGCGTCAGCTGAAAATCAAACGTTTCGCCGATTTCCACGCGTAAAAGACGGTGGCTCAGGCGCTGGCGCAGTGCGTCCAGATAGGCCTGGCGGCTTTCAGCGTCGTTATGGCGTAAATCATGAACGGTGACGCCGTTCCAGTAAGGTTGCGGTAGCCAGACCTGCTGCCCGTCGGGGCGAAAGGCGATATGCAGCATTGGGTGGCGTTGCAGCAAGGTCGTGATGGCCTGCTCCAGCTGCGACGCCGTCAGACAATGGCCTTCAAACTCCTGATACAGGTGGCAACCCACGCCGCCAAGCGTCTGCCCCGGCATGCGGCCCGTCAGGTAGGCGTGCTGTACTGGCGTCAATGGGAAGGGGGTACTTTCGGTCATGTTCGGCCAGGATGATTCGTCGGGCGGCGTTTCTTCTTCCGCGTTCTCCGGCGACCGGCTGAGCATTAACTGGTTCCATGCCGCCAGCGTGGGGGCGGCATACAGCTCGCGAAGGGTAAGGCGGTAGCCATTTTTACGAAACCAGTGTAACCATCTCATCAATCTTATGGAATCCAGGCCGGCCTGGATCAGGTTGCTCTCTTCATGTAACTGCTGCGGCGTTAAATTCAGTTCCTGTATGAGCCGCTCGCGTAATTGTTGGTAATCAGCCGCGTGGCGGTTGTCCGGTAACAGCGAATCCTGAGATGGTGCGCCAGAAATCATTCTTCCTCCTGATGGCACGTCTTACCGAAAAGCATTACTCATATGAGAATAATAATTATTAACAATTGGATGCTACCCGAAACGGGTTTATTTATGCCCGTTTCGGGTTGGTAACAGGCGGAAAGAACAGAGGCCCTGATGGGGTATCCGGGCCTCTGTCAGGGAGGAGTTTAGGGGGGCGCGACCCCGGTTACATCCCGCGTTTAAAGGTCGAAGGAGTTACGCCAAACTGTTTCTGGAAGGCGGCAGAGAAATGGCTGGCGTTGGCATAGCCCAGATCGGCCGCCACCGTCATGACGGAGGTATTGCCGTTGGCCAGGCGTCTTCTGGCTTCCTGCATTCGTTCAGCCTGAAACAGGCCATAGACGCTGTTGTTGAACAGAACGCGGAAGCCTCGCTTAATTTTGAGAACGCTCAGACCGGACTCTCTGGCCAGCTCCGCGACGCCCGGCGCTTGCGTCAGATCAGCCAGCAGCAGATCCTTCGCCCGCAGCAGTTTCTGGCGTTCCATCGGGGTGAAGTGGCAGGAGAGGCAACTGGCGTCTTCGCGATGTTCATCCAGCACCAGACTGAGCATGACCAGACTTTGCCCCTGCAACCATAGCGTCGACGGCTTTTGTTCATGACTGAAGCCGCTGTGCATGCGCATCAGCGCGTGACGCAAGGCCTGAGCCGTTAAGTGGGTTTCAGCATTACAACGGTGCTGCTGGCAACAGCAGTGGGAGTCGATCTTATTCTTAATGACCGCGCTAATATCCGGCACCCACAGCGCGAGGGTTTCAGGGCTGAAGGAGAGGGTAATGCTCTCGAATCGGCCACAATAGGAGGCGCTGCCGCGACAGTCTGGCGTATGGGTAATGTAATGGCGATTGCGCGCAAGCTCCCAGTCGGTGTGACGCCGGAGTCCCTGAATCGCAAAGCGCGATGTGCCTTCCAGGATGCACGAGAAGTTAATCCTGCCCAGATCGTCGTGTAGCTGCAACGTCTCAGGCCGCGCAAAATGGCCCCTCCAGAGCAAAATATCCATACCTTCCTGCAACGAACAGCGCAGCAGTTCACACTGAGCAGGAATATTGCCATCGTTTGCAGGTTTCCCGACCACCAACTGGTGAATAGAGATTTCAGATTGCGTTTGCGGTGACTCCGTCATGACCTGGTTATCTCCCTGTGGCTTAGACCAATGCGGGTATAAATAGAACCGAATGGGGTAGATGAGTTATTGATAATGGTTATTATTCACATTAATTCTCAGAACGCCACCCTGAATTGTCGTTTTTGGCGTCCGTAAAAATTCATCAGGAAATTCAGTTACTCCCATGTCATCTCAATCATCCAATACTGAATCGCTGTCCCGATTTCCTCTTTGGCAGGTGATTACACCGGTTCGCAGGAAGGTTATTTTAGCTATGGCGCTGGCGGGGCTGGCGGCATTAACCAGCCTGGGGGCGCTCCTTTTTCTGGCGTGGAGCCTGCGTGACATTCGCGCGACGCCTGACGCTATTCCGGCCTGGCCGCTGGGCGGCGTGATCGGCTGCGTGGTCTTAACTTTTGTTCTGCGCTTACAGGCGTTCAACACCTCTCATTACGCGGCTTTTCATCTGGAGAACATTCTGCGCAGCAGGTTAGCCCGTAAAGCATTGCAGCTTCCGCCTGGCGTGTTACAGCAAATGGGCAGCGGGTCAGTGGCGAAAGTGATGCTGGATGACGTGAAGTCGTTACATATTTTTGTGGCCGACAGCACGCCGCTCTATGCCCGCGCGATCATCATGCCGCTGGCGACAATCGTTATCTTGTTCTGGCTGGACTGGCGGCTGGCAATCGCGACGCTGGGGGTACTGGCGTTTGGATCGGTTGTTCTCGTGCTCGCCCGCCAGCGTTCGGAAGATATGGCTCAGCGTTATCATAAGGCGCGCGAGCAGGTTAGCGCGGCGGTTATTGAGTTCGTGCAGGCCATGCCCGTGGTGAGAACGTTTGATAGCGGCAGCACCAGTTTTTTGCGCTATCAACGCGCCCTTGAAGAGTGGGTCGATGTGCTCAAAACCTGGTATCGCAAAGCCGGTTTTTCAGCGCGTTTTTCCTTCTCGATTCTGAATCCTCTCCCGACCCTGTTTGTCCTGATCTGGTCGGGATACGGCCTGTTGCACTATGGCAGTTTCGATTTTATCGCGTGGGTGGCCGTTTTACTGCTGGGCAGCGGAATGGCCGAAGCCGTAATGCCAATGATGATGCTCAATAACCTGGTCGCGCAAACGCGTTTAAGCATTCAGCGTATTTATCAGGTTCTCGCGATGCCGGAGTTATCGCTGCCGCAGTCTGACCAGCAGCCGCAAGAGGCGAGCATTACCTTTGAGCAGGTGAGCTTTCATTATCCGCAAGCGCGTACTGGCGCCGCGTTGCAGGAGGTGAGCTTTCATGTGCCTGCCGGGCAAATTGTGGCGCTGGTCGGGCCAAGCGGCGCCGGAAAAAGCACCGTGGCGCGCTTGCTGCTGCGTTACGCCGACCCGGACAAAGGCCATATCCGTATTGGCGGCGTGGATCTGCGTGATATGCAGACGGACACCCTGATGAAGCAACTCTCGTTTGTGTTTCAGGACAACTTCCTTTTTGCCGACACGATAGCCAATAACATTCGTCTGGGCGCGCCGGATACGCCGCTGGAGGCGGTTATAGCGGCGGCCAGAGTGGCGCAGGCCCATGATTTTATTAGCGCTCTGCCAGAAGGTTACAACACTCGAGTCGGGGAACGTGGGGTATTTCTCTCCGGCGGCCAGCGGCAGCGCATTACTATCGCCCGGGCGCTTTTGCAGGATCGCCCCATCCTGGTGCTCGATGAGGCGACGGCGTTTGCTGACCCGGAAAACGAAGCGGCGCTTATCAAGGCGCTCGCGGCGGCCATGCGTGGCCGGACGGTCATCATGGTCGCGCATCGTCTCTCAATGGTGACTCAGGCCGATGTGATATTGCTGTTTTCCGACGGACAGCTCAGGGAAATGGGGAACCATACGCAACTGTTGGCGCAGGGCGGCCTGTATCAACGGCTCTGGCAACACTATCAGCAGGCGCAGCATTGGGTGCCGGGTGGAACACAGGAAGAGGTGATGGAAAATGAAAGACAATAATCCTGCGGATAACCTGGCCTGGCGCGTCATCTGGCGCCAGCTTATCTCCAGCGTTGGCAGTCAGGCCAGGATGCTGCGACGCAGTATGCTGGCGCTGTTGCTGGCGGCATTCATGCAGGGGATCGCCTTTGCCTGTCTTTATCCGATCATTGATGCGCTGTTACGGGGAGACGCGCCGCAACTTCTTAACTGGGCTATGGCCTTCAGCGTCGCCGCAATTGTGACGCTGGTGCTACGCTGGTATGGCCTGGGCTTTGAATACCGTGGTCATCTGGCGCAGGCTACCCATGAGTTGCGCCTGCGACTTGGCGAGCAGTTACGCCGCGTGCCGCTGGAGAAGCTCCAGCGCGGCAGGGCGGGTGAAATGAACGCCTTGCTGCTGGGCAGCGTGGATGAAAACCTCAATTATGTTATTGCGATAGCCAATATTTTGCTGCTCACCATTGTCACGCCGCTGACGGCGTCGCTGGCGACATTGTGGATAGACTGGCGGCTGGGGCTGGTGATGTTGCTGATCTTCCCTCTGCTGGTGCCGTTTTATTACTGGCGCCGCCCGGCGATGCGGCGACAAATGCAGACGCTGGGGGAAGCGCACCAGCGTCTGAGCGGCGATATCGTTGAATTTGCTCAGGGGATGATGGTATTGCGCACCTGCGGCAGCGATGCCGATAAAAGCCGGGCGCTGCTGGCGCATTTCAATGCGCTGGAAAACTTACAGACCCGCACTCACCGTCAGGGCGCTGGCGCGACGATGCTGATCGCCAGCGTCGTGGAGTTGGGCCTACAGGTGGTGGTGTTATCCGGGATCGTCTGGGTAGTGACGGGCACTCTGAACCTCGCCTTTTTGATTGCCGCCGTCGCGATGATTATGCGCTTCGCAGAACCGATGGCGATGTTTATCAGCTACACCTCGGTTGTGGAACTGATCGCCAGCGCCCTGCAAAGGATTGAGCAGTTTATGGCGATAGCACCGCTTCCCGTCGCAGAGCAAAGCGAGATGCCGGAACGTTACGATATCCGCTTTGACAACGTCAGCTATCGCTACGAAGAAGGTGACGGCCACGCGCTTAATCATGTTTCTTTGACGTTCCCGGCAGCCAGTATGAGCGCGCTGGTGGGTGCCTCCGGCGCAGGCAAAACTACCGTCACCAAACTGTTAATGCGCTATGCCGATCCGCAGCAAGGGCAGATTTCTATTGGCGGCGTCGATATTCGCCGCCTGACGCCGGAACAGCTCAATAGCCTGATTTCTGTTGTTTTCCAGGATGTCTGGCTGTTTGATGACACGCTGCTGGCGAATATCCGTATCGCGCGCCCACAGGCGACGCGGCAGGAGGTAGAAGAGGCCGCCCGCGCGGCGCAGTGCCTTGAGTTTATTTCCCGTCTTCCGCAAGGCTGGCTGACGCCAATGGGAGAGATGGGCGGCCAGCTATCGGGCGGCGAGCGCCAGCGGATTTCCATTGCCAGAGCGTTATTGAAAAACGCGCCGGTCGTTATTCTCGATGAACCGACTGCCGCGCTGGATATTGAAAGCGAGCTGGCGGTGCAAAAAGCGATCGATAACCTGGTTTACAACCGGACGGTGATTATCATCGCTCACCGTTTATCCACCATCGCCGGGGCCGGAAACATTCTGGTGATGGAAGAGGGACAGGTGGTTGAGCAGGGTACTCATGCGCAATTGCTCTCACATCATGGACGTTATCAGGCGCTGTGGCAGGCGCAAATGGCCGCGCGCGTGTGGCGCGACGACGGGGTTTCCGCGTCTGGAGAGTGGGGGCATGAGTGATGTTCAGTCGAATGTGAAACCGCTGACGTTGACGACCGGGCGGGTGATTTTTGCTATTGCCGGCGTCTATGTGACGCAGAGTCTGGTATCGGCGCTGTCTATGCAGTCCTTACCCGCGCTGGTGCGCGCTGCTGGCGGTTCGCTGGCGCTTGCCGGTGCGACAACCCTGTTTATGCTGCCCTGGGCGCTGAAGTTTATTTGGGCGCCGTGGATCGAGCGCTGGCGGCTTCCGCCCGGTAGCCAGGAACGCCGTTCCCGCATGTTAATCCTGCGTGGTCAGGTCGCGCTAGCGGCGATCCTGACTATTGCCGCAGCGATTGGCTGGTTTGGGCGAGAAGGGGGATTCCCCGATACGCAAATCGTCGCGTTATTTGTTCTGTTTATGGTGGCAGGCACGGTCGCCTCCACCATTGATATCGCCAGCGACGGCTTTTGTGTCGATCAACTGACCCGCACGGGTTACGGCTGGGGAAACAGCGTGCAGGTCGGCGGCAGCTATCTGGGAATGATGTGCGGCGGCGGGGTGTTCATGATGCTGTCGGCGGCATCCGGCTGGCCTGTCGCCATGCTGATGATGGCGGTGCTGATTATGGCGCTGTCACTCCCGCTGTGGCGCATTACGGAGCCGACGCGAACAGCGACTATCCCGCATGTTCCGGCGTTAGGTTATGCGCTAAGGAGGAAGCAGGCGCGCCTGGGCTTACTGCTGGTATTGATGCTGAATTCAGGCATGCGGTTTGTGCTGCCTCTTCTGGCACCGCTGTTGTTGGATCATGGGTTGAGCATGTCCGCATTGGGCGCGCTGTTCAGCGGCGGCAATATTGCAGCGGGCATAGCAGGAACGCTGGCCGGCGGATTGCTGATGAAATACACCTCACCCGGCAGAGCGCTGTTGACGGCTTATGGCGTCCAGGGGATCGCGCTGCTGGCGGTGGTGATGACGCTCATGATGGCGCCGGGTCATCTGCTGCTGCAGATTCTCCAGTGTCTGGTCATTGTCCAGTCCATTTCGCTGGCCTGCGCGCTGGTCTGTCTTTACGCCACGCTGATGTCGCTTTCATCGCCTTTGCAGGCCGGTGTCGACTTCACCCTCTTTCAATGTACTGATGCGGCAATCGCCATTCTGGCAGGCGTTATCGGTGGCGTTGTTGCTCAACATTTTGGCTATGCGGCCTGCTTCCTGTTTGCCGGGGCATTCACGTTGCTGGCGGCGTGGGTTGCTTATATCCGGCTGCATTCGGCAAGAGAACTGATGACAAGCGCAATTGATTGATCCGCGAATAACACAGAGAGGTAAGGGATGAAAATCAGTGAATTTCTACATCTGGCGTTACCAGAGGAACAATGGCTACCGACGATTTCTGGCGTTTTACGCCAGTTCGCAGAAGAAGAGTGTTATGTCTATGAGCGTCAACCCTGTTGGTATTTAGGCAAAGGGTGCCAGGCACGGCTGCACATTAATGCCGACGGAACGCAGGCGACATTTATTGATGATGCCGGGGAGCAAAAATGGGCGGTGGATTCCATTGCCGACTGCGCGCGTCGTTTTATGGCGCATCCTCAGGTGAAAGGACGTCGGGTATATGGACAGGTTGGGTTCAACTTTGCGGCGCATGCGCGGGGGATTGCCTTTAACGCCGGGGAGTGGCCGCTGCTGACGTTAACCGTTCCCCGTGAAGAACTTATTTTTGAAAAGGGAAATGTCACCGTTTATGCGGACTCCGCCGACGGGTGCCGACGTTTGTGCGAGTGGGTAAAAGAGGCCGGTACAACGACGCAGAACGCACCACTGGCGGTGGATACCGCCCTCAATGGTGAGGCATATAAACAACAGGTTGCGCGCGCCGTTGCGGAGATCCGCCGTGGCGAGTATGTCAAAGTGATTGTCTCGCGCGCCATTCCCCTGCCATCGCGGATTGATATGCCCGCCACGCTGTTATACGGGCGGCAGGCAAACACGCCTGTGCGCTCGTTTATGTTCCGTCAGGAAGGACGCGAAGCGCTGGGCTTTAGCCCAGAACTGGTGATGTCAGTGACGGGCAATAAAGTGGTCACTGAACCGCTTGCGGGCACCCGCGATCGCATGGGAAACCCGGAGCATAATAAGGCGAAAGAGGCAGAACTGCTGCACGACAGTAAAGAGGTGCTTGAGCATATCCTTTCTGTCAAAGAAGCTATTGCTGAACTGGAGGCCGTTTGCCAGCCGGGCAGCGTGGTGGTTGAAGATTTAATGTCGGTTCGCCAGCGCGGCAGCGTTCAGCATCTGGGGTCTGGCGTGAGCGGTCAGCTTGCGGAAAACAAGGATGCCTGGGATGCGTTTACCGTGCTGTTTCCGTCGATTACCGCCTCAGGTATCCCTAAAAATGCTGCTCTGAACGCGATTATGCAAATTGAGAAGACGCCGCGAGAGCTTTATTCCGGCGCAATCCTGCTGCTGGACGATACGCGCTTTGATGCGGCGCTAGTTCTGCGTTCCGTATTTCAGGATAGCCAGCGCTGCTGGATACAGGCGGGGGCGGGAATCATCGCGCAATCTACGCCGGAACGCGAACTGACAGAAACCCGGGAGAAATTAGCGAGCATTGCGCCCTATTTAATGGTGTAGGAGTAACTGTTTTCTAACCTCACAACCAGACTGTCCAAAGACAATTGAGTCGCTCTTTGATTCCTCTGTGACTCTATTGTCTTCTTTTGGGATAAAATAGGTGTTTTTCGTCATGAAGTTGATAAAAGTCTATATAGAACCACCTCTTGTGGAGGTGGTGGTAATTTGCCAGAGTGTGGGATTCGTTAGTATACTATGGGATAAACTTATTTTTACCAATTGTATAAGGCGGTGCATAAGATTCTCGGCATGCTTCCAGATAATCCGACCACCACTGCATCATCGCTTTGCGGGCTTCCAGGTGCTCTGCCTTATGAATATAAGCCATGCGCACGGTATTGCGCTCCTGATGACTCATCTGGCGTTCTACTGCGTCCTTTGCCCATAAACCCGATTCCATCAGCGCACTGCATGCCATTGCCCGGAAGCCGTGACCGCAGATATCCTTTTTCGTGTCGTAACCCATCACCCGCAGTGCCTTATTGACCGTGTTTTCACACATTGGCTTATACGGGTTATGGTCGCCGGGGAAGATCAGTTCATTATTACCGGTGATATCCTTAATCTGTTTCAGAATGGCGATGGACTGTTCTGAGAGGGGGACGATATGCGGCATTCGCATTTTTGCCCCGCGGCCGGAATAACGCACGCCAATAATGGGTTCTCGCGTCGCGGGTATCGTCCAGACTCGGTTTGTGAAATCAATCTCTGACCAGCGGGCGAAACGCAGTTCACTGGAGCGAATGAACACATGCAGCATCAGCAGAACGGCATGCCGGGTCAGTTCACGGCCCTGATGATATGCCCCAATACGTTCAAGCAGTTCAGGCAGCCGCTCCAGCGGCAGGGCAGGATAGTGCCGTCTGACAGGAGGTGTGGTCACGCCGCCAAGGTTTGCTGCAGGGTTCGTATCGATTAACTCCTGATGGACCGCATGGCGCATTATGTTACTCAGGTGCTGCCGTGTGCGGGACGCAACCTCCAGCAGACCTTTTTCCTCGATCCCTTTCAGCAGGTCAATGAAATGACGGGGTTTAAGTTCTGATACAGGTAGGTTCCCGATGACCGGAAAGATGTGATTGTTCAGGCTGGCAAGCAGACGGTCGGCGGTGTTCTGCGACCATTTCCTGTTACTTTTATGCCACGCCAGCGCCACGTTTTTAAAAACTTTCTCCGGTGTTCGTGAGCCACGTACAGCAGCCCGCTGCTGTACCGGGTTGATATTCAGCGCCAGCATTTTACGGATACCTTCACGTTGCTGTCGCGCATCAGACAGGGAGATGGCTGGATAGGTACCCAGCGCAATGCGGGATTCTTTACCGCTAATACGGTATTTGAGATACCAGTGGCGGGAGCCACCCGGCTTGACCCGCAGATACAGACCGTGAGAATCGGAGACTTTAAAGGGTTTATCAGAAGGCTTGAGGGTGCGGATTTTTGCGCTGGTAAGGGACATATGGGGGTCACTCCATTATCGAACTAACCTGACCCCAGATTTGACCACCAATTTTTCCCGATGCGTAGGGTAAAATCAAAATGCACTGAGAAGAGTTTTCACACTAACCTGTTGAATCAACATCAGATAAAGATTCGCAAGGATGCATGAAAACAGAAAATTGGCTCCTCTGACTGGACTCGAACCAGTGACATACGGATTAACAGTCCGCCGTTCTACCGACTGAACTACAGAGGAATCGTGAGAACGGGGCGCATATTACTTAGCGGTACCTTGTCTGTCAACACTAAATTTCATAAGCCATTTCAATTGGTTAATTAATCTGCAAAGTTGTTAATTAATGAACATTCGTCGCCGAAAACGAGTCTGTATCATTAGCGTGATGCAGTCTCTGCAAAGGATCTTGTTGATAAAATTGACAGAAACGTTGCCACAATGAAGGGAAACGAGGAGCAAAAAGTTCTGGGGCGCTAAAGAAATATTCAGAAAGTACGGCAAAACATTCAGCAGGATCACTGGCAGCATAAGCATCAATGCTCGCCGCATTCTCACCAACTAATTCGATTTCTTCCTGAATGTTGTTCATTGCAGCATGAAGATCGTGTTCCCAGCCAGCAACCTCACGCAACGAAATAAAGGGAACTCCGCTGGCGCGATCGCCGTTACGGGTGTCCAGCTTATGAGCGACTTCATGAATAATCAGGTTAAAACCAGAAGCATCAAAAGAATCTTGTATATCCAACCAGTTCAAAACGATAGGCCCTTGCTGCCAGCTCTGACCTGACTGAACAATACGTTGGTTATGCACCAGACCGATATCGTCTTCCCATTCATCATCGACCACAAATGGCGCAGGATAAATTAAGATTTCATGAAAACCATCCAGCCATTCCAGTCCTAACTCCAGAACGGGCAGGCAAAATAGAAGTGCTATCCGGCAGCTTCTTAATGAATTCAGCTCAAAGCCCTGTAAAGGAACAAGCCGTTTTTGCTGTAAAAAACGTTCGGCAAGAGCGACCAATTTGCTTTGTTCCTGTTCTGTCAGACACGTTAAAAGGGGGATCGATAGTGCTTCCTGCCAGGGAAGGGCAGTTTGATGTGCTGATTCTTGTACTTTCCAGGGCCACTTAATCATCGTTTTGCTCGCAAACTCGTCACTTGAACAAAATTGCACGGACAGGGACTGTTAAAATGCCAAATTTCCTGGCATCATGGCAACCATCTGAACGGAGAGATGCCGGAGCGGCTGAACGGACCGGTCTCGAAAACCGGAGTAGGGGCAACTCTACCGGGGGTTCAAATCCCCCTCTCTCCGCCACTTTATCAATGACTTATCTCCCGACTTCCCGCCTTGCTTTTCCTAAACAGAACAATCGTAGGATATTCTTGAAGGGTTAGATCGTCACTGTTTTCTGTTCGATACTGTGACATTCAGCACTTGATTCGCTATGGGTCTGACAGGAAGGTTTCGAGCGAAAATCTACAGTTATTCAGTCGTTTTCTTATCGGTCACCATTATTCTTTTAGACATTGATCCTATGAAACTGCCGCAAAGTTGCTGGCGGGAACTGAAGTTGCGTAGAGAAGGGGTCAATAATTGAGCCAAAAAAGGAACGCGGCCGTCAGATTAAAGCCGCGGGACAAAGTCCATAATTTCCAAGAGTTGTTGAATTTCCCAGCTTTTTTGAAAGCCTTTGTATCATACTAACAAGTAAAAAAGGTTTAAACACCAAAATTAACCTATATTTCTGGTTAGCTTTACCATGACAGATGACTTGCTCCTGGAGACATTTGCGCTGCCAGTCTGTATGGCTGAGTTGTGTATTTATTGTTCGCCTTTTTCTCAGTTTTTTTCTACAGACATAATAAAAAAGACACGACTCAAGTATGAGCGTGTCTGAGTTTGTCTTACTTATTTGTCTTGGTAAATTATTGTTGTTACTACCAGGCACTGTTCTGTTAAATAACTGAAGTCAGCGCAAAAAAATCAATGAGACATCATCTCCTCGACCACTTCTTCGCTACTCAACTGATAGGGATAATACGTTGGCCAGTTTTCCATTTCATTCAATAAAGATTGCTGGGAATCATTACCCATAAAAATGTGAAAATGAGATGATTTTCGTGGTGCAATTATATGATCGCTAAATTGTATATATTTAGGGGCTTTGCTTTCAGGATCTTTACATTCGAATAAGTAACGAACGCCTTTCTTGCCTGATTTATAGGTGAGTATTTTGTATCCATCGTAATCATATTTACAGGATGTTGTTTCATTATTTCTATGGAATTCGACAATGCCGTCCTCAATGCCAATCATTTCGATATCTGTCGCATAACCTTTGCGATAATAATCTTTAATTTCAGCAAATGTTTTGGTTTTATCTGCATCCGCTTTCTTCTGAAAGACGGGGTCAAGTTTGCCACTTTGCAGTAAAGGGTAAACGGATTGCCAGACTCCATCCCAGTCACTGAGCGTTCGGTTTTGTACATTGGTATCATCAAAAACACCATTAGCAGCTTTTTGTTCGACCTCTGTTAAGGGTTTGCCGTGTGAGTGATGACCATGCGAAAAGGCAGGAGCGCTAACAATAAAGACACCTAAAGCAACAGCCAGTTTATGAAGACGAATCGCCAAAACAATTTCCTCCAGAGTTAATGTACATGATGTGTAATGTTATATTGTAACATATGAAAAAATGCAACAACTCATTAGGAAATGAGAGCATGGTATTCTCAGGTGTATTGAACTATCTTATTGAAATAAAATAAATTATTCTGGTGATGAAAGGTTGATGACAAACGAAACATAACTTGATGCGATCTGTGTGGGCCGGATAGGGCGCTTGAACTGCACCCCAAATGTTGGACATAATCTGACATCTGAAGGTGCAGTTTATGAAACATTCATTTGAAGTAAAACTTGCCGCTGTAAATCATTACCTGGCTGGTCATGC
>NZ_JBJQKD010000003.1:0-423605 GCF_046487065.1 Escherichia sp. WS2035
TGGAAAGCTCTCAGAACAATGGAATTGCAGAAAGGTGTTAAAACGATGAAAGCCTTCATACCCAAATCGAATGTAAGAACGGCAGTAAAGACTGAATTGCGTAACCTTGCAGTAGCTCGAGTATTACACTGCATAGTGTGCAGGGTTATCTCCCATCGAGAAAATATCGGCGCCAGCGAATAACGTCACCTTAGATGTAGCAGTTGCCAAATAGTAACTCAAGGGCGGGCTTACCGCATACACTGACACTTAGCGGATCGACAGAATATTATTAGCAGATCATCACTGAACGCTACGTAATTATCGTAATAAAGGCTTTTTCTGGCTACCAGGAAGACCTGACATGGCTCTGCTCTGGAACCAGGCCGCAGGAAGCATCAATCTGGAGTTTATCAGCTACTGGAATTCCGGTGTATTGGCAGCCCCTGATAATCACCTGACCCACGAAGAGCGCTCTGCTTTGCAGAAACTCTGGGGCGGTTTGGAGGCAGGAGATGCCATTTAACGATTATAGGACGTTCTGATGAAGTCCATGATTTTACCTCCGCCTTAATTAACTGTTTTCTTTCTGAAGAAAAAATTGTCTGGTGGCAATCAGGTGGCATTTTCCCGGATCCCTGGCCCGCTAATATATCCCGGCTGAACAGACGATTAACGAGATATTGCAAATATGGCATCTGAATCGATTATGATTTGGCGGCATCCATCTCCGTTCACAGTTTGGCATGCTTCCGATCATTGATTGGCATCCAGCCAGTCACTCCGGGAATTAACTCTTTTCACCGCAGTCTCCATTGCCGTGTTTAAACCAATGGAGACGTCAATGTCCAAAAAGAGAAAATCCAGGAGTGATCCTACCCACGTAATGTGGACACGGCCCTAAGCGAGATTATGGTTTTCAAATTGTTCCGGGCTGAGACCGCCACAACTCCTTCTCCTGCCCGGGCAAAGTGCCTGGTTCAGACAATGATATTAACTGGCTGAAATTTTCGACGCGGTACAGGTCTCCCTGCTTTGAAAGATGCCTGGCGCTGCAATTTTTATCATTTGTTTTTGTATCCGGAAAAACACGTCTGCAAGAATCATTATTCTTTTGCCTGAAGCTATCCGGCATACTCAGGCATTTCACGCTTTATGAGCTGACATCATCAAGATGCGCCAGTAATTTTTTATTAATGACTTCAAACAGTTCCTGTTCATCATGGGTCAGATAACCCCAGATTTCTTTCAGATACATGCTTTGTGCAAGAGTGAGCCTCTGAATAAAAAACATACCTTCAGATGTCAGACTGATTTTTTTAGCACGGCGATCCTCCCTGCTATCCGTCCTTTTTACATATCCGGTTTTTTCTAAAAAATCTGTAATGCGGGTAATATTAGTTCTGGTAAACTGCAGTTTCTGGCTTATCTCTGAAGGTGACAGACAATGACTCTCCGCTGTGAATAATGTGGTGAGAACCATGTACACTGAGTGATTTATTCCATACGCCCCCAGAAATTCAGATATATTATCCTGCATCCTTTTATTTGCGCGAATACAGAGTTGCATCAACAAATGCTCCTGAAAGGGATATGCGGGGTCTTTGTTTTTTTGGTGTCTGATTATTTTTTCTAATGTGTCTGTGTTATTCATTTCATTATTCTCCATATTACTGAAACACACTGTCTGTGTACAAGCGCGCATCAGTCATCCGGTAAACATCGACTTTCCACTACAATTTATTCCTGCCTGATTTCTGTATAACTGAGATATCCCGGCACAGCGTACAGATAAATTCCCTCAGATAAAAGAACATAAATGCTGGCTGCTGACAAGTCTGTGAAAAAGGATTATCCATACTGCTCAGTAATCGCGGATAATTCACCAGCCCTCCGCCCGTCTGAAAGGTGACTTCCCGGGGCATGCCAGATATCCACAACACACTATCCGGCTCCGGATAAACCATTTATGGCAATATCATGAGCAGCGTTGCTGAACCAGATAGTACTCCTGGTTGTATCTTTGAAGATTCACCATAGAGGCGACTGCCGATGGTCAGGTTTTGTGTACCTGCACTGTACCATCTCATCGTTGTCTCTCCTTTGTCCACGCCATTAACCGAAACAATGGAGTCCCAGCCATGACCCAGACCAACCGAAAATTGCTGACCATGGCTGTATGCCGGAGTTGTATTGCTTAACAGGAAAAAACGAATATTTGTAGGCACATCGCAAGACACAGAAAGAGTCTGAGCCGCATAATGATTATTAGCGCTATTAATCGACAGATCACCATGATTTATTTCCAGAGACTGTGCAGAAGGACGGCATCCTCCGGTATTTTTAATTGAGAAATTCAATGTACCATTAAAAGGAAATGTTTTCATTAACGAGGAAGGAATTTTGTAGCGTCCACCAATATAATCATAATTATTACGCTGAATGCCACGTAAGAACTTAACTGGAAACGTATAATCCCCCTTAGGAAGGTCAACAGGCAATCTGGCGTTCAGGGTAACACCACCAAATGACCATGCCAGACTTCTTTTTTCTCCGATATTGAAACATGTCTGTCCAGATGTGTTTGCTTCATCCCATGCAAATCCCTTGGTAAGATAGTAATTATCATTATCTTCTGCATCAAGTGAAAAACTTCCTCTGGACTGAAGTTCAAGATATATATTATATCCATTATAGGAAACATGTTTAGGAACAACCAGCCATGCAAAATACTCAGACCAGTAAAGACCATGAGTCCAGGTAAATCCATTGCAGGCCACATAGCTTAAAGTTGCCGTACTTGATGCGGAGTTTATATCCACTATGAATTGAACAATATCGGTTACTTTAACACTAAGTTGAGGACGATAAATGTTATCATTAAACGAGTAAAACATTGTACTCTGGTTTGCAGCCAGAGCATCATTACAGCCTGACAGGGATAAAAATAAAAAAGCAGGGAGCCATTTTTTCATCAGAAATCACTTCCGTAATTACAGTTATTCATTTGGGTATGACTCAGTTATAAATCATGCTCATACTGGCCGTGGTCCGGAAATCCCCGCCATTCAGTATCCCGCTGCCATTACGAAAGGGCACTGAAGTAAAGGTGAACGTTGAACGTGCTGTGTCCAGACCTGCTGTAACTCTGTAACCATTTCCTGAACCATTACCTAATGTAAGAGGTGTTGACATTCCTTTTCCCTGATACAGCGCTATACCAAAATGAGTTATATTTGTTGCCAGTACATTATTCTGACCTACTCCCATAGTATTTCCCGTAACTTTTATCCAGAGAGAGCCACTCTTATACGGACAGGATATGCTTATGTTTTTTGTGACTTCACCACGTGAGTTGTCCACGTGCTCAGGATTAATATTCCCAAAATCAACAACAATATTCTGCCCGTTATTAATGGTGCATGGGGGGATATAAACATTTCCCCTGATGTTAATCTGCACATCAGCCAGTACAGCGACCGATGTCAGAAGCAACGATATAAATAATGATAAACGAATCATCCCCCCTCCGGAGAGCGGCACAGAAAACATTTTATTTTATGAGATATAAAATCGGCGTATTTTAGTTGATACTATTACGAATATGATGCAACCAGCGTTGCCGTTGCAGAAAATGTTCCCGCCTGCAAACTCTGCATATTTCCTTTATATCCAAGTTTTGCGTAAAGAGTAATCTTTCTGGCTGGTGCTGTTCCTGTGATTTTTCCGGGCGTAAACTGACTCCCTAAAGTGACAGCGTTACCAATACCACTGTTATTACTATTGTAAAGATAAATGAGCAGCCCATCACCAGAAGCGGTTGAAGTATTAGGCACCAGTATCGAATTACCTGTCTGACCATTTGATGTTATTGTAACTTTCATGGTTCCCAGGCTATAGGGGCAGTTCATGTCGACGGTAAAGTCTTTCTGATTTCCGCCACTCTGTACCAGATTCTGAATTTCAATATCACCCCAGTTAACTTCAGCATTTTGTACAGTACAGGCAGGAATAATCAGTTTTCCTTTAAAGGTCAGATTATCAGCTGCATGTACATGCTGAGACATTAACACTGCCCCCAGCATTACCGGAAGACACAAACCTCTTATCTTTTTCATCTGAAATATCCTGTACAAAATTTTTTCTAACGATATGTTAATTCAAACGTGGCTGTTGCTTCATAATCACCGGGTACCACACTCTTCGTCCGCAGGGCTTCCGGCGTTGCCACAACATACGCGCCGAAAGGAAGCTCAAGACTGTTTCCGGTAACCTTTTCCCCCTGGCCTTTGTTATGGGAGGTGCCGGGTTTCAGCAGACTGCTGCCATCGGTGTCCAGCAGTGCAATGCCTAACCGGCCGGAATTCACTCCGGTTACCTTCAGATGGCCCGGGAGGGCCGCCTCCTCCGTCCCCTTAAAGGTCAGTGTCACAATTTTGCCAACTGCTGTTGCATGGCAGTTTTCCAGCCTGATGACAAACGACTCTGTCGGCGAACGTCCGGGCGGATACCAGAAATCCCTGGACGCGCGGGTTTTGAAGACGACATGTTTATTCAGACTGTCACCGGACACATGGCAGGGTCTGTCAAGCAGATTACCCCTGAATGCCACATCTGAGGCCATTGCCTGCCCGGCAGACAGTGCGGCAAACAGTAAAAGAGCGCCTGTGCTTTTTATCATCACATTCCCTTACTCATATTTTATGCTCAGACGCAGCATGGCCGGATTGCTCCTGGCATCAGAATACTCACCCTCCTGTGTCGCCCTTTTCCTCCAGGCGGCCAGCATCTCCTCCTGCCGCCGGTCAGGCCGGCACAGTAAAAAGGTATCACCATCGTGTATAACAAGATGGTCACAGCCGGATAGCTTACGGTCAGGAAGTAAAGCACTTCCGCTTCCGGGACCGGTTACCAGTGAGCCGGAGACTGTCATCGCAACGCCCCGTTTTCCGGGCTGAAGTGCACCACCGTCCCCACATCCTGCCAGCCTCAGCATCAGAGGTGCTCCGGCTGACGCAGAGTGATTCTCCGGCCGGAGGCTTAACGGCACCTCATTACTCACCAGCGTGCAGGGTGAGGACAGCAGTGCACCACTGACTGCCAGGCTTCCGGTGCGTCCCCCCCGTTCATTTATCCGGTAATGATGCAACTCATCTGCAGTAAAGACGTCATCGTATATACCCCGCTCTTCAGCCCGCAGGAAAGTATGGATGAAACCACTCAGCGACAGTGCAATAAGATACAGTACTGCTGTTGTTTTATTCACAACCATAATATCCCACCCGCATTTAACCGTTATTGCGGTACATTATTTCTCTTTTTTCACAGAGCAACGGCTGCCATTACAGATAAACGACAGTACCGGGCGACCACCATAGTCGTTAATATAAGACAGATAAGGGGTATTATAATTTGCCGATTTTACTGTCTGCTCTGAACGGGGAGACAGCATCACGGTTTCAAACTCACCTTCCTCTGCCTGCTTTTCACTTCCTCCCAGACCAATAACAGTGACATAATAGGGCGTTGGGTTTTCAATACGATACCCACCGCTGACTTTGTTCAGAATTAACTGGTCCTGCCATACTTCATTTGGTCTGGTTTTAATTGCTGCCGGGCGATAAAAAAGCTTTATTTTGGTCTGTAAGGCTATCTGCAGTACATTGGCCTTTTCACTCCTCGGCGGTATTTCCCGGAGATTAAAATAAAACAGTGATTCCCTGTCCTGAGGAAGTTTACTGATATCCGGTGTGGTACTCAGCCTGACCATGCTTTTCGCACCCGGCTCAAGGCGCTGAACCGGAGGGGTGGCAATAACCGGCCCTGTAATAATTTTTTCCTGATTTTCATTTTCTATCCATGCCTGAGCAAGATAGGGCAGTTGTTTGTTATCATTGGAGATATCAAGCGTCATTGACTTCTCACTCCCGTCAAACACCGCGCGGGTTCTGTCCAGCGAAACAGCAGCGTCTGCCCCGGATATAACAAACAGGGGGATGGCAGCCATCAGAATCTTTTTTCGAATCATACTTAATTTCCACATTCTGTAATTTCACCTGGTCCGGAAAATGGCATAACCGCATTCATCAGCCGTTAATATTCCGGACTTTCATTTATTTCTGAGGCGTACAGGGAAGCAATAACTGCTGGTCAGATATTGCTGTCTCCGGTACATTTACCTGACACTGTATTTTTCCATCCCAGTTTACCGACAGGGTTTCCCCCGGCGTCACGCCACTCAGCCAGGCAAGGCCTTCGTCGGCCACCATGCCCAGTTCCCGGCCTTTTTCACTGGTTACACTGGCACCAAACGGGGGCTGAGAGCCATCAGCAAGACGCAGTATTGCAAACAGACGTTTCCCTTTAAGCACGCTGAATTTCCGGTAACCAATGGCACCTTCTGTCAGCGCCGATTCCACAACAGAACGGGTTGCTTCCACATCATCCGGTAAGCGCTTCAGGTCAACAGAGGTTGTATTCCGGTAATAACTGCTGATGTCAGTCACCACGCCCGTTCCCCAGCGATTTGTCACCACCTGCCCGCCATCAACCGGTACACCTCCCACACCATCCGTGTCAACAAGAAGACGTGTTCCACCGGACATTCCCCCTGCATGTAACGCCGCACCTTTTCCGGTAATTGTTGCCCCACCGGAAGCACTGACGCCGAAAGACGTATATCCTTTCTGCAGGGATGCAATATTCGCGGACAAATTTGCCAGCGGACTACGATGACTGTAATAGGCATTAATCTGACGTTGCGATGTCAGTCCACCGCCACTGTTAAGGCCGGCGTTCAGGCTGTAGCTGTCCAGACCGTCATTGAACGTGTCAGTGTAGCCGGCCATATTCACATAACGGTCATTACTCATACTGCCACTGTAGCTCGCTGTCCCCGTCCCCAGCGGCACGGATATACGCAGGTAAGCAGAATCGTTATCACGCCCCAGATATTTAGACCTTGAGGCTGACAATCCAACCGCCACACCCTGCAGTCCGAAAACATTAAAGTAGCGGTTGACGCTCACCGTATAATAGTCCGTTTTCCGTATGTCCCAGTATGTCTGACGGCTGTACTGCAGGTTAAAAGAGGTGTTCCAGTCCGCCACGTTTTTATTCAGCGTAACGGTATACATCTCTTTTTCCCGACTGCTGTAATCATTACGGTAGCGGGCGTTCAGGTACTGCTCCATGGTCATATAGTTTCGCTCTGAGAAACGATACCCGGCGAACGTAATGTCGGCATCCGCATTATCAAACCGTTTGGAGTAGCTCAGACGCCAGGATTTTCCCTGAAACGTTCTCTCTCCCTCAATACGGGCTACTGACTGCGTGATATCAGCGGAAAGGGTCCCCGGCACACCCAGGTCCCAGCCGGCACCGGCTGCCAGTGCATTATAATCACCGGCAAGCACAGCCCCGCCATACAGCGACCACTGGTTACTGAGCCCCCAGGATGCCTCTCCGGTCGCAAATACAGGCCCTTCGGTCTCATGCCCGTATCCACGGGAACGACCGGAGACAAGTTTATACCGGACCTGTCCCGGACGCGTCAGATAAGGAACCGAGGCTGTATCGACCTGAAAGGTTTTCTTCCGTCCATTCTGTTCAATAACCTCAACATCAAGACGTCCGCGAACTGAACTGTCCAGGTCCTGAATACTGAATGGCCCTGCGGGGACCATCGAGTCGTACAGCACCCGTCCCTGCTGCGACACCACAACACGGGCATTAGTCTCCGCAATCCCGGTAATCTGCGGTGCATAGCCTCGCAGTCTGGGCGGCAGCATCCGGTCATCGCTTTCCAGGCTGGCTCCCGTATAACTCCATGACCGGAATATATCTGAGTTGATATTATTCTCGCCCAGCGTCAGGTTTGCCCGCCATCGTGGAATGGCACGGAACAGATAAAAGCGACTCCATGTGAAATTTCTGTTTGTCGTTTTTTCCCCGTTGTAGCGGCTCTGCTCCTGGCTTCCCTGATAGTCAGCCCGCAGGCGCCAGGGCCCCAGATTCCCCCCCACAGTCCCGTTATAACTGAACTGATGAGAGTCTCCTCCCTGATAATTACGGGAAACCGT
This sequence comes from Escherichia sp. WS2035, assembly GCF_046487065.1. Taxonomy (NCBI): domain Bacteria; kingdom Pseudomonadati; phylum Pseudomonadota; class Gammaproteobacteria; order Enterobacterales; family Enterobacteriaceae; genus Escherichia; species Escherichia sp. WS2035. The sequence goes on from NZ_JBJQKD010000003.1 coordinate 8,061, forward strand.
CCCGTTGAGGTTATAATCCAGCATCAGTCCGGGAATGCCGTCGTCCCAGCGTGAGGGAGGCAGCCAGGTGGCATCAGAATACTCAAGCCAGGCCTGCGGCATATTGATGCGTAATACGCCCGCTCCGGTATCAGGACGAATATCCACTCCCGGCAACCCATGAAAATCCGCACACTGACCATCATGCCAGTAAACAACTTTATCCAGAGATTCTGCTGTTAACCCCATCAGTCTGACCATATCTGATGTCAGACAGGCCTGCGGCAATTTTTTTTCTGCCTTATCTCCTGACAACGCAGGTTCAACAAATGAAATCTGTAACGATGCGGGAGAAATACTTTGCCCGTTAACAATCACATCCAGAAGATATTGCCCCGGCAGAACATAGCCGGCTTCTGAAAAACGGGTGAAGTCAATATTTTTCTTGTCCGCTGCGTCAAGTACATCTGTATTAAACTCAACGGCACTGGCTGCGTTACAAAACAGAGACAACAATATCACACAGGTAATATTGTTGACTGCAAAAGGTATTCTGTCTTTCATTCCACGCATCACCAGATTCACAAAAAAGATAAATAACCGGACATCTCACCGGAGTGACTCACTCATAATCGACCCGGAATCCCAGCACAGCAAAATAATTTCCGGCTTCAAGTTTTTTTCCGTTTCTCACAATTCTGAGGGTGTAATCCAGCGCTTCTTCATTACCCGTCAATGGTATTGCAGGCATTACTTTCCCTGCCCGGGCAATATTTCCCCTGGCATCAGCTATCTGCAGATTAATTCCTTTTGCCTGACCGGATAAATTAAACTTATCCGGCGTTTCACCCCGGACGCCATCGAAAGTCACCCTTATCCGGGAATCAGAGAAAAGGTTCCCACCCTGACTGTTAAATTCACAATTCCTGAGCCGGAGGCTGAATTTTCTTTCAGGTCCGGAGAAACCATTCTGTAAATCCCGTACCGGGGTTTCCCCCATATCAATAATCTGCCAGGCGTCTTCCATCGCCAGAGTACAGGCAGGTCTGACAACCTCACCATGAAAAGTAGCCCTGCCATCCCACCATACGTGTTCTTCTCCCCAGTATTCAGGAAGGGACATGCCGGGCGGAGGAAATGGCTCTGAAGATACAGCATGAAGTAATGTACTCCAGAAATACATCACAAACAGAACACAAAAATTCTTCATACCTTAAATGTCGTTGTCAGACACAGGGTGGGTCTTGCCTCACCCTGTAAAAATCAGATGAATTACTGGTAACTTAAATTAAAGGTTGCGACTGCAGAAAAAGCACCTTCAGTAATTTGAGCATTACCATCAGATGATTTCTTAACAACAGCTGTATAATGCAGTACATTATCACCATCTTTCAGGAGATTAGCGTCCCCCTCCGTACCATCGAAGGGAACGTTTTTACCCGCAGCCTGAATCATAATAGCTGTGCCCGTACCGCCGTTAGTAGCTAACTCACTAGGATGACCACTAACTGTTGGGCCTGTAAAAGCTAACTTAACGCTCCCAGTTTTAGCATTACCATTTTTAAAGGCAGTAATGTCACAATTAACTAATTCAATATCCAAGTTCATTGGCTTGGATTGACCATCATTTGCAAGAAAACTTTTTGAAAGTTGTCCAAAATCAATAGACTGATCAGCTGATTTCTGAGAAATGCTGCATGGAGCATCAACAACAGTTCCGTTAAAGGTTACTCTACCCTGCCCCTGTGGAGTAGTTGGAGCAGCATTTACACCAAAAGACACCACTGCCATAGCTACCGCACCGGCAATAACCGACTTAATCATAAATAACAACCTCTTTTTCATTACTGAACACACCAGAGATATCTGGCAATTTAAAATGACCCGATTACCTTTAATAACCAGATCAATACAAATAATATTCTCGTATTTTCAGGGCAGGTTATTTATCGACAGAATACTGATATAACCTGTCTGCTTTCTGATAAGGGCTTCTTTTTTTATCTTCCAGAAACTCCGGAATGCCATAATTTAGTCAAATGCCGACGACTCATCTGTATAATAAGGTGCAAGCCTTGCTGCAAGAGCATTCAGCCGTATAAGTCTCCCCAGTGTTGTACTGAAATACCCATTATTCATCTGGTATTTCTCGCAGACCTCCTTACGGGAGTGCCCACCTACCAGATAGTCCTTCATAGCCAGAATGACCCTGTCACTGTGAATAGAAGAAATACCTATCAGTAAAAAAAAATGCATTTCAGACATAGAGCCGGGCAACAGTACGCTCTCGCGTATATTCAGCAAAAACGCATTTCCTGACCGACTGATGACTTCATGATGCGCCATGTTTCCCCCCTTCTGTCGGGCCCCTGGATATATGCTTCCGGCCCGGAAACACTCTTAACGCAATAAGGTAAATTTAGTTTTTTATGTTGTAAATATTGATTTAAACGATCTTTTAACCCATAAAACAAAATCAAACTAGAATAAAACACCAACAACAAGAATACACTCAGATAAAAACATCATGGTGAATTGAATTTACAGCATAAAAGATCGTCTAAATGCATTTTTACGGACTTTCTTTTCACAGAAAAATAACACACAAAATGTGATACACATCAAATAAAGCCAACAAAAAGCAAATTCACTAAATTTCACAAATAAAGCAAACATAGAGAATAAAAATACCTTTCCGTTGATAACAGAGAGCATGATTTTTATTATTCGAAGAAACTTTGTTACAGTGAGATGAGTGAATATATGAAGAATGAAATACTGGAATTTCTGAACAGGCATAATGGAGGGAAAACCGCAGAAATTGCGGAGGCGCTGGCGGTAACGGATTATCAGGCACGCTATTACCTGTTATTACTGGAAAAAGAAGGTGTGGTTCAGCGCTCTCCATTAAGGCGAGGCATGGCAACATACTGGTTTTTGAAAGGAGAGATGCAGGCGGGACAAAACTGTTCTTCCACAACTTAATAACTCAATTTGTGGGCATGCTTCACTGAAACAGATAAAAGTTACATCAGAGTGCAGATTCAATTTTGCAGCATTCGTCACAAAATAAAAATCCAGCATTTTATGTCAGAATACCTCACATGATAATAAAACCTGTCCGGTTTTACTGCATGGCCAGACATTATAAAAAAGCAAATCCTGTAAACTCCATTCAGCCTCCTTGCTGTCCGGTAACGGAGGCTGTTTTTTCGTTACGCCTTTCCCCGGCAGCATCAGTAGCAGTAATTTATAGATTCTACGAACTGAGACTGTCTGTCCGGGGAGAACGTACACAGCCCGACACAATGTACCAGTCAATAATATCCAGTTTCTGATTCCCTGCCTGACAGACCACTCTCTGGCAACTTTGTATTCAGTTCATCTACTACTGGAGACAGATTTATAAAATCCAACGCCGCGATCTTTGACCGTCCGCATCCCCTACTCTCTGTGCTGCGGTCATCGGTTAATTCCAGCGTCCGTCCGTTACGATCAGATATTACTGTTATATACCTATACCTTTTTAAAGGCGACTTCGTCTACATTCATATGACGTGCTAATAAAGGCTTTTTCATCCGGGACAGACCGCGCTTAACCACACGAGTCATAATGCCGTCAACGGCATTCCAGCTAATTTTAAGTTGTTTCCTGACGGCATCAACGGTGCTGATTTTTAGCCATGAGAGCACGAACAATTCGAACAGCAGCGAGTACCGGCTGCCGGACCAGTCCATGCTACAGGCAGGGGCTGGCAACAACGCTTCGGGCACATAACGCGGGGAACATCGGATTCGACTAATCTCATGAACTGGCAGGTATCGAGGTGGAGCCATTTACGATGTTGGTGATCGTGAACAAAGCTGAGTTTTACGCTACCGTAGATCTTTCTGCTGATGACCTGAAGGAACTGCTGGCAGAATGGCAGCATTACTATAACTGGGAACGTCCTCATAGCGCTCACAACGGTAAAACTCCGATGGAACACTACTTTGAACTTGCTGAGAAAATTGAAACGATGTCTATGAATCACACAAATGACATAACATTATGAACAAGCTCACAAGTCTGATGGTTAAATTTTATAATGCTCCTTACTAAGACCGTATTTTTTCATTCTGAGATAGAGTTTTTTCCGTGGGATTTGTAAATATTCAGCAACCTCATTGATACGCCCCTGATGGATATTAAGCGCCTCTGTGATTATCTGTCGCTCAGCGTCCTCCACTCGCCTGTCAAGCGGTGCCGGGGTTCCGACGTGCATCAACGGGTTTGCTGTTTCTGCCAGCGGTAATATTCCTACAGTAAACAGTTCTGCTGCATTGGCCAGCTCTCGCACATTATTTGGCCACATGCGGCGCATCATCTCTTTGAGCATCTCTTTTCCCACTTCCGGAACAGGATGGTTAAGCCGTTGACATGCCTTACAAAGGTAGTGGCGAAACAGTGGTTCAATATCGTCGGGGCGTTGAGTTAATGGCAGGCAAGCGATTTGTGTCATTGCAAAGCAGTAATAGAGCTCCGCGATGATATGGTTGCTGGCGGCCAGCTCGACCAGCGAGGTGTCTCCAATACCAATCAGGCGAAAAGGTCTGTGTTCCTGGCTTTGTAACTGAACCAGATGGTACTGCTGTTCACGCGTCAGGTGTTCAGGATGGCTGAGCACTAATGTTCCCCCCTGAGCCAGCGCAATGAAATCATTAAGCTGTGGTGCATTGTCTGGTGTCAGCTCGCGGTAGACAAATTCGCCTTGTGCATTACGTCCAAATTGGTGCAGATAACGTGCACCGGTCATCCGTCCTGTGCCAGGGGCACCGTAGAGCCAGACGGCAATATCTGTCTCAGACAACTGCTGTAAACGTCGCCGATACTGATTTATCCATTCACTTCTCCCTATCAACTCCACCTGCAATGTCTGTTGGCAATACTGACGACGCGCAATGATTGATTGACGCTGGCGTAGCGCCTCTTCAACCAGAGAAAGCAATTTGCCGGGATCAACCGGTTTTTGCAAAAAATCCCACGCGCCTTTTTTTACCGCATCAACTGCCATTGGCACGTCGCCGTGCCCGGTGATAAGCAGAATGGGGATCTGTTGATCATCCTGGTGGAATAACATCATCAAATCGATACCAGAGCAGCCAGGCATACACACATCACTTAGCACAATGCCTGGCCAGTCTGGTTGTATCCACGCCTGCGCCTCAAAAGGATTGTTACAGGCAAAAACCCGATAGCCTGACTGTTCAAGTAACTGTGTGTAGGCGTCCAGCACATCTGCATCATCATCAATCAGCAGAATCGAATATTCACTACTTAGCATCTTCCACATCCGTTAGTCTGAATTGCAGTACCACACAGGCATTCCTGGTCATCGTTGATGCCAGCCGTAATTCCCCTTTCATTTGCTCCATTAACGACACACAAATTGAAAGACCAATACCCAGTCCTATTTCTTTACTGGTGGTAAACGGCTTCAATAACGAAGGCAACAATGCCTCAGGCCAGCCCGGGCCATTATCGCCAATGAATACGTTCAGCGTTTTACCCTGCATTTGCCAGTTAACGGTAATGACAGCGCCTTGCCCACAAACATCAAGCGCATTCGCCAGTACGTTAACCAGTACCTGCTGGGTTCTGACCTCATCGCCTGAAACTGTGGCTGTACCTTGTGGCAGAACAAGCGTAGCTTGCAAAGGGCGATGACGCATGGCCAGAAGTTCCCAGGCCGCACTGAACATCTTTGCTAAATCAATGGCATGGAGTGATATTTCCAGTTCGGCGCGCCGGGTAAACTGCCGTAGTGAACGGATAATGGCGTCAATGCGACTAATCCCCCCTTCGGCTTTACCAAGCATCATGCAGGCCTGTTCTATCTGGGTCTGTTCAATGGCCCTGCGGGCTGTAAACAGATACATCGACAGCGCATTTAGCGGCTGATTGATCTCGTGGGCCAGCGTGGTCATCGTTTGCCCGACTACCGCCAACTTCGCTGTCTGAATCAGTTCGTCCTGGGCGGCACGCAGATCGGCTTCTATCACCTTTCGATCGGTAATTTCTTGTTCAAGTTGCTGTTTTTGCACATTGAGCTGCCCGAGAGTATGGCGTAATAATCCTGCAATTCTCCCCAGTTCATCATTCCCATAAACAGGAATAGTCGTTTCCGTGCCTCCCAGACCAATTTGCACAACGGCCTGATTCAGTAGGGTAAAGCGTTTCACCAACCGTGAGCGGATAAAATAATGGTTGAATACCCATGCCAGCAGTAACGCCAGTGCTGTCGCCACTAGGATCAGCCCACCGCTAACGCGAACAATTTGTTCCATTCGTTGATTAAACATCTGCATTTGTTGATGAGTACTGCCAAGCTGCGCTTCCAGTAACGTTCTGAAGAGACCCAGTGTCGCTTCCCTGGTGCGACTGGCATCCTCTAAGGCTTTTTGGGCGGCGACATATTCACGCATCGTATCCGGCATTTTGTTTTTTACGATTCCCATATCCAGCAATTCATCGATAGTCTGCCTCAGGGTAATGGTGCCAGGCCAGTCATCCAGCATACGTATATTTTCATCTGCCGTTTTTTTCAGATTTTCAAAATAACGGAGATGAGTTTCCACCTGTGTGTCGTCATCACGTCCTGATTTGAGTTCATTGAGTCTGTCACGCAGATCGTCAACAATCTGATTTTCAATGCGTGCCAGGGTATAAACCTGCTGCTGTTCATTTTGCACTTCACGAGATCGCTTCAGGTATTGCGCCGTATCGCCCTGTCGGGAGGCGATTTGATCCAGCAGCGTTCCCTGCTGCCAGGTGAAATCCTGCACTAAAGAATTAAGCTCGGTAGTAAAATCATCGTGTAACCAGTCAATCCTCGCTGATAGCTCACTCACCTTTTCCCGTAGTAAAAACATGTTGTAAAGCGCACGATCCAACTCGGATAACAGTGATCGACTGTCCTGCAAAATGACCGTCAGTTGTTGGCGTTCCCGGGATGACAGCCCCCGACTAAGCCGTTCTATGGTGTCGAGATGCTGAATAATCTGGGTACGAAGTTGCAATCGCACCGTGGTGTTGGGAGCCTGCAAAAATTCATTTAGCTGGTCTACCACCAGATTCAGGTTCCCTTCAATAAGGAAAGCAGAGTGAATACGGGGAAAATACTCATCCAGCGAGTAACGAATTTGTGAGCTTTGTTCATGCCATGAATACAGACTGACACTACTGACAATCAGGGTCAGTAGTGCCCCCATCAGAAATGCGCAACGTAAGCTGGTACTGATACTGACCTGTCTTAAACGCTGCCACAGCGTTATGTTTTTCATTTCAGCTCTTCCAGTTTTTTTATCGCCAGGCGCTGGTTATTCAGAAACCAGAGTTGCCATTCCATCATTTGCTGCTCGGCAAAGCTTTTGTTATCGAACTGTGCCAGCCAGAAGGGATCTTCACTGCTGGCCGCTGCAACGGGCACTTGTGTTAACAGTGCACGTATTTCTGGTAATGGTTTCTTCAGGCGTGCCTCGGTACTGTGCAGCGCTCGCCAGGCATCTTTTAGCTGTGCTAACCGAAAGCTAATTGCCGTATCAAACAAGCGCTGCACCAGACGCTGACGTTTCAGGATAAGGTGATAATTCAGCGGGGGTTGATTCATCAGGAGCTGTTGTTGCGTTGCCCGCGGGTTGTCTGCGGCAAGTGGTGTCACCGGATATTTTCCTGTATTGGCATCGGCCAGAATACGCTGTCCTTTCGGACTTAACAGGTAGTGAATAAAGCGACGGGCTGCATCGGCGTGTGGGCTTTTCTTGAGAATTGCAACGTAGGTGGGAGATACCGCAGACCGGGGGAAATAGGTAAAAGAGAGATGGGGGTCATTTAACAGTAAATTAGCATAGTTATCGATAACGGGGCCGGCAACGCCGAGTCCGCTTTTTATTTTATCGGCTACGCCAAAACTGCGGGAGGAGATTGTCACCAGGTTTCCTGCACTTGTCAGCAACGTTTCCCATCCTTTCACCCAGCCTTTTTGCTGTAGTAATGACTCAACCATTAAATGGTTAGTATCTGAACGCGACGGACTACTCATCAATAAAGCGTCCTGATAGATCGGCAAAGCAAGATCGTCCCAGTCAGCAGGGGCAGGAAGGTGTTTTACAGAAAGCGCCGGACGATTAATGAGCAGACCAAAACCTGATATTGCTACTGCAACGGAGGTTGCACGGATCGACTCCGGCACCAGATTTTGGCTTTCTGCGGGTGCATCATCAAACGGGGCAAGTTTCTGGTGCTCCTGAAGGTGCTGGAGCAGCATTGGTGATGAAGTCAGGATCAGATCGACGTTTTCTACGTTGGCCGTATCAAGCAACTGTTCCAGTGAGGCACTGGTGCGGTTAAGCGTACGGATCATTACCGACTCAGGCTCTGTTTGCCAGCGCTGTATTATCCACGCGGTAGCTCCGGGTGAGAATGTGGTGGCCATCACCAGTTCATTTCGTTGAGCCCTGACGGCCCCGGTATCCATCAACAACAGTAAAAGAATCATGGTTTTGATGCCGATTTCGCACCAGCTAAAAAATCGGTTTGTGATCCAGGTCATAAATATTAATACACCGCAAAAATCGCATTGAGACAAAAATTACCCGTTTCAGACACTTCGTCTGATAACACATCTGCTCAAAGAGAGCGTTAATATATTAATCAGTGATTACCCGATAATCAGCATGAGATTTGTTAATATCCGCACATGCTAACAATAAAACAGATAAAGCATAAATCTACCCTGTCTATGCATCAATAAAATGGGTCAAAAACAGGCTTTGATTTTATTAATTTGTGTCAATTGTGACACATTTTTTCAGTTTGATGTTTCATCTCAATTATATAACTCTCATTGTCAGAATACTCCAAGTGTTCATATCAATATAAAATACAGGTGAAGACATGTTATCAATATTTAAAACGGGGCAAGCGGCGGATAGTGTTCCGGCGGAGAAAATTCAGGTGACATATCGTCGCTATCGTATGCAGGCGTTACTTAGTGTATTTCTGGGGTATCTTGCATACTATATCGTGCGTAATAATTTCACCTTATCGACGCCTTATCTTAAAGAGCAATTAGATCTCAGCGCCACACAAATTGGCGTACTGAGTAGCTGTATGCTTATCGCCTATGGTATCAGCAAAGGAGTGATGAGTAGCCTTGCCGATAAAGCCAGTCCGAAAGTCTTTATGGCGTGTGGGCTGGTGTTATGTGCCATCGTTAACGTTGGCCTGGGATTCAGCACCGCATTCTGGATTTTTGCGGTATTGGTTATTCTGAATGGTCTTTTCCAGGGAATGGGCGTTGGTCCTTCTTTCATCACTATTGCTAACTGGTTCCCTCGCCGGGAGCGTGGTCGGGTTGGTGCTTTCTGGAATATCTCTCATAACGTCGGTGGTGGTATTGTTGCACCCATTGTTGGTGCCGCTTTTGCCCTACTCGGCAGCGAGCACTGGCAAAGTGCGAGCTATATCGTTCCGGCCTGCGTGGCCATCGTTTTTGCGGTAATTGTGCTGATTCTCGGTAAAGGTTCCCCACGTCAGGAAGGTCTACCCTCTCTGGAAGAGATGATGCCGGAAGAAAAAGTCGTCCTGAATACCCGACAGACGGTAAAAGCACCAGAAAACATGAGTGCCTTTCAGATTTTCTGCACTTATGTATTACGCAATAAAAATGCCTGGTATGTCTCACTGGTTGACGTATTTGTATACATGGTACGCTTCGGGATGATTAGCTGGTTGCCTATTTATCTGCTGACGGTGAAACATTTTTCTAAAGAACAAATGAGCGTCGCGTTTTTATTTTTTGAATGGGCCGCAATCCCTTCCACGCTACTTGCCGGTTGGTTGTCAGACAAACTGTTTAAAGGGCGTCGTATGCCATTGGCGATGATTTGTATGGCGCTGATTTTCATTTGCCTGATTGGCTACTGGAAAAGTGAATCGCTGTTTATGGTGACAATTTTTGCTGCCATTGTTGGTTGCCTGATTTACGTTCCACAATTTCTGGCTTCCGTTCAGACTATGGAGATCGTTCCCAGCTTTGCTGTTGGTTCTGCAGTAGGCTTACGCGGTTTTATGAGCTATATCTTCGGTGCGTCTCTGGGCACCAGCCTGTTTGGTATTATGGTCGATCATATTGGCTGGCATGGCGGATTTTATCTTCTTGGCTGCGGTATTATTTGTTGCATCATTTTCTGCTGGTTATCACATCGTGGTGCAATTGAACTTGAACGTCACAGAGCCGCATATATAAAAGAACACTGATTACCTTCCCCAGGGCCGTCTCCTTGGGGAGTGGAGTATATTATGATTTATAAGATATCTGGAAATCAGAGATTAATATGGAAATTTTATAAGACTGATGACAATAAATGGAGATGGTATTGTCATGAGAAAAATGGATATCTTTTGTCTCAATCAGATAACGCATATAATTCGCAATTGTTATGCATTGAAAATGCTAAAAAACAGGGATACTCAGACGAATCGGTCTTGCCACTTTTTCTACATATTTCCTATATTCAGGAAAAAGGCTGGAAATGGTATCAATGTTATGATTGTGGATATATTGTAAAAGAAACCTCTGTTTTTTTCCCGACATACCAAGCATGTATCATTGATGCTGAACAAGAATGTATTGGTATACTAGTTCAACTGTCTGAAAAAACTTGAAGCGCCCCTTGAAACGCCAGACAGTGGATGTATCTTAAAATAAGAGATAGGCTTGGATATATGTCTAACACTAGTTCTAATTTTGAGATAACTGGAACTTTGCTGGGGCAGGAGCTTCGTAAACGTAAAACTCCTCAGGAAAAAATTGCCATTATTCAGCAGACAACGGAGCCTGGCATGAGGGTGTCCCATGTGGCGCATTTGCATGGTATTCAGCCCAGTCTGTTGTTTAAGTGGAAAAAACAATACCTGGAAGGAAGTCTCGCTGCTGTTACTACCGGAGAGGATGTTGTTCCTGCCTCAGAACTGGCTGCCGCTATAAAAATAAAAGAGTTACAGCCCTTGCTGGGTAAAAAAACATGGAAGTTGAGATCCTCAAAGAAGCCGCGGAGTACACCACTCTACAGTAGTTGCGCAAAGTCGGAGTGGACGATAATGTGATCGTCTATAAGGGCAACGCTATCATAGTCTTGTTCTGGCGCGTAAAAAAACGGTAAGCGTAAAGCCAATGCCGTCTGTAACTCCTGATCCTTGCAGACTAAGTTACTTTTCCACCTAGCTAGGATCCTATAGAACCGCCAATATCTCCAGCAGTTCCAAGAACATTGCTCGGTTTCATGCCTTCTCGAATGATATCGTTACGATTTACTTCAGCATATTTTATCCATGTTGGATCGTACTTAGGATCCCAGCCATTTGTCACCCATTTTCCTACAGCATTCGTAATATTATCTGTCCCCCAAGTAATACCTTTACCGATACCATACCCGGCAGCAGAACCGATACCATTTGAAATTGCACCAGACAGAGGATCTTTGTTGTCAATCCAGTTACCCAGCGCACCACCTGCCGCATTCCAGCCCACAGTCCCCGCCAGGCCATTACCCATGCTGAACACATTCACCCAGCCTGCAATGGCTGCGTTTGTCGGATCTACAGTACCATCAGCCAGATAACTGATACCAGCATTCGCACTTGCTCCCAGTCCCCACACAGCCTGAGCACTACCGGGGAGTAGTGCCACTGTACCTGTTGCCAGAGCCAGCCCTACAGCATCCCTCTCATTCATTGCTTTCTGGCAGGCGGCACCAGAAGGGTTTTCTGCACATGTTGCCATGTCGATACCATGCTGGCGTATCCACGCAGCCTGAGCATCTTCACTACCGCCAAGTAAATTATTCTCAACAGTCGTCTTACCTGACTGTGCGCCGGCTACCGCTGAAGCCCCGAGTCGCCCACCAGACCACCGGCCAGGCCAGCAGCAACCGTTGCCAGTGTCGAGACCGTCTGCTTCTCTGTCTCGCTCAGTTCACTCACCGGCTTACCGTACATCTGTGTGGCTATCATTCCCACCACCTCGCCGGTGGCTGCACCTACAGCACCGGCAAGAGCGTTATTTCCCTGTGCCACAGCCAGTGCGGCATTCACCACGGCATGAGCAGCCACATTTGCAGCCTTATTCACCTCACCGGTAACCGGGTCTGTGGTCATGGTTTTCACCACTTCGGCCAGATACGGTGCTGCACCACCTGCCAGGGCTGCACTCAGATTACCGCCGGCCAGTCCCTGTACCGCTGCCGTTGTAGCCTGTATCGTTCCCTCCGGTACCAAAAACTGAGGCCGCCATATCGTTGTTATACGCTCGCTGCGCCGCATCCTGCGCTGTGAAGGGGTTATCAGGTCCATTCGAGAGAGCCATCTTCAAGCACCCAAACAGCCCCCCCCGGACAACTCTCATCAAAAAACCAGATACCGTCTTCCATCTCTTCTTCTGTTTTCGGAAATGCCTGTCGAAAACGCTCAACCTGCTCGTCAACACTTCCTTCCAAAAACTTACCGTGCTTGGCGAGTTTGATACGCCCTTCTTTCAGAAGACGGGTTAATGCCCAAAAAAAGATTTCTCTTCTATCTGCAAAACTAAACTCTGCAGGGTGAATATCAGGAACTGAATAACACAAAATAGCATCAAGAGTCTGTCCCTCTGCAGCGTCTGTCAACTCCTTGTATTCTCTTTCACTTAACTCAGTAATCATTTGAACTTAATCTCCACACGTGAATATTTATTCCCCAGTTCAGTAAGCTTTTGGTTATTACGAATATCTATAGTCCAACGAGCGCCTGTCTGACCTTCTGATGTAGATATGTTTCTAAGTGTTATTACCGAACCATCTGATAGTTTAGACGTGTAGATTCCCGATTTTACCTCTTTCAGCGGTGTATCGCCTGCCAGTTGCTGTGCGTAATTGTGGATCTGTTTATCCGTCAAAGTCTGGCTTTCAAACACTTTCGTCGTACCATAACGGTTACTTACCGAACTCTGCCTGATAGTCTGCCCATCCACCGTTAACTCTCCGGCCGGGTGACTTTTATCATATATTTTACTCAGTTCATCAAATCGTTGTTGCTGAACCTCCTGATGACGGGCTTTTTCTTCATTATCCGGTCCCCATCCCCCCCGGTATTCCAGCACCTGCACCACCAAGCTCAGCTTTATCCTTATCCGTTGCGCTCGCTACGTCTTTGCCCAGATTCGGCTGTTTGTTTCCGTCTGTATTGTCGCCATTCAGCACATGCCCCGGTCCTCGGGTGCCATCGCGACTCGGATCACGTACAGCACACTGTTCCCGTAGCCAGCGTAACACCACCGGTATCCCAGCTATTATCATTCCCGGTATCCTTACTGGCATTACCTGTAGCACCAGCTATTGCTGCTGCCGTATTAGCTGCTGTTTCAGTGGCTATCACGTTCAGCATATTGTTTTCAGCCGAGTTCCTGCCTGTGCACCCGTACCGGCAGACGCCGTACTGTTGCCTGCAAGTCCCCCCGCAATACCAGAGGCAATGGTGGCCAGCATGCTGATTTGCTGACGTTCCTGTTCACTCAGGTTATCGGTACGACCACCGTAGTAGTTATCAATGATATACCAGGCTGCAAGTTCACCACTGAATGCCCCAGCAGCACCGGAAGCCGCATTGTTTCCGCCCAGTTGTGCGGCAAGTGCACCCCAGACTGCGTGAGCCATCAGGTTTGCTTCCCGGTTATCGCCGGTGGACTGTTTTATAAGCTGTGCCACTGCCGGATTCAGACCGCCCGCCAATACCTGCCCCGGGTTCCCTGCATTCAGTCCGCCCAGCACGCCCGTGATGGCCTGTACCACCATCTGCGGCGAACTGCCCGTACCGTAGCCTTTCATGACCTCTCTGTATTCCGGAGTCTCCCGCAACTGTGCATCGCTCATGCCAGGATGCTCTTTCCAGGCTGCTTTCATCGCTTCAGTTTCGCCATACGTCATTACGATATTACTCATCTGACCGCTAATCTGGCTGATAACCTGCGCTTCCTGCAGACGCTTCTGTTCTTTCTCCTTGTCAAATATCGGTGCAATGCTGCCGTTGGCGTTTTCCGGGTCCCGGCTGAGCCCGGCAATATCCTGCTTCTGACTCTCCTTATCACGGATAATGAGATTTCCGCCGCTGATGGCGGATGACGTGGTACCTTCAGCATGTCCACTGCTGCCGGACATACCGGTAAGTGCGTTCGCCGCACCGGCTATTGCATTTGAGGCCACCATCTGGCTGGCTGACATCCCTGAGCCACCCGATAAACTGATTCCGGTATAGCTGGCTTTATAGTCTGCCTGGTTATGGATATCCGACCAGCCCAGAGTACCGGTGTCCAGCGAGTTCCTGTCGGCAGGTGCTGTCGAAGCAATCACCGCACCATCGAGCTGAGTGTGATTCCCCACAGTGATATCAAAATAACCCCGGCCTGCGAAAATACCGCTCTGCTCATTAACGGAATCATAGTTGCTGTGGATATTATCGCGGCTGGCGCTGCCATAACCACCTCTGCCAGCACCCCAGGTAAAACTGCCGCCCGCTGACGCACTGCTCTGACGGCTGTCGTATGGCGGGAGAACGCGCTGCGCAAATAATGAGCTTGCTGGAAACCGCGAAACGCAACGGTCTGGAGCCACATGCCTGGCTGACAGACGTCCTGACACGTCTGCCGGAGTGGCCGGAGGAGCGACTGGCAGAGTTGCTGCCCCTTGAGGGATTTACCTTCTCCGGGTGAGTGATACCTGCCGTCAGGTGTTCGCTCACCGGGCCATAACCTGCAGTTGGGAATTGAATGCCTGACAACAGGAAATGAGCTAGAGCAGTAAACACGCGGGCTGACAATGGGTCAGAATATGAGTCAGCCCGGCGTTATTCCTAGGGTCAGTACTTCAGATCCAGCCTCCGGTACCAGACTAGCTAGCCCCTATGCAACCAAATAAATCAACCATCGTCAGAGTGCAATCGTTCATATACACTGTCGGTGATGCGCTGAAAAATGCGTTAATGTTGAGTTCCTCGAACCCTTACCAATTAAGGGACATAGCCAGATACGCAACTGGCTGATGCAAGCAGTCTGATGTCTTTAGATCCGCTGGCCTGCGGGCATGACAATGTCAAACAGTCAAAGATTGTTGCGTTGACGGTCAGTCTTAGGGACAAAAAAGCTCAGTATTCTCGTTGGCAACCAGATAATTTAACAGTTGATGCTGAAACGAAATAGGCATCTTGGTTGTGGTGTTTGTAACAAACTATCAGATACAAAAATATGCTCAATTTGTGACATCAGTAACAAAACGCGTTTTGTTATGTGGATTGCTTGTTTTTTGATCTGGTATAACAGGTATAAAGGTATACAGAAAAGCAAAGAAATACTGCAAAGGAAAACAGCTATAACGTAAGCTAAAGTAATAACCTCTCAGTCTTTCCTCATTTGACTAAGGGAGTTTTATTCAACCTGAACGGACTACGAAAATGAGCACAATGAATAAGTCAATTTTTGAAGCAGGGTTGAACTGTGCCAGTGGTGGAATATCTGGCGAACATTTTTTTTGATGGTGACCCAAAACTGAAGGTGGGTATCAGTTTTATCTTTCATAGCGTGAAATATGTTAAGAAGAAATGGAGAAAAAGATTGTACTGATTAGGTATTGATAACAATTAATAGTACTGGCGTATTTGAAGACAATATAATTATTGCTGGATATTGTTGAGGCTCCCTAATATTTACTTTAAGGGCTGTATTAGAATAACACAGGAAACAAATATGGCAACAGTATGGTATAAACAAGTTAATCCACCACAACGGAAAGCTCTTTTTTCTGCATGGCTTGGATATGTATTTGATGGCTTTGATTTTATGATGATATTTTACATTCTTCATATTATAAAAGCAGATCTTGGCATTACGGATATTCAGGCCACTTTAATAGGGACAGTGGCCTTCATAGCCAGACCTATTGGGGGCGGTTTTTTTGGTGCCATGGCTGATAAATATGGGCGTAAGCCAATGATGATGTGGGCAATTATCATTTACTCAGTCGGAACAGGCCTTAGCGGTATTGCTACAAACTTATATATGCTCGCAGTTTGCCGTTTTATTGTTGGCTTAGGGATGTCTGGTGAATATGCATGTGCTTCAACTTATGCAGTAGAAAGTTGGCCTAAAAATCTTCAATCTAAAGCTAGTGCTTTTTTGGTAAGTGGTTTTTCTGTTGGAAATATTATTGCGGCACAAATAATCCCTCAGTTTGCTGAAGTATATGGATGGAGAAACTCTTTTTTTATAGGCCTGTTACCAGTTTTACTAGTTCTTTGGATCAGAAAAAGTGCTCCAGAAAGTCAGGAGTGGATTGAAGATAAATATAAGGATAAATCAACATTTTTGTCTGTCTTCAGAAAACCACATCTTTCAATCTCTATGATCGTTTTCCTCGTCTGTTTTTGTCTATTTGGTGCAAACTGGCCGATAAACGGACTACTTCCTTCCTACCTAGCAGATAATGGAGTTAATACAGTGGTTATTTCAACTCTGATGACAATAGCAGGTTTAGGTACACTGACAGGTACAATATTTTTTGGTTTTGTTGGTGATAAGATTGGTGTAAAAAAAACATTTGTAGTTGGTCTAATAACTTCATTTATTTTCCTTTGTCCTCTTTTTTTTATTTCTGTGAAAAACTCTTTTCTTATAGGATTATGTCTCTTTGGATTAATGTTTACAAATTTAGGTATTGCAGGGTTGGTTCCAAAATTTATATATGATTACTTTCCAACAAAATTAAGAGGATTAGGGACCGGTCTTATTTATAACTTAGGGGCAACTGGAGGAATGGCCGCACCTGTATTAGCTACATACATTTCTAGATATTATGGCTTAGGTGTTTCATTATTCATTGTTACGGTTGCATTCTCTGCCTTATTAATTTTGTTAGTTGGTTTTGATATTCCAGGTAAAATTTATAAACTATCCGTGGCTAAATAATTGGAGGCTTTATGATTAATTATGGCGTTGTTGGTGTTGGATACTTTGGCGCTGAATTAGCTCGTTTTATGAATATGCATGATAATGCAAAAATTACATGTGTATACGATCCTGAAAATGGAGAAACTATTGCCCGTGAATTGCAATGTATCAATATGTCAAGCTTGGATGCTTTAGTTTCAAGTAAATTAGTCGATTGTGTGATCGTAGCCACCCCAAATTATCTGCATAAAGATCCAGTAATTAAAGCAGCAAAGAATAAGAAGCATGTTTTTTGTGAAAAACCAATTGCATTAAGTTATGAAGATTGTGTGGATATGGTCAAAGCGTGTAAAGAAGCTGGTGTGACCTTTATGGCTGGGCATATTATGAATTTTTTCAATGGAGTTCAATATGCACGGAAGTTAATTAAAGAAGGTGTTATCGGCGAAATATTATCATGTCATACCAAGAGAAATGGCTGGGAAAACAAACAGGAGAGACTTTCCTGGAAAAAGATGAAAGAACAATCTGGTGGACATCTATATCATCATATACATGAGTTAGATTGTGTTCAGCATTTACTTGGAGAAATACCAGAGACGGTTACTATGATTGGTGGAAATTTAGCTCATTCTGGTCTAGGGTTTGGCAATGAAGATGATATGTTATTTATGACCTTGGAATTCCCGTCAGGAAAACTAGCAACCTTAGAGTGGGGGAGTGCATTTAACTGGCCAGAACATTATGTCATCATCAATGGAACTAAAGGCTCTATTAAAATTGATATGCAAGAAACAGCAGGGTCACTTAGGATTGGCGGTCAGACAAAGCATTTTTTGGTCCATGAAACACAAGAAGAAGATGATGATCGTCGGAAAGGCAATATGACCTCAGAAATGGATGGCGCTATAGCATATGGTCATCCTGGAAAAAAAACACCATTATGGCTTGCCAGTTTAATAAGAAAGGAGACGTTATTCCTCCATAATATCCTCAGTGGTGCAAAACCTGAAGAAGATTATATTGACCTTCTCAATGGTGAGGCGGCCATGTCGGCGATTGCTACTGCTGATGCTGCCACTCTTTCAAGATCGCAGGACAGGAAAGTGAAAATCAGTGAGATCATTAAACATACATCAGTAATATAAAAACTATACGCCTCTTGATTTAATTCAGGAGGCCTTTTATGTATGATCAAGAATTTTATCTTCGATAATCTCATAATTTTAGCAGCGCCATTTATGATAAAAAATCCCTTAAAACCAATCTAATCTTTTTCTTCCTCTGTGTATTTGTTCCCCGTATGGCGTCATAATTTATGCATACGTGATGCGGGATAGTTACAATATGCAGCGATAGCGCTAAGTTTTAGTTAAAATCCCCCATTAGCGGGATATGGGGATCTCTGGGAGGTTCAGGTTTTAGCATCGCGACTTTAATACGACAGACGCTGGTGACGATGATGACAAGCAGTGACTCTTCCGAATAAGGTTCCCACTGACTAATTGGAGCGCGCTTCGCAATAACATCTCCCTTCGCCCAGTATTGGGAAAAGTAGATACGTTCAAACAGTGTACGCTGTTTCGTCTCACAGTTCACGAGATTGATGATCGATGAACAGGCAATATAAACCTTGCAGTGGCGATCGAGCATTACAATGAAAACCATCCGCATAGTGCGTTGGGTTATCGCTCTCCGCGAGAATATCGACGTCAGCGGGTAATGTTAACTTAAGATACAGCCCCTGTCTGGAAATAAGGGGGTAAGAACACCCGCATCGGTAACTATTATGACTCTGGCCACAGGGTTTACAGCCTCGGCAAGGGCATCTGGGAAGTTTTTTTGTATCTGCGAGTTCTGCTGTTTTTCTGACGGGACTACCCAGCTTAACAGGGGAAGCGAGCATCCATCGCAGAGCAGGCTGGCGCGGAGCACATGATGCTCCTGAGATGAATATCCACTCCAGTCAACGGCGATGACACAAAGAGATAGCTGGCTAGTCAGCATGGCAATAATATTATTGAAAATCAGTGGGATATCGCGGTGAAGAGATTCATTACCGAGCAGTCGGTCAACGCGTTTGATTTTATTTTTGACCCGAGCCAAGCCGGGTAAATAACGCCCGATGCTGGTCAACGTCAGTGATGCGCCATTGATGAGAGCGATGGTGGCATCCAGCAAAGCATTTTGTCGGTATTTGTGAAACGGTGCTAACGCATCGTGGAAAAAATTCTGACATACTTGTCGAGCAGGCATAGAAGCGATCTCATTGAATTGGTTGCACAAATCAGTAGATCACAAAACTCTATGCCTGTCTTTTTTACCCGCCCATTACTAGGGATTCCTCAGCGCTAACTGAGGGCGGGATTTCTACTTCTATTATTCAGGCCATGCCAATCCATCACTGAATTTTTTATGCCAATATTTTCTTGAGTAAAAATCATCCCTGTCCAGATGATATATTAAATCTTGTATCCTTTTTCCTGGCTTATATTCATATTTGTATAACATAGTAGCAAGTTCAGATTGCATACGAAAGAGGTCATCAAATAGAGGCTGCGCATTATCAAAATTGGTGCTTCCGATCTGATGAACTAACGATTCAATACACTCCTCATACAACCGAAGGTTACGTTTTATTGATAAAACAACATCTCGATACATCTCAAGATCTCGTTGAAATTCAGGCCAAATATCCATTTACTTCCTCTTTTTATTTAACCTTGACTGGTTGAATATGACCAACTTGTCCCGTTTTCGGGTTATAGATCATTTCAAGACCTGCACCTTCATATCTTAAGTAGCCAGGTGCGCCTCTAGGATCCGGCTCAATTTTTGGATTGCTATTCAACACTTCTCTTGCTTGCACGAATGGCGCAGGTCTGCCTTGCTCCCATAATTTCTCATAATAACTTTTGCTGAATTTCATTCCATCTACAGTATAAAAATCACCATCAAAGGATATCTTTTTCCCAATACCAAGGTAGCTTAATTTATTTGATGCAGCTTGCCCTATAAGAGGCGTTACCGAAGCCGCAATGATCTCCAAGCCCTGCGTTGTTTCGGTGTAGCTTTCTGCGGTCTGACGATCCACCCCTTTGGTGACCATGAAATAGTTAATCATGGCGTTTTTCACCTGCTGCTGATTCTGTGCATCAACACTGGTGATATCGAGGAGATTGACTATCTGACCATACGCATCAGCGTATTGCTGGCTGTATTTCGAGTTATAAGGGCCATCTTCGTACCCTTCTTTCGACGCAATAACTTTCAGTCTTGCGCTGGCACACGCTGAACTACTCGCATTACCATTACTACAGGCAGCAATAACCTCCTTATCACTGGCAATATCTTTTTCAAGCAATGCATCATATTTCTGCTGTGCCTTTTCACGCTCTGCCGGATCTTTACTGTTTTTAAGCGTCTGTTTTGCTATCTCAAGTTCTGTCTTTTCAGACACGCTCAGGTAGTTATTCTCAACAGCATTCTTCCCGCTCTGTGCTCCCACTGCTGCTGATGCGGTGCTGTTTCCGGTTAGACCGCCGGCCAGCCCTGCTGACACAGTTGCCAGCGTACTTATCGTCTGCTTCTGCTCTTCACTGAGGTCTGACTGCTTCACTCCCGGATACAGCATTCCGGCAATCGCTCTGGCTGCCAGCTCTCCCGTTGCTGCGCCTGCTGCACCAGCAGCAACATTATTACCCTGCATTGCCGCTACTGTACCGCCCAGAATGGCGTGAGCAATGGCGTTTACTGCCGGGTCTTTTTCTGTTGATTTCAGCAGATGCGCCAGTTCCGGTGCAGAAGCTCCGGCCAGAGCACCCGCTAAATTACCACCCGCCAGTCCCTGAAGCGCGGCTGTCGCGGCCTGGATACCCCGCTGAATTTCACTGCCGGTACCATACTTCGCCATTTCATTCCTGTAAGCCTGCGTGTCACGCAGTTTCGCAAGATATTCCTGACGTTGTTTCTCTGTTGCATTAGCAGGAAGTGTTTCGCCGGTTGCTTCCTTCGCGGCCTTCAACGCATTCAGTTCTCCCTGTGTACGCGCAATATCCGCCACCTGACTGCCTATGTCACTGATAAGCCCCACTGTCTGCAGACGCCTCTGCTCTTTCTCCTTGTCAAATATCGGGCTGATACTGTCATTAGCGTGCGCAGGGTCACGGCTCAGGTTCGCCAGATTCTGCTTCTGATTGTCCCTGTCCCGGATGGTGATAGTGCCTTCTGCCACTGCGGCCTGAGTCGTTCCTTCCGCATGTCCGCTGTGACCTCCGGCGGATATCATGCCACCCGGCATGTTACCCTGAAATTTATCCCCGAAGCTGCCACCACCGCTCAGACTGATTCCACTGTGACTGACTTTATAATCCGCTTCGTTGTGAAGGTCACTGAACCCCAGCGTTCCGGTATCCAGGTGGTTTTTATCCGGTGTGGCAGTGGAGGCAATCACCGCACCATCCAGTTGGGTATGTCTGCCCACTGTAATGTCGAAGCCACCATCACCGGCAAACATTCCGGTTTGTTCAGCAACGGAGTCAAAGCGGCTCTTCATCTTATCCCGGGAGGCAGCGATGTAACCTGAGCCGGTCATGGAGCCAAAGGTAAAACTGCCGCCGGCAGCCACGCTGGTCTGTTTACTGTCGTACTTACTGGTGTCCTGCTGGCTGCTTATCAGCAGGTCGTGGCCCACATCGGCGATAATCCTGTTGCCGTTGACCTGAGCACCGTTCAGTACCGTATCCCGACCACTGTTGATGGTGACGGTTTTACCGCTGTCTGTTGTGGTTTCAGTCCACTCAGTACCGTTACCTTTCTCGCTGCCTTTTGCCGCATTAACGCCGGCAAAGACGCTGATACCGGCACCGTTACCACCGGCACCGATACTGACACCCACGCCACCGCCACTGCTGCTGTTCCTGCCCGTTGTTTTTTGTGTGTTTGCGGCGCCACTCAACAGAATATCATTCGCGGCATCCAGGCTTGTGTTACCACCGGCCTTAAGCTGGCTTCCGGCAATCACAATATCTCCGCGGTTATCGCCCCTGTTTTTACCGGTTGCGACAACAGACAGATTATTCCCGGCATTCAGCGTACTGCCGGATACTGTGTTACTTTCAGAATGTTGTTGTGATTTCGATTTCTGGGTGGTGAGCGACAGGCTGACTCCCATCGCATTCGGGTCACCGGTTGCGGAGGCCATTGTCGCAGCCTGTCCGGCCTGCACACCAGACAGCGCTGTCTTTGTGGCCTGCAGGGCTTTCAGACGGCTGTCACTGCTCTCCTTCGTCTCCTGTGCACTGGTAACCGCATTATTGATGGCACTGCCCACCGTGCCGGAAAGGGCAACCGTCAGCCCGCTTTTCTTCTGCTCAAATTTTTCGTCCACAGTACGACGGTCATGCCCCGGGTCAACCACCACACTGTCACCGGTAATGCTGATATCCCGGTTCGCAATCACATCCGAACCGCTGATATGAGCCTGTTTGCCCGCGGTAATACTGACATTACCGGCAGTGGAGCCGATGGTGCTGGCACTCTGACTCTGCGTTGTCCCGGCCTCGCGCCGGTCGTGCGTTGTCTTACTGCTGCCAATGGTGAAACCAATACCGCCGGTACCCATCAGACCGGATTTCTTCGTTTCCTTAAAGCGCCAGGACGTATCTGTACTGGTGGCAGCAAGAACATCAACATGGTTACCCGCCGCCAGTGACACATCCCGGTCAGCCACCACATCCGAACCCTCTACCGTCAGGTTATCACCGGCGTTAACGGTCACGCGGTTCCCCGACAGCAGGGAGCCTGCTTCACGGGTGGCACTGTCCTCACTGATGGTGCGGGTGGTTTTCTTACTGAGAAAACCTCCGCTTTTTTTCTTCGTTTCCAGATAGTGATAGTCACTTTCTGTCGCCGTGGTCAGGGCAACATCACGACCGGCATTCACGCTGATATTGCCGGTTGCGGTAACGGATGACGCAACAGCGGTGATATCCCGTCCTGCGTTGACGGTGGTGTCACCACCGCTGGCGATTTCCGTTCCCTGCTGACGGACTGTCTCGTTAATCTCTTTCTTTTTCTTCGACGTATAGCTGTCGCCTGCGCCGGCAGACTCTGCCACCAGGTTCACATCACGTCCGCCCCGGATGACCACGTTATTTTCCGCAGCCATACCGGCAGCCTGACTGGCAATATCACGACCGGCAACAAGGAGGAAGTTATCGCCCGCTGTCACCGTGGACACAGCTGCGTGGCTTTCATGACTTTCTGACCTGCCGTTGCGACTGTTTTTGCTTTCCCTGACTGCATTCAGACTCAGGTCGTTACCTGCAGAAAGCAGGGCGCTGTGCCCGGCAGAAACAGAGGATGCCGTGACATCCAGATTATGGCCTGCAGCCATCGCCAGGTTACCGCCGGCGCTGATGCTGCTGCCCTGTGAGGTGGTGGATGATGAACTGTTGTCATCAGTGTGCCAGAAACCGGACTGACTTTTGCTCCCACTTATCAGGTTTGCGGCAATGTTGATATCATTACCCGCAGACATTCCAAGGTCTCCACCGGACGAGACCGTTGCCCCGGTAATATCAATGTTTTTCCCTGCATCCAGCGAAAGTGAATCAGTGCCTTTAATGGTCGCAACCGGACCGGTGTCCGTACCGCTGAGATGCACACCACCATATTGGCTGTCACTGCCCGCATTCCATTGCTGACGCCGGGTGATATTGCTGATGTTGCCACTCACGCTTTCCAGTTGTACGGTTTTACCGCTGATGACTGAGCTGATATTGCTGATATCCCCGATGGCGCTCAGGTCCAGGCTACCGCCCGCGCTTATCAGCCCCGCATTCAGGTTGTCGATATAGCCGGAACTGTCGAGCGAGAGGTCGTTCTGTGCGTTGATGCTGCCGCCGCTGTTGGTGATATTGCCGCCCGCAAGTTGCACGTTGTTCCCGCTGATAACGCTGCCGTTATGCAGGGTGATATCTTCCGGCGACAGATACAGTTTCGGGACCATGACTGTCTGTCCGTTGATGGTGGCTGACTCCCACCACAGTATGCTGCCGTCAAGCTGAGCAATCTGTTCAGCTGTCAGCGCCACACCAAACTCTAATCCCAGTCCTTTCTGTTGTCTGGCCGCGTTATCCATCAGATACCGCATCTGTTCCGTGTCTGAACCCAGTCCGTTGAGATAACGTGAACCCGTCCGGCTCAGCACCGCGTTACTGACATACCGGGTATCAAAGACCGCATCCCCCAGGAAACGATAATCTTTTTCCGGTTTCAGCCCGAGGCGGTCAAGAAAATACGATGAGCCCAGAAACTGTTTTTCATCGGTATACGACGGAGCCGTTTCACGTGGCGCCTGACCCGGTTTCGCTCCAAGAAGCTCATACAGTCCGGCAAACAAATGGCTGTCCACCTGTCCGAGACCATCCAGTTTCGGGTTCACCGTAATCAGATACGGACTGTCCGGGTCCGTGGACGGAACCAGGTATCCATTGTTGCCGGAAGGCAGTGGCCAGTCATCACTGATACCGGTCTGACCGGTCAGTGGCGAACCTCCGGCAATATTTTTCAGGGCACCTGCCAGTTCATCGTGCCATTGCGGAGAGCCAACCACCACCGGCTCATACTGCTGCAGCGCTGTCTGTGTCAGACTGTCTCCGCCGGTCTGCTGACTTAACGTATTCAGTACCGGTGCAGAGACCACCGGACTGACACTACCTGCATGTGCAGTGGTTGTTCCGTTATTGATACTGCTGGTAAAACGGGTCTTAACATCCCCGCCCGCCTGAATAACGGAATAATACGTCTTACCGGGCGTGTAATCTTTTTCCCGGCCATCCAGTGAAAATCTGATGGTATTGTTTTCAAATTCCGGTGACAGCAGGGGCAGTTTATCCAGAGAGCCTGTGGCATAGCTACCGTAAAACGTTTTCGGGTCGTAGCGGTATACCAGATATTCATTCTCTGTCCCCGTCTGCCAGCTCTGATTGCTTAACTCTCTGCCCGAAAGTGCGATATCCCCATTCGCCAGGATAAATGACGCCCGGTTTTCCAGTCGTTCAGCCTCAGCAGAAAGATTACGCCCTGACGCAATGCGGCCTGCCGGATTATCAGCACCGGTTACTGTTGTGATGTTCTGGCTGCTGAGAAAGCGCTGTGTGGCACTGTCAGCAAACGGAGCGTAATAATAAAGCGTATCCATTGTGATATTGCATGCCCCGTGCCCGTTGCAGGGCGTACCGTGCTGATTTTCAACTTCACGGGTGAAATAGCCATAGCTGCCGTCAGGAAGAAGGGAAAGGGGAATATCAACCAGAGCATTTCCCATTC
The DNA here is from genome assembly GCF_046487065.1 of Escherichia sp. WS2035. Classification (NCBI taxonomy): domain Bacteria; kingdom Pseudomonadati; phylum Pseudomonadota; class Gammaproteobacteria; order Enterobacterales; family Enterobacteriaceae; genus Escherichia; species Escherichia sp. WS2035. The sequence continues at coordinate 33,386 of NZ_JBJQKD010000003.1, forward strand.
CCTGAATGGATGAGGGGTTAGTCCGGGTTGTTGTTGTGGCAGAAAATCCCTCCCGCTGGTTCAGAAGATGCCCGGTCCTTACAACAATATCGCCCTGATGCGTCTCAATATTCCCGGAGGTATTGATAATCTCTGTGTTTGCACCGCCGGAAGCATCCTTCTGTACCCACAGACTGTTGCCGGCCAGGATATCACCATGCTGGTTATGCAGACGGTCTGTAAACAGCTTCAGGTTATTCCCCGCATAAATCAGCGCACTGTTCAGCAGGGTACCGGCCACATTCATTGTCAGACGGCCTGCCGTGCCGGTAAAACCACTGATGGTGATATCACTCCGGCTGTTCAGACTCACATCGCCACCGGCCTGAAGTGAACCCGGTGCGTTAAGGAAAAGACGCTGTGCGCTGAAAACACTGTTGCCTTTACCGGCAGTCAGCATTCCATTGTTGGTGAATGCCTCTCCGGCACCGAGCACCATGGCATCACCCTGCATCACACCGCCGTTGGTGATGGCATTTTGCGACGTGACGGAAAGGGTTTTCCCTGCGGCCAGGGTACCATGATTCGTGAGGGCAGCAATCAGTTTCAGTGTGACATCACCGGTGGCCACCACCTGCCCCTGACCACTGAAGTCCTGAGCGTCAAGCAGCAGGTTGCCTGCACTGTACAGCCGCCCTGTACCATTTTGCAGCAGTGAACTGCCCTTGACGCCAAGCCCGGAGGTTCCCAGCAGGGTACCGCTGTTGCTGAATGTGTGGTAATTCACCAGCAGGTCCGCCCCCTGAAGCGTACCGGTATTATTCAGCGTGGTTCCTTTAACGTCGGCACTGCCGGTGGCAAGTACGCGTCCGCCGTTGACAGTATTCACCACATCCAGCAGCAGGGTGGCAGCCTGTACCAGTCCGCTGCCGGTGTTCGCCAGCAACTGCGCCGTCAGCGTGAGGTTACTGCCGGAAAGGATTTTGCCGTCGTTCTGCAGACGGTCTGTGGCGTTCAGGGAAACCCCGCCACCACCCTGTATCGTGCCCTGGTTACTCAGGGTCGCAGTACTGACATTCAGTGCATTCCGGCTCATCAGAACACCACCGGAACGGTTGTTCACGCCACCGGAGGCGGCCAGCGTCAGCGTTTCGCCCTGCAGATGCCCGCCGTTTGTGAGTTGTCCTGCCGTGATGGTGGTGGCATTTCCCTGTAATTGCCCGTCGTTTGTGACACTGTCTGCCTTCAGCGTCAGCACACCTGCACTGAGCAGTTTTCCGTTCGCCTGATTGTTCAGCGTCTGATTCACCGTGAGCGTGAGAGTATCCACACCGGTGATGTCACCCGCACTGGTCAGTGAGTTCGCCTTCAGGGTCAGATTTTTTGCAATCCATTGTCCGCTGTTGCTTAAATTCAGTGCACTGAGCGCCATTTCACCGTTCGAGGTGACTTTGCTGCCCGCTGTGCTGACGAGCTCACCCGTCAGACGTGCAGTCAGGCTGTCAGCCGCCTGGATCGCCCCGCTGTTTGCCAGACTGTCTGCGGTGATCAGCACCCGTTTGCCCTGCCAGTGTCCGGAACTGGTAATACTGCCTGCGGTGATTGTCAGATCGCCGCTGGTCAGCAATGAACCTCCGTTATTCATCAGCGCAGGTTGAGGGGATGCCATACGGGCGGCAAGCGTCAGCGCGGCTATCCCGGTGAGCGTGCCACTGTTGGTGACACTGTTCTGGCGAATCGTGACATGGTTACCCTGGACAGTGCCGCTGTTATCCAGTGAGTTTCCATCAAGGGAGAGCGTGCCGGCCGAAAGCAGACTGCCCCGGTTGTCCATGGTGGCTGCTTTCAGCGTGGTGTCACCCTGGCTCATGATATCGCCGGTACTGGTCAACTGACCGGTTGCCGAAGCAGTAAGGTTACCGGTTGCCAGCACGGAACCACTGTTCGCCCATCTGTCCGCCTGCACGGTGAGATTCTGTCCCTGCGTGGTCCCTGCGGTATGCAGTGTTTTACCCCGGAGGGAGAGGTCGCCCGCCGTCAGCCAGCGTCCGTTACGGCCCTGTGAGAGGGTGTCGCCTGCAAGCGCCAGTGCACCGGCGCCCTGCAACAGACCATCACCATCCAGCGTGGTCGCCCTGACGTTCAGCGTGTCAGCGATGATTTTTCCCGGATTGCTGAGGGAGGCAGTGTTTAACGTTAAACCATTATCACCGGTGATAAGCCCGCTGTTGCGGATGTCCGGTATATCCAGCGTCAGGTCTGCAGCACTGTACAGCGTGCCGTTCTGCTGATTATCAAGCCTCTGTGTGTTAACGGTGAGTGAGGCCTCCCCCTGCAACAGACCACTGTTGGTCAGGGTCTGTGACTGTGTATTCAGGGCGGAACCAACAAGCACACCGCTGCTGGTCAGTTCCGGCGCACTGAGGCTGAGCGACGGGGCGCTGCTTTTCCCGCTGTGGGTGAGCTTTTCACTGGCGTTCACCGCCATGGTCTGTTGTGCTGCCTGCGTACCTGCAAGACGTGCATCTCTGGCGTTGATGCTGAGATTTTTACCGCTCTGAAGCTGTGCGCCCGCTGCGGTACTCAGTTTGTCTGCCTGAACCCGGAGGGTGTCACCGGCACTGTTTTCCCCGTCCAGCGCCACTGTTGTCACATTCAGCGTCATCGCAGCATCGCTGTGGGTGACCGATTTTTTACCGGAGCTCAGCGCCTGCGCACTGACCGTCAGCCCTTTGCCGCCGGACAGCACACCGTTCTGTGTCACATCCTGCGCCTTCAGCACCAGTACATCATCGCTCACCAGCGAACCTGTACTGGTCAGTTTCCCACTGGCCGTGATATCCACTTTGCCCTTCGCGCCAGTGCGGCCGCTCTGGGTAAAGTCGCGGGTATTCACGGTCAGGGGACCGCCACTGAGCAGGGAGCCACTGTTGCTGAGCGTTGTACTGCCGAGCGTCAGGGAAGCCCCCTGAACAGCACCACTGTTATTCAGCGTGCCGGCATCGAGTCCCGCATGACCTTTCGCCAGCAATATTCCGTCCTGTGTCAGCGTGGTGGCGCTGGCCGTGAGATTCTGCCCGGCGGTTATCTGTCCCTGTGTTGTCAGCGTGTCACTGGCGACAGTCACGATATCGCGGGCCGCGTTAATCTGGCTGGCGGTATCCTGTGTGATGTTTTTCGCGGCAAGCGTTACATCCCGGCCGGCAGTCAGTTTTTCATTCTGTTGAGTGATTCTGCCGCCGGCGGTCAGGCTGAGGTCCTTGTCGCTGTTAAGCGTTCCATTGCTGAGAACGATATCGCTCCGGCTGCTGACGCTCAGGTTACCTCCCGCTTTATGGTCGCCGGTTAAGGTGACGCCCTGACCTTTTGCAGTGACGGCCCCCGTGGCGAGACTGTTGTTGACAGTCAGTCTGCCGCTGGCATCCAGGGTGATATCGCCCTCGCGGGCATAAAGGTTACCCAGATTAACCCCGACACCACTTTCAGTGGAGGTCAGATGAATACGCCTGGCGTACATTCCACCGAGCGCGCCGGTATCAACGGCAACTTTCGGCACATCACCTTCGCCCTTCAGGGCACTGACGCGACCATCTGCAGTTATCCGGTTAGCGCCTGCAGTGACAGTTAAATCCTTCGCATGAAGCGCGGCATTCACTTCCGTTGCACGGGCAATAATGGATACGGCATCGCTCCGGGTGCCGTCCAGGCCCGCGCCATTGATGGTGATACTGCCTTCAGTCACCTCCAGCGCCTGCAGGCTGCCGTCGGCATTCATCACAGGTTTGCCTGTGGTGAGCGTCGCGTGCGGCGTGTTGATAAAACCACAGCCGTCACAGGTGATACCATACGGGTTGGCAACCATCACATTCGCCGCTTTGCCGGCCACTTCCGTATAGCCCTGCAGCAGTGAGCGCTTACCGCCGGTCACTTCGTTGATGATACCCTTCGCTTCCCCGCCCGCTTTCAGGTTCGGGTTATTCTGTATCAGTCCACCAAGCTGCGTCGGATTAAGCTTACCGGTGGCATTATTGAGAATCAGCCCTTCCTTCCCGACGTTGTAATCCGTAAACCGGTTATGCGAAATCCCGGCCCCGTTCGGCGTGGCAATGTTCACGACCGGCACACCATTTGCCGCTTTATCCATTCCAGCCCCGTTTTGTGGGGTGATGACGGCCCCCACAGCCGGTAACAACGGCTGCCCGGCGATAATCGTACTGATAAGGTAACTCAGCAGGCGGTAAGTGAAGCGAACGGGAGGCTGATGCATGGTAATAATCCCTTAAAACGCGACGGCAACGCGCCAGTAAACCGTGAGATGGTCAGGGGCAAGCCAGTCCGGGTAAACCAGAGGCAGTCCGGCAGTGAACGAACCGGAAACATGACCACTGGTGGTGCTGAGCCCGGCAGCAGCACCCCACAGCGTGCCGGACGAGTACGGGTCATCTCTGTCAGAGTGCAGCCAGCCGCCGTCCAGTGCAGTCACTGCACGGACTGTCCCCACATATGGCAGGGAGAACAGAGACCAGGACAGCTCATTCCGCAGATAACCGCCGTTATTACCGGAGATATACTGCTCCTTAAAGCCACGCACTGAACTCTCACCCCCGAGGCTCAGTTGTTCCACACCATGAAGACGGTCCGGTGACCACTGGGCATAAGCGCTGGTCAGCCACCACACCCTGTCCGTGACGGGGCGCTGAAAACTGGCACTCACCGACCATTTCCGGAACTGATTTACGGGCAGGTCTCCCCTTTTCCCGTGGTCGCTTTCTGCGCCGAACCAGGGCATCCCCCGTGTGAATACCGGATTCAGTGTTCCGACACCACCCAGAAACTTGTGTGTGTGATTCAGCCCGACAGAAAATGAAGTGAGTTTACGGCTGCTGCCCTGAAGCAGAACATCATCCAGATAATTGTGAATAATGCGGTGCTGCAGACCTCCGGTCAGTGCTGTCTTCATGTCCCCGTTACGGAACAGGACATGCGACAGTCCCAGCCGGTGAGTCTGCAGGTCTCCCGTGGAACGCCACCGCCAGCCCCGGTTATCAATGGTGCTGAGGTAGTCACTCCATGAATACGTGTAATCCACCAGGGTATAGCCATACGGCAGACTGACACCGGCGGCAAAATTCCTCGCATCATGTGACACCGAAAAGTCACTGCTCCGTCCCCCGCTGACAAACCAGTTGTCAGCCAGCCCCAGAGGATTATTAAAGGAAAGGACACCATTTAACTGCCCCGTACCGGTATTCTTCTGCCCGCTGTTGTCGATGCCCACGCTCCCTGTGACAGGCCATTCCGGCAATGCCGTCAGTGTCACCACCGACCATCCCTCACGGTCACCGGGCGATATTTCAATCTGTACCGGCTCCGTACGCAGACGATTAATCTGCTCCATCCCCTGCTCAATATCCCGCAGGTTCAGAACCTTCCCCTCCATTCCCGGGAAAACCATCTTCAGGGTGCGGGCAGGAAGGTCAGCGCCTTCCGCCCGGATTTGCTGCAGCCTGCCTTCCATGACCGTTATGTGCAGTACGCCCCCTGAAAGGTCCTGCTCTGTCAGAAAGGCCCGGCTGGTGATATATCCCCGGCGTATATAGCCGTCCGTCACGGCATCCGTGACCGCGGTCAGCCCCGTGATATTCAGACACTGATTCACCCACGGTGCCACCAGTCTGTCGGTTTCTGCAGACGTCAGTCGGGTGGCCCCACTGACAACAATGCTTGACACCGTAAAGCAGGGACCTTCAGTACCGGCAGACGTTTCCGGAGACGGCGTGATGGTCAGCGGCGCACTGCGCTCCAGCGCATCACGCTGACGCTGGTTTTCATCCAGCAACTGCTGCTGTTGCTGCTGAATTGCACTGCGGTCACCCGGAGACAGCATGGCTGCCGGAGACGAAAATGCGGGGATGAAACAACCAGAAAAAACGGAGAGGGAGAGATAGCATATCCACGGAGAGCCGCGCCGGAACATATCACAACAGGGGACAGACAACGCACGGGATAAAAGGGACGTTTTCGTCAGAATGTTTTTCTGCCGGTGCTGCATGTTCTCCCCGTATTCTGGCCTGTGTGATGCCAGTGTAAATTCATGTCAAAAAGTGTCAGTAAAGAAATTTACATCAGAAGAGAAGCATTTTTGAACAGTAACCCGGTAAAATATCAGGAAAAATCGAAGAAATGTGATAAAGGACGTATTTTTGGCTGTGACGAGGGCAAAACCCTGTTCCGGTTACCGGTCATGCTCCGGCCCCCACAGACTATTTTGCGTCAGGAGTAATATACAGGGATATGACGAGTTGTTCCGGTTATGTTGTCATACACGTCCACAGAAGCCGTCGCAATCCGCATCCCGTACTTTCTCAGCCTCAGGATATCTGCCGCAATGCGCTGGCTGCCGAACCAGAACAGGCCGTCCAGTGCGCTCACCTGCAATCCTGTCTCCAGCGCATACTTCAGCCGTTGACGGGGCGCTTTCACTTCCCGGGCAATCAGTTGGTATGGCGATGATGTGTTTTCATTCGCAACCACCCGCCGAATACGGTGAGACAGATGATACCGGAATGTATCCGGCCCACCCGAAAGGCTGGCCTTCAGGTTGTACACGCAGCCAAAGCGTTTATCGTTGAACACCACATTTTTCTGGCTGATGTCCCATTCTTCACGCAGCGCGGCAATCAGTTGTGGTGTACGAGTAAGCAACAAGCGAAAAGGCAGTTCAAAACTGGTGACGTAATCCACATTCAGCAGAGCAATACGCAGCCGTTCTTCTGGCCCGGCCTCTGTCTGCCGGCACTCCTCCAGAACATCCTGCCACTGCCGGCGAAGGCGTGGAGATTCATTCAGTTCTGTAAAGCAGTTTTTATCCGCCAGATAGTCAATTCGTATATGCATACTGAAGAGCATTCCGTATAAAGATTCAGCTGGCAAAACTTTATCAGTCTGTAAAAACTAACGGAAGAGTCGATATTTCTCCCGTCCATCACCGGATGATTGTTGCAATACCCCGTGGCATCAGAGACTGAACAGCCGTTTTTAACGCAACGTATTGCTCTGATGTATCAGGCCGGACAACCCGAAAACAGCCTTTCACCCTGCATTGTCCGCCAGCGCTTATTACCAGCCACGTCTGTTGCAGTAAAGTAATCAGTTGCGAACATTATTTATCAATCGTGACGCTGGCTCGCGCATGGCAGAAAAGGTCCTGACTGAGCAACAACAGGCATCGTACTGTTGCTGCTCCATGTTGTTTATATGAACGCATCCCGTTTGCAAGGCTTCCGTGTTTTTGACGTTGACGGTAGATTGCTGCTCTATATCCTTATTGCAGCCGGTGCTGCGGGCCTCAATGAGATTCGCTGACTCTCGCCTTATTCACGCAACGAGCTTTAAGCTCAGAAAAACATCCAAGTTTGGTGAGTCACAGTCTTACCTGTCGTTGTCATCAATATAGGAATGGATAATCTGGAGAGCGATACTGCAGGCTGATATTGCGGTTTTGCGACAAGTTTTTAGCATCCGCTTCTACGCCAAATACCTGAAGTAGGAATGGATGCGTTAGCAGCATACATCCGGAACTGCGCGGGGAATAGCCGGAAACGGCTATCCCTACCACAATAGCTAACTTTGTAATAGCGCTCTTTTAGGCTCATGTACTCTGACGTAATTCTATCTGGTAGTTGAATTGCACGATACGCGACTCTTCTGATTCATCATGATTATTATTCAATAGTCCAATCAGTAACTTACCTGTCTCTATCCCCATTTTTTTGTAGTCAATACGGATGGATGTCAAAGTTGGGTGTGTTTGATCGCAATTGTCTGAACCGTCAAGACAAGCTACAGCGATATTTCCAGGGATTTTTAACAAACGCCGCTGGCACTCAAACATTATACCCAGCGCAATCTCTTCGTGGCTGCAAATCACAGCATCCAGCTCTGGTTGTCGCAGTAATATCTCGTTTAATGCGTAACGCCCCAATTGCAGACTTGCGGCATCCGGCATGGTGATAACAAGATCAGTGTTCTGGTAATGGCTCAGCATTGCTTTATGCCAGCCGTTCAGTTGCTGACGTTGCAGGCGGTTGTCCATATGCGCACCGATAAATCCGATATTCTTATAACCCTGCTCCAGCAGATGTTCGGTCAGTTTATGTGATGCTTCAAAAAATGCTGTTTCGATGGTAATTTGAGCCGGACTGAAAGGGGAACCGATAACGTTAATGGTAGGTATATTTGTTTTCTCGAGTATCTGGTGAGTTTTATCAGCCAACTGAGAACCAAAAATAACTAACGCCGCCGGGTTGCCTTGAAGAAGCGTCATCAGAATTTCAGCTTCTTTGAGCTGATTATACTCATGACACCCAAGCAGTAGCTGGAATTCATTTTTATTAAGCACCTGCTGTAATGACTGCATAAAGCGGGAGCTGGCTTTATCTGTCAGGGAAGGAACCAGTACGGCGACTGTATGACTGTGACCAGATGCAAGGGCGCCAGCAGTTCTGTTGGGAATATAACCCAACTCTTCTACGGCCTGTTCTATCTTTTCCCTCAGCTTGTCAGAAACCTGTTCCGGTGTTCTCAGCGCGCGGGAAACGGTCATGGTTCCGACACCTGCAAAGTTAGCGACCTCCTGCAGCGTCACCCGTCCGGTACCACGGCGCTTACGTGTTTTTTCCATTTCGACTCCATGGATAATTACAACCAGCTGTTTTCATTACTTTTATTTCACCATTACTCTTTCCAGTTTTTGCCCACGGTAGCAAATATCCTGTTGCATTGTATATGCAGGAACCGAATATAGCCAAAGCATGGCGGCAGAGAAATGATAGCGCTATCACAAAGATTGGTAGCGTTATCAGATAGCGCTATCAAATGCGACAATCATCACATTAATTAATGCGTAAAATATCTACTCTCCTGTTAATTATCATCGGGAGTTATCAGTCGTATGTTAAAAAATCTATTAAATACAGAGGTCGTTCAGGTCGTGGAACAGGTCAAAGACTGGCGGGAAGCCGTGGCGATTTCATGCCGACCGTTGATTGAAAACGGTTCTATCGAACCGCGTTATGTTGATGCGATCTATCACTCGCACGACACTATCGGTCCGTACTATGTGGTTGGCCCTGGTATTGCGATGCCTCATGCGCGCCCGGAAGAGGGGGCTAACAAGCTGTCATTAGCACTGACCCTGATCCCTTCAGGTGTGAATTTTGATGCCGATGAAAACGATCCAGTGAAATTACTGATTGTGCTGGCTGCAACCGACAGTACCAGCCACATTGAAGCGATTTCTCAACTCGCCAAGTTATTCGATAACGAAAAAGACATACAGGCTATTTTGACGGCCAAAACGACGCAGGACATTTTGTCTGTTATTGCGCGCTATTAATTCTGAGGAACATTTATGAAAATTACAGTGGTTTGCGGTAACGGCTTAGGCACCAGCCTGATGATGGAAATGAGCATTAAAAGCATTTTGAAGGATTTGTCCATCAGCGCTGATGTTGATCATGTCGACCTGGGCTCCGCGAAAGGGACGCCGAGTGATATCTATGTCGGCACCAAAGATATTGCCGAGCAGTTAGTCGCGCAGTCTGTCGCAGGCAAAATCGTCGCCCTGGAAAATATGATTGATAAGAAAGCCATGAGAGAACGTTTGTCCGTGGCATTAACCGAATTAGGCGCACTGTAAGCTGGGGGCGATATGGATTTCTTTCGTTTTTTGATGAGCGATGTACTTTCCGAACCCGCGGTGCTGGTCGGTTTAATCGCCCTGATTGGCCTGATTGCACAGAAAAAACCGGTAACCGAATGCATTAAAGGTACCGTCAAGACCATTATGGGGTTTGTGATTTTAGGCGCAGGGGCGGGTTTAGTTGTGTCGTCACTGGGTGACTTCGCAAACATTTTCCAGCATGCCTTTGGTATTCAGGGTGTCGTGCCGAACAATGAAGCCATTGTTTCCGTAGCGCAGAAAAGCTTCGGGAAAGAAATGGCGATGATTATGTTCTTTGCGATGGTTATCAACATTATGATTGCCCGTTTCACACCGTGGAAATTTATCTTCCTGACCGGTCATCACACGTTGTTTATGTCGATGATGGTAGCGGTAATTCTGGCAACAGCAGGCATGACCGGCGTTACGCTTATAGCCGTTGGCTCTTTGGTTGTTGGCGTGGCAATGGTCTTTTTCCCGGCTATTGCGCATCCGTACATGAAGAAAGTGACCGGTTCTGATGACGTTGCCATCGGCCACTTCTCAACATTATCTTATGTATTGGCCGGTTTCATCGGCAGCAAGTTTGGTAATAAAGAGCACTCGACTGAAGACATGAATGTGCCGAAAAGTCTGCTGTTCTTGCGCGACACGCCGGTTGCTATCTCTTTTACCATGAGCATAATTTTCCTGGTGACGTGCCTGTTTGCGGGTGCAGATGCGGTGAAAGAGCTTAGCGGTGGTAAAAACTGGTTCATGTTCTCTATCATGCAATCCATTACCTTCGCAGCTGGCGTGTACATCATTCTGCAGGGTGTGCGCATGGTGATTGCGGAGATTGTCCCGGCATTCAAAGGTATTTCAGACAAGCTGGTTCCGAATGCCAGACCTGCTCTCGATTGCCCGGTCGTCTTCCCTTACGCACCTAACGCTGTACTGGTTGGTTTCCTGAGTAGCTTTGCTGCAGGTTTAATCGGTATGTTCACGTTGTATCTGCTGAACATGATCGTGATTATTCCTGGTGTGGTGCCGCACTTCTTCGTAGGTGCAGCTGCAGGGGTATTCGGTAATGCAACGGGTGGACGTCGTGGTGCGATTTTGGGTGCCTTCGCTCAGGGCTTGCTTATTACCTTCCTGCCAGTATTCTTATTGCCGGTGCTGGGTGATATTGGTTTTGCTAACACCACCTTCAGTGATGCTGACTTTGGCGCACTGGGTATTTTGTTAGGGATTATCGTTCGCTAATATTTTGATGACATTAATATCCTCCAGGATTTCAGGAACGTGGAGGATATTAATTCCTCTTATTTTCTCCATTTTTCTTTCTTCCAGTCAGGACTGCATCCGATTAATCGTAAGCGCTCCGAGAAGTACGTAGCGTAAGGATTATTTTACAGCTGAGAAGTTTCAGTGCAGCAGTTCATGCACGCGGTTCGACGGCTAGTCATTGATCTTCATAATTACCTCGCGTAAAAAACGGGGTAAGGCCGCTCATCCAGCGTCATCTCCACAGGTAATAATTCAACGCCAATGCCAGAAGAGTTCGTTACCGGAAGACGCCGTGATATACGCCCTTTGATCAGCGAGAGCCTGAGCCATTTGAACAGAAGATTATCATTGATATCATGCTCCCGGGCAATACGGGCAACAGAACCCCTTGGTTGTAAAGCCAGTTTAACCATTTGAAGTTTAAACTCATTTGAAAATAACCTGCGGGGTTCAGCTGATAATGTTTTTTGTTCCATAACAGGTGTCCACTAGTTGAAAAGGTGGGTACCTATGTTACCAATACTGGCTTAATGGCTACATACAGCAGTCGGTTTACGCATACACTTTTATAGTGCACTCCGGCCTCATGAATATAACGGTGGATTACCGCCGAACGAATCGGAAAATAGATACTGGAAAAAAACTGAAATTGTGACCAGTTTTTGTTGACCACTACAAATAAATAAAAGAGTTGCAGTGCTTGCTCGGTAAGAAAACAATGGAGGTTAAGCTCCTCAAAGAAGCTGTGGAGTACACCACTCTACAGTAGTTGCGCAAATTTGGAGTGGACGATAATGTGATCGTCTATAAGGGCAACGCTATCATAGTCTTGTCCTGGCGGGTAAAAAACGCGCTTACCTTAACGATAAGCGCGCCGCTGTTCAGGCCTTGAGTGGTTATTCAATTCCTGTGGTGACTGTAAAAGTGCGCGTTTGCTGCGGTGCAACCTGAATCAGCGTGCCATTACGTTGCGCGGCAAGATACCCCTCAGGCCGACAGGTTGCAGGTAATGCAAAGGCGGCTACCTGTTGCTCTCCGTTATAAAGGATCCAGCGTGTCACATAATTTAGTTCAGCACTGTAGAAACGAGTAACAAACGTGGTGCCATCGGGAGAGATCATGCGAAACTCTGGCTGATCTGTATAAGCGTCCAGTTTGTCTGCAAAGAAGACAATTTCTGGATCATAAAATTCCGGTTGACTCAGCGTCGACAGAGAGGCTTCTCCCTGCATAATCCGTTGATTAAACGCCAGCCACTGAGCGGTGGGATTAACATGCGAAGGCACTGATTCACGCAATCTTAATATTTCGTCCGGGATATTCTGGCTGAATGTAGCATTTGGTATATATGCATAATTCATGTGGCACATATATTGTAGTGGCATATCTACAGAAGCCAGATTGGTTACGGCCATCTTAATATCGAACAGTGTAGAGGATTTGTGAAGGACCACTGTTGGCTGAGCCAGATAATGATGACCGAAACCCATTACATACTCGTAACGCCCGTTAAGGCGTAACATATCTCCGTCTAATTCCAGCCATGCTTCATCCATCGCGGCACAGGCCATTTCACCGTGTAGCAGATGAGTATCTTCCGCAGATGGGCAGCCATTAGCCAGCAAACCTGAATGAAAAGCAAAACAGCCATAGGTCTCTATCACCTCTGTCGCCGGTTTAGGCTGGCGAAACATATTGCACATGGTGAGGCCGTGTCCATCAAATTGCGCATCCCAAATCATCTGCCCCATCCAGGGAAGAATAATCAAATGTCCACGACTGTTTGCAATTTTAAGCCCCTCGACACCGCTGTCATATCGAAAAGACGTGACAGTAAAATCACTATTTTCCAGCAAGATACGAGGTTTCTCGCCAAAAAGCGCCCGCCACAAATTAATACGCGTACTCATAACGGTTCTCCTCAGGACGCTGTGACTTCAGCCAGTGCGGTACGTACTTTGCTTTCACGCCAGAAGTAGACTCCGACATAGACAAAGCAGAGCATAGAAACCAGGAATGAAAGCTGTAGTGAGTGGAACATATCTGCAATATATCCCTGAATTGCCGGAACCACCGCGGCACCGACAATAGCCATAACAATGACTGCTCCTGCCATTTCTGTATGTTCGTTATCAACTGTATCCAGTGTTCCTGCATAGATCGTCGCCCAGCAAGGGCCAAACAAAACACTTACCAGGACGGCGACATAGACCGCGCTGAAACTTGGAGCCAGTGCAACATATGCCAGGAACAGCGCCCCTATAACGGAATAGAGAATCAATACTTTTTCCGGATTAAAACGCGTCATAAGGATATTGGCTATAAACTTGCCAATAAAGAAGCAGGCAAAGCTATAGACCATGAAGTTTGAAGCATCACGTTCGTTGATATCGCCCAACTCCAGCGCCAGACGGATGGTAAATGACCATACTGCGACCTGCATACCCACATAAAGGAACTGCGCCACAATACCGCGACGAAAGCGCGGATTTCTAGCTAGATAGCGCAGCGTATCCATTGCTGACGGGCGTTTATGGTGACTTGTCTGTGCCACTTTACAGGTTGGGAAGCGGGTTAAAAGGAACAACACCATGACCACAACCAGAATCATAATCATATACTTATACGGTTCAAGGGTGTTCTCTAACATCAGCACCTTAAAGTTGTGAATTTGCTCGGCGTTCATTCCTGACATCTGCTTTTCAAGGCTTTCCCCCTCGGAGAAAACCAGATATTTGCCCAATAAAATACCAGACGCAGCACCAATCGGATAAAAGGTCTGGCTGATATTGAGCCGCAATGTGGCATAGGCTTTTGGACCGATCATTGAACTGTATGTGTTCGCTGCAGTTTCAAGGAAACTCAGGCCAATCGCAATCGCAAAAATAGCTGCAAGGAACATAGTGTAGGTTGCCATATGCGAGGCAGGGAAAAAAAGTGTACAACCACCAATATACAGCGTCAGGCCAATTAAAATTGCCACCTTATAACTGGTCTTTTTAATCACAAGGGATGCTGGTATTGCAATTAAAAAATAACCTCCATAAAATGCGCTCTGCACCAATGCTGAAGCAAAGTTACTTAGCGAAAATACACTTTTGAATTGAGTGATTAATATGTCATTTAATGCAGCTGCGCATCCCCATAGCGGGAATAAACACGATAACAAAATAAACTGGAACAAGGGAGTCTTATTCAGATACCCATCAGGCATCTGAATGATGTTTTTATCGTTCATAGTGCTACCTTTAACTGTGCAGGATGATTATTCGTTTAAGGTTAAAAATTCATTAAATTGTTCAATACTCGGATAAGATGATTGCGTACCTTTCCCTGTGACGCTGAAAGCGGCAAAGAGAGCGGCTTTTTTCAAAGCGGCTTCAACATCACCGCTTTGAACATAATAATGGGAAAAGCAACCAATAAATGCGTCACCAGCGCCACTAGTATCAACAGCATTTACTTTGAATGCAGGAACATGGACTTCCTGATCGCGGGTCATCCATAATGCGCCTTTTTCGCTCATGGTAACAATAATATTGTTCAGCCCTTTATCAACTAACGAACGTGCGGCCAAACGAATATGATCATAAGTATCAACCGACATACCGGTTAATATTTCCAGTTCTGTTTCATTCGGGATAAAGAAATCACATTTGCAGGCATAAGACATATCTAACTCACGCAATGCCGGAGCCGGATTTAATAACACTTCAATACCATTTTTCTTACCAAACTCAATCGCGTGGTAAACTGTTTCCAGTTGAACTTCCAGTTGTAAAACGATCAATTTGCATTTTTTCAGATCTTCTGCAGCTCGATCGATATCTTCCGGGGAAAGAAATTTATTCGCTCCCTTAATTATTAATATACTATTGCTCGAGTTGGCATTAACAAAGATCGGTGCAACACCACTGCTGGTACAGGGGACTTTCTCAACATAAGTGGTATTAATTCCCCATGATTCGAGATTACGAATAGTATTATCCGCAAAAATATCATCACCTACTTTAGTCAGCATCAGGACTTTTGAATTCAATTTAGCCGCCGCCACCGCTTGATTAGCACCTTTCCCACCACATCCGATTTTGAAGGCAGGTGCTTCCAGAGTTTCTCCTTCTTTAGGCATCTGATTAGTGTAAGTAATGAGATCCACCATATTGGAACCAATAACTGCAATGTCCATTTCACTACCTCTTATAAACTTTCGCATAACAATGGTATTTAAATAACATTAGCATGTTACTTTTGCATCATTTGTGACTGAGATCGCGATTAGCACATCAACCCGATGTTTATTTAATAGACTTCCAGTCTTATCACTCAGGCTAACACTATCTAATCATAAGCAACCTAACAGGATTAATACCGAAAATTCAGCAGTCTATACCCTTTTCATTTCAAAGGGTCGGTCGTATAGTATGGTAACTAAAACAATGTTTACTAATGCCATAATGTTATTTTTATAACATTTTACGGAGAGAGTTGATGGAAACGAAGCAAAAAGAGCGTATCCGACGTTTGATTGAAATACTTAAGAAAACCGACAGAATCCATTTGAAAGACGCGGCACGAATGCTGGAAGTTTCTGTAATGACTATTCGTCGCGATCTCCATCAGGAAGATGAACCTCTGCCACTGACCCTACTGGGTGGCTATATTGTAATGGTGCATAAACCCGCACCATCCATGCCAGTAATCCAGGACGTTCCGAGAAATCATCGTGATGACTTACCTATTGCAATTCTGGCCGCCGGAATGGTTAATGAAAATGATCTGATCTTCTTTGATAATGGCCAGGAGATACCGCTCGTTATAAGCATGATCCCGGATGCAATCACCTTCACTGGCATCTGTTACTCACATCGTGTCTTTGTTGCGTTGAATGAAAAACCTAATGTGACAGCAATACTTTGTGGTGGTACGTATCGTGCCAGAAGTGATGCTTTTTACGATGCCAGTAACTCTTCGCCATTAGACTCTCTCAATCCGCGAAAAATATTTATTTCCGCCAGCGGTGTACATGATCACTTTGGCGTCAGCTGGTTTAATCCCGAAGATCTTGCCACTAAGCGTAAAGCGATGGCCCGTGGACTAAGGAAAATTTTGCTCGCCCGCCACGCCTTGTTCGATGAAGTAGCCTCTGCCAGCCTCGCACCGCTCTCTGCATTTGATGTTCTGATTAGCGAGCGTCCGTTACCGGCAGATTATGTTACGCACTGCCGGAATGCTTCTGTAAAGATCATTACACCTGATTCAGAAGACGAATGACTTACTGAAAAAACACCGTACTCTTGTTAAACATCGTCGGATTGGACTGATTACGTTGCACTTTCATCACATATTCCAGTTTATCAATTTGGCTTATCATCTACTCCAGACGCTGGTCATCATTGACCAATAGTCTGATATGGCTTTTGTCGCTGTCCTGAATCGGCAGGCAGAAAATGCCTTCAACGTTAAAAGCACGACGGGAAAAAGCCCACAAAGGTTAGTCATTACGCCCGGATAATAAACAGGCTCCTCCCTGTTATGGAAGCCGTTGTATTGTCCATAATGTCTGGGTTTTTAATGCACACTGGATAACAACCGGACGAATCTTCAAATATTACTGGCGCTGACAGCCGGTTTGAATTCATCTCACAACCCTGCATAGAGCGAATCTCCTGCCTGCACGTCACTCCACTCCATGGTATCAACTTCACACTCTTTATCTGCGGCTAGTTTCAGTCACCAGATAAGCATCGACTATGAAAGGTGAGCCATGACAACATAACGTTGGTAACGCTCTGACGCCTTAACGGAAGATGCCTGCCACCACAGGGAATGTAAACGACTGAAGTGTGGCCTTTAATGCCGTGAACGGCTCATGGTCTCCTGGCACGGTTGCCGCCCCAACCTGTAACAACATTCCACAGTACAATGTCTGTCAGAGCCGGAGCCTCCCATGCCTGTTGAATAAAACCCCGGATGCTTCCCCCGATTCTTCAAGTAATACTTCGGTTATTTACACTATTTTATCCCTGTTGAATTTGGTTAAGCCGGTGCAGACGCGCCGGGAAACGCACGCCTGAACCGGCACATTAAAATACAATACAACCCCCTGTTACTGGAGATACGAATGGAATGACGAGGCAGCCTGTCAGTCACAGGAGGGCTGTTGGCTCAAAATCAACGGAAAGGCCACCAACACCGGAATTAAGCTCCACAGTCCCCGCACTGGCAATCCATTCCCGGGAACGGCATTACCGCAAACTGCTCCGGAGGCAACCATTACAGCCTCTGTAACGGATTATCAGCCCTGGCATCTTCCGACGGCACCTCCTGCCGCCCCCACGCCCTGCTGTATACCCCGGTACCGCAGCGTGGGCAGCACTTTTCCCCCTCATAATCTTCGTCACACATCACACAAAACCACTTTCTCACCTTCACCGTATAATCCGGAACCGTCATGCCCTGCAGATGCAAACGACGGGCCTCTTTCTCTGCCGGGTCAAGCCAGGTACATCGCAGCAGGATTTTTTCAGCGACAGTCATCTGGTCATGTTCAAACCACGGTGGTTGTCCGTCATTGCCCCGCTGAAGTGTTAACGGGCATCCACAGGACACACAGCACAAAACGTCCTGTCGGTTGTGCTTCGCAGCTTCTTTCGCCGTAACAAAATGGCCTTTGCTGTCATTCGCCATATAACAGTTCAGAATTCGCATATTTCCTCCTGAGTTGTCCGGGGAATACTGAATCCTCCGGTCTGGCAGTTTGTGCAGTACTGCTCCCCATAATAATCGTGGTGACATTGTCTGCAGTGCCAGCTGGCTTTACGCACCACGGGTAAGGCATCCGGTACGAATTGCTGCAGACGTTTAATCAACTGTATTTCTCTGCGCTCCGGCCTGACATAAGGGCACTGTTGACCGTGCTCTGTCAGCCTGTCGTCAGTGTGTTCAAACCAGGGAAGTTCAGTGTCGTATTGCGGATGGTATCTGAGTGCACTGCCACACAAGTGGCAGGTGTAGTGAGCATAAGGTGCGGCCTGTGCAGTACGGGCGCCCGTCAGACGTCCGTTGCTATCAAGAGCGAGAAAGGATTTTGCGTACATAGTATATGTTCCTTACCGTCAGACGACACGCAGGCAACAGCCGTCCCGGTACGGGCAGCGTGGTCAGGGTGTGAATGGCGGTTCAGTTAAAATCTGGACTGGAGTTTGGGTAAAGCAGGCTGGTTGCTGTTACAGCACTGTGGTTGTCACACAATGGAACACTGACGTAAAAAACAGTCAGTGGGCGAGTGGATACATCGTTGCCGCCAGACAACAACCCATACTTTTGGTTTGCCGGATATTGGCGCGCCAGTCGTGCTCAACTCCGGCTACAGCCAAAATTGCGCTCACCGGTACCGTTGACTTTGGTGTACTCTTTCGCGAGATAGTCAGCACGCTTCAGCATATCCCGTAAACCAGCATCATCATCGCGTTCCAGCCACACCGCCGGCCAGGCCGGAAAATGCACCAGCGTGGCATGGCACCCGACATCCACTCCCAGGGCACTGCACCACGCCTGTTTAATCATTCCGGCCAGTGACCCCGGAGCGCGGTAATCGCCGGCACGACACCAGGTATCCCGGTTGACCAGCAGCAGCAGGTGATAGTGTTTTTTGCCTTTAAGCTCCCCGAACTCCCGGGCCCAGGCGTAATGCAGGGTCGAGGAATGCACGCGTTTACCTTCCCGATGCTTACGTTTCTGGTAAGCGTCGATTCGGGCTTTCAGGGCATTGATGAAGCGGGATATCACAGCCGCGTCCGTTGCTGCCGGTACATCCGGGAGACGCAGATCAACCCGCAATGCCGTCAGACGGGGATGAACATCCAGTGCGTGCCGCACCGTCTCACGAATACGTTGCTGCCAGAAGGGGTTGTATTTGTAGGTCATGGTTAAATCTCCGTATGGTTTCGTTCATACGGATTAACCACGCCGTAAAAAATGCGCAGAGTCCCTGAAGTGATCTCCAACCAGGCAATATCTCAGGCACTCTGAGATAACCCGACTGTCGTCTCCGGACTGACGGCTGAATTTTCAGCGTTGTTTTTTTAATGCAAAAAGCCGGTTACGGATAAGATTGTGAGGAGGACGTGATGGTGATACGCAAAACGGTGTGCAGGGATTGTGATAACGCCATCCCTCATAATACGGAATGTTGCCCGGGCTACGTGTCAGCAGATCCCTTCGATTATTACCGAAATACCGATCGTCTGCTTTGTCTACTGACGTTACTGCCTGTGCTGATTCTGGCTGTCGTTTCAGGCGTCAGTGTATTTGTACTGTTGCAGTAGGTAAAAGGGGAGAGATTAGCCGGAGTCAGCGGAGCAGAGCGCCCCGCCACCTCTGCGTTTGCTGTGCCAGACAGTGACAGTAACGCACCAGCTCCCCGATAAATACGAGAAAACCTCAGCAGAGGTCGGTAATGCCCGAAAATCGGCCCATTACCGCCTACACCTCCGTACACCATTCCCTTTTGATTTCGAATTCTTTGTTGTCGCTATACCGCTTAACGTTCCCGGTATTATCCTGGTTCCCGACAACAGGAACATATTCAGCTTTTAATAACCTGAGAAGAGCCAATAAGAATCACAAAGCGGATAACACCTGGCGCGATGCAGTTGTGATTACCGAACGCTCAGATGACATATTTCCAGACTGAAGCGGGAACACGATCGTAAAGCTTGTTCATTGTCAGTTCTGCCAGTCGGTGATCGACCGCAGAGTTGAAGGCTTCCATCTCCGCTGGAGTAAGCTTATAACGCGTGTGGGAAATCACTTTTTCCAGTGTCTCCCGGGATGAACAACGACGGAACTGCTCTGGTTTTAACTTCCATTAGCCTCTCATCACTTTATGCTGCAATTAACGTGATACTGTCAGCATACCGTACCAGACTGACATTCTGGTACCCTCCCCAAACTCATTACTCCCGTACCACCACTTAACCGGTCTCTCAGACTGTCACTCACCAGGTCGGTGTCAACGACGGATGCTTAATGCACTCTGTTCACGTGCGTTGCTGGTACGTTTTATATACGCAGGTTATACGCCAGCTATCAGGGATAGCGCAGTCTGTTGATACTGCGTTCTCATCATGCCCACTGATCACACTCACCGTGTTTATTTCACATATATGAACTCATGTATTTGATCTCATGTGTTTGCTCTCTCTTATATATTTATAATACCAATCAGACAGTCTTATCCCATCGGTGATACCTGTCGCCTGCCCACCGGACACGGTCTGCCCCATCGTAACCGCCCCGTAAATAACTCTGCAATTATCAGAACGCCAGTTTTCCCCTCTTCCTCACGAAAATCATCCCTTCTTTATCGCGCGCGCGTGCGGAAGCATCGTTTCGTAACAACCACCCGGCATACCGGTACGGCTCAGCCACCGTAACCTCCCCGTTTATCTCCTGGCGGTCACATTCCCGATTATTTTTTACGTTTCTCCCCGGTTGTTATGCCGGTGAAGGTGGTGCGTTGTTTTCATGACCACACCGGCTGGTTTAACAACATCCGGAGGAACATTCTCATGATCACCCCAGTTTCACTGATGGGTGACCAGATGGTCGACATGGCATTTATCACTCAACTGACCGGCCTGACCGATAAGTGGTTTTACAAACTCATCAAGGATGGTGACTTTCCTGCGCCCATCAAAATGGGCCGCAGCTCCCGATGGCTGAAAAGCGAAGTGGAAGCCTGGCTGCAGGCGCGTATTGCACAGTCCCGTCCGTAATTCTTAACCGTTCATCTGCAGCAGACGCAGTCTCCGGCCTGCCGGCGGCGTTCTGCTGCCTGTTATCCCCCGTGAGGAATATGAAAATGAAACCACAGTATCAGACCCGTTACGAGCTGCTCCACGAAAGCTACCAGAAATGGCTGACCGGCTTCACCCGGCACGCCGTATCCTGGGGCGTGTGTCATCCGAATATCTACTACTTCCATAATCTGACGCCCGGGTGGGTGTCATTCAATGGTGAAAAACCGGAGATTGCCATCGTACCCCAGAGTCTGCACCGGCTGATTTATGGTCCGGACAAACGGACCACGCCGCCCCTGGATGATGATCTGATAGTGAATTTATGCACCAGTGAACATCTGCTGGTTCATCATCCGATGCTGGAAGGCATTCTCCTGTCTGAATGTGAACGTCTGAGGCAGCGTTCGCTGGCAAATAAACTGATCAGCCTCTTCCGTCAGTTTGGTGGCACGGAGTTGCGCCTCAAACTGGTCTGGCTTTGCTGGCTTGATTTAATGACCGGAAACTGCCTTGACGACTGGACGGAGAATCTGAAACGGAAATCAGAAAAAGAGCTGGAGGAATGGATCATCAACCGTCAGAAGCAGAGCGCAGCACTGACGGATCTGATGGATCAGTACGTGCTCCTGGCATACCGCACAACGGTTGACGATAAGCGCACCTGATGCCAGTTGTTTCAGGGAAGCTGGTATCCGGGCAGGGTGCCAGGGCTGACTGAACGGCCTGTCTGCCTGCCGTTTCGCTCTCCGTGCGTTCTGTCACACGCTGCACCTGAACGCCGGACTGCGGGCACGCAGACAGGAAAGTCGCAGGCTGGAACTTCTGACCGGCGGGTATCAGTTATATGCCTGTTGATTCATCACCACCACGCAGCTCCTGAGCTTTAGTTCATCACCGATATTCATACATCTGAATATCGGTGATGAAATCCCAATAATAATCAATCATCTAAGTCTGAAGCATAATGGAGAAAAACTGCTCACCGGTTACTTCGCTCTCAGCTTATTGTAGTGATAACCCGAGGTAAAAATACCAGAGACATCAGACAACTTTAAACTGGCTATCTGGGGAAGCAGAACATACATGGTTTTTCCTTCCGGCACGACAGAAAGCCTGAACTGAGATTCAAGAATGTTCAGCAATGCGTTCAGTTTTTTCCTGTTTCTGAACCGGCCCGGGCCACACTGGAGAATATAATTTTTCCTGACACGGGGCGGGCATTCTCCGCGGCACTCCTCAATGAGCCAGTCGAACAGCTCCTCGGCGTCCTTCTGCTGCAGTTCAGATTCATCAGGTAACGCAAATAATTTTTTATATTCATCTGTGTACCACGAACTTATTACGACAGCAGACGTCATGATATCGGCAGAGATTTTCCCTTCACCATAGCTGAAATACTGAAATAACGCTGCAATTCTTGCAATGTTTTCTGTTTTTTTTGAAACATGTCCCCGAAACGGGCTTAAGGGTCCGGAAGGGGATAAATCCTGCTCCAGAACATTATAGTGCTCAATAAATATTTTTTGCGCTTCAGGCGAAAAATGCAGACAATACCGTTCATCCTCACTGGATTTTTCAATACTGCCTCTGGCCAGTTCCATTAATCGTTCATGAAATGCCGTTAATGATCCTCCCGGAATCACAGCTCCGTTAATAAAGCGTTTCCCCTGCGTGGTTGCAGGTTTACTGATAAGACAACGGGCAAGAAAACCACTGTCCCTGGCAACAGAACCTTTTCGCTCCATATATCGGTCAAAAAGACCGGGTTGCACCATGAGGGATAACGTCATTCTGGCATTTTCAATCATCTGTTCGGGTTCATTCTTTCTGTCCACAGACAATACAGAGCCATCCCACATTTTGTTAATAAAAGGCAACTCAGACAGGGTATATCCATCAAATATAATACCGGCTTCATCTGACATAATACCCACTGAACGCCATTTACCACAAAGCTGATTCTTAATTGCCGCAGTCGTGGCATCATTAAAAATGAATTTATACCTCACAGGTTCTTCCGCACTGTTTTTCTGAAGTACTTCCAGTTGTCTGAGGGTTTCTGACTCATCCGCGCCTTTGCGGAGTTCTTTATTCAGTTTTGACAACAATGCTTTTTTCTGAGCCTTTAAAAGCTCTTCCTTGTTTTTCCAGACAGCCAGTTCACTTTTGTATCTGGAATATAACTGCATCTCCTGCTGGTACAGGGGCTTCATTAATAATTTGTCCACTGCGGTTTTTCGTTCTCCGGACTCGGCAAGCGTCAGGAAAAAAAGAGAGACCGGCCCCCGCAGTGTATTCAGTCTGCAGACATCAATCAGATTCTGGCAGACAAGTGAAACAGCGCCCAGGGCAGACGCTGCCACAAGCCCAAGGGGAGCCTGCGTAATTTGCTGAGCTTCAATAACGGCATCACGAATGAGTGGAGGCAGCGAACTCAGGGGAAACTCATCACAAGGCTGACCGAATGACATAGTAAC
Organism: Escherichia sp. WS2035; assembly: GCF_046487065.1. Taxonomy (NCBI): domain Bacteria; kingdom Pseudomonadati; phylum Pseudomonadota; class Gammaproteobacteria; order Enterobacterales; family Enterobacteriaceae; genus Escherichia; species Escherichia sp. WS2035. Next base: position 56,638 of record NZ_JBJQKD010000003.1, read on the forward strand.
CTCACTACACACAGATATAAAAGCACTGCAATTCTGGCTATTAATAGCAAAAATAGCAGTCAAATCAATATGAGGTAAAAATTTTTGTTGATTTAATGGTTAAATAATAACCACAGTGTGTTTTGCTGCTGAAGAAAGACAAAATGAATCTGTGTGTCCCCTCCTTCCCTTCAGAGCACATCCACTATTCAAATTTTACACAACCACGTACGAACAAAAAGCATCATCCCGGGTATTGCAGATACCGGTTTCCTGCCGGGAAGAATCATAAACAGAACACCGGGAATAACGCCTTCAGGAATCACCCCCTCCTGAAGAAGAATAAAATAAAGAAGACTACAGTTCCTGCACTGAATGCTGAGTACAATATTCTATGGACAGGATGACATATTTATAAATAACAAAAACCATTTAATACTGATACATCAATAAAATACTTCCTCCCTGCTGACGCAGATAAAATGCACCATTTTTTCTTCAAATACTTCTGTATAATCGCCAGCCAATGATGAGAATGGATTAAAATAACACTTCTTCGACAAACACAAAAACAGCCTTCATTTTACATCATCATCCAGTTTCAGTTAACCCCGGACGAGCGACAGCGTTTCAGTACAGGAATTAAAAGCCAGCTTTTGCTCAGTAAAAACATACTCAACTAATAATATCTCAGCAGATATTATCCTGACCAGGACACCTCACATTACTGAATTCTCTTCCGACAGTATCACTGCACAAATAAAAAAGAACGGGATAAATATTCAGACCGGAAGAATGGTGTCACAAAAGCATTTAATCATTACGCATGACCAGGAAGGGAAACACTTAACCACATGGTATCAACAGATATCATTACGTGTGCACTCTTATAAAAAACACACAGAAGAAGTAAGATAATTATAAACGTAAATTTAATATCTCCCACTGACATCTCCCCCACAATACACTGAAAAATACTCACAGCAGTAAACACAGACACACCTGATAATCATGCAGCCGATAAATATTTTCCCCTTTACGGAGAAATCAGCCTGCTGTTTAACAATAACGGCGTATTTTCATGGAAGGAGATCACCCAGTAACGGATAAGTCCTGATCTCCTTCATGTTAATACGCAACAATCCCATCGATTCAAAACAATTTCAGACAGATATTATCTCCGTGAATCCCCCGCCACCTTTCCGGTGCGCGGGGTTTTGTCTTTTTTCACCGGGAATACATGTATGAATCCGTCTGATGCCATTGAGGCAATTGAAAAACCGCTCTCCTCCCTGCCTTACTCGCTTTCCCGTCACATCCTGGAACATCTGCGCAAACTCACCCGTCACGAACCCGTGATTGGCATTATGGGTAAAAGCGGGGCCGGTAAATCCTCACTCTGTAATGCACTGTTTCAGGGGGAGGTCACCCCGGTCAGTGATGTTCACGCCGGCACCCGGGAAGTACGGCACTTCCGTCTGAGTGGCCACGGTCACAGCATGGTTATCACTGACCTGCCCGGGGTGGGCGAGAGCCGGGACAGGGATGCAGAGTATGAGGCCCTGTACCGTGACATTCTGCCTGAACTGGACCTGGTACTGTGGCTGATTAAAGCCGATGACCGTGCCCTGTCTGTGGATGAGTATTTCTGGCGACACATCCTGCACCGGGGACATCAGCGGGTACTGTTTGTGGTGACGCAGGCCGACAAAACGGAGCCCTGCCATGAATGGGATATGGCCGGTATTCAGCCTTCTCCTGCACAGGCACAGAATATTCGCGAAAAAACGGAGGCGGTATTCCGTCTGTTCCGGCCCGTACATCCGGTTGTGGCCGTATCGGCCCGCACCGGCTGGGAACTGGATACGCTGGTCAGTGCGCTCATGACAGCGCTTCCCGACCATGCCGCCAGTCCCCTGATGACCCGACTGCAGGACGAGCTGCGCACGGAATCTGTCCGGTCTCAGGCCCGTGAACAGTTTACCGGTGCGGTGGACCGGATATTTGACACGGCGGAGAGCGTCTGTATTGCCTCTGTTGCACGCACGGTTCTGCGTGCCGTCCGTGACTCGGTGGTCTCTGTTGCCCGCGCTGTATGGAACTGGATTTTCTTCTGAACACTCTGCCAGGGGAAATGCCTGATTATATTGCATTAACAAACTGAAAACATGACACAACCCCCTCATACCCTCCTGTTTCTCTTGCGTGACCGCCCTGCTATCAATAGAATAAAACGATCGATAAAACAGGTATCGATCGCTGATATCGATCGTTTATAGTGGTTAATGGCCTGCGAAAAGGCAGCTGAATCTCTTCATCATGCAGAACGGAATTGCACACAACGGACTGATACTTCTCTGGCGGATGAGAGAGGGGAAGCATTTATGTCCGGGAAAAACCACTTTATCTGACCATGCTGTTTTGTACCTGCCGGTATCCACATTTGTGGGTACCGGCTTTTTTATTCACCCTCTGTAAGGAAAAGCTGATGAAACGACATCTGAACACCAGCTACAGGCTGGTATGGAATCACATTACGGGCACCCTGGTGGTGGCCTCCGAACTGGCCCGCTCACGGGGAAAAGGCGCCGGTGTGGCGGTTGCTCTGTCTCTTGCTGCTGTCACGTCAGTCCCGGCCCTGGCTGCTGACAGTATTGTACAGGCAGGTGAAACCGTGAACGGCGGAACACTGGAAAATCATGACAACCAGATTGTCCTCGGTACGGCCAACGGAATGACCATCAGTACCGGGCTGGAACTGGGGCCGGACAGTGAAGAAAACACCGGTGGGCAATGGATACAGAATGGCGGGATAGCCGGAAACACCACTGTTACCACAAATGGTCGTCAGGTCGTGCTGGAGGGGGGAACAGCCAGTGATACGGTTATTCGTGACGGCGGGGGACAGAGCCTGAACGGGCTGGCGGTGAACACCACGCTGAATAACAGAGGCGAGCAGTGGGTTCATGAGGGCGGGGTTGCCACCGGTACAATTATCAACCGCGACGGTTACCAGAGCGTTAAAAGTGGCGGGCTGGCAACAGGAACCATCATCAACACCGGCGCAGAAGGCGGCCCGGATTCTGACAACTCGTACACGGGTCAGAAGGTCCAGGGAACAGCAGAATCCACCACCATCAACAAAAATGGACGGCAGATTATCTTATTTTCCGGGATAGCCCGTGACACTCTCATTTACGCAGGTGGTGACCAGTCGGTACACGGAAGGGCCCTGAATACCACACTGAATGGCGGTTACCAGTATGTGCACAAGGACGGACTTGCGCTGAACACGGTAATTAACGAGGGGGGCTGGCAGGTTGTTAAGGCAGGTGGTGCTGTCGGTAACACCACCGTTAATCAGAACGGTGAACTGAGGGTACATGCCGGCGGGGAAGCCACTGCAGTCACCCAGAACACGGGCGGTGCACTGGTTACCAGTACGGCTGCAACCGTTACCGGCATAAACCGCCTTGGAGCATTCTCGGTTGTGGAGGGTAAAGCTGATAATGTCGTACTGGAAAATGGCGGACGCCTGGATGTGCTGACCGGACACACAGCCACTAATACCCGCGTGGATGATGGCGGAACGCTGGATGTCCGCAACGGTGGTACCGCCACCACCGTATCCATGGGAAATGGCGGTGTACTGCTGGCCGATTCCGGTGCCGCTGTCAGTGGTACCCGGAGCGACGGAAAGGCATTCAGTATCGGAGGCGGTCAGGCGGATGCCCTGATGCTGGAAAAAGGCAGTTCATTCACGCTGAACGCCGGTGATACGGCCACGGATACCACGGTAAATGGCGGACTGTTCACCGCCAGGGGCGGCACACTGGCGGGCACCACCACGCTGAATAACGGCGCCATACTTACCCTTTCCGGGAAGACGGTGAACAACGATACCCTGACCATCCGTGAAGGCGATGCACTCCTGCAGGGAGGCTCTCTCACCGGTAACGGCAGCGTGGAAAAATCAGGAAGTGGCACACTTACTGTCAGCAACACCACACTCACCCAGAAAACCGTCAACCTGAATGAAGGCACGCTGACGCTGAACGACAGTACCGTCACCACGGATGTCATTGCTCAGCGCGGTACAGCCCTGAAGCTGACCGGCAGCACTGTGCTGAACGGTGCCATTGACCCCACGAATGTCACTCTCGCCTCCGGTGCCACCTGGAATATCCCCGATAACGCCACGGTGCAGTCGGTGGTGGATGACCTCAGCCATGCCGGACAGATTCATTTCACCTCCACCCGCACAGGGAAGTTCGTACCGGCAACCCTGAAAGTGAAAAACCTGAACGGACAGAATGGCACCATCAGCCTGCGTGTACGCCCGGATATGGCACAGAACAATGCTGACAGACTGGTCATTGACGGCGGCAGGGCAACCGGAAAAACCATCCTGAACCTGGTGAACGCCGGCAACAGTGCGTCGGGGCTGGCGACCAGCGGTAAGGGTATTCAGGTGGTTGAAGCCATTAACGGTGCCACCACGGAGGAAGGGGCCTTTGTCCAGGGGAACAGGCTGCAGGCCGGTGCCTTTAACTACTCCCTCAACCGGGACAGTGATGAGAGCTGGTATCTGCGCAGTGAAAATGCTTATCGTGCAGAAGTCCCCCTGTATGCCTCCATGCTGACACAGGCAATGGACTATGACCGGATTGTGGCAGGCTCCCGCAGCCATCAGACCGGTGTAAATGGTGAAAACAACAGCGTCCGTCTCAGCATTCAGGGCGGTCATCTCGGTCACGATAACAATGGCGGTATTGCCCGTGGGGCCACGCCGGAAAGCAGCGGCAGCTATGGATTCGTCCGTCTGGAGGGTGACCTGATGAGAACAGAGGTTGCCGGTATGTCTGTGACCGCGGGGGTATATGGTGCTGCTGGCCATTCTTCCGTTGATGTTAAGGATGATGACGGCTCCCGTGCCGGCACGGTCCGGGATGATGCCGGCAGCCTGGGCGGATACCTGAATCTGATACACAACGCCTCCGGACTGTGGGCTGACATTGTGGCCCTGGGAACCCGCCACAGCATGAAAGCGTCAACGGACAATAACGACTTCCGCGCCCGGGGTTGGGGCTGGCTGGGTTCACTGGAAACCGGTCTGCCCTTCAGTATCACTGACAACCTGATGCTGGAGCCACAACTGCAGTATACCTGGCAGGGACTTTCCCTGGATGACGGTAAGGACAACGCCGGTTATGTGAAGTTCGGGCATGGCAGTGCACAACATGTGCGTGCCGGTTTCCGTCTGGGCAGCCACAACGATATGACCTTTGGCGAAGGCACCTCATCCCGTGCCCCCCTGCGTGACAGTGCAAAACACAGTGTGAGTGAATTACCGGTGAACTGGTGGGTACAGCCTTCTGTTATCCGCACCTTCAGCTCCCGGGGAGATATGCGTGTGGGGACTTCCACTGCAGGCAGCGGGATGACGTTCTCTCCCTCACAGAATGGCACATCACTGGACCTGCAGGCCGGACTGGAAGCCCGTGTCCGGGAAAATATCACCCTGGGCGTTCAGGTCGGTTATGCCCACAGCGTCAGCGGCAGCAGCGCTGAAGGGTATAACGGTCAGGCCACACTGAATGTGACCTTCTGACAGAACCATCGCCTCTCTGTGGTCCCGGTCATCATGACCGGGACCCGGACCGGCGCAACGGATCTTCAACGCCACATTCGCTGGCATTAACAATAACATGATATTCATCACGGAGTGACTATGTTACAGATAGTCGGCGCGCTGATCCTGCTGATCGCAGGATTTGCCATTCTTCGCCTTTTGTTCAGAGCATTAATCAGCACGGCTTCTGCGCTGGCAGGGCTCATATTGCTGTGTCTGTTCGGCCCGGCCTTACTGGCTGGCTATATCACCGAACGCATAACCCGGTTGTTCCATATTCGCTGGCTGGCAGGCGTATTTCTGACGATTGCCGGAATGATCATCAGCTTCATGTGGGGACTTGATGGTAAACATATCGCGCTGGAGGCTCACACCTTTGACTCTGTGAAATTTATTCTGACCACCGCTCTCGCCGGTGGTCTGCTGGCTGTTCCCCTGCAGATCAAAAACATTCAGCAGTACGGGATCACACCAGAAGATATCAGCAAGGAAATTAACGGGTATTACTGCTGTTTTTATACTGCCTTTTTCCTTATGGCGTGTTCTGCATGCGCACCATTGATCGCGTTACAGTACGATATTTCACCGTCACTGATGTGGTGGGGCGGGTTGTTGTACTGGCTGGCTGCATTAGTGACGCTGCTATGGGCGGCCAGCCAGATCCAGGCGCTGAAAAAACTGACCTGTGCCATCAGCCAGACACTGGAAGAACAACCGGTGCTCAACAGTAAATCGTGGCTGACCAGTTTGCAAAACGATTACAGCCTTCCTGACTCACTGACGGAGCGCATCTGGCTGACGCTCATTTCACAACGGATTTCCCGGGGAGAGCTGAGGGAATTTGAACTGGCAGACGGAAACTGGTTACTGAACAATGCCTGGTATGAAAGAAACATGGCAGGGTTTAACGAACAGTTGAAAGAGAACCTGTCATTCACACCTGATGAACTGAAAACGCTCTTCCGGAACCGCCTGAATTTATCACCGGAAGCGAATGACGATTTTCTCGATCGTTGCCTGGACGGCGGTGACTGGTATCCCTTTTCAGAAGGTCGCCGTTTTGTATCATTCCATCACGTGGATGAGCTTCGTATCTGTGCCTCCTGCGGGCTGACAGAAGTACATCATGCCCCGGAAAATCATAAGCCGGATCCGGAATGGTACTGCTCCTCTCTTTGTCGCGAAACAGAAACACTGTGTCAGGAAATTTATGAACGCCCTTACAACAGCTTTATTTCCGATGCAACGGCGAATGGTCTGATTCTCATGAAACTGCCGGAAACCTGGAGTACAAATGAGAAAATGTTTGCTTCCGGAGGGCAGGGACATGGGTTTGCCGCTGAACGGGGAAACCATATTTGTCGACAGAGTCCGTCTGAAAAACGCACGGATCCTCGGTGATAATAATGCCAGAAATGGAGCAGACAGACTGGTCAGCGGAACAGAAATCCAGACGAAATATTGTTCAACTGCAGCCCGTAGCGTCGGTGCGGCATTCGACGGACAAAACGGACAGTATCGTTACATGGGAAATAATGGCCCCATGCAACTGGAAGTCCCCCGTGATCAGTATGCCGGCGCTGTTGAAACCATGAGGAATAAGATCCGCGAAGGTAAAGTACCCGGTGTAACCGATCCCGCAGAAGCGTCCCGGCTGATTCGTCGGGGACATCTGACTTATACTCAGGCCCGTAATATCACCCGGTTCGGGACCATCGAATCGGTCACTTATGATATTGCCGAGGGTTCGGTTGTCAGTCTGGCGGCCGGAGGGATCAGTTTTGCCCTGACGGCATCGGTCTTCTGGCTCAGCACCGGCGATCGCGATGCTGCCCTGCAGACAGCTGCTGTCCAGGCAGGAAAAACCTTCACCCGCACACTGGCTGTCTACGTCACAACCCAGCAACTTCACCGGCTCAGTGTTGTTCAGGGTATGCTGAAGCATATTGATTTTTCGACGGCCAGCCCGACTGTCCGGCAGGCGCTTCAGAAGGGGACCGGTGCAGGAAATATCAGTGCCCTGAACAAAGTGATGAAGGGTACGCTGGTGACATCTCTGGCACTGGTAGCTGTCACAACCGGCCCTGACATGATCAAAATGTTGCGGGGACGGATCTCCGGTGCGCAGTTCATCAGGAATCTTGCCGTGGCATCTTCCTGTGTGGCAGGTGGTGCTGTCGGGTCAGTGGCGGGCGGGATATTGTTCAGTCCACTGGGACCATTTGGTGCACTGACAGGGCGTGTGGTTGGCGGTGTTCTGGGGGGAATGATTGCCTCCGCTGTATCAGGAAAAATTGCCGGAGCGCTGGTTGAAGAAGATCGCGTCAAAATTCTGGCAATGATTCAGGAGCAGGTGACATGGCTTGCCGGCAGTTTCCTGCTGACCGGACATGAGATTGAAAATCTGAACGCGAATCTGGCCCGTGTTATCGATCAGAATGCTCTGGAGATCATTTTCGCTGCCGGTATACAACAACGGGCCGCGACCAACATGTTAATCAAACCACTGGTGGTCAGTATCATCAGGCAACGCCCCGTCATGGAATATGATGCATCCCATCTCGGCAATATGGTTAACCGACTGGAAGAAACATTACCCCCGGAGTTACCGGCATAACGGCTATTCTGCGCCTTTTACGTTTTATCACCTGATTTGTCAGTGTCATCGTCATGACTCAGAGAGGTAAATACCATGATTCACCTGTTCAAAACCTGCATGATTACCGCCTTCATTCTGGGGTTAACGTGGTCTGCCCCACTCCGGGCACAGGATCAACGTTACATCAGTATACGCAATACAGATACGATATGGCTCCCGGGAAATATTTGTGCTTACCAGTTCCGGCTGGATAATGGCGGAAACGATGAAGGATTTGGCCCCCTCACCATCACTCTGCAACTCAAAGACAAATATGGTCAGACGCTGGTGACCAGAAAAATGGAAACGGAAGCCTTTGGTGACAGTAATGCCACGCGAACCACAGACGCATTTCTGGAAACGGAGTGCGTGGAAAATGTCGCCACAACCGAAATCATTAAAGCAACTGAAGAAAGTAACGGCCATCGTGTCAGTCTGCCGTTATCGGTTTTCGATCCCCAGGACTACCATCCACTGCTGATTACCGTTTCCGGAAAAAATGTTAACTGATCCCTGAAGTCAGTTTCATGCTTCAGCCTCTGCCACAACGTATGGCAGAGGCTATTTATCAGGAGAAACCAGATATGCCGGGTTACACACAGAGTATGTCCTGGCTGAAGGATCTTTCTCATACGGGCAGGCGGTTGCTGTCATAACCGCTTACCGCAATGTGTTTATCCAGGATGACCCGGGAATGCATTTCCGTCGGGTTATCCGCAACGCGGAAGGTCAGCGACGCTGACGCAGTCGGAACTCTGAAGCTGATGCCGGAAAACAGCTTAATGCGTGGCTCGCCAGTGGAGGGCTTCTCAGACAATAAACCTCATTGATTTCATCCATCAGGCCGCGTCTTCTCCGGGAGACGCGGCTTTTTTCATTTATTGCACCAGTAAATCTTAACCACCGATAAGGAGCAAAGTATGCGATTAGCCAGTCGTTTTGGTTATGCTGCAAACCAGATACGCCGTGACCGTCCGCTGACACATGAAGAGCTGATGCACCATGTGCCGGGGATTTTCGGGGAAGATAAACACACGTCCCGAAGCCAGAACTATACGTACATCCCCACCATCACCGTACTGGAAAGTCTGCAGCGGGAAGGCTTCCAGCCATTCTTTGCCTGCCAGACCCGTGTGCGCGACCCGGGCCGTCGGGGATACACAAAACACATGCTGCGCCTGCGCCGTAACGGAGAGATAACCGGAGAACATGTCCCTGAAATCATTCTGCTCAACTCTCATGACGGTACCTCCAGCTACCAGATGCTGCCGGGTTACTTCAGGTTCGTCTGCCAGAACGGCTGCGTCTGTGGTCAGTCTCTGGGGGAAGTGCGTGTTCCGCACCGGGGAAATGTGGTGGACAGAGTCATTGAAGGGGCTTACGAGGTGGTGGGCGTGTTTGACCGGATTGAGGAAAAGCGTGATGCCATGCAGTCGCTGATTCTGCCGCCACCGGCACGCCAGGCGCTGGCACAGGCGGCACTGACTTACCGTTATGGTGACGAACATCAGCCCGTCACCACCGCCGACATTCTGACGCCACGACGCCGGGAGGATTACGGTAAGGACCTGTGGAGTGCTTATCAGACCATTCAGGAGAATATGCTGAAAGGCGGAATTTCAGGTCGCAGCGCTAAAGGAAAACGTATCCATACCCGTGCCATTCACAGCATTGACACTGACATTAAGCTCAACCGCGCATTGTGGGTGATGGCGGAAACCCTGCTGGAGAGCCTGCGCTGATTCAGCCATTACCCTGAAAACCACGCATTTATTTGTCCTTTAAGGAGTCATTTCATGAAAACCATTTCACATAATTCCACCACATCTTCTGTTTCCGTAACCGCTGCATCAGGGAATGACCAGCCTCAGTTGGTTGCCACCATAGTCCCTGATGAACAGCGCATCAGCTTCTGGCCGCAGCATTTTGGCCTCATTCCACAGTGGGTGCCCCTGGAGCCCCGTGTTTTCGGCTGGATGGACCGTCTGTGCGAAGACTACTGCGGTGGTATCTGGAATCTGTACACTCTGAACAACGGCGGGGCATTTATGGCCCCCGAACCGGATGACGATGATGACGAAACATGGGTACTGTTCAATGCCATGAACGGCAACCGCGCTGAAATGAGCCCGGAAGCCGCTGGCATTGCTGCCTGTCTGATGACGTACAGTCATCACGCCTGTCGTACGGAGTGTTATGCCATGACGGTCCATTATTACCGGCTGCGGGATTACGCCCTGCAGCATCCGGAATGCAGCGCCATTATGCGCATCATCGACTGAATGGAGGCAGGGACAATGCAGCAGCTTTCCTTTCTGCCCGGAGAAATGACGCCCGGCGAGCGCAGTCTCATTCTGCGGGCTCTGAAAACCCTGGACCGCCATCTTCATGAACCCGGTGTGGCCTTCACCTCCACCCGTGCGGCACGGGAATGGCTGATTCTGAACATGGCGGGACTGGAGCGTGAAGAGTTCCGGGTGCTGTATCTGAATAACCAGAATCAGCTGATTGCCGGTGAAACCCTCTTCACCGGCACCATCAACCGCACGGAAGTCCATCCCCGGGAAGTGATTAAACGCGCCCTGTACCACAATGCCGCTGCCGTGGTGCTGGCGCACAATCACCCGTCCGGTGAAGTCACACCCAGTAAGGCAGACCGGCTTATCACCGAACGTCTGGTACAGGCACTGGGCCTGGTGGATATCCGGGTGCCGGACCATCTGATAGTCGGTGGCAACCAGGTTTTCTCCTTTGCCGAACATGGTCTGCTTTAACCCGTCACAACCACATCACACCTGTTTTCACTTTTATCTTCTGTCTTCAGAGGTATCCCATTATGAAAATTATCACTCGTGGTGAAGCCATGCGTATTCACCAACAACATCCGACATCCCGTCTTTTCCCGTTCTGTACCGGCAAATACCGCTGGCACGGCAGCACTGAAGCGTATACCGGTCGTGAAGTGCAGGATATTCCCGGTGTGCTGGCCGTGTTTGCTGAACGTCGTAAGGACAGTTTTGGCCCGTATGTCCGGCTGATGAGCGTCACCCTGAACTGATGTTCCGTCACCCGGAAAACGAGTACGACTGGCTGAGCTCAGACGCCGCTGTGGATGAGGCCCTGCTCATAAACGAATACACCTTTACCGAAGGCGGTCTGCGCGCCGGCTGACCTGTCATCGTTAAACCATTCTTAACCGATTTTCTGTGAGGATTTTATCGTGTCAGACGCACTCTCCGGGACAATGCTTCCCGACGACAATCACGACCGCCCCTGGTGGGGGCTGCCCTGCACCGTGACGCCCTGTTTCGGCGCCCGTCTGGTGCAGGAGGGTAACAGCCTGCATTACCTTGCCGACCGCGCCGGTATCAGAGGCCTGTTCAGCGATGCAGATGCGTACCACCTGGACCAGGCCTTTCCGCTGCTGATGAAACAACTGGAACTCATGCTCACCAGCGGTGAACTGAATCCCCGCCATCAGCATACCGTCACGCTGTATGCAAAAGGTCTGACCTGCAAAGCTGACACTCTCGGTAGCGGTGGTTACGTTTATCTGGCTGTTTATCCGACGCCCGAAACGAAAAAGTAAACCACCGGAATAACCTTCTGCTCCGGCCTGGTGCTTTCACCACGCCACTTTTCCATTTTTCATCTCTGCATATCAGGAAAACCTTCAGTATGAAAACATTACCCGATACACACGTACGGGAGGCATCGAGCTGCCCGTCTCCCGTCACCATCTGGCAGACTCTGCTCTCCCGACTACTGGGCCAGCATTACGGCCTTACACTGAATGACACACCGTTCGCCGATGAACGTGTGATTGAGCAGCATATTGAAGCTGGCATTTCACTGTGTGATGCGGTGAATTTTCTCGTGGAAAAATACGCGCTGGTGCGTACCGACCAGCCGGGATTCAGCACTTGTCCCCGCTCTCAGTTAATAAACAGTATTGATATCCTCCGGGCTCGCCGGGCGACCGGCCTGATGACCCGCGACAATTACAGAACGGTAAATAACATTACCCTGGGTAAGCATCCGGAGAAACGATGAAACTTTCCCTGATGCTGGAAGCCGACAGAATTAATGTGCAGGCACTGAACATGGGGCAAATTGTCGTTGACGTCGATGGTGTTAATCTCACTGAACTGATTAACAAGGTCGCTGAAAACGGTTATTCACTCCGCGTGGTGGAGGAATCCGACCAACAGTCAACCTGCACACTACCACCGTTTGCAACCCTTGCCGGCATACGCTGCAGTACCGCACATATCACGGAAAAGGATAACGCCTGGCTGTACTCGCTGTCGCATCAGACCAGTGACGTTGGTGAATCAGAATGGATTCATTTCACAGGTAGCGGATATCTGTTACGTACCGATGCGTGGTCATATCCGGTTCTGCGGCTTAAACGCCTGGGGCTGTCAAAAACGTTCCGTCGTCTGGTTATCACACTTACCCGACGTTATGGCGTCAGTCTCATTCATCTGGATGCCAGCGCTGAATGCCTGCCGGGTTTACCCACTTTCAACTGGTAACCAGGAACAACATGAAATCATTAACCACGGAAACCGCACTGGATATTCTGATTGCGTGGCTGCAGGACAATATCGACTGCGAATCGGGAATTATCTTTGACAACAATGAGGATAAAACGGATTCAGCAGCACTGTTGCCCTGTATCGAACAGGCCAGAGAGGATATCCGTACCCTGCGCCAACTGCAGCTTCAGCACCAGAACCGGTGAGTCTCACTCATCATCTCACTCACCAGACTTCATTCCACTGACGCCAGCCTGAACACGGCTGGCGTTTTCATTTATCTGCAAAAAGGAATATCGATTATGTCTGAAATCACAGTCTCCCGTCCGGAAGTGGTCAACGAGAATACGGACGTTATCTGCTCCACCTCAGTCAGGTCCAGGTCACTGGAATATGATAATTTTCCGGAAATCAGCGAAGCGAACATTCTGAGCACATTTGAACAACTGCACCAGAACAAAGATGAAGTGTTTGAACGGGGAGTGATCAACGTCTTCAAAGGGCTGAGCTGGGATTACAAAACCAACTCACCCTGTAAATTTGGCAGTAAAATTATCGTCAACAATCTGGTGAGATGGGACCAGTGGGGATTTCATCTTATCAGTGGAATGCAGGCAGATCGCCTGGCTGACCTGGAAAGAATGTTGCATCTGCTCAGCGGTAAACCGATCCCCGACAACCGAGGGAATATCACCATTAATCTGGATGACCACATACAGTCCGTTCAGGGTAAAGGACGCTATGAAGATGAGATGTTCATCATTAAATACTTTAAGAAGGGATCTGCACACATCACTTTCAAAAGGCTGGAGCTGATTGACAGAATTAACGATATAATAGCCAGGCACTTTCCTTCTGTGCTCTCAGCCTGACCCCGAGTTTGATTCCCTTTCGATATCAAAAGGGACTGCGGGTACAAAAGAGGGTACATATTTCACCAAACCAAACAAAATAAACTAATATCAACATGATAGAAGCATTCTTCGATTCCGAGTCCGGCACCACTATTCTAAAGAACCCGCCCACAAGGCGGGTTTTTGCTTTTGGATCTTTATATAAAATAAACTTGGGAGCATAACGCCATCAGGTCTTAAACACTCCCGAATCATCAATAAACATCCCCCGTTAACAAAACACAGTTCAGTTCACATAACATCCCTGTAATCCCACACATATCTGCTGGCCGAACGACGCCAGTGCGCGTACGGAGGCAAGAGCAGCCCTGCACATGGCAGCGCTTGTGGTAACCTGGTTTAATCCGGTGATAAAGGCATTTTACATGCATCTGTCAGCAGCCGGAAAAACCAAAAAAGTGGCGCTGGTTGACTGTATGCGTAAATTGCTGACCATCCTGAACGCAATGCTCAGAAAGAACGAAGAGTGAAATGAATCGTAGCATCATGTTGCTCCATAATTTTTACGTTCAAGACAGTTGATTATCGGCGCATATGACTCAAAAAGAGCCTGATGATTGCCTCTTTTCCATAGGCTCTTTATCTGAAGTGAAGGAAGGCCCGGAAGAAAGCACTCGCTGGCATACGTGACTCCAGCTCAACCGGAGATAATCACCACTGTTATTTTTCTATTTAATAATAATCTCCTGAAAAACAGATATAGCAAAAATACAATCCGGCCAGATTTAATTCCGCATTCATTACCAGAAATAATCAACATCACAACTATCATATCATTCAATAGTCACCGCTAAAATTTTATTATTTTCCTCTTCTTTACATAGAAATTGTCAACCTGTTTATTATGCCGCTTTAAATAGTTAATCACAAAACAACATCACCATTATTTACGTGTTTTATTTATTAATAACATGGTCATACGTTCTTTTTTTACGAGGAAATAATCAATTGATAAATTGTTTTTGGTCTTAATAGTCAAGTGAGAAACATTTTAATAAATGATAAAAATCCTAAATTCCTTGTTCATAATGTAGGGGTGTGTTAAATAGGTGGGCAAAATTTGGTTCCCCTTCTCGCCTGTAATATTGCAGCATCTTCGCACCTCCATGAGACATTGCGACTTAATAAGAAGGTGATAAGTCCTGCATATAAGCATGGACTGACCATGGTTTTATATTCATTAAAAATTTTGTTACAACCCATTGATTTAGCATAAATAAATTATAGTGGGTTCGGGTTTGTTGTGACTGTGGCATTATTTCCGTGCAAAGGAGCTGATATGTCTGAAAGACATTTACCTGATGACCAGAGCAGTACTATCGATCCATATCTAATTACCTCTGTTCGCCAGACTCTGGCAGAACAAGGCGCAGCATTACAAAACTTGTCTAAACAACTGGATTCCGGGCAGTACCAGCGTGTCCTTAATTTGATAATGAACTGTAAAGGGCACGTTATTCTTTCGGGAATGGGTAAATCAGGGCATGTCGGTCGTAAAATGTCAGCGACGCTGGCCTCTACGGGTACGCCTAGTTTCTTTATTCATCCTGCAGAAGCTTTCCATGGCGATCTGGGCATGATTACGCCTTACGATCTTCTGATCCTTATTTCTGCCAGCGGTGAAACGGATGAAATCCTCAAGCTAGTTCCTTCACTGAAAAATTTCGGCAACCGAATTATCGCCATGACCAATAATGGAAATTCCACGCTGGCGAAAAATGCTGATGCCGTGCTGGAACTCCACATGGCGAATGAAACCTGCCCGAATAACCTTGCACCAACAACGTCTACCACGCTGACGATGGCGATCGGCGATGCGCTGGCGATTGCCATGATCCACCAACGCAAATTTATGCCGAATGATTTTGCGCGCTATCACCCGGGCGGTTCATTAGGTCGTCGCCTGCTGACCCGCGTTGCTGATGTCATGCTGCATGATGTTCCTGCGGTACAGCTGGATGCGTCATTTAAAACCGTGATTCAACGTATCACCAGCGGATGCCAGGGAATGGTGATGGTAGAAGACGCAGAAGGTGGGCTAGCGGGCATTATCACCGACGGTGACCTGCGTCGCTTTATGGAAAAAGAGGATTCTCTGACATCCGCCACGGCTGCGCAGATGATGACACGTGAACCGCTGACGCTACCGGAAGACACCATGATCATTGAAGCGGAAGAAAAAATGCAAAAACACCGCGTCTCAACGTTATTGGTGACCAACAAGGCAAATAAAGTCACTGGCCTTGTGCGCATTTTCGACTAATTAAGCAACGGGGTGCGAGAGGTTAGTCTCTCATTGAGTTTGCGCCCCACTGAAACTTTGATAATCGTTACATGTTGATAAAAGTGAAGTCTGCCGTATCCTGGATGTGTGCTCGTCTATCTGCCATCTCACTGGCAGATATCCAAAAACACCTGGCGAAAATCATCATTCTGGCACCGATGGCGGTGCTGCTGATCTATCTGGCTATCTTCAGCCAGCCTCGCTATATGAGCGAGTCGAAAGTCGCCATTAAACGCTCGGATGATTTAAACAGCGGCAGCCTGAATTTTGGTCTGCTTCTGGGTGCCTCTAACCCCAGTTCCGCAGAAGATGCGTTGTATCTGAAAGAGTACATCAACTCGCCGGATATGCTGGCGGCTCTGGATAAGCAACTAAATTTTCGTGAAGCGTTTAGCCACAGCGGGCTCGATTTTCTTAATCATCTTAGCAAGGATGAAACCGCAGAAGGCTTCCTGAAGTACTACAAGGACCGTATCAACGTCTCGTATGACGATAAAACCGGATTACTGAATATTCAGACGCAGGGCTTTAGCCCGGAGTTTGCGCTTAAGTTTAACCAGACCGTGCTGAAAGAGTCAGAGCGCTTTATCAATGAGATGTCACATCGCATCGCGCGTGACCAGCTTGCCTTTGCAGAAACGGAGATGGAAAAGGCACGCCAGCGTCTGGACGCCAGCAAAGCGGAATTGCTCTCTTATCAGGACAACAACAACGTTCTGGATCCACAGGCACAGGCACAGGCGGCGAGCACGTTAGTGAATACGCTGATGGGCCAGAAGATCCAGATGGAAGCGGACCTGCGGAACTTGCTGACGTATCTGCGTGAGGACGCCCCGCAAGTTGTGAGTGCGCGTAATGCGATTCAGTCATTGCAGGCACAAATTGACGAAGAAAAAAGCAAAATCACAGCGCCGCAGGGTGACAAGCTAAACCGTATGGCGGTGGATTTTGAAGAAATCAAATCAAAAGTAGAGTTCAACACCGAGCTGTACAAACTGACCCTGACCTCCATTGAAAAGACCCGTGTAGAAGCGGCTCGTAAGCTCAAGGTGCTGTCAGTGATCAGTTCGCCACAGTTGCCGCAGGAATCGTCTTTTCCAAATATCCCTTATTTGATCGCCTGCTGGTTACTGGTGTGCTGCCTGCTGTTCGGCACCCTGAAACTGTTGCTGGCTGTTATTGAAGATCACCGAGACTAACGCTGTCGCTGAATGAGTTTGTGATGAAATTATTTAAATCAATTTTACTGATTGCCGCCTGTCACGCGGCGCAGGCCAGCGCGGCCATTGATATTAACGCTGACCCAAACCTGACAGGAGCCGCGCCGCTTACCGGTATTCTGAACGGGCAACAGTCGGATACGCAAAACATGAGCGGCTTCGACAATACCCCGCCGCCCGCATCGCCGGTGGTAATGAGCCGTATGTTTGGTGCTCAACTTTTCAACGGCACCAGCGCGGATAGCGGTGCGACGGTAGGATTCAACCCTGACTATATTCTGAATCCGGGTGATAGCATTCAGGTTCGCTTGTGGGGTGCGTTCACCTTTGATGGTGCGTTACAGGTTGATCCCAAAGGTAATATTTTCCTGCCGAACGTTGGTCCGGTGAAAGTTGCTGGCGTCAGTAATAGTCAGCTAAATGCCCTGGTCACATCCAAAGTGAAGGAAGTATACCAGTCCAACGTCAACGTCTACGCCTCCTTATTACAGGCGCAGCCAGTAAAAGTGTACGTGACCGGATTTGTGCGTAATCCTGGTCTGTATGGCGGCGTGACGTCTGATTCGTTACTCAATTATCTGATCAAGGCTGGCGGCGTTGATCCAGAGCGCGGAAGTTACGTTGATATTGTGGTCAAGCGCGGTAACCGCGTGCGCTCCAACGTCAACCTGTACGACTTCCTGCTGAACGGCAAACTGGGGCTTTCGCAGTTCGCCGATGGTGACACCATCATCGTCGGGCCGCGTCAGCATACTTTCAGCGTTCAGGGCGATGTCTTTAACAGCTACGACTTTGAGTTCCGCGAAAGCAGCATTCCCGTAACGGAAGCGTTGAGCTGGGCGCGCCCTAAGCCTGGCGCGACTCACATTACGATTATGCGTAAACAGGGGCTGCAAAAACGCAGCGAATACTATCCGATCAGTTCTGCGCCAGGCCGTATGTTGCAAAATGGCGATACCTTAATCGTGAGCACTGACCGCTATGCCGGCACCATTCAGGTGCGGGTTGAAGGCGCACACTCCGGTGAACATGCCATGGTACTGCCTTATGGTTCCACTATGCGTGCGGTTCTGGAAAAAGTCCGCCCGAACAGCATGTCGCAGATGAACGCAGTTCAGCTTTATCGCCCATCAGTGGCTCAGCGTCAGAAAGAGATGCTGAATCTCTCGCTGCAAAAGCTGGAGGAAGCATCACTTTCTGCCCAGTCCTCCACCAAAGAAGAAGCCAGCCTGCGAATGCAGGAAGCACAACTGATCAGCCGCTTTGTGGCGAAAGCACGCACCGTTGTTCCGAAAGGTGAAGTGATCCTCAACGAATCCAATATTGATTCTGTTCTGCTTGAAGATGGCGACGTCATCAATATTCCGGAGAAAACATCGCTGGTTATGGTTCATGGCGAAGTGCTGTTCCCGAACGCGGTGAGCTGGCAGAAGGGTATGACCACCGAGGATTACATCGAGAAATGTGGTGGCCTGACGCAGAAATCGGGTAACGCCAGAATTATCGTCATTCGTCAGAACGGTGCAGCCGTCAACGCAGAAGATGTGGATTCACTCAAACCGGGCGATGAGATTATGGTTCTGCCGAAATATGAATCGAAAAACATTGAAGTTACCCGTGGTATTTCCACCATCCTCTATCAGCTGGCGGTGGGTGCAAAAGTGATTCTGTCTTTGTAAGGAGTTGAAATGAGCAAAGCAGTTATTGTCATTCCGGCTCGTTATGGCTCATCGCGCCTGCCGGGTAAGCCACTGCTCGATATTGTTGGTAAACCGATGATCCAGCATGTTTACGAGCGTGCGTTACAGGTGGCGGGCGTTGCGGAAGTTTGGGTGGCAACAGACGATCAGCGTGTTGAAAAGGCCGTGCAGGCATTTGGCGGGAAAGCCATCATGACGCGCAACGATCATGAATCCGGCACCGATCGGCTGGTCGAGGTGATGCATAAAGTCGAGGCAGATATCTACATTAACCTGCAGGGCGACGAACCAATGATTCGCCCGCGGGATGTAGAAACGCTGTTACAAGGAATGCGTGATGACCCCGCGTTGCCAGTGGCAACGCTATGCCACGCGATTTCTGCCGAAGAAGCGACCGAGCCAAGCACGGTAAAAGTGGTGGTAAATACCCACCAGGATGCGCTTTATTTCAGCCGTTCGCCTATTCCGTATCCGCGTAATGCTGAAAAAGCGCGCTACCTGAAACACGTTGGTATTTACGCTTATCGTCGCGATGTGCTGCAAAACTACAGCCAGTTACCGGAGTCCATGCAGGAGCAGGCAGAATCACTGGAGCAGCTGCGGTTGATGAGCGCGGGGATCAACATCCGTACATTTGAGGTTGCCGCAACCGGTCCGGGCGTCGACACCCCGGCATGCCTGGAAAAAGTGCGCGCCCTGATGGCACAGGAACTGGCTGAAAACGCATGATTGGCATTTACTCGCTTGGCATCTGGCGTATTCCGCATCTGGAGAAATTTCTGGCGCAACCGTGCCAGAAACTTTCTCTGCTGCGCCCTGTTCCGCAAGAAGTTGATGCTATCGCCGTGTGGGGACATCGTCCCAGCGCGGCGAAACCAGTCGCCATCGCCAAAGCAGCGGGAAAACCCGTCATTCGTCTGGAAGATGGATTTGTGCGTTCGCTGGATCTTGGCGTCAATGGCGAGCCGCCGCTTTCTCTGGTGGTGGATGATTGTGGCATTTACTACGATGCCAGCAAGCCTTCAGCACTGGAGAAACTGGTACAGGATAAAGCCGGAAATACAGCTCTGATAAGCCAGGCCAGAGAAGCGATGCACACCATCGTGACCGGGGATTTGTCGAAATATAACCTGGCACCTGCGTTTGTGGCTGATGAGTCAGAACGTGCAGACATCGTTCTGGTTGTCGATCAGACATTTAATGATATGTCAGTGACGTATGGCAATGCTGGCCCGCATGAGTTTGCTGCCATGCTGGAAGCCGCGATGGCGGAAAATCCTCAAGCCGAAATTTGGGTGAAGGTGCACCCAGATGTACTGGAAGGAAAGAAAACAGGTTATTTCGCTGATCTGCGTGCCACGCAACGAGTACGTTTGATTGCCGAGAATGTCAGCCCGCAGTCGCTATTGCGACACGTTTCCCAGGTTTACGTCGTGACCTCCCAGTACGGCTTTGAAGCCTTGCTGGCAGGAAAACCAGTAACATGTTTCGGCCAGCCTTGGTATGCAGGTTGGGGTTTAACCGACGATCGTCATCCACAGTCCGCTTTGTTATCTGCCCGACGCGGTTCTGCCACGCTGGAGGAACTTTTTGCCGCTGCATACCTGCGTTACTGTCGCTATATCGATCCGCAAACGGGAGAAGTAAGCAATCTATTTACCGTGCTGCAATGGCTGCAATTACAACGTCGGCATCTGCAACAGCGTAATGGTTATTTATGGGCGCCAGGCTTAACGCTGTGGAAGTCAGCGATCCTGAAACCTTTCTTGCAAACGGCAACAAACCGGCTGAGTTTTTCTCGTCGCTGTACTGCGGCGAGCGCCTGCGTGGTATGGGGTGTAAAGGGAGAACAGCAATGGCGAGCCGAAGCGCAGCGAAAATCACTGCCGTTATGGCGAATGGAAGATGGTTTTCTGCGTTCATCCGGACTTGGCTCTGACCTGCTGCCGCCGCTATCGCTGGTGCTGGATAAACGCGGTATTTACTATGACGCCACGCGCCCCAGCGATCTGGAAGTGCTGCTGAATCATAGCCAGCTAACGCTGGCGCAGAAGATGCGAGCTGAAAAATTACGCCAGCGACTGGTTGAAAGCAAACTGAGTAAGTACAACCTGGGAGCCGATTTCTCTCTACCAGCCGAAGCCAAAGATAAAAAAGTTATCCTGGTGCCGGGTCAGGTAGAAGACGATGCCTCAATTAAAACCGGCACCGTTTCTATTAAGAGCAACCTTGAGTTATTACGCACAGTACGCGAGCGTAATCCGCACGCTTACATTATTTATAAACCGCACCCGGATGTACTGGTGGGGAATCGCAAGGGCAATATTCCGACAGAACTAATTGCTGAACTCGCTGATTATCAGGCACTGGACGCAGATATTATTCAATGCATTCAGCGCGCAGATGAAGTGCACACCATGACATCATTGTCCGGGTTTGAAGCGTTATTACATGGCAAGCAAGTTCATTGTTACGGCCTGCCCTTCTATGCCGGTTGGGGTTTAACCGTTGATGAACATCATTGCCCGCGCCGCGAGCAAAAATTAACGATAGCAGACTTGATCTATCAGGCGTTGATTGTTTACCCAACATATATTCACCCAACACGGCTACAGCCTATTACGGTTGAGGAAGCTGCGGAATATTTAATCCAGACGCCGCGTAAGCCGATGTTTATTACCCGAAAAAAAGCGGGACGGGTAATACGCTATTACCGCAAATTAATTATGTTCTGCAAGGTCAGATTTGGCTAAACAATTTCATAGTTGACTATTACGCAGATTATTTATGCAAGGTAATGCACTAACCGTTTTATTATCCGGTAAAAAATATCTGCTATTGCAGGGGCCGATGGGACCTTTTTTCAATGACGTCGCCGAATGGTTAGAGTCATTAGGACGTAACGCTGTGAATGTTGTATTCAACGGTGGGGATCGTTTTTACTGCCGCCATCGACAATACCTAGCCTACTACCAAACGCCGAAAGAGTTCCCCGGATGGTTACGGGATCTCCACCGGCAATATGACTTTGATACCATCCTCTGCTTTGGTGACTGCCGCCCATTGCACAAAGAAGCAAAACGTTGGGCAAAGTCGAAAGGGATCCGCTTTCTGGCATTTGAGGAAGGATATTTACGCCCGCAATTTATTACCGTTGAAGAAGGCGGAGTAAACGCATATTCATCGCTACCGCGCGATCCGGATTTTTATCGTAAGTTACCAGATATGCCTGCGCCGCACGTTGAGAACTTAAAACCTTCAACGATGAAACGTATAGGTCATGCGATGTGGTATTACCTGATGGGCTGGCATTACCGCCATGAGTTCCCTCGCTACCGCCACCATAAATCGTTTTCCCCCTGGTATGAAGCACGTTGCTGGGTTCGTGCATACTGGCGCAAGCAACTTTACAAGGTAACACAGCGTAAGGTATTGCCGAGGTTAATGAATGAGCTGGATCAGCGTTATTATCTTGCCGTTTTGCAGGTGTATAACGATAGCCAGATTCGTAACCACAGCAATTATAACGATGTGCGTGACTATATTAATGAAGTCATGTACTCATTTTCACGTAAAGCACCGAAAGAAAGTTATTTGGTGATCAAGCACCATCCAATGGATCGTGGTCACAGACTCTATCGACCATTAATTAAGCGGTTGAGTAAGGAATATGGCTTAGGGGAACGAGTCATTTATGTGCACGATCTCCCGATGCCGGAATTATTACGCCACGCAAAAGCGGTGGTGACAATTAACAGTACGGCGGGGATCTCTGCGCTGATTCATAACAAACCACTCAAAGTGATGGGCAATGCCCTGTACGACATCAAAGGCTTGACGTATCAAGGACATTTGCACCAGTTCTGGCAGGCCGATTTTAAACCGGATATGAAACTGTTTAAGAAGTTTCGGGGGTATTTATTGGTGAAGACACAGGTTAATTGGGTTTATTATGGAGATGTAAAGAAAGGGTTAAGATGGATTATAAGGACAGATTTTTCTTACATCAAAAATAATAAGATACAATCACCGTGATTATAACAAAAGTCATAATAACAATAACCACATAGGAACTCTTCATATTATTAAAATAAATTATTTTGACATAGGTTATTTTATGATTCAACATTTCATTTTACATTAACCATTTAAAATACATTAAAGTTTAAAAGCAAGAATACTTACAACTCACAATTTCTATAAAAACCAACATTTCTTAATTAAATATTTTTTGTTTTCACTTGAAATAAGTTAGCTCAAGTAAAATAAATCTTCATTATTTTTTAGATGTTTTCATTCTTGCATTTACTTTTAATTAAGTAACATTCAAACCATTATAGTTGATTTTTTGATATTTTTATTACTCCAAAAAATATATATGCGTAAATTATTATGATGTTATGTAAATATTGCTGGGTATTATTGAAATACACCCCATGCATACCATCCAAGTTGAAATACAAGAGGTGTTCCTATACTTACGTCAAAAACATAGAGTTACATTGAAGTTTGTTTTTTACAAATGCTCAATACGCCTTATTTTTAACAATGATTCAATACAAGAATCAATATTTCCAAACTCCAGATCCGAAATCTCTTCTAATGATAACTCCCACCAACGTAGTTCTAAGAGTTTAGAAATTTGCTCTGCATTAAAACGCATCCTTATTACCTTTGCAGGACTTCCTCCGACTATTGAATACGGTGCAATATTTTTAGTAACCACCGAATTTGCTGCAATTATTGCACCATGACCGATATTAACACCGGCTTTAACAATCGATTGAGCACCAATCCAAACATCACTACCAATAATAGTATCTGGATGTGCTCTCCAGGATGTCCTGTTTATACCATTTTTATAAAAAGGATGTTTGGGAAACTGTGCAAAGTGATACTGGAAACTATGTGTAGACAAAAAATTGACTGGATGACGGGCAACACCAATTTCACAATTTCTTGCAATAGAGCAGAAACGACCTATTTTAACATTCGGATATAAGACACTTGATATATTTATAAATGTGAATTGGCCGACATTACATCCTCCATGTATTTGAGAGTTTGGGCCACAATGTATCGGATACTCAACGATGGCATCATTTGATATATGAGCACTTTTTGCTATTTCTGAAAATTCTTTCATTGTATCTGACTTCCTTTGGCATTAATTATTATTTTCTTTGTTTTTACCCCAATATTTTTGATTGCATCTTTAAAAAAGAGATAGGGATGTTTATTTAGTTTTTTTAACTTTGCTTGCATCGCACCTGTTCTGACTATGCTATTGTGTGTATCTTTATTGGAATAAGTATCTTCTTCAATTATCTTGGTTGTCTTGTTTGTTTTTAGCTTATTAATTAATGAATTTAAATCAGAGATATTCTTTTTATATTTTTCAATTTCATCCCTAAGACTAATTCCAGAACGATAATAATCAAAATAGACTGAATTTATTTTAAATGGTTCTTTTCTACGTGAAATATTAATTTCATGCATAATACCATTATCCAATGGTATTTTAATATTCTCGAAATCAATATATGTCGCATTAGTTGTTTTTGATTTTGTCTTCGGATCTACGATCTCAATATAATTAGCCTTACCAAAAGAATAAAACCTAGTAATTAGATAATGTATAAATTTCTCAACTTTATCTTTTGAAGGATAAGATAAATCATTCATACATTTTTTAAAATCTTCAGGATTTTTTATTTTTATTGATAAACCTTCATGGCAATAGTATGCATTACCAACATTATAAGTAGGCTTTCCTGCCATCAGAGAATAAAGACCAACTCCTGAATTTATAAGCATTACTGCATCTGAAGAATTAATTGCATCATAGAAATGATCGGTTGGCTTCAGCACAATTAGGTTCTCTTTTTCGCCTATTTCGGTAGACTCTTCCAAAGGATGTTGTTTTACAATAACAACCCAACCTTTATCCTTTATGCTCTTAGCAAGAGTAACTACATTATTTAAAAAATCCTGCACACTTCTAATTTCATCCGAAAAATGACGTATGACAGAATCATTTGGTCTTTGCAAAGGAACAAAAAGAATTTTTTTATTGAGTATGTTATATTTTGTTTTGAAATTATGAGCACCTATTCTGGTACCATTTTTCTCTAACGTATCGTTTGATGAAAGAACGTTGATGATATATTCCTGAACGCTTTCCCGTTCATCTTTTGTAATTTGCAGATCCCAATTATTAGGGTTATATGAATGACTAGAGTAATTGAAACCATGTGGATCAAAGAACCATGTATGAGGCAATCCCCCCCTATCAAAATTAATTGTTTTTATTTTATTTAATTGACAAGCGTGGTAAAGATTTAATCTGTGTTCATTGCCGTATGAATTGAAAAATAACACCCTCCTTACCATATTTTTTTTAATAAAATCCAAAAACACATTTTCATCTTTGAATTCCGTGTCTTTAGCATATACACATTCACCAAGAAAAGGTATAGCAACTCTTAATGAATTCGCAGTTTTTCCATTAAATGGTGATAGTATTAAAGACTTACCATCATAGTAATATGAATCACCACTTAGAGCTGGAGGCATATAGTTCTCTTTATCAAACCTTCTTATTAACCTCTCAAATATTATTTTATTATCTTTGTTTCGTTTAGCATAAGATGGCGCAATATTATGAGGATGCCAAAAATGGACAAAAAACACTCTCTCATTCATTAATTGGCGACCAAATAAACTAAAAAATGTTCTATACCCACAGAAATGAGGTGAATCATATTTAAAATCATGATTATAATAATCTCGAGAACGAGAAAACTTATTAGCTCTATTGGCTAATCTGTTCAATGCCTCAAAATCTTCATATCCATGTCCATGAAATTCATTATTGTTACCTCCACATTCCATAAAGTATCGCCGCCTAGTTAAGATCATTGACGTAACAGGAGCATACATCTGGATACTTGGTGTTTTTAATTGATAATTTTGATAAGCATCATTATGTGCATCATCCCAAGATTCTTTTTTTTTGTATTCCTCTGTATAATCCTCACTTAAATAAAGGCATGGAACAGATTCGATATAATTATACTCTTTACTACTGGACAATCTCAGCAAAATTGATTTATATATTGATTGTGGGGCATAAAGATCCACATCCTGGAAGGTAATAAATTCTTTTTTGGCTTTAGTTACACCATAGTTCCTGCACAAACCAATAGAAAAGGACTCCCCTTTTAACCCTAAACTATAAAACTCAATTCCTTTATTTTTTGAGAGAGTCTTAAACTCCTCCATTATAGAATCTAAACTTCCAAAATCAACTATAATCCTTTCTATCTTTGAGTCTATATAAGAATTTTCTATAAAATATTTCGTTCTCTGATATAAATAATCATTTCGTGAAGTGCAATGTACCGGTGTAATTATTGTCAACATAATATTAGCTCTTTACATTTTTTTAAATTATGTGTTAGCTTACATATTATAATTATATGCTTTAGCTATTTTTTCATAGTGTTATTATTTATAACCATTTGGATTCTTCAATTGCCAGCGCCAGGCATCCTCAAGCATTGTTTCCAACGCCCTTTTAGCACTCCAATTGAGATACTTATTTGCTTTTTCGGGTGATGACCAACTTTCAGCAACATCCCCTTCTCTTCTCGAAACAATTTCATACGGAATTCCAACCCCAGATATTTTTTCAAAGGTAGAAACCAATTCTAAAACAGAATATCCTTTACCAGTACCTAAATTAAAAACATGATAATTAGTGTTATTGCAACTGGAAAGGTAAGATAAAGCAGCCACATGCCCTTCTGCTAAATCCATTACGTGTATATAATCACGAACACCGGTTCCATCCTTTGTAGGATAATCCCCCCCAAATACCATAAGTTTTTCTAGCTTACCCATCGCAACTTGTAATATATATGGAACTAAATTGCTTGGTATATCTGCAGGATTTTCCCCGATTATTCCCGACTCGTGAGCACCTGTTGGGTTAAAATATCTCAGACATAAAAAATTAGTGTCACTATATTTTTTTGCAATATCTCTAATCATCAGTTCTGATATATACTTCGATGTGCCATATGGGTTTAATGTTCCGCCTATATGGCAATCTTCTGTAACAGGCATTATTTCGCTTTCGCCATAAACCGTTGCAGAAGAGCTAAAAATAAAATTAGCCACATCGTTTTTTATAGCGCAATTGATTAATTGCAACGTCCCTGCAACATTATTATCATAATAAAATATAGGTTTTATTAAAGATTCGGCAACAGACTTTGCACCGGCAAAATGCATTACACAATCAACTTTGTGTTTTTTTAATATTTGATCAACTTTTTTTTCATTATTGATGTTTAATTCATAGAAAACAACTTTTTTTTTAGCTAGTAATTCAATCCTTCGAATGCTCTCGCAAGATGAATTACTTAAGTTGTCAATTATTACAACATTGTAACCTTTATTCAGAAGACATAAACTAGTATGCGAGCCAATATAGCCTGCTCCACCTGTAACTAATATATTCATGTTTCACCCTCGAAAACAACATCAGTAATTATTTTGTTCCGTTATATACTCAGCAACACCCTCCTGAACATCCTCATGAAAACTAACCGCATTGTCATCCTTAAACACAATCGCCACATCACAAAACTCTTTCAATGAATTCAAGCTATGTGAAACCATTAAAAAACTAGATTCTTTATGCCTTTCTTTAAACAATTGAGCGCATTTTTCTTTAAACCTGGCATCACCGACTGCGGTTACTTCATCGACGATATAATAATCAAACTTAAATGCCATGCTTAAACCGAAGCCTAAACGCGATCGCATACCGGATGAGTAAGTTTTAATCGGCATATCAAAGTACTTGCCCAGTTCGGCAAATTCTTCGACAAACTCAATTTTCTCTTTCAGTTCTTCTTGCTTTGCGTATAACCGCGCAACAAATTTTACGTTCTCGCGTCCAGTTAAACTTCCCTGAAATCCACCGGCGAGGCCGACTGGCCATGATATTGTTTTATTGGTGATGATCTTTCCACTGTCGGGGCGGTCAATACCACCAATCATTCTCAGTAACGTTGATTTACCCGCTCCGTTGCGACCAATAAAGGCAACACTTTTTCCTGAAGGGATTTCAATATTTAAATCCTTAAACACATAGTGTCGACCCGTTGGCGTGCGATATGACTTCGTCAAATTTTCAATCTTAATCATGATGTCAGCATTGCCTCTTCACGCGTTCGGTATAACGCCAGACCGATGAACAGGGTGACCAGAGTGAACATTGCCAGGTAGTTCAGACTCACACCTTCGCTGATATAGCCAGGCATAACTGCCTCGCGGCTTAACTCCACGACATGCACTAATGGGTTCCAGAGTAGATACGACCAGTATTGCTTTGGAATTGAGTGCAGAGGGAACATGATGCAGGAGATGAAATACAGCGGCTTAAGCAGTATCGGCAGGACCTTTTGCATTTCAGGGAAGGTTTTACCAACGACCATGAATATTAAGCCAACGCCACATGAAAGAATGATTAACAAACTCCAGGTAAGCACAAGTTGTAAAAAGTTTGTTATTTCGAAATATTCGCCTGCCATCCAGACGATAAGCATAAGCAATATATAAACAGCAACGTAAATCAGTGTCTCAAGCAATGCACGCGCAATGATCGTATCGATGGGTTTTACTGGTCGATAATTAAACAGCCCCTGATTCGCTTCAATAGCACCTACAGAACGATTGCTGATACTGCTAAAGATAAAAAAGGGAATCAGGCCATTAAGTAAAAACACCGGGAATGAGATGTCTGGCATCGTGCGGTGCATAATGTAACCAAAAATACCCAACAGTATCAGCAAATGCGCAGAGGGTTCGAGAATCGCCCACAAATATCCCAGACGGAACTTACCAAAGCGTGTTCGTATTTCTCGTAGAAATAATGCCTCTACGGTGACTTTCTGGACTTCAAATCCACTTCTTGCCATTTGATGATGTGATCCTAATCTCTTCAGGTACGCTACCGCCCTTGGCTTAACAGCTACCAATACACTGGAGGTAATGCTTATTTGTAACTGGATAAAATTTACTCAGACGGTTTGACCTTTTTAATAGCCGCAAAAAATTTCAGCAGAAATTATTTCCGCAGGGATAAATAGATCTATTTCCGTCTCGTTTCTTCTAATCCATTCTTCAGGCATGAATGTATTCGGTCTTCTGGTAACTTCAGAAAACTGGCCGTTTTAGAATGTAGAGTTAATTTCTCAGGAAATTATTTTTGTTGTTACTGTTAACTACTTGATTATAATACCCCCTATGGATTTTATGCGTAACAATACCTGCAATCTGTTTCAAACCAGAACGCACGCGATTGATTACCAATAAATTGTTCACCGAGAAACTATTTCCCTATTTAAAATTCACTCATGTACTTCTTATTTATATCTACAGCCCCCTCTTTACAGTCACATTTGTGATTTACATCACATTTAAACGGTGTTATTTAAGTCCCATTAATAATTCCGTGAGTAATTATTTTCGTCAATTAAAGTATACGCCTTGATTATTTTGTGCATTTATTTTAACCAGCGTTACAGCCAGCATTATCCCTCAGTAGATATACCTGAGCAGACATTTCTTAAAATCGACGAATAGTTTCCCTGGAAATTATTATGCTTATTTGAAATTCCCTTTCTGATTATCTCCAGTAATTTTACTAATTTCCAGGCTACACAAAATACAGATCACATAAGAATTATCCTATATGTTTTGACCTATCAATTGTTACTCAATGATTTATTACAACTATTAATAATCATAATGTGTCAAAACACTTAAGCATCTTTACAGTCTTAGAAAGGTGTCGATTAACGAAGGCTACATGGTGAAAAACAGGTTCCTTCAGTGTTACCGAATATTCCGTGGTGGTCTGGAGGGAGATAATTCTTGCTACATCGAAACTCAGCCCGGTGAGCGGGTTTGACAGTTCCGCACTCACCATTGGGCTAAGGGTTATCAGGTGGGGTTAAGGAAATGGCAATACCTACCCCCGCCCAAATTCCAGTCGCTGCACATTCACCATCCCAGGCTTCTCACCTGCGCTGACATCAATTTGTATCACCCGCAGCGCATATTTTTCATCCAGTGCCTTTAACCAGTTCTGCAGGTCATTAAACACCACAGGTTCTATCCAGACTTGAATATTCTCCCCACGCTCGGCAATCCGTTTGATGACCACCGAGTGCGCGGAAGCGCTGTCGCTGATGACCCGCGATACCTGTGCTGGCGTTGTCGTGCCGGATTTTCGCGCCGCAACAATATCCGGCGCAGTGCTCTTCAGTCGCGCGTTCATCGCCACGAGCTGCTGCAACATCGTCTCCTGTTGTTCTATCCGTTCGCTCAACGGCTGCCAGATGAGAACGTAATATCCGGCGCTAAACAGGAACACTACCGCTGCCAGTAACATGCCTTTTTCACGCGGAGAACGCCCCGCCAGGTGTTGTGTCAGCCAGTGTTCGCCACGACTTAACTGGCGTTCACGCCATTGCTGAAAATAGTGAATAAATTTATCGCGTAACATGTTATTTCCTCCGCAACGTTACGCCGCCGGAAACCGCATCCCCCTCTTTCTGTAACGCGTCCTGTTGCACAACATAATCTGCCACCAGTGCGCTACGCAGTTTGTCGAAGCTGGCAAAGTTCGCAGCCCGCAGTTGGAGGTGAAGCGTCTGGCGTTTTTGATCAAAGGTGAAACCACGCATCTCAATGTCGGAAAGTGATGCGGATTTCAGGGTACTGGCGATCGCTGACAATTCTGCGAGCAGCCGGGTATCGTCGGCCTGTGGGCGATATTTTTTCAGCGCCATCGTCACCTGAGAGCGTAAATTCACAATCCGCTTCTGCTCCGGGAATAGCGTTAAGAACTGTTTCTCCGCCTGGGTGCGGCTTTGCGCCACCTGTTCGCTGACGCTCCATAACGTCACGCCCCGTTCCACTACCAGCGCAACCAGAATCAGCAATATCGGCAGAATCATCACCCGCCAGCGCGCCCACTGTTTTCGGTAGCTGACACGAGGCTGCCACGGCCCTGTTAGCAGGTTCCCTTCCGGTTCGCCATAAGTGATAATGGCTGGCAGAGCCGTAACGGTCAGGCGTTCGGCGTCCGCACCAGCCCATGCAGACAGTTCTTCCGGTGCAATGCCGACCACGGTTAGTGAAAGCGGTATATCCTGCTCATTGAGCTGTGCGCGGAACATGACCGGAGCCAGCGCCCGCCCGGCGCTCCATCCCCGGCATTCATCGATGCGGCAGATAACCCGTTGCGCATCGCCAGCCATAAACCCACAAGGAATGGACATCCAGTCCGGCGCGACGGTAGCGCGGGTGATGCCGTTTGCCTGCAACCACTGCGCAATGTTGCGCATATGCTGCTGGTGAATCACAGCTACGGTTGCCAGTTGCTGGTCGATTTTCAACGGGGCGAAATGCAGTTCATCGATATCCTGGTTCAGCTCTTCTTCCAGCAAGGCGGGCAGAATCGTCGGTATCTGCTTGCGGGGCACATCAGGCAGTTCAACCTGCCAGACGCTGATCCATTCGCCGGGAATGTAGAGTCGAATCGCATCAGTTTGCAGCCATTGCTGGAGACGTTCGTCAGCAACGTCAGGCCAGATACCGTGCTCCACGTCGGGTGTATGGCGCTGCCAACGGATGGGATCAGCGGCGCAAAGCGGGAAAAAAATCTCAAGCATGGAACTCACTCACTTTCTCCTGTCTGATGCCAGAGAACAGAAAAGTGTTGTGGGCCCATGCGGACAATTAACGAATTCATCGTCAGTTCAATCTCATTCACGGTGATATCTGAACGCAGCCAGAAGTAATTGCTGTCCACGCTCAGGACGGTTTTTAGCTGTTTTTTAGTACGCTCATCGACGTCTGCAAGTAGCGGCTGAGCAAGAAACTGATCGACATCTTCCCAGCCCTTCGCCGGACGTTGTTGTAATAATGCCCGCGCCTGAACAGGGCTTAACCACGGGTCAAACAGCGCCTCAAGAATCACACTTTGCGTGACATCTAATGTATTGATGTTGATTTGCTGGCGGGCCATCGGCAGCGCACAGACCAGCGGTTTCAGTTTTTGATAAAGCCCGGCGTCCATTCCCTGCACCACGCGCATCTCGCTGATATCAGCCAGCGGTTGATTAGCGGCGTAGAACGGCACCGAGCGGGCGAGATACTCGCTGTCTTCACGACCCAGACGCGTCTGCACGCTGCGGTCTTCGTCAATAAACTCCCACAGGCTTTCGGCTATCAGTTCGGCCCGATAAGCAGGCACATCGAGGCGCGAGATCAGGGCAATCAGTTGTTGTACCGCGAGCGGACGCGACGCCGTCGTCGGCTGAGCGAGGGCATTCAGGTTAAAGCAGGCCTGTGCGTCACGCAGAGTGACGGCGATTTGCCCCTGCGGCAGTGGGAAAAAACGCGGGCCAGAAGCCCACGGCTGTGCCAGATGCACACGCTTTTCATTTTTCAGGCTCAGACTGAGTGCGCTCAACGCCAGGCTTTCTGCACTGGCGCTGTACCACAGCGCCTGCTGGTACTCCTGCTGGCTGCGTGTTCGCCCAAGTTGTTGCTGCATCCGCCCGGAAAGCGTGATGGTCACCAGCATCATAACCGCCAGCAATACCAGCACCACGACCAGTGCCATTCCGCGTTTTGGTGGTAAGGTGATCATGATAATTGCGGCCCGCGTAACAACCAGATGCGTTCAATTTCGCCCCATTGCGGCGAGTGCAGGGTTATGCGTACTGCCACAGGAATCGCCTGCACTGATGACCAGCTCTCCTGCCAGCGCGTGCCGTCGTAGAACTGCAAACGGAGCGAATCCGCCGGAATCAACTTTTGCATTGTCGGCTTCACACTGCCTGCTGCGTCGGTCAGCGACCAGGCTAACCGTTCGAGATAACCACCATGAATGCGGTAACCGACGGTGAGCAGATTACTGCGCGGCAGACGCATCAACGGATTAACCACGCCACCACGTACAAAACGCATCCCTTCACTCTCAGACGCCAGCACGCCAGCGCCCGCCAGTAACGCAGGTTCACGCTGGCCCTGCTCGCCTCTTACCGGACGCGGCATCATTTGGGTCAGATCGTGGGTCAGAAAACTCATCGTTTGCTGCATGAGGTTTAGTTTTTGATCGTGTCCGGCGACGGCGCTATTCACGCGTGTAACGCCGTTTGTCACCTGCTGTGCCATCAGTGCCAGCGAGGCAAAAATGGCGATTGCCACCAGCATTTCCAGTAACGTGAAACCAGCGCGAGCCCTTCTCACTGCTGGCCTCCCACGGCGCTAAACCAGGCGCGTCTTGACTGAATCACCGACGAAAAGTCTTCGTGACGGCTGACTTCAATATCCACCGCCTGAAGTAGCGCGTTACCGGTATTCAGCGGTGTGGTTCGCCAGTACCAGCGGCTTCCTGCCATATCACTCTCGCCCTGGTGCCTGACCGCTCGTTGTTCACGGGTCATCAGGTAAAGCAGCGCGGTCTGATTTTCAGCTACCCAACCCGCTACCGTTTTTTCCTCAAGAACGTGCTGATTACTCAGCGCGCCGCTGGCAATCTGTAACACCGCCGTGGCAGCCAGCGCAAAAATCGCCAGCGCGAGTATTACTTCCAGCAAGGTAAATCCACGCTTCATGGCATCCCCTCATCACATTGATTGAGAGATAACGCGCCATCGTGCGCCAGCTTTACCGCCCAACACGCGTTTTGTGCCGACGAGTAAAAACGTAGTGTAAACGGCGTGACAGGTTCAAAAGGCGAAAAACGGATCTGCGGTGTCTTCTTTTTCGCCTCTTTTTGCAGCTCCAGTTCAATATCGTGCAGCGTCAGGCGACGACGCTGCAGCTCCAGCGCATATTCCTTCTGCCAGATATCACTGCCGGGTTGTAACAGCATCTGCACCTGTTTCGGCACCGTAACCTGTGCCGATAACCGGGTCGCAGAAACGGGCAACCATTGCCCGTGACGACGCTGCATAAACTGGTAACCTGGCGGGTCGATTAGCACACCGAGTGTTTGCCCTTCGATCACTGCCCTGTCCTTAAACTGCGCAAAGCGAGTCAGAAAATCCTGCGCCGCTTTTTTCGCAGGCGGCTCTGAAGCGGTCGCAAACGTCTGTACCACGCCCGCACTGGCAAGGCCGATAAGGAAAATCACCAGCATGATTTCCAGAAGTGTGAATCCGCGTTCAGGCACTGATTACTGAAACTCCTGCAAATTCCAGTTACCGATATCTGCGCCAGCGCCCTCCCCGTTTTCCTGACCATCTGCTCCCAGGGTATAAACATCAAACAGCCCTTTTTCACCTGGGCTGAGATACTGATAATCATTGCCCCACGGATCCTTTGGCAGTCGTTTGATGTATCCACCAGTACGGTAGTTGCGGGAGTCCGCCATATTGGCCGGTTGCTGGATCAGCGCCTCCAGTCCCTGCTCGGTGGTCGGATAACGCCCGTTATCCAGTCGGTACATATCCAGCGCGTTTTCCAGCGCCACGATATCGCTGATGGCTTTTTGCCGATCGGCTTTCTCTTTGTTGCCCAGCAGGTTAGGCACCACCAGACTTGCCAGGACGCCAAGAATAACAATCACCACCATCACTTCCAGCAGGGTAAAACCTGCCCGTGGTTTTTGTGTGCGGGATAACGAATTCATGTGATAACTCCGTAAATTACATTCCAACCATATTGTTCAGTTGCAGCATCGGCTCGAGGATGGCGATGACGATAAACAGCACCACGCCCGCCATCATCACCACCAGCGCCGGCTCAAACAGCCCTAACGCCAGCCCCACCTGGGTATCAAATTCCCGTTCCTGGTTGACCGCGGCCTGTTCAAGCATGGTTTCCAGCTCGCCGCTCTGTTCGCCGGAGGCGATCATGTACAGCATCATCGGCGGGAACAGGCGCAGATCCGCCAGCGCGGCGCGCAGGCTGCTTCCTTCGCGGACGCGATCTGCCGCCAGCAGCAGTTGTTGCTCGACATAACGATTTGCCGACACGGCGGCGGCGGTCTGAATGCCTTCCAGCAGCGGAACACTGCTGGCGGTGAGGATGCTTAATGTGCGGGAAAAACGCGCCGTATTCAGTCCGCGCGCAACACGCCCCGTCACGGGCAAACGCAGCAAGGTTTTATCCCAGCGCAGGCGCATCGCAGGATTTTTGAGTAGCCGTTGCCCCAGCACCAGAAGCCCCAGCAAACCCGCCAGCCAGTACACGCCGCTGGTCTGTAACGTGTCGCTCATGGCGATGAGCATTCGGGTGGAGGCGGGCAGCGCGTGTCCGAGATGATCAAACTGTTCGATAATTTTCGGCACTACTGCCGTCAGCAAAATAGTGACCACGCCCGTTGCCACCACCAGCAGTACCAGCGGGTAGAGCATGGCCTGCAGCAGGCGTGATTTCAGACGCTGCCGCTGTTCGGTGTAATCCGCCAGGCGATTGAGCACCACGTCGAGATGTCCGGATTTTTCTCCGGCAGCGACCATCGAACAAAACAGGGAGTCAAAGACGCGGGGATGTTCGCGCAGGCTGTCCGACAGGGTATAACCTTCCTGAATCCGGCTGCGCAGCGCCATTCCGAGGCTTTTTACATGCAGTTTTTCGCTTTGCTCACTGACCGCCTGTAAGCAGGTTTCCAGCGGCATTGCTGCCTGCACCAGCGTTGCCAGTTGACGAGTGAACAGCGCCAGATCTGCCGCCGCCACGCGACGATGTGCGTGCCGCCGACGCTGCAACATTCCCCCTGCCGATGCATTCATCCGGGCTTCAATGTGCACGGGAATGAGGTCTTTACCACGCAACAATTGACGGGCATGACGCGCGGAATCCGCCTCAATCATGCCTTTGGTTTTGCGACCATTACGCTCCAGCGCCTGATAGTAAAACAGTGCCATTACGCCTCCATGGTTACCCGCAGAACTTCATCGAGAGAGGTTTCTCCGGCGAGCACTTTCTCAATGCCGTTGCTGCGGATACCCGCAGAGTGTTGCCGGACATAACGTTCCAGCTCCAGTTCCCCGGCCTGACGGTGGATCAAATCACGCAATGTGGCGTCCACCACAATCAGTTCATGGATAGCGGTGCGTCCGCGAAAACCTTTGTGATTACAGGCGGGGCAGCCCTGCGGATGGTACAGCGTGACGGTACGCGCATCGGTAATCCCCAGCAGGCGTTTTTCTTCGTCAGTGGCAGGCACGGACTGGCGGCAATCGGGACACAGCGTGCGAACCAGTCGCTGCGCCATCACGCCCGTCAGACTGGAAGAGAGCAGGAAAGGCTCCACGCCCATATCCTGCAAACGCGTGATCGCCCCCACCGCTGTGTTGGTATGCAGCGTGGAAAGTACCAGGTGTCCGGTCAGTGAAGCCTGAACAGCGATTTCTGCGGTTTCGGTATCGCGGATTTCACCGACCATCACCACATCCGGGTCCTGACGCAAAATTGCGCGCAGGCCACGGGCGAATGTCATGCCGACGCGGGTGTTAACCTGCGTCTGACCGATCCCTTCAATCATGTATTCGATAGGGTCTTCAACCGTGAGAATGTTACGCGAGTGGTTGTTCAGCTCCTGCAATCCAGCGTACAGCGTGGTGCTTTTGCCGGAACCGGTCGGCCCCGTCACCAGAAAAATGCCGTGCGGTTTGTGTAACAGCTGGCGCAACTGCGCAGTCAGTTCGAGACTTAAACCCAGACGCTCCAGCGTCAGGCGAGCCTGGTTTTTGTCCAGCAGTCGCAGCACCACCCGTTCCCCCCAGGCGGAAGGCATGGTAGATACACGGACGTCAATCGCCCGACCGCCCAGCAGCAGCGCAATACGGCCATCCTGCGGTACGCGCTTTTCGGCGATATCCAGCCGCGCCATCACCTTGATACGCGAGACCAGCAGCGAGGCCAGTTTACGACCGGGGCGCAACATTTCATGTAATGTGCCGTCAACACGAAAACGGATCACCAGACTCTTTTCAAACGTCTCGATGTGGATATCCGAAGCGCCTTCTTTGATTGCCTCTGCCAGCATGGCGTTGATCAGTTTGATGATCGGCGCATCGTCGTCACTTTCCAGCAGATCTTCCGTTTCCGGCAGTTCTTCAGCGAGGGTAAAAAAGTCCTCGGCGGAACCGAGATCTTCCATCAGCTGGCGAGCTTCGGAAGAGTCCCGCTGCCAGACCGCATTCAGCCGCTGTTCAAATTCGGCCTCGTCGATTTGCCGCAGCGTAAAGGGCGCATTCA
The DNA here is from genome assembly GCF_046487065.1 of Escherichia sp. WS2035. NCBI lineage: Bacteria > Pseudomonadati > Pseudomonadota > Gammaproteobacteria > Enterobacterales > Enterobacteriaceae > Escherichia > Escherichia sp. WS2035. The sequence goes on from NZ_JBJQKD010000003.1 coordinate 93,849, forward strand.
GCCCCCGCTGTAGCTCCTGTAAAACAGAGAGCGACAACGGATGAACATGGAGGATCTCCAGCGACGCTTCGCACCATGCCACCAGGCTAAACCGACGGCTGAAACTGTAGGGCAGACGCACGGTGTTAGCGGTGGTTTCCTGTGCTACAGGCACCATTAACGCGTTCTCCCGGCATTGAGGAACGCGCGTACTTCCGGCGGTAAGGCCTGATTTTGCGCTGGCAATATCGGCTGCGCGGTGTGCGGCATCAGGCTTAAGCCTTGCTCATCGCGGTAGATTTGCTCAGCGCGCATGTAGTTATATTTGCGCTGCGACACGCCGTCTGCCGCCATACCGTCACGCAAAATGGTCGGGCGGATAAACACCATCAGGTTACGTTTTTCTTTTTTATCCGCCGTCGATTTAAACAGGTTACCAATCAACGGGATATCGCCCAGCAGCGGCACTTTCGCCACGCTTTCTCCCGCCTGGTCGTCCATCAGACCGCCAAGCACGATCAGCTCACCATCGTTAGCCAGCACGGTGGTTTTCAGTTTGCGCTCGCCAAACACGACATCGAGGCTGGTCTGCCCTTCCACTTTCGAGACTTCCTGCTCAATCACCATCTGTACCGCGTTACCTTCGTTAATCTGCGGCGTGACTTTCAGCATGATGCCGACTTTTTTCCTCTCTACCGTATTGAAAGGATTGCTGTTATTGGAACCAACGGTAGAGCCGGTTAATACCGGAACGTCCTGGCCCACCATGAAGAAGGCTTCCTGGTTGTCCAGCGTGGTGATACTCGGCGTGGAGAGCACGTTCGAGCTGGAGTCGTTTTTGACCGCCTGTACCAGCGCCATCCAGTCGCCTTTCACCACGCCAACCGCCGTACCACTAAAGCCAGAAAGGAGCTGAGCGAGCGTGGAGAGATCGCCGTTAGTATCCGGATTTATGGTGGTAGCACCGTTTTCGCTGATCACCGTGGAACCTTTCTGCGGCTTGGCTGCAGAAATCGCTGCCCCCAGCGTACCAATAGGGATTTGCGTACCGTTGGCAAACTGCATTAATCCAGCATCTTTTGACCCCCACTGCACGCCGAAGTTGATATTGCTACCTTCGGCAACTTCCACGATTAACGCCTCGACATGCACCTGAGCACGGCGAATATCCAGTTGTTCAATCACGCTTTGCAGCGACTGCATAATGTCCTGCGGCGCAGTAACAATCAGGGCATTACTGTGTTTGCTGGCGGCGATGGAGACAACCTCGCGCCCGCTACCAACCGTGCCTTCCGCCTCTTCTTTAGCCGCCGTGAGCGTACCGCTGACCTGCTTCAGCACATCGACCAGATCTTCGGCTTTGCTGTATTTGAGATAGAACACCTGGCTGTTGCCGCTGCGCTCCATTTCTGAATCCAGCCGACGGATCAGACGGCGCATTTTGTCTCGCGTGGCGGGGTCACCACTGACAATCACGCTGTTGGTGCGTTCATCGGCGACAATTTGAGATTTCAGCGTTGCTGGCTGGTTCTCGCCGCTGTTTTTGGTCAGGCTTTCCAGCACGCGGGCAATTTCCGAGGCTGAGGCGTTATCCAGCGGGATCACCTCTTCGGTGCGATTACCCGCGTGATCCACGCGCTGGATCACTTCCGTCAGGCGCTCCACAACTGAGGCGCGTCCGGTAAGCATAATCACGTTGGAGGGATCGTAATTAACAACGTTGCCTGAGCCTGCGCTGTCAATCATCTGGCGCAGAATCGGTGCCAGCTCGCGTACCGACACATTACGTACCGGCACGACTTTGGTGACCATTTCATCGCCCGCGTAGTTGTCGCTGCCTTCACCGACCAGCGGCAGCGGCTCGACTTTCGCGGCGCTTGATTTCACCACCTTCAGCACGTCGTTTTCCATCGGTACGACCGCATACCCCTGTGCTTCCAGCAGGTTAAGGAATAACTGGTAATACTGGCGTTCATTGAGCGGAGTCATAGTGCGAATACTCACTTTCCCCTGAACGCCCGGCCCCATAATGATGGTTTTATTAAGGTTAGCGCCGACGGTTTCGATGAACGATTTCAGGTCAGTATCTTTAAAATTAGCGGTGAAAGTGGCTTCTTCCGCCCAGACCGGTGAACTACACAATGCCGCTGCCAGCATCAGCGGCAGTAAACGCTTTTTTGTTTTGAGGCCAGTTGTCTTCTTACGCCAGATAGACAACGTCATATCACGCCAAAACACGATGAATGATTCTCCTGGATTAAATGCGGTTAGCGCAGTGCGATGGAAATGTCGTAGCGCGCACCCTTGCGTAAAACCGTAAGTTGAATGGAATCCATTGAAGGTAACTGCCGCATCAGAGCAATCATTGCTCGTGGATCAGTGAAATCCTGCTGATTTAGTGCAATGGCGATATCGCCTTCCCTGAAACCGCTGGCATCGAACAGAGAACGATCTGCCCCCGGCTTCACTGCATAACCGACAATTCCCTCCTTACGCACAGGCGTAAGCTGGATATAGTTAAAAATTTTCTGCGGATCTTTCGCCAGTGCCTGACGCACGGCAGCCGGGATCTCAACTGGCGCACTGGCAGCAGGCTCAGCAACAGCTTGCTTTGCTTCGTCGCTGATGGATTTTTTGTTGGTCACGGCAACGGTGGAACGCTCCTCTTCAGCCAGGCTCAGGCGCTCTATTTTTCCCTGATAGCGCAGCATCACATGGTCGCGGTTAATTTCCTCAATCACCGCGTTGTGCGAGCCAAGCCGTTCACCCTGCAAATAGACCTGCTGTTTGCCGCCTTCTTCAATCACCGCGCCGGGTCTGGCACCAAAGGCGATCCCACGCAGCACCACATTAAGACGCGTTTCTGCCACAGGCGCAGATTCAGGTTGTTTTACCGGTGCGGCGACGGGTTGATATTTGCCAAACCAGTTTTGTTGGCTGACTAATTGCACGTCATTTTTATCGAACGGTTTTGCATCCGCACGGAGCGGTTTATTCGCCGATGAGGAAACCGCCGTATATTCCGCAGAAAAGGAGAAATAGCGCCAGAGTGAATACGCCATTTTTGCAGAAATAATAAGCAGCATCAGCCAGAACATCGCGCGTGCAATTTTGCGCAGATGCTCTTTGTCTGTATTAAGAGATTGTCTCTGGCTAAGAATGTGACGAATTTTAGTCAGCCATTGAATGAGATAAATTCGTGCGTCACGAAAAACAACCCGCGCCAATTTATATCTACCCGACGTTATGCTTTGACTATTCCACAGGTGGTACGATCCAGTTTCCGCTGATACTGGTTACCTGTACGTGTATCATTAATCGTTATGCTGTAATTAATTCCCTCGGTAATCATTAATTTCACCGTTGGGTCAGCGCACATTTGTCGTTGATAGCTGGTTAAAAAGGCGTCAGGTGTCTGCGTGGTCTGAGTACCCGATTCGCTGATAATGGTCATTTTTACCGTCGTGCCACTACTTTGCGCCAGCACTAAGGTATATCCCGCAGATTTAATCGGCAGGTTTTGGCTGATATTTTGCGCCTGTTTTTTCGCCAGTAAACTGGCGTTTTCATTATGGCTGGCGCAGCCACTTAATAATCCTGTAACGCTCAACAATAGCGATATTAATACCCTCCCTGGCATCTGTTTTATCGACATGGTAAATAATCTCTAAGGTTATTAATAAGAGTTAAAATGTCACTTTGATAATGACGTGGTTATCATTAAAACAATGCCTGTAGATAAAGTGTTGCTATACCGCCCAGACTTAAACACGGTCCAAAAGGCAGTGTGGTTGATCCTCTTTTTGTAATAACGGCATATATCAGACCGCAGCATGATGCGATTAAAGCAACATTGGGTAGCGACAACGGCCCCACCCAGCCACCTAACGCAGCGAAAAGTAATACATCGCCCATGCCTAATGCTTCTTTACGCAGAACTATTCCGGCTATCCAGCGCAGGGAGTAAAAAGTGATAAACCCCACCAGAACGCCGGTGACTGCGTCTTGTAGCGTTAACGGACTCTGTTGCGCCCATGCCGCAATCAGCCCGGTCCACAATACGCCCTGAGTAAAAACATCGGGCAGCCATTGGTTGTCGAGGTCGATGATGCTCGCGGTAATCAGCCAGGCGGATAATATCATCACAGCCAGCCCCCATCCACTTTCTGGCCACACCAGACTCGCCAGCAAAAAAGCGAGTGCTGTCAATAACTCAACCAGCGGATAACGCTTGCTGATTTTCGCCTGACAGTCGCGGCAGCGCCCTTTGAGCATCAACCATGAGAGCAGCGGAATATTGTCACGAACGCGGATAGTCTGCTGGCAATGCGGACAGTGCGAACGCGGTAGCGCAAGGCTTATTTTTGACTGCGTACTCGGCGTTTCACCATGAAACTCCGCCATTTGTTGGCGCAGCATGATGGGGTAACGCCAAATCACCACATTCAAAAAACTGCCGATGATCAATCCTCCGACGGTTGCCAGTATGGGCATCGCCGCGGGATATTGCTGAAAAACATCAAAATGCATGGTTAAAGGTTGTTTGTTGTAATTTGCCGGATACGGGCCTGCAGGTGTATGCCATGTGGCTTTCCTCCAGGCCCGATGCGCCTTATTTCATGCCGGATGCGGCGTGAACGCCTTATCCGGCCTACAGGCTTACTCGGCAGACATCTTATGCTCGGTAACCTTGTTAATGGTTTCCGGCCCTTTTTCCGGTTTCGGCAGATTAAGCGACGCGAGCGTGCTGTAAGCCGAAGAGCTCACACCGCCCTGGAAACTCATCTCCGTTGCCCCCGGCAACTGGTAAGCACTTGCACCCGGATTCCATTTCTTAAAGAACTCCGAAAGATCCGTCTGGGCGACCCAGGAGGCACACAGCATCAGCGTGTCGGCAGCGTTACCGTTGGATTCAGCACAGTAATTCTTGCCGCCAAAGGTGCTGTTACCAACATCATCGCCGCGTGCTTTGCGATGCATCAACTGGAACAGGTTCCAGCCTTTCATCCCTTCACGATCGCTGTAGAACGCTGGCAGAGAGCCTTCTGGATACCATTTCTTGATATCAAAGTTTTTCTCTGCCCATTCCTTCAGTTGTGCGTACATCAGCAGACGGTCACCCGCACCGCCGCGCGCCCATGCCTGACCGTTGCTCTCGTCCAGATATTCCGGCGCGACGGTAATGTCGTCAGCGACACGGTTCATCTTGCCAAGATAGCGATCCTGCATGTACAGCGCCAGCACGTTGTTCGCCACTTCAGTTGCACCCGGTACGTTCAGCGGTGTTTCTGCAGCGTTATGACCGACTTCGTGCCAAATCAGCCAGTCGTTCAGCGGCGTCGTCGGCAGCGTGGAGCTGTTCGTCGAGAAGCTGCTGTTCATTACCGGATAACCCGAGTGCGCATCACCGATGGAGATCTGCACATCGTTGGCGAAACGGTGTTTATGCCCCGTCAATGCTTCATAGGTAAACATCCGGTGGTTACCGCTCGTTTCATTGCGACCGTAGAAGTCATTCATCGAGCTGGCAAAGGTATCCAGATCTTTAGCGAATTCTGCTACACCACCAGTGAAATTGCTGGCCTCAAGGTTCTTCTTCGGCGTGGTATAGACGAACGACGCAGACTCCAGCTCGCCCAGCGGCGCCGGTGAGTCCAGATCGTTTTTCCATTCGCCGTCTTTATAGAACGGCGCTTTTACTACACCGGTAAAGGTGAAGTTAGCAGAAACATCATCCTTACTGTCGCCCTTGATATAAATCAGACCACCATAAGGCACCTTGAAGGTCACTTCACCGTTAGCCTCCAGAGTATACGTTTTAGTCACTCTTGGCGGACGGTTCAGCGCAACTTCATGCTTCTCACGTCCGGTCAGGTCGTCAGCCAGCGCCACGGTAACAGTCACTGGGACTGACGCCGAAGACTTAATGGTGACGTCCTGCTGGGCCGGTGCCCACAGGCCGGTTGACTGCATGTTACCCGCAAACCATTTGGTCGGATTCGAGTACAGGCTGATGTTTTCCGTAACGCTCTCACCCTTTGCCGATACGGATCCTGGGTACTTCTCCACATCAACCTTAATGTTCAGATCCCACCAGGAACGGCCCAGCATCAGACGCGTCAGCGGTTTTTCCATATAGTTGAGCGGATAGCTTGGGTTCATCATGCCCGCTTTGCTGCTACCGTCACCGTAGATCATGTTGTTATCGACCAGCGATTTTTTCAGATCTGCGGAGCACTTGGTGCCGCCTGCATAGGCATCATTGGCGTAGCAGTTCAGGAACTCGGTGAACGTTTTAAAGCCCAGCTCATCTTCCTTGCCCTCTTCGTAACGATATTTCGTATCGTTCCACAGCCAGACCGACATGTTCTGGTACAGACGTTCCAGATCAACACTGTTCAGACGCTCACCTTTACTGCCTTTGGTACGGAAATAAAGCTCATGCTGATACAGGCGCTGAATGTTGGTGCCTAAATCCGCCGCCTGCACCATCGCTTTCGCGGTGTCGGCGTCAAGATTCAGTTGCGTATAGCGCGGAACATACATGCCACCTGTTACCGGAACATCCGTGCCTGGGCGGCGCTCCAAACAGTTAATCTCGTAATGGTAAGTCGAGTCCTTACACTCCTGTAACCCAGGAAACTTCTCAAAGATTTTTGCCTTTGCCGCTTCCAGAGATTCTTCTGTTGTGTATTCCGCTTCATCAATAAAGGCATAACGCGTTACCTGTTTGCCCTCAACTTCCTCCTGCCAGCTCGCAACTTCCAGTTTCGGCTTGTCATCAGGCTTGTTGTCTTGCTGGTATTTCCAGGTCACTTCCCCTGTATTTGGGTCGATGGTGTACGGCGGTTGCGCGCCGTCTGCAGCAGGATAACGTTCATAAACCCAAATGCCAGTCGCGCGACGCTGACGAACGCGATCCGGATACCCTTGAGGATCGTTATTCACCACCGATTTGTTCAGAGCCATTGACAGACCCGCGGCATCCAGCAGACGCACAAAACTGGACGCGCTCTCTTCCTTAAGATTGCTCATCACGTTTTCCATGATCAGCACCGAGCCACCTTTGTTCAGATAGGCGATCAGATCGGTCACATCCTGCTGGGTCAGCTTCGGTTTGCTGGTATCTGCTCGCAGAGGAATAGAGTAAGGATCGCTACCCCATTGTGTGACGTATTCAAAGCCATTGAGGATCAACAGAGGAACTTCATCTGGATTCAGATTGCCATAGCTGGTCATCGGTTTGACCGTGATGCCAGCGAAGTCCTTGTGGAAAGCAAACGGTGCACTATTTCCTAATACCTGACCCGCTTTTTTGAAATAAACCGTATCCAGGTTAGTGCCCACGGTCATACTGCTCTTCGCATCCGGCAGCCAGCGTTCATTTGACAGATAGCGCAACACGTTCTCCATGAAGTTCTTCATGTCGTCCGGGTCGCTGTTGAGCGTACACTGCCCGTCTTTATTAACGCTCCCGTTCCAACTGTAACCATTAGGGCAACGCAAAATGCTGTTGTAGTGCGGGTTACCGATAACCATCAGCTTGCCCTCACCAACTTGCCCCAGCGAAATAAATGGCAGGTTGAAGGTGGCGGTATCGCGCGTAACGTTTTCCGGCTCAACCAGAGAAGGCGCTTCCGTAATGTACGCCAGCTCATTTTTATCCCAGGCGCGTTTTTCGCCAAACGCCAGCCAGTAGTTTTTATCATTACGCGCCATCAGAATCGGGAAGGCAGCGTTGGAGATATTCACCACCGCCTGACCGCGCGCATTACCCGTGCTGCCATAGAAGTTGGTAGAGTCATGGAAGACGTGGAATTTCGTCACCGATTTGTAATCTTCATCCACACCCCACAGCTTGTTGATAACGCCCTGAATCTGACCTTCGTTAACATTGCGTGCAGTCAACGAGAACCAACGTTGAGAGTTGCAGCCCCCGAGAGAATTACAAATCGCCGTATCAATCTCTTTAGCCTGCCCGGATTTAAGCTGCTCAAGAAATTCGTTTGTCCGCGGAAAGTTTTGATCGCCTTCGCTCAACGCCTCGCCATTGGATAACGAGAGATTGATAATCTCGTTGATCACGTTGGGGTACTCGGCAAAGACCTGGCGCACGACGTCCGGCACTTCACGCTCATCATTTTTTCCGGCCTGGGAATAACGATGAATAAGTTGATCGATATTCGCGCCGCGAACTTCGTCGCCCAATTCAGTCAATGCAATGGTCGACTTATTGCCGCGTACTGAACCCAGTTCAAAGGTGTCGATACCAAAGGAGATGGTTTCGCCCCAGCTGAAGTTGAATTTGCCGTTTTCGCCAGTTACACCACGGCCTGAGCTGGTGTAGTAATTTACGCCAACCACACCATTGCCCATGCTATCTACCAGGCGACCTTCTGAGAGAATAATTTCAGTAGGTTGATACTGATAAAACTGTTCCGCGTTAGCTGACACGAAGGAAGCGTTCAGATCCGGTTTTGTTCCCGGCGTGGTGACTGGCACGACCGATGAGGTATGAGTGGATGGCGCTTTATCGGTCGCGGCATTGTTTTCCACCTCTTCATTGACCAGCTTTTTGAACTCCTCCGGTGCCAGATCAATTTGCTTATACAGCGAGTCGAAACGTTTACTCTCGATCACCGAAGAGAACGTCAGGCAAACCTGTTCTGTATCCGCCGGACAGCTGTTACTGGACGTTACCAACGAAACCGCATTGCTTTTCTTGTTGTCGGAAGCCGCCAGTTCTTGCGCGTCCTCAAGACTAAACGATACTTTTTCAACCGCACGCAGGCTACGCGCAGCTTCTGACTGAGTGTTGAAGGTGGCAATTGTCGTGTTACCCGCCACGCAAGTAACGTCCTTGCCAGGTGTAAAAGTAAAGCCATCGCTGGATTCACCATTACAGGTAGCACCAGTTACCCGCTGGCTTCCGCCCAGGGTCAGATAACCCGTTTTCGTGGGAACAGGTTCTGGCTCCGGTTCTGGTGTCGGCTCAGGATCAGGTGTTGGATCCGGCGTAGGTTCTGGGTCCGGAGTCGGCTCAGGCGTCGGCTCCGGGTTTGGTGTTGGATCAGGTTTCACATCCGGCAAAGACCCTGAACCAGAATCTGCATGTGGCGTATCGGAGGATGACCCCGAACCACCGCCATCACAACCGGCTAACAGGGTTGCGCTTAAAATAGCCGCTAAAAGCGATTTCTTATATTTAAATTTCTTATTCATTAATAACGCAAGTGACAAAACAAAGTTAAAAGATTCGTAACCGGGGAAATAGTTTTATGCTTTATCTTCTTTAATAACTTCCTCCATTCTTAAGAAAACGGCATCATTGATAGAAAAACAGGTAAAATTTATAAGAATAACCCCTATTCGATGTCTGGATGGTTATTTTTACGAAATTTCAATAAACAAAAAATTAACAACCATTCACAACGTAACTATATAAATTTGTTGGTAGTTTTAACGATTAAGATTGCAAAAGCAACAGATAGAACGGTGTTTGCTCATCAAGCGAACATAATTAATACAGACTTGTTTTGCGTGATAAAAAATAGATGTTCTCACGCTCTTAATTATTTAGCATGTTATCTGAACGCAAAACATTATTGCCGCATGGATAATAAAGCGGGAAATAATTTCCATTAATAAGACAGAATAATGTAAACGAAGCCGGATGATATTAACGATCATCCGGCTTTATTGACTTACGAAACTAACATCCCGGTAAACACATACGCCTGCAACAGCGTGATAATGCCGATAACGCTGGCAAAAATCAGACTGTGCTTCACGGTGTAGCGGAACAGTTCAGATTCTCGACCCACCATGCCCGTCGCGGCGCAGGCCACGGCGATAGATTGCGGGGAGATCATCTTGCCAGTTACGCCGCCGCTGGTGTTTGCTGCCACCAGCAGGGTGTCAGAGACGTTGATTTGCTGCGCCGTGGTCGATTGCAGTGAACCAAACAGGGCGTTTGAAGAAGTGTCCGAGCCGGTAAGGAATACGCCCAGCCAGCCGAGGAACGGTGAGAAGAACGGGAACATCACGCCTGTACCAGCCAGTACCAGCGCCAGCGTGGTGGACATGCCGGAATAGTTGGTCACGAAGGCGAACGCCAGCACCATGCCAATCGACAATATCGGCCACTTCAGACTAATTAGCGTTTCGGCAAAGACGCCAATACCTTTCTTGATCCCCACGCCGAGGATGAAGATCGAGATAATCGCCGCAATAAAAATAGCTGTGCCGCCAGCGGAGAGAGGGTCGAACTTAAACACCGCATCCATTGGCGTTGGCTGAGCGACAATGGGTGCCGCTTTCAAGACTTGTTGATGCAAATGAGGGATCTGGAAATTAATCACCAGCGAATAAAAGGCACCGCCCGGAGCAAATAACGCTTTAAACGGCTTCATGGTCCAGATGGTAACCAGTACCGTTAAGATTAAAAACGGTGACCATGCACGAATGATTTGCCCCAGACGATATTCTGAAGGCACGGGACCGCCAGAAGACGGTTTATTCACCACCATCGCACCTGCGGATTGTCCCATACTGATTGCCGTTTCGGTATTTTTTGGCCGCCACACTTTAAGAAATAAAGAAAGTGAGACGATACTCACCAGCGCCGAAGTAATATCCGGCAGTTCCGGACCAATATAGTTAGAGGTAAAGAACTGAGTGACAGCGAAGCTTCCCCCTGCAACCAGCGCCGCTGGCCACGTCTCTTTCACCCCTTTCCAGCCGTCCATCATTGCTACCAGCCAGAATGGCACAAGAACCGACAGGAACGGTAACTGACGTCCCGCCATTGCGCCAATGTCGAACGGATCGATTCCCGTTACCTGACCGGCGACCAGAATTGGCACACCCAACGCACCAAACGCCACCGGCGCAGTGTTGGCAATCAGACACAGCCCCGCCGCGTATAACGGTTTGAAGCCCAGGCCCACCAGCAGCGCACCGGTAATCGCCACCGGAGCACCAAAGCCAGCCGCCCCTTCCAGCAACGCGCCAAAGGAGAAACCAATCAGTAACACCTGCAAACGCTGATCGTCGGTGATGGAGATAACCGAGCTGCGGATAATATCGAACTGACCGCTGGCAACGGTTAATTTATACAGGAATACCGCCGCGACAATAATCCATGCAATTGGCCATAATCCATAAATAAAGCCATAGCCTGCAGCAGCAAATGCCATATCAATCGGCATTTTAAAGGCGAATATCGCAATCAGAATAGATAATATAAGGGTTATTGCTCCGGCGACATGTCCTTTCAGACGTAATACCGCGAGTGCAACGAAGAAGAATATTATCGGGATCAGGGCGACCAGAGCGGATAGCCCCAGTCCTCCCATCGGCATATACATTTGGGTCCAGGTAACCATATTGTTCAGTCTCTTATTATCTTTATATGCTTGATATACTTAAGGTTGTAATAAGCAAAAGAGGACTGAACTGTAAAATATAGGCGTTATACTTTACAGCAACAGTACGCCGCTAACGCAATTGCTACCTCTGGCATAACAAGTATATCGGGTAAGGGCTTCTGTTCCGCACACGCAGGCGCAGAGTATCGTTAAGATGTCCATATTGTTGTTTTAATCCCGCTAGTGATGCGCTACGGGTATTTAATATTGTTAAACCCTGATAATCGCTCCGGTTATTTCCGGGATAAATGTACTACCGCAGTTACTATCATAGCCCCGACAATAAATCTTGCCGGGGCTTTTTTTGACGCTATTAATGATTTTCTTTTTCGCGTAAACGCCATGCGTGTAATAACGGTTCGGTATAGCCGTTTGGCTGTTTCACGCCGAGGAAGATCAAATCGCTGGCAGCTTTAAAAGCACACGAGTTAGCGAAATTCTCCACCATTGGACGATAAGCCGGATCGCCAGCGTTTTGCTGATCAACCACTTTCGCCATATTCTCCAGCGAGGCCTGCACCTGTTCTTTGGTCAGAATACCGTGACGTAACCAGTTGGCGATATGCTGGCTGGAGATACGCAGCGTTGCGCGGTCTTCCATCAACGCCACGTTGTGAATATCCGGCACTTTTGAACAACCAATCCCCTGCTCCACCCAACGCACCACGTACCCCAGAATCCCCTGCACGTTGTTATCCAGCTCTTGTTGGATCTCTTGCGCCGACCAGTTAGCGTTTTCAGCAACCGGAATAGTCAGCAGATCGTCCAGCAGCGGTTCAAATTCAGCATTGAACTCGGTCTGGGCAATGTTGGCTTGCACGCTCTGTACGTTGGTTTGGTGGTAGTGCAGCGCATGGAGCGTAGCGGCAGTTGGCGACGGAACCCAGGCCGTGTTTGCCCCGGCACGCAGTTGGTCGCCCTTCTGGCTGTACATGTCTGCCATCAGGTCCGGCATTGCCCACATCCCTTTACCGATTTGCGCTTTTCCACGTAGCCCACAGAACAGACCGGAAAGCACGTTATTACGTTCGTAGGCTTTGATCCACGGCGTCGATTTCATCTGGTTTTTACGCAGCATCGGGCCCGCTTCCATCACCGAATGCATTTCATCGCCGGTACGGTCGAGGAAACCGGTATTGATGAACGCCACGCGGTTGCGCGCCTGAGCGATACAGCTACGCAAGTTCAGCGAGGTCCGGCGTTCTTCATCCATAATGCCCATTTTCAGGGTATTCGGTGCCATACCGAGCATTGTCTCAACGCGGGAAAACAGTTTGTTGGCGAACGCCACTTCCTGCGGACCGTGCATTTTCGGTTTCACAATATAGACGCTGCCAGTGCGCGAGTTTTTCTGCACTTTTAAATCATAGAGGGCAATCGCGCCAGTCATGACGCCATCAAGAATGCCTTCCGGGATTTCATTGCCTTCGCTGTCCCAAATCACAGGAATGGTCATCAAATGACCCACGTTGCGGATAAACAGCAACGAGCGTCCGTGCAGAGAAATTTCAGAGCCATCGGCGGCAGTGTACTGACGATCGTCATTCAGTTTACGCACGATTTGACGACCGTTCTTCTCCATTTTCTCTTGCAGAGTCCCCTGCATCAGGCCCAGCAGGTTGCGGTACAGCAGGATTTTATCTTCCGCATCAACCGCCGCGACCGAATCTTCGCAGTCGAGAATGGTACTGATGGCCGCTTCGACGATAACATCGTTGATGTGCGCCGGATCGTCTTTGCCAATCCGCCCGTTGGCATCGATTTGTAGCTCAATATGCAGGCCGTTATTTTTCAGCAAAATGCAGGTCAGCGCAGCAGTATCGCCACGGTAACCGACAAACTGTGCTGGAGTACGTAACGTGGTTTCTTTACCATTTTTCAACTGGATGCGTAATTGTTTATCGACCACCTTAAACGCCACCACATCCTGATAGCTGCCGTTTTCCAGCGGTAGTGATTCATCGAGGAAACGCCGAACCCAGGCGATAACCTGCTCACCACGCTGCGGATCGTAGCCGCTGACCATCGCCCCTTCCTGCGGGATGATGTCGCTGCCGTATAACGCATCGTACAGTGAGCCCCAGCGAGCGTTCGCCGCGTTCAGCGCGTAGCGGGCGTTCATCGCCGGAACCACCAGCTGTGGCCCCGCCTGACTGGTGATTTCGCTGTCGATGCCCGTGGTTTCCACCGTCACGTGGTCAGGCTGTGGCACCAGGTAGCCCAGTTCACGCAGGAAAGATTTATAGGCCGCTTTATCTTTTACCGGCCCCGGATTGCTGCGATGCCACTCATCAAGCGCCGCCTGAATGCGATCACGCTCTGCCAGCAACTGACGATTCTCTGGCGCCAGATCGTGAACGATCTCATCAACATTGTGCCAGAACGCGGCAGCATCCAGTTCCACGCCAGGCAAAACTTCTTCATCCACAAAACGTTTAAAATTGGCGTCAATGCGTAAACGGCCCTGGGTTATGGTTTGACTCATTGTTTATCTCCTCGTTTTCGCTTATTTCGCCAACACCGCTGCTGCCGCTTTCGCGACCTGCGCATCCTGTGCTCCGGTTAAACCAGAAACGCCCACGGCACCAATAATTTGCCCATCCACAACAACCGGTACGCCACCTTCCAGCGACGTCAGTAACGGCGCAGTCACGAACGCGGTACGTCCGTTGTTCACCATCTCTTCATAGCCCTTAGTTTCACGACGCCCCAGCGCGGCGGTACGCGCTTTCTCCTGGGAGATGTAAGCCGCAATCGGCGCGCAATCGTCCATGCGACTTAACGCCAGCAGATGACCGCCGTCATCGGCAACAGCAATGGAAACAGACCAGTTATTTTTCTGCGCCTCTTCCTGACCTGCGGCAATAATTGCACTCGCCATTTGCTGGCTAAGAATGACTTTAGTTTTCATTTTGTTATTCCTTTTCAAGGGCTTGTTCTACAATTTCAATCCAGTGACGCACAGAGGTACGACCGGCGCTCGCCAGATGCGTCTGGCAACCAATGTTGGCGGTGACGATCATTTCCGGTTTGCCGCTTTCCAGCGCATTCATTTTGTTATCCCGCAGCTGGCGTGCCAGATCGGGATGCGTTAACGCATATGTTCCCGCTGAACCGCAGCACAGATGGCTGTCGGGAACGTCCGTTAAGGTAAATCCAAGACGAAGCAACACTTTTTCCACTTCGCCGTTCAGCTTTTGCGCATGTTGTAGGGTACACGGGCAGTGGAAGGCCAGTTTTTTATCGCCGCGAATTGCCAGTTTTTCCAGCGGTTCCTCGCGCAGAAGTTCGACTAAATCGACCGCCAGCTCACTGACCTGACGCGCTTTATCGGCATACAACGCATCGTTTTTCAGCATCTGCCCATACTCTTTAACGAACGCGCCGCAGCCGCTGGCAGTCTGCAAAATAGCCTCGGCACCTGCTTCAATCGCGGGCCACCAGGCATCAATATTATTGCGCGCCCGCGCTAACCCTTTCTCTTGCGCATTAAGATGATAGTCCGCCGCGCCACAACAGCCTGCTTCGTTAGCTGGCATGACGCTGATCCCCAGACGATCCAGCACTCGCGCAGTTGCCGCGTTGGTGTTGGGCGAAAGCGTAGGCTGGGCGCAGCCTTCCAGCATTAAAACCCGACGCTTATGGCGCAGCGGTGGACGCGGTTTAGCTTTTACGGTTTCAGCAGGCAGTTTTGCTCTGACCTGTTCCGGTAAAAACGGTCGCAGCACCAGCCCTACCTGCGTCAGCGCACGGAAGACCGCCGGACGCGGCACTACCTGGCGCAATCCTTCGCGCAGCATTCGCTCCGGCAGTGGGCGTTTCACTTTCTGCTCGACAATATCACGCCCGATATCCAGCAAATTGTGATAACGCACACCAGAAGGACAGGTGGTTTCACAATTGCGGCAAGTGAGACAGCGATCGAGATGCTCCTGTGTTTTAAGCGTGACTTCGTTACCTTCCAGCACCTGTTTAATCAGATAGATGCGCCCGCGCGGCCCGTCCAGTTCATCGCCCAGAAGCTGATAGGTTGGGCAGGTTGCGGTACAAAATCCGCAGTGAACACAGGCGCGCAGGATGCTGTCGGCTTCCAGCGCGCGCGCGTTCTGCCGCATCTCTTCTGTTAATCGGGTTTGCATAGCCTGCTCCTCAAAGTTCCGCGTACATGCGACCGGGGTTAAACACGCCGCAAGGATCGAGCTGCTGTTTAAGCTGCTGGTGATAGCGGAATAAAGGAGCCGGTAGCGGGGCAAAGCCACCATCTCCGGCACTAAAGCGGGTCGCATGACCGCCCGCGTTGCGGGCGATGCGATGGATTTGATTGTCATCGGCTGTCGATTTCAGCCAGCGTAACGCCCCGCCCCAGTCGATCAGTTGCTCGCCGGGTAAATCCATCATCGGCGCATCGCTGGGTAATGAAATGCGCCATAAGGTACCTGGTAACGAGAAGAACGGCAGTTGTTGTTCACGCAATTGCTGCCAGAACTGACCTGCAACCTCTTCGCCACCCAGCAGTTCACGCGCTGCTTTTACCGATCCTTCGCCGCCCTCAAGGCGGATCCACAACGCATTGTCGAAGTAACATAAGCCACTAATGGGTAATGGCTGAAGTTGCCACTGGGCGATTTCATTCATGGCTTCTTGCAGGCTGATTTCCCGACGCAGGCTCAGGGAGGCGCGCGGTCGCGGTAACACTTTCATCGAGATTTCAGTGAGCACGCCAAGACAACCGTAGCTTCCGGCCATTAACCGTGAGAGATCGTATCCGGCAACGTTTTTCATCACTTCGCCACCAAAACGCAGATGTTTTCCAGTGCCGGTAATGATGCGCGTGCCGAGGACAAAATCGCGGACCGAACCACTCCACGGGCGACGCGGCCCCGCCAGCCCGCAAGCGACCATCCCGCCCCAGGTGGCTTCTTCACCATAATGCGGCGGCTCGCAGGGGAGCATTTGCCCGGCGCTCTCCAGCGCTGCTTCAATCGCCACCAGCGGCGTTCCGGCACGCGCGGTTATCACCAGCTCGGTCGGGTCGTAATTAACAATGCCGCGATGACAACGCACATCCAGCGTTTGCCCGGTGACAGGGCGACCTAAAAAGGCTTTACTATTGCTGCCCTGAATCACCAGCGGCGTTTTATCGCTAATCGCCTGATTCACCTGCTCTAGCAGCGCCTGGCTGTAATCACACTCGCGTAGCATCAGAAACGCTCCAGTTCAGGAAAAGGTAAATGACCGTGATGCACATGCATGGCACCAAATTCAGCACAGCGGTGTAGCGTGGGAATGTTTTTTCCTGGGTTCAGCAAACCATCGGGGTCAAACGCCGCCTTGACCGCATGGAAGGTCGTGATTTCATCGCTGTTGAACTGGGCGCACATTTGATTGATTTTTTCGCGCCCGATGCCATGTTCCCCACTGATGCTGCCGCCAACTTCAACGCAGAGTTCGAGGATCTTCCCGCCCAGTTCTTCCGCGCGGGCAAATTCACCGGGTTCGTTGGCATCGAAAAGGATTAACGGGTGCATGTTGCCGTCTCCGGCATGAAAGACGTTGGCAACGCGTAAATCATATTGCTGCGATAAACGGGCAATGCCTTCCAGTACGCCAGGCAGGGCGCGGCGCGGGATGGTGCCATCCATGCAGTAGTAATCCGGGGAGATACGTCCTACCGCCGGGAACGCATTTTTGCGACCGGCCCAGAAACGTACGCGCTCTGCTTCGTCCTGTGCCAGACGGACGTCAGTCGCACCCGCGTTCAACAAGATGTCGTTAACCCGCTCGCAGTCTTCCTGTACGTCAGACTCCACGCCGTCCAGTTCGCATAATAAAATCGCTTCGGCATCGACGGGATAACCGGCATGAATAAAATCTTCCGCCGCGCGAATCGACAGGTTATCCATCATCTCCAGCCCGCCGGGGATAATGCCATTGGCGATGATGTTACCAACCGCAAGTCCGGCTTTTTCTACCGAGTCAAAGCTGGCTAACAGAACCCGCGCCACGGGCGGCTTCGGCAGCAGCTTTACCGTCACTTCGGTGGTCACGCCAAGCATGCCTTCCGATCCGGTAAACAGCGCCAGCAGGTCAAAACCAGGCGAATCCAGCGCGTCCGATCCCAGCGTCAGCGCCTCGCCATCCAGCGTTTGCACTTCAATTTTCAGCAGGTTATGTACGGTTAGACCATATTTCAGGCAGTGAACGCCACCGGCATTTTCCGCCACATTGCCGCCAATCGAACAGGCGATTTGTGAGGACGGATCCGGCGCGTAATAGAGATTATGCGGCGCAACGGCCTGGGAGATCGCCAGGTTACGCACGCCCGGCTGCACGCGCGCGCGGCGACCAATGGGGTTAATGTCGAGGATCTCTTTAAAGCGCGCCATCACCAACAACACACCTTTTTCCAGCGGCAGCGCGCCACCAGAAAGCCCGGTGCCTGCGCCACGGGTCACCACCGGCACACGCAGGCTGTGGCAGACAGCCAGAATCGCCGTCACCTGTTCCATCTGCTTAGGCAGAACAACCAGTAATGGACGCGTGCGATACGCGCTCAACCCGTCACACTCGTAAGGAATGGTCTCCTCATCGGTATGCAGGATCTCCAGTCCAGGGACATGCTCACGCAGTGCCATCAGTACCGATGTGCGGTCGACATCGGGTAAAGCGCCATCAAGACGCTCTTCGTACAAGATGCTCATGAGTAGGGTTCGCTTTGTTGTGTTGTGTGGCAGCTGATTTTTTCGCGCTGCTTCTGTGAACAGTTATTAAGCGGGCTTTTCGTTTTCGTCTATCTCTTTAGCTACCGGTCAGACCATTTTTTTTCCAGCTCTGTGACCTTGCTTTGGTTAACCTAATGTTAAATTGATGTAACATAATCACTTACGTGATGTGCGTGTTTTGCGAGTTAAGAACAGAAAAATTGGTCCTACCTGTGCACGAGGTCCGGGAATGAAAGATGAACGTCGCCCTATTTGCGAAGTGGTTGCAGAGAGTATCGAACGGTTAATTATCGACGGCGTACTGAAGGTCGGTCAGCCGCTTCCCTCGGAACGTCGACTGTGTGAAAAGCTCGGCTTCTCACGCTCCGCACTGCGTGAAGGGCTGACCGTGCTGCGCGGGCGCGGGATTATTGAAACGGCGCAGGGTCGCGATTCTCGTGTCGCACGGCTTAATCGGGTGCAGGACGCCAGCCCGCTGATCCATCTGTTCAGTACGCAGCCGCGAACGCTGTACGATCTGCTCGACGTTCGCGCATTACTGGAGGGCGAATCGGCAAGGCTGGCGGCAACGCTGGGAACCCAGGCTGATTTTGTTGTGATAACCCGCTGTTATGAAAAAATGCTCGCCGCCAGTGAGAACAACAAAGAGATTTCGCTGATCGAACATGCGCAGTTGGATCACGCTTTCCATCTCGCCATTTGTCAGGCTTCTCACAATCAGGTGCTGGTGTTTACGCTGCAATCATTGACCGACCTGATGTTTAATTCGGTGTTTGCCAGCGTAAATAATCTCTACCATCGACCACAGCAAAAAAAGCAGATCGATCGCCAGCATGCGCGGATCTACAACGCGGTGTTGCAGCGGCTGCCGCACGTTGCCCAGCGCGCAGCACGCGATCATGTGCGGACCGTGAAAAAGAATCTCCACGATATCGAGCTGGAAGGCCACCATTTGATTCGCTCGGCGGTGCCGCTGGAGATGAAGCAGGGGTGACTGCCATCAAATCTGCTTTTCATACAATCGGTAACGCTTGTACGGCTCCGCCCCAATGCGTTCCAGCATGTTATTCATGCCTGTATTGGTTTCGAGGATCCATGACATTTCCAGCGCATCGATCTTCCGGCGGGCAAACGGATCGCGTAAGGCTTCAATCAATAACAGCGCAATCACCGGGCCGATGCGGCTGAACTGATACTCGTCCCGCACGCCCATCAGCGGCACTCGCGCAGTTCGCACACCGCTGACTTTCAAACGCCACAGCAATTTTGCCCAGCCGAAGGGAAAGAGCGATCCGTTCAGATCGGCAATCGCCTCGTTGATGTTCGGCAAGCCAACAATAAACGCGCAGGGTGCAGAATCAATCTCAGCGATGTAGATCATATCGTCCGGCACCAGATATTTAAGTTGATCGCCCATGGTCGCGAATTCATGTTCGGTAAACGGCACAAATCCCCAGTTGTGCTGCCAGCCAGAATTGAAAATCTCACGCAGGATCTGCATCTCTTCGGCAAACCGCTGGCGATTGATGCAGCGAATGGTCACTTTTTTGCGCACCTGATCCATCAGTTTTTTTAGCGCCGGAGAGAAAGTGAGATCGGTTCGCTGCATCCACCACGCCAGTAAATCAATGCCTTTGTGATAACCCAGTTGTTCAATATGCGCGGCATACCACGGTTTGCCGTGTGGCATCATCGCACAGGGAGGTGTGTCAAAACCTTCAATCAGTAATCCGCTTTCCTGATTGATATTCAGGCTGAAAGGCCCGCTGATCTTACTTGCACCTTGTGACTTTAACCACGCTTCCGCTGCGCCAAACAACGCGGCAAAAACCTGCGGATCATCAATGGCATCAATCATTCCGAAATGACCGGTATCTTCTCCGTAACGCTCACGGTGCAAGGTATCTATTTGCGCGGTAATACGCCCAACTATCTGCCCCGCTTTTTTTGCCACCCACGCCTGCCAGATGATATGGTCCGTCCCCGGATTCTTCGCAGACAAATGCTCGCTGCGTTCAATGAATAAAGGGGGTATCCAGTTTGGATCATCGGGATAAAGTGATGACGGAAAAGCGATAAATGCCTTAAGGTCTTTTTTATTAATTACTTTTTCAATTTTAATCATCAGCAGATCGCATTCCATATCTCTGTGGATAACAAATAATTAACGGTGAAAAACAAGTTGCAACAGCAACGAACGGGATCTTAATAATCAACCCAATGAATATAAACAAGGAATAAATAGTATTTATTAATGATTACGATAAGGTCAGAGACTACACAGAAGCGCTACAATGCCTCTTGTCGATTTAAGGCGACCGGACAAGGCTCCTTCTTAATATATTCATAAATTAAATATCATTCACAATAAAAACAAAAAAGCCAAACCTATTATTTAAATCAATGTTCATTTTCACACCGATGAAAATACTATCTCATTTATCTTTTATGCCTATATAATCCACTGCATTATTGTCATTTTATTTTTGATATCCAATTTTTTCGTGGTGTATATGTCTAATAAAATCTTTACGCATTCCCTACCTATGCGCTATGCCGATTTTCCAACGCTGGTTGATGCTTTGGACTACGCCGCTCTGAGTAGCGCCGGAATGAATTTTTATGACAGACGTTGCCAACTTGAAGATCAACTGGAATATCAGACGTTAAAAGCGCGTGCCGAAGCTGGTGCGAAGAGGTTGTTATCGCTGAACCTGAAAAAAGGCGATCGCGTGGCGCTGATTGCCGAAACGAGTAGCGGGTTTGTAGAGGCTTTTTTTGCCTGCCAGTATGCCGGCTTAGTCGCCGTCCCGTTGGCGATTCCAATGGGCGTCGGTCAGCGGGATTCCTGGAGCGCCAAACTGCAGGGTTTACTGGCAAGTTGCCAGCCCGCAGCCATTATCACTGGTGATGAGTGGTTGCCACTGGTCAATGCCGCGACGCATAACAACAACCCCGAATTACATGTTTTAAGCCACGCCTGGTTTAAGGCATTACCGGAAGCCGATGTTGCGCTCCAGCGTCCAGTTCCAAACGATATCGCCTACCTCCAGTACACCTCCGGCAGCACCCGTTTTCCCCGTGGCGTTATCATTACTCACCGCGAAGTGATGGCTAATCTACGTGCTATAAGCCACGATGGGATTAAATTACGCCCTGGCGACCGCTGCGTCTCCTGGCTGCCTTTCTACCATGATATGGGACTGGTCGGCTTTCTCCTGACCCCCGTCGCCACACAGCTTTCAGTAGATTATTTGCGCACTCAGGATTTTGCCATGCGTCCTCTGCAATGGCTTAAATTGATCAGTAAAAATCGCGGCACCGTTTCCGTTGCACCGCCGTTTGGCTATGAATTGTGCCAGCGCCGCGTGAATGAAAAAGATCTCGCTGAACTGGATCTTTCCTGCTGGCGCGTCGCTGGTATTGGCGCAGAACCGATCTCCGCAGAACAACTCCATCAATTCGCTGAATGTTTCCGCCAGGTTAACTTTGACGATAGCGCCTTTATGCCCTGCTACGGGCTGGCAGAAAACGCGCTGGCTGTCAGCTTCTCTGATGAAGCCTGCGGGGTTGTGGTTAACGAAGTGGATCGCGATATCCTCGAATACCAGGGTAAAGCCGTCGCGCCGGGTGCTGAAACACGCGCCGTATCGACTTTCGTCAACTGCGGTAAAGCGTTGCCGGAACATGGCATTGAAATCCGCAATGAAGCAGATATACCTGTCGCGGAACGTGTGGTAGGCCATATTTGCATCTCCGGCCCCAGCCTGATGAGCGGGTACTTTGGCGACCAGGTTTCGCAAGACGAGATTGCCGCGACGGGCTGGTTAGACACCGGCGACCTTGGTTATCTGCTGGACGGTTATCTGTATGTCACCGGACGCATTAAAGATCTGATTATTATTCGTGGCCGTAATATCTGGCCGCAGGATATTGAATACATTGCGGAACAGGAGCCGGAAATTCATTCTGGCGATGCGATTGCTTTTGTTACCGCCCAGGAAAAAATCATTTTGCAGATCCAGTGTCGGATCAGCGACGAAGAACGTCGGGGGCAGCTTATCCACGCGCTGGCAGCTCGGATCCAAAGCGAATTTGGCGTTACCGCGGATATCGATCTGTTGCCGCCCCACAGTATTCCCCGAACATCCTCCGGCAAGCCTGCCCGTGCGGAAGCGAAAAAACGTTATCAGAAGGCTTATGCTGCCAGTCTTCATGTGCAGGAATCCATGGCATGAATCAAACTGTCGCGGTGACGGGCGCTACCGGGTTTATCGGTAAATATATTATTGATAACCTGCTCGCCCGCGGCTTTCACGTTCGCGCATTGACGCGTACTGCCCGCGCTCACGTCAATGATAATCTCACTTGGGTGCGCGGTTCGCTGGAAGATACACATTCGCTTAGCGAACTGGTTGCCGGAGCCAGCGCGGTGGTCCATTGCGCCGGGCAAGTGCGCGGGCACAAAGAAGAGATTTTTACCCGCTGCAACGTTGACGGCAGCCTGCGCCTGATGCAAGCGGCAAAAGAGAGCGGCTTTTGCCAACGTTTTCTGTTTATCTCTTCGCTGGCGGCGCGCCATCCCGAACTCTCCTGGTACGCAAATTCCAAACACGTCGCCGAACAACGGCTGACTGCAATGGCTGACGAAATTACGTTGGGCGTTTTTCGCCCGACAGCCGTGTATGGTCCCGGCGATAAAGAGTTAAAACCGCTGTTTGACTGGATGCTGCGCGGTCTGCTGCCACGACTTGGCACGCCAGAGACACAGCTCTCTTTTCTTCACGTCACCGATTTTGCGCAAGCAGTGGGTCAGTGGTTAAGCGCCGAAACTGTACAGACGCAAACCTATGAATTATGCGATGGCGTCGCCGGAGGTTATGACTGGCAACGTGTCCAACAGCTTGTTGCCGATGTCCGCTGTGGTTCCGTGCGGATGGTCGGTATTCCTCTGCCGCTACTCACCTGCCTTGCGGATATCAGTACCGCGTTGAGCCGTCTGGCGGGTAAAGAACCGATGCTGACTCGTTCGAAAATCCGTGAATTAACTCATGCCGACTGGTCGGCAAGTAATAACCGTATTTCTGAAGATATTAATTGGTTTCCCGGGATTAGCCTGGAACACGCATTACGCAACGGGCTATTTTGATTGTCTTGTTTAAAGGTGTGTTAACGTTTCTATGGTAAATCGTGAAATAGTAATGGATTACATCCTTTCCTGTTTACAGGATTTGGTCGAAAACGGTGTGGAAATTAAGCCCGACAGCGATCTCGTCAACGATCTTGGCCTGGAGTCGATCAAAGTGATGGATCTCTTAATGATGCTGGAAGACAGATTCGATATTTCCATTCCTATTAATATTCTGCTGGATGTCAAAACCCCTGCGCAATTAATGGAAACTCTACTTCCATGGCTGGAGAATAAATAATGGGGCTATACGATAAATATGCGCGCCTTGCTGGTGAGCGCCTGCAATTTAGTGACAACGGGTTAACACCATTTGGCACCTGTATTGATGAAGTGTATTCCGCCACCGAAGGCCGGATCGGCAATAAAAAAGTGATTCTGGCCGGGACCAATAATTATCTCGGTTTAACCTTTAATCATGATGCTATCCGCGAAGGTCAGGCAGCGTTAGCGGCCCAAGGCACTGGCACCACCGGTTCTCGTATGGCAAACGGCAGTTATGCACCGCATCTGATGTTAGAGAAAGAGATTGCCGAGTTTTTCAATCGCCCTACCGCTATCGTTTTTTCAACCGGTTATACCGCTAATTTAGGTGTCATCAGCGCACTTGCCGACCATAACGCCGTGGTGTTACTGGATGCCGACAGCCACGCCAGTATTTATGACGCCTGTTCTCTCGGCGGCGCGGAGATTATTCGTTTCCGCCATAATGACGTCAACGATCTGGAACGGCGCATGGTCCGCCTCGGTGAACGGGCGAAAGAGGCGATTATTATCGTTGAAGGCATCTACAGTATGCTCGGTGACGTTGCGCCGCTGGCAGAAATTGTTGATATCAAACGTCGTCTCGGTGGTTATTTGATTGTCGATGAAGCACATTCGTTTGGCGTGTTAGGCGCAACGGGGCGCGGACTGGCCGAAGCTGTCGGCGTTGAAGATGATGTGGATATTATCGTTGGCACCTTCAGTAAAAGTCTGGCCTCGATTGGCGGTTTTGCTGTCGGTTCGGAAGCGATGGAAGTGCTGCGCTACGGCAGCCGCCCGTATATTTTTACCGCCTCTCCTTCTCCGTCCTGCATTGCGACCGTGCGCTCGTCGTTAAGAACCATTGCCTCACAACCAGAGCTGCGGCAAAAGCTGATGGATAACGCCAACCATCTGTATGACGGTCTGCAAAAACTGGGTTACGAGTTAAGTTCACATATTAGCCCGGTAGTGCCAGTAATAATCGGTTCGAAAGAGGAAGGTTTACGCATCTGGCGCGAGCTTATTTCGCTGGGCGTTTATGTGAATCTTATCCTGCCACCTGCCGCGCCTGCAGGCATCACGCTGCTGCGCTGTAGCGTAAACGCGGCCCACAGTCGTGAGCAAATCGATGCCATCATTCAGGCATTTGCTACTCTGAAGCAGTAATGTGAACCCGCCGTGGTGTTGCGCCACGGCGGGTTTAATGTTGTCTGTCATACCAATACACCAGGCTCAACGCCACCAGCACAAACGCTACCGGTAAACCGAGCGCGGTAACAGGTGCGCTCAACGCAAATAGCAATCCCAGATTGACCATGATTTGATAGCTGATCCAGGTGAGTAAACCAACGATGACCCCTACAGCGAGACGGCTACCCATCCCCGGCGAGCGCGGGGCACTAAAGGTAAACGGCACAGCCAGCAAAATCATCGCCAGGGTTAAGATGGGTTGCCCCAGTTTTTCCCACAGTGCAAGGCGGTATTCGCTGCTGGGTTGCCCGGTTTCCTGCAAATAATGGATGTAATGATTAAGCTGACGGACAGAAAAAGTATTCCCCGGCATCGATAACTCTTCAAGATTCATACTGGTGAAGGTCGATTGCCAGGCAAGATTATCAGATGTTTCCAGCGTTTCTTTGCCATTCAGCCATTTTTTATGATTCACACCATGCAGGATCCACGTTTTGTCATCTTCAATGGTGGCACTGCGCGCATAAATGTAGGATTCGAGCGAGAGATCGTCGCGGTAATGAAAAATCTCCACGCCCACCGGCTGGCCCTGCTCGTTCAGCGATTTCACCGTCACAAATTCATTACCGCGCCTGGCCCAAAGCATATTGCCGGTAATGTCATCGTCCTCCCCTAACGCAGTGGCGGTCGATTTGATTTGCAGCGCCTGTTGCTGCAATGGCGACGCCCCCCACTCATCTATCGCGCCTAACGAAACAGTCCACAGTATCCCGGCAACCAGCGCCACCAGTGCAATACGGAAGATAGAAAACCCCGTGCTGCGAATGGCGGTAAGCTCACTGTTTTTCGATAGCTGCCCGAGACCGACAATACCTCCCAATAAAGCGATAAACGGCGAAAGTTCGACCAGTGTGCGCGGTAAGGTCATCAGCACCACCAGCACCGCCTGGGTCCAGCGATAACCGCCCGGGCTGACATCATCCAGTTCGTTAATCAGGTTGAAGGTGGTAAAAAGCGGCAGTAATAGCCCTGCGGCGGCGGCAAAACCGAGAAAGAGGTGACGGATTAAATAGCGACTGAAAACATTCATCGGGAAAATTTCTGCAGCAAAGAGAAGTCGCGTGCGACCAGCATCAGCAGGCCCATTAGCATGAGTCCGGGTACTAACCACAAACCAGGAATGAGGGGAATCGCGCCGTTAGCCACCAGCGTACGGCAGACGTCGCCGCCATAAAAAATGGCAACAAACAGCAACGTCAGTGGCAATAACGTTGAAAATCGCCCCTGCCGCGGTTTTACCCGACTTAATGAAATGGCCAGCAGCGCCATCAACAATGCTGTCAGGCCACGGCTTTGTCGCCATTGCAGTTCGGCATGATCGGCTGGAAAGACGGAGCGCGCCAGCTCTGTGACCGATTTTGCTTTGCGTTTGACGTTGGCACTTTGATCCAGCGGATTGAGATGCAATTGCAGATTACGGTAGATCTGTTCGTTGTCGTCACGCCCCTGATGATCGAGAAGATAGGCGGTACCGTTATGCAACATAACGGTCGGTTTCTCGGGTGATGGGTCAACCACATCAACCGAACGGGCGCGGAAAATGCGGGTTCGATTGGCAGTAGAAGTATAAATCAGCGCGTCAGTCAGGCGATTATTATCCTGATCAACCGTCTGCGAAAGAATCATTCGTCCGTTATCGTTAGTGTTAAATTTCTTTGCCCGCAACTGGCGAACATCCAGCTCCGACTGCGACTGTTGCTCCAGTTGATAAATCTGCGCATAAGCCCACGGACGACCATACATCGACAGAAGGGTGACAAAAATACTTAGCGGTATCGCCAGATAAAGAACGGCTTTGTACAAACGTCCCGGACTGCCCCCCGCCGCGGAGATAGCGGTAATTTCCGAGTCGGTATACATTTGCCCTAGCGTCACGCCAACTGACGCATACAGTCCAACAGGTAACAGCATCTCCAGTGCAATCAGCACTTTGTAGAAAACGATATCCAGCACAACATCAAGAGCTAATGTCCCATTTGCCGCTTCGGTCAGATAACGCTGTGCGGAGTAGCTGGCGAAAATAAAGATCAGAAAACCGACGATAATCAGCACCAGACGGCGCGTACCACGCATGATGTAGTGTTCAACCAGCTTCATCTCGCTAACGCCCTCAATCCTTTGAATTTTTTATTCATTGATCAGTTTCTGCGCCAGCGCAATGACATGATCTACCTCTTCCGGTGTCAGGCTGCCGTCCTTTGCCCACTGAATTCGCCCGGCTTTATTCAATACCAGAATGGTTGAACTCTGCTCCGGCAATTGCCAGGCAACGCGTCCCAGACCATTGCCGTCAATAACGAATTGCGCCCACGGATAGCGGCGTTTATTTTTTTCGATTTTGCCAACGACAAAATAGCCAGTACCAAAGATGGCATCATCGGTGTTCACAATGGTGGTGGGCTGAAAACGATCCTGCGAAAAGTTTGCCGCTTCAACCGCTTTAATTAACAGTGAGTTCTTTTTCTTCGCAGACTTACGTCCGGCGATATACTGAATAATGCGGACTTTTCCCGCCAATTGTGTGCTGTTCCACTTTTGGTAGTGAATTTCGTCGTCGCTATTCAGAAGCAGCTCACCACCTTCCTGGATATAAACAGGGGTAACCGTTTTGCCAGTGACGAAATTGTGTGCCGCCGCGCCTGGCGCTAAGAGTGCGATGATCAGAGCGAAAATCCAACGAGATGGCATTATTGCTCCGGATAGAGTGGGAAACGCGAAATAAGCAGTTCTAAACGCTGGCGAATATCGCTATCCAGCGCCACCGGTGCATCATATGACCGGCGGTTCTCCATATCATCCGCCACCATGTCGTCGTGCTTATCCCCCATCAGACCATTAATGGCGGCGAGAAAACGGGAAATCAGTAACGCCTCTTTATTTTCAGGATCAAGCGATCTTAAGGTGTCGTAATAAGAAACCTGCTGGCTGATGATTTTTCGCACATCATGAAATTCCCTGCCAGTTAGTTGCGGTTTAGCAATAATCTCTTTCAGGATGTACATTTGCTTCTGGCGGTAGGCGATAAAACCGTTCACGGTTTCTAACTGGCTATGGCGCAATGAATAGTTCACCAGCCACCAGACAGGGGAGCTCAAATAAACACGTAACAGGTTACCGTAAAACGACACAATATTTTTCTTACCGTTACGAAAGCCATCCTGAAAATGCCCAAGAAAAACGGTCGTTTTGCCGAATAAAAATCCTGCCTGATGCTTCTTTAAATACAGCCGTTGCGCAAAACGCAGATGCTTGTAGCGCGCTCGCATGTATTTAAACTGTTTGCGCTCGTCTGTCGTCAGCTCATCGCCTTTCGCCTGTTTGCGGATTAAACGCAGTAACTCCTGACGATTAACACCATCCAGCCAGAATTTCAGGCATAACGCGTAATTATCATGGATGATTTCGGTGGTACAACTTAGTGCGATAATCGGCGGCAAACTGACCTGTGCATCAACAACATCATCTTCTTCAATCGCAACAAATAGACGCTCGCTCGCCTCAAGCGGGAAATATTTTCTCATCATCAGGATTTCTCTCCGGCTGAGTTATAAAGCAAGGAATGGCGCTGAAAAAATGCCTTTAAGGTCGGAATTAGCGAGAACACCACATCCAGACATTGCCCACCGAAGTAAGCAAATGCAGCCCCC
Source organism: Escherichia sp. WS2035 (assembly GCF_046487065.1). Classification (NCBI taxonomy): domain Bacteria; kingdom Pseudomonadati; phylum Pseudomonadota; class Gammaproteobacteria; order Enterobacterales; family Enterobacteriaceae; genus Escherichia; species Escherichia sp. WS2035. The sequence goes on from NZ_JBJQKD010000003.1 coordinate 122,311, forward strand.
AGCACGCCAAACAGATGACAGAACATGAACAGCAATACGATGTAGCCGATTGAGGCGATGGTTTGCGCCACGAGAAAAGCGCGCTGTTTTCCCGCCATCAATAGCAATGACTCCTGTGGGAAGCCCAGCATCGAAATCACAATTGCGCCCAGCATCACCTGAATCAGGTCATACGCTTCGAGATACTTAACGCCAAACACCAGCGAAATGAGCGGCTTGCCGACGATCAACACCGCGAGCGCCACCAGAATACCGATTCCGCCCGCCAGTAAAGCGGACTTCACGCCTAACAACCACGGTCTGGTGGTGCGTGGATCTAAACGCATCACCTCTGGGTAAAAACTTTTGCCCAGTAAACCCGCTGGCGTTCCGGCGGCATCGAAGAATGTCATGGCGATTTTAAATAACCCGGCGGCAGCGGGTCCTAACACGATCCCCACCAACACTGTGCTGCACGAGTTACGCGCCGACCAGATGGAGTGCGCAATGTTGGTTGACCAGACAAAACTCCACGCACCTTTAATGTGACGGGCAGACTCAAACAGATTCAATTTGAAGGCGTTATGGATATTTCTGCGGCGTAATTCGCGCGCGGCAAACCACCAGTACATGGTGCCGCCAACCAGATTCGACACATACCAGGCAATAACAAAACCCGCAAAACCAAAGTCAAAATACCAGGCTACGACGCTCCCCGCTGCGCGCAGAAAAGGTTTCGTCGCCTGCTGTACAGCAATCAAATCAAAGCGATCTACCGCACGCAGAATGCCGGTCGGCGTGGAGGAAGCCATTGAAGGAATGAGCGTGCAATAGAGCGCCGCCAGCCAAAAGCTTTGGTCATCCAGACCTAATGAATGGGAAAGGAATGGCAGTAAGGCAATGCCGCCGACAATCGCCACCGCGCCGCTGACGATATCCAGCGAGAAGGAAAATGAGACAACATTGCGAAATTGCTGCGGATTATTGTTGGTCAAGGCCGGCGTTCCGTACTGAACCACCAGTTGCCATGTCTGAAACTTAATAAAATCGCTGATCGATTTGGCGTACGATTGCACAATTACCAGTACGCCAAACATGGCGGGCGTCATCCCTTTACCGGCACACGAGAGCGCCAACAGCCCCAGCAAAGCGCTCACAACATTACTGGAGCCTAACCAGGCGCTATTGCGAATAATGGTGCGAAACGCGCCATCTGCAAACCAATGTTTGATGTTAAAAACCGCCAATTCAGCCTGACCTTATCGTTGATAGTAAAAAGTATCCCGCCTGCCTTAAGTTAAACTTCGGCGGTCAGAAACGATGGCAACCAGAGAAACCGCCTTTTGTGCCTGTTCCAGCACCTCGCTGTAAGGCGCTCTGGAATCAATCTCAAGAATTTTTGTGCCGTTATAACCAATCGTCGACATGACGCCGATTTTGTCCTGCAGCTCGGCATAGTCATGGTCAGGCTTGCGGGAGATGGCAGTATCAATATCAATCCCCAAGCGAATGATTAATTCAGGACGGTATTGCGCCATTTTTTGGTATAAACGCCGTTCACGCTGCGCCAGAAACCTGCTGATTTTCCCGGTCGCACGTTCGACGCCAATCCCCGGTCCGTCATAATAAAATCCCGAAATTTCAGCCTGCGGGAAGCGATCGCTAACCACCAGAACGCCACTTTGCGCCAGTCGCTGAACCTTGCGTAGATTCGCCATTCTTCGCAGCGAGAAGCAGTACATAATCACCGCCGCCCATAGCGCCGGAGATTTGGTTTTCATGCTTTGGGTTTTCGAGGATTTGGCCGCCAGTCGCCGTTCGAGCCAGACACCAACCAACGGCAATCGTTTGATTTTGTCGCCGTCTTCGCCGGAGAGCAGCCCCAGATAGCGCCGCTCGGTTTGCCAGTGTTGTTGCAGCGATTTCACCAGGTCATTGGTCAGTGTGGATTTACCGGTGCCATCACACCCGACCACCGCAATCAGCCCCGGAATGTAGTTGGGCTGCGGCGCGGTTGTACTCTTAACAGTTTGTGTTTGTAGTGCATCCATTCGTTTAATCATCCCCTATCCATTTTGGTGATCAGGAAAGCGCGGCGTGAATTGCGCGTAGTGACGCTTGCAGAATTTCATCGGCTGGTTGCCGACCATCCAGTTCAAGGATCCTGGCGCCATTGAATGTCAGTTGCGGCGTAACGGCGATTTTTTCCTGTAACGCTGCCAGTTGGTGGTCAGGTTTACGCGCAAACGCGGTTTGTTCATCAATGCCAAGACGAATCAACAATACGGGCAAATAAGACGCCATCCATTGGTACAGCTTCAGCTCGCGCTGCCTTAACATTTTTATCCAACCGTTACCGCCCGTGGTTTTTGCCAATTGCGGGCCATCAAAGCGGAAACCCGGCACTTCAACCTGCGGGTAGCGGTCGGTGATGAGCAGATAGCCTTGCTGGTTTTTACACAACATTTTGCGAAACTTGTACGCCCGCCAGCAGGAAAGCAGATAGATAACCAGCGCAGTAATATTGCCAGGCGGTGTTGAGGGCTTTTCGTGCACATGTGCCGCTTTACTTCGCAAATAACGCCCAAAAGGTGCGCCAATAACAGGTAGCTGTGAAATCCATTCGCCAATTCGCCCGGACGATTGCCCGAGATAAATGTGTTCTGTTGGCATTCTTGATGCCAGTTCATTTACCAGGCTTGCCGTGAGGGTCGATTTACCTGAACCATCACATCCTACAATGGCAATAACACGCACTGGCGTGGAATTAATTATTGACATATTACGTTGATTCACGAAAAACCCGGCAGCAAATAATGTATTGAATATTACGTGGTCCGTGCTCAGAATATCCGTTCAACCTTATTGTGACAATGGTTAATTGTGACATTGACCTGAATTACGCTTTCATCAAAAACATATTAGCCAAATAAATATTTTGGATGGATATTTAAATTTAAGGATATATTCATGCAGTCAATAATACCTCCATTAATTGCCGTTATTGGTAGCGATGGTTCAGGCAAGTCAACGGTGTGTGAACATCTTATTACCGTTGTCGAAAAATATGGTGCTGCCGAAAGGGTTCATTTAGGAAAACAGGCCGGAAATGTCGGTCGTGCAGTGACAAAATTACCGTTGATGGGAAAATCCTTACATAAAACAATTGAACGAAATCAGGTGAAAACAGCAAAAAAATTGCCTGGACCAGTTCCGGCGCTGGTAATTACAGCGTTTGTCGCCCGTCGCTTACTGCGCTTTCGTCATATGCTTGCCTGTCGTCGTCGCGGGTTAATTGTTTTAACCGACCGTTATCCGCAGGACCAGATTCCGGGCGCTTATGATGGTACGGTGTTCCCGCCTAACGTTGAAGGTGGTCGTTTTGTCTCATGGCTGGCAAGCCAGGAACGTAAAGCGTTTCACTGGATGGCGAGCCACAAGCCTGATCTGGTCATCAAACTCAATGTTGACCTTGAAGTTGCCTGCGCGCGTAAACCTGACCATAAACGGGAATCGCTGGCGAGGAAGATTGCCATAACGCCACAGTTAACCTTTGGTGGTGCACAACTGGTTGATATCGACGCCAATCAGCCACTGGAAAAGGTGCTGGTTGATGCAGAAAAAGCGATTACGGATTTTATGACCGCGCGTGGTTATCACTAGTGAAAAATGGAAATGCCCGATCGCCAGGACCGGGCATTTTCAGGAAGGTTAAATCAACTGCAATGCTATCCAGTACAACCCACCAGAAAGAAAAATCGCCGCCGGTAAAGTAAACACCCACGCCATCAGGATGCTGGTTACCGTTTTACGCTGTAACCCACCGCCGTCCACCACCATCGTCCCTGCTACTGCAGACGAGAGTACATGTGTTGTGGAGACGGGCATCCCAATATAACTGGCAAGGCCGATAGACACTGCCGCCGTCATTTGTGCCGCCATGCCTTGCGCATACGTCATGCCGCGCTTACCAATCTTCTCACCGATGGTCATCGCCACGCGACGCCAGCCAATCATGGTGCCAATACCGAGTGCTAAAGCCACTGCCATGATGATCCATACCGGTGCGTACTCAATGGTGCTTAACATATCGCTGCGCAGTTTTTTCAGCAGGTTCTGGTCTTCTTTACTGACGCCTGGCAGTTTCGCCAGCTTCGCGGAGGTATCAGAGATGCACAGCATAATGCGGCGCAGCTGGCTGCGCTGACTCACGCTTAACGGCTCGTAACTTTCCATATTGCCTGGCAGCATCGTTTTAACGCGCGCAATCGCATCAAAGGTATTTGCCGGATGACAGTGAAACTCCGTTACTTGTGTGCCATCAGTCGATGTCGCAGGCAATGGAGGTTCCATCGTAATCAACTTCTGCGGCAGTTCAGGATGCTGTTGCAGGTAGTGTTCGAAGTTGGTGACGGCATCGCGGGTACGGGTAATTTCATAGCCGGACGCGTTCATATTGACGACAAACCCGGCGGGAGCAATCCCCACCAGCACCAGCATCACCAGACCAATTCCTTTCTGCCCGTCATTCGCACCATGTGAAAACGCCACGTCCGCAGCGGAAACAATCAGGGCAATACGCGTCCAGAATGGCGGCTTACGTTTGCCTTTTTTCTTTTTGCGATCTTCCGGAATACGATGAATACGGTCACGCTTTTTCGTCCCGCTCCAGTAGCGACGCAGCAGGAAAATCAAGCCTCCCGCAATGACCAGACCGACAATTGGGGAGACAATCAGCGAGGAGAAAATCTTGGTCACTTCACGCAGGTTTAACGCATCCATCACCGATGAGCCGGTTAACAGCGCGTTGGTTAAACCGATGCCGATAATCGCACCAATCAAGGTGTGCGAACTGGAGGCCGGTAAACCAAAGAACCACGTTCCCAGGTTCCAGATAATCGCCGCCAGCAGCATGGAAAAGACCATCGCCAGGCCGTGAGTTGACCCCATATTCAGCAACAAATCGGTTGGCAACATATGGACAATGGCATAGGCAACGCTAAGTCCGCCTAGCAATACGCCAAAAAAGTTAAAAAATGCCGCCATCACCACGGCAAGCTGTGGCTGCATGGCACGAGTATAAATAACGGTTGCCACCGCATTCGCCGTATCATGAAAACCATTGATTGCTTCGTAGAACAACACAAATGCCAGAGCAAGTAATAACAAAAGCCCTGTGTATATATCAAGGCCAACAAATAAATTTAGCATATATTAGATTACGCCATTTTGAATTTACGAACGGACGCATTATCAGTGACTTTAACGGCGTGGGCAAAGTGAAATATCATTTTTTAACGATAAAAAGAGTGTTATTTCTTGTGTATCAGACAATAAGCCTTCATTCAAAACCTTTAGAAATAATCAAAACACAGGTATTCTACTTGTTAATATATTCATATATGAAATGAATAAATATTGAAATATATAAATATTGAATATTTTGATTAATCCCCGTACTGATTATTCTTCATAATCAGTACGGGGTTGCTACAACATGTATTACTCTTTCACCACAATTAACGGTTCAATATCACTCTCTTTTTTGATGACCAGTGATTCATCACCGCGCAAACACGTCCCACCGTAGTTGCCACCAACGGTGAAGGTACATACCTGAATGTATTTACCGTCCACTTTCGGCAAACACCACAGTTGCTGATAGATGTTTTTCTGCTCGGCAAATTTACCGCTGGTTTTGTCCAGCACCTCTTCATGATGGCTGACGAGGTCGATGTTACTGCCACAGCGACCGGCGATCGGTTTCACTGCGTAACCGGTTTTCACCAGTTCATCATTCACGGTGAAATCAGTATCCAACAGATAGCGGTGGTGCGGAAACAGCGACCAGAGGATCGGCAGAATCGCTTTGTTGCCAGGGATCACCGTCCACAGCGGCTCAAAGACCAGCACTTCCGGTCGCAACAGAACGTCTATCAGTCGCACTTCATTTTGCGGATGACCGGTACGAATCGGCACTGCGGCAAACTCACGGTCGCTGACTTCGCGAATCTGATCAAACGCCGTCTCCCACGCCCAGGTTTTCCACACGCAGTTAACCAGTCGCCCTTCCCCATCAATCAGTTGCCCGGCAGCATCCCAGCCCAGTTCATCTAGCCCGCGCAAGATACGCGTTTCAAAGCCCGCCTGTTGCAGCGCCTGCTCCATAAACTGCGCGTGATAGTTTTCCTCGATATCTTTGTCCTGCATGATATGGACAAACGGACGCGCGCGACTGTGTTTCCAGGCACCAGCCAGTTCGTTAATCAGCCCTTCCGCAGGATTGAAGCCGTTGCCTTTATAGCCCTGCTCCGCCCAACGTTCGAGGATCAAGCCCGCTTCGGTATGACAGGAGGCAGAATCGGCGTTGTATTCGTAGACTTTCAGGCCACGTTCATCCATGCAGAAATCCATACGACCGGTGATCATATGGTGACGGCGACGCTGCCAGGAGAGACGCAAACGTGGCCAGAGGATTTTCGGAATGTCGAACAACGCCAGCAGGTTGTCATCTTTCAGCACCTTGTCGGTGGCGTGAAGATACATCAGGTGCAGCTCGTTGGTGGCTTTAATCAGCTCCTGCTCGGCGCTCTCGGTAATGGTGTAGTAATGATACGGATCCTGATTGATCACCTGACCGTTGGCCTGTACATAGGCGTTTTGCAGCGGATCTTTTTCATCCAGCCATTTACCGTCAAACTGGCCTTTGTTTTCCAGACGCGCCCCGCTGATTTTCAGCAGTTCGCCTGCAATTTCCGGCTGTGGCAAGCTGTATTCGGTATCTTCCGTCTGGATCATCCAGCCCAGAATAGTGGTGTCATCGAAGGTGTCTTTCAGGATATAGCCGCCGTTTTCGACCACCATCTCCAGCTCGCGTGTCCACTGTTGCCCTTGCGGCAACGGGGTATGAATCACGTTCTGTTCCGCAATACGGACTTTGTTGCCATGCAATTGGGTAATGATGGCGACATGGCCAGTGTCTTTAAATTCACCGCCTTTATCCCAGATAAGAAGCGCCCCCGCTACCGGTGCACGCGGCGAACCGTTAGGAAATGCCTGCAATGGCAGGATGTTGTCATTGACCACTTCACGCAGGAAGCGCAGTGAGAAAATCTCCCATGCCATACCCACGTCAGTGAAGACTACACCGTAGTTCAGAAAGAGAAAACGGCGAGCAAATTCAACGCATTGCCATTTGTGGCCCATATATTCATCGTCGATATAGCTACGGAATACGGCGTCATCTTCGTATTCCTGCGGATCGAGAGAACTGTAATCTGAAGAGTAGATTGCTACCCCACCTGGGGCGTAGCCCAATAATGTCCCGAACGGGGCATCCTGGCTGGTCGTTCCTTTGCTCATCACTTTACCTTTAACAATACAACCTAAGCAGTTGGCGTAATTGTTGTGCTCTGATTACCTGCTCAGCGACATTAACCGGACAGAGGTCAGACTAATCATACACCTCATCGCAGCGGCTGGCGCAAAGGGTTAAAAAATTCACATTCTGTACAGCAAGTGACCTGCTACACTGCTTCAACACTACCACTCAGAAGGCAACTCACTATGACAGACAATACTTATCAGCCCGCGAAAGTCTGGACGTGGGATAAATCCGCTGGCGGCGCGTTCGCCAATATCAATCGCCCGGTTTCTGGTCCGACGCATGAAAAAACGCTGCCGGTGGGCAAACATCCATTGCAACTTTATTCGCTGGGAACGCCGAACGGTCAGAAAGTAACGATTATGCTTGAGGAGCTGCTGGCACTGGGCGTTACTGGTGCAGAGTACGACGCCTGGCTGATTCGCATTGGCGATGGCGATCAATTCTCCAGCGGCTTTGTCGAAGTGAACCCGAATTCGAAGATCCCGGCATTGCGCGATCATACCCATAATCCGCCGATCCGCGTGTTTGAGTCAGGCTCGATTCTGCTTTATCTGGCGGAGAAATTTGGCTACTTCTTGCCGCAGGATCTGGCAAAGCGTACTGAAACGATGAGCTGGCTGTTCTGGTTACAGGGCGCGGCACCGTTCCTCGGCGGTGGTTTTGGTCACTTTTACCATTACGCGCCGGTGAAAATTGAGTACGCCATCAACCGCTTTACTATGGAAGCCAAGCGCCTTCTCGACGTGCTGGATAAGCAACTGGCGCAGCATAAGTTTGTTGCGGGCGATGAGTACACCATTGCGGATATGGCGATTTGGCCGTGGTTTGGCAATGTGGTGTTAGGCGGCGTATATGATGCCGCAGAGTTTCTTGATGCGGGCAGTTATAAGCATGTACAACGCTGGGCGAAAGAAGTAGGCGAACGTCCGGCAGTGAAGCGTGGGCGTATTGTTAACCGCATCAACGGACCGCTGAACGAGCAGTTGCATGAACGCCATGACGCCAGTGATTTCGAGACGAATACGGAAGATAAGCGTCAGGGGTAATGGTTGGTATTCGTCGCAGCAAGCCATCCAGGCCGGATAAGGCGTTCACGCCGCATCCGGCAATCGAGCACAATGCCTGATGCGACGCTGCCGCGTCTTATCAGGCCTACAAAAGCTAATCATCACGCGCTGGTAATGTCGTAATCCATTTGGCGCAGTGCGTCTAATGTGGCTTTGGCTTCGTCTTCATCGATAATGCTCATGGCAAATCCGACGTGTACCAGTACCCACTGGCCCAGCAGATCGGCAGGGTTACCTTCACAAATCAGGGCGATATTCACGTCGCGCTTGATACCACATACTTCAACCTGCGCAAGCTGGTGAATATCTTCACCGACAGCCAGCACCTGGCCTGGAACGCCAATACACATTGTTAACTCCGGTTATTCAACTTCAATACTTTTGACGATTAGCGAATCGCCGGTATCGACACGCAACCGCTCGCCGTGACAGATCGGACACTGCGCATCGTGCTGATGAATCTCCACCACCTGGCTGCAATCCCAACACCAGGCCTGGGCGGGTTTATAGACGATATGTAAATCGCACCCTTGCGCTACCGTTCCGTGGCAGACAATTTCAAAACTAAAACGGACGGCGCTCTCCTCAACGCAGGAGAGTGCGCCAATTTCCAGCCACACGGCGGTGACGCGCTTAACATCGTGCTGCTCCGCCTGCCGTTGGATAATTTCAACGGCGCTCTGGCAAAGCGACAACTCATGCATTTTCGCCACTCCTGCGGCCAAATAGCAGGGCACGACGCCCTGCGTGTGGTACATCCGGATTGGTGACAGGCAGCGAAAGGATCATTCGGGCGCAGTCATCCGTCAGCCGTTGGCCCTCTTCAATCGACATGCTGTGCGAAAGCGGCGACATCAGCGAGCAGGAGAGGTATTGCGAAACACCGTCCAGTTCACCAACAGTAAAGGTCATAGTGCCATACGGCAGTTGCAGACCAATTTTTTCACTCACTTTGCGCAGCGGCCAGAGTTGATCCGGGCCGGGGAAGATAACTGCACTCAGCATCCACGGGGTGATCACACACCCCGTCCACTGACCTTCGAACAGCGTAAAGTCAGAAACATACACCGGCATTGAAGGATGCAGAAAAGAGAGATCGTGCATCGAACGCCGGGCAATTTCTTCAAACGCTGCCTGTACTTGCGCCTTCGGGGAGGTCTGGAAACCTGCTATCTCTTCAGTCATGAATCGCCTCCCGTGGGATGGCTTCCACGCCTGATTCGCGCAGCGCAGCCAGAACCTGCTCAAGCGCAGGTTCAATCATTGCTTCAACCGTCGGCGTTAAGCCGATGTGTGGCTCCAGCGATTCCGGGATCACGCCGACCAGGGTCAGCTTTTTCGGAAACTCACCGGTGAAGCGCAGGGCCGACAATACGTCGGCCAGGCCAAGCTGATGCGGAGAGATTTTGTTGGTAAACAACGCCGGAACTTCTTCATCCCGCAGGATCATCATCGTTCCCGGCGCGCTCTTCTTCGACACAATGGCATCCGCAATAATCAGATGATCGCGATTTGCCATGTCACCAAGCAGCTCCATTCCCGCCGTGCCGCCATCGAGGATCTCAACATAATCCGGCAGAATGTATCGTTGCTCTAACGCTTCAACAATCCGCACACCGATGGCTTCATCGGTCAGCAAAATATTGCCGACCCCTAAGACTAAAATACGCATTACAGAACCTTCACTGAAACCACTTCGTTGCCGTCGGCATCCACTACGTGTACCGCACAGGCCATGCACGGGTCGAAGGAGTGAATGGTACGCACCACTTCCAGCGGTTTATTCGGATCAGCAACCGGTGTACCCACCAGCGACTGCTCGTAAGGACCGACGTCATCATTGAAGTTACGCGGGCCAGAGTTCCAGGTTGATGGAACAACCGCCTGGTAGTTACTGATAATACCGTCTTTGATCACCATCCAGTGAGAGAGCATACCGCGCGGTGCTTCGAGGAAGCCAACGCCTTTGAACTCGCCCGTTGCCGGAATGTTCGGCTTCACGAACGTGGTGTGATCGCCTTTGCCGATATTGGTGATCAGTGCACTGTATTGATTTTGCAGGATATCCTGCAATTCGCAGCAGTGAACGGTACGACCAATAATACGGCCCAGCGTGGAGTGCAGTTGCGCCACTTCCAGCGTGTTGCCGGTCAATTTCTGATAAATCGCAACGATTTCATTCAGTTTGTTCTGGGTAGACTCGCGACCTGCCGCCAGTTTCACCAGCATATTAGCCAGTGGACCCACTTCTACCGTTTTGCCGTAGAAAGTCGGCGATTTCACCCAGGAGTATTTACCGTCGTCAGACCAACCGTCGTAAGCCGGAATGGTGGTACCTTCCCACGGTGCCTGCGGCGCTTCGTCTTTATACCAGGAATGCTTTGCGCTTTCCTGAATTCCTTTGATCAGGTATTCATCGGAATGAGAAGTGATCGGACGATACGAGGACAGATCCGCATTCTCAATGTAGCCGCCCGGGAACAGGAAGCTGCCGTTTTTACTGTCGGTCGGGAATTCCGGCACGCTCAGGTAGTTCACCGCACCTTTACCGCGCGTCAGCCATTCCGGGTAGAACGCAGCGATAACTGCAGTATCAACCTTGTAAACCTGCTCAACAAAGTCGCTCAGCTTGTCGATGAAGGACTTGATGTACATCAGGCGCTCAAGGTTCAGCACACCCAGACCGTCGAGGTTGATCGGGTTCGCGACACCACCTACCGCCAGGTTCTGAATATGCGGCGTTTTACCGCCCAGCAGCGCCACAACGCGGTTAGCGTCACGCTGGCACTCCAGCGCCTGCAGGTAGTGCGCTACCGCAATCAGGTTCACTTCCGGCGGCAGTTTCATTGCCGGGTGCCCCCAGTAGCCATTGGCGAAAATACCCAACTGACCGCTGGCAACCAGATCTTTGATCTTGTTCTGAACTTTGGTGAACTCTTCCGGGCTGTTCAGATGCCAGGTCGAAACACCTTTCAGCATTTCGGAGGCTTTGGTTGGATCAGCTTGCAGTGCAGAAGTGATGTCCACCCAGTCCAGCGCCGAAAGCTGATAGAAATGAACAATATGGTCATGCGTGGTGTGCGCAGCCAGAATGATGTTACGGATGTATTGCGCGTTAACCGGAACGTCGATATTCAGCGCACTTTCTGCCGCACGAACGGAAGACAGCGCGTGAGTGGTAGTACATACGCCACAGATACGTTGCACAATCATCCATGCATCGCGCGGATCGCGGTTTTTCACGATCTCTTCCATGCCGCGCCACATGGTACCGGAAGCCCATGCTTTCGAAACGACGCCATTTTCGATTTCGCAATCGATGCGTAAATGCCCTTCAATACGGGTTACCGGATCAATAGTAATTCTCTGGCTCATGCTTTGCTCGCCTCATGACGATTATGATCGTTTTGTTTTAAAGGAGGAAGTATCGGCAGTAGACGAATGAGTACGATATAAGCGCAAATCTCAATAGCCACAAAACCAATAGAAATCAACAGTTCTTCCCAGGTCGGGAAGTAGGCGTAACCGCCACCCGGGTTGAATGCCACCAGCGAATAGGTCAGACGCCAGGTTGCACAACCTAACAGTGCACTCAGTGCTGACAGGAACAGCATGCGGGAATCATTACGCAGCTTCGCCACACGCAGAACGACCAGCGGGAAGAGCATCAGCAGGACTTCAATCCAGAACATCACGGAGTAGAAGTCACCGGCAAACGCTAACGACAGCTTGTCGCGATAGATAAGCTCGCCAAAGCGCAGCACGATGAAAATCGCCAGCAACACACTGATGGTGTTGGTCAGCTTAACGAACAGACTCTTTTCATCCGGACCGTTGCCACGCAGACCCGCCTGCACCAACGAACCTTCAAAGATGACAATCGAGAAGCCCATGATGAACGCCGTCAGCAGCGAGAACAGCGGCAACATTTCATAGCTTTGCCACAGCGGATGCACCTTGTAGCCCGCCGAGATCATCAGCGATCCCATTGAAGACTGGTGCATAGTTGGCAGCAGCGCACCAAGCGCGATGATAAAGAACATCACCTTGTTCAGACGTTTGAGTGACAGCTTCCAGCCCAGACGTTCAAACAATGCCGGAGCAAACTCCAGTGCCATCACACCGATGTAGATGGTCATACAGACCGCCGTCTCGAACAGTACCGAGTTCACGTTGAAGTGACCCGGAATGTAGAAGTACGGCAGGTTCCAGTAGCGACCCACGTCGATAGTGATCGACAAGCCACCCAGTGAATAACCAAACAGACTCGCCAACAGCGCCGGACGCACCAGCGGATGGTATTGCCCACGGTTAAAGACGTATACTGCCCACGCCAGCGCCCAGCCGCCACAGGCAAAGCCGGTACCGATCAGCAGGTCAAACGCGATCCACACGCCCCACGGGAAGCCGCCGTTCAGGTCGGAGACAGAGCCCAGACCGAACACGAGACGCTTCACAATCAGGAGCATACAGATGACGATTAACGGTCCAAAAATCATGACCGGTTTACTGATGATTTTGCCGCCCAGCGGTTGTGGATCATGACTCATGATCGTCTCCTCCGTCGTGATGGTCGTTTTTAGTGTTGCGACGAACCAGCACGGTTAAGCCCGCCAGCACAGCCAGTGGTAGCATCATGCCTTTATACAGGGTGTGTTGGACATGTTCGGAACGCGCACCAGTAGAAAGATCGTCCAGTTTCGGCAGGTCGAGATTTTCATAAGGCACACCCGTCAGTACCAGAACCTGAGTACCGCCGCCCTCTTTCTCGCCGTACAGATGCGGATAATATTTCGGCACCGTATGCAGGTAAGTGTCGCCAGATTTCAGCGTCTGACGCGGATAGTGGTATTCGCTGCCCGGCTTCAGCGCCAGACGTTTTTTCGCCTCCGCCATCAGCTCTTCACGCGTACCAAAAATCACCGCGCCCGCCGGGCACACTTCTACGCAGCCAGGCAGACCGCCTTTATCGAGACGTTCCACACCTTTCTGGTTGCACAACTCGCACTTATGCAGCGCACCAAACGGGTTGTTGTAGTCGTACTTCGGCACGTTGTATGGGCAGGCGACCATGCAGTAACGGCAACCGGTGCACACATCTTTGTCGTAATGGACAATGCCGGTTTTCGGATCTTTTTTCAGCGCAGAGACCGGGCACACAGAGACACAGTTCGGATCGACGCAGTGCATACACTGTTTCTTAATGTACGCGTAGCCATTCTCCTCCTGGTCTTTGTTGACCCCTGTGCCGCTGGTCCACACCTGAATGATGTTATTGGTATACGGCGACAGTTTGTCGTTGTTCGACCAGGTCTGTTCCCCTTGCGGGTTACGTTCAGGGAAGTTGATATCCTGACACTTGGTGACGCAAGCCTGGCAGCCTACGCACAAGGTCGAGTCGTACAACATCCCCAGCGAACCCGGAATTGGCGGGCGGTTTTCAGCAGCCGCATGACTGACAGACGGCAGCGCGCCCGTCAGCAATGCCCCGCAGGAGGCTGCTTTAATAAAATTACGTCTGTTCACGGTTATTCTCCCCGTGAGTCAGCGTTATCTTTCTTTTGCTGACGACCCAGTTCACGCACCGCCATCACGCTGACACCGGCAACCAGCCCAACCACACCGCCGAGCAAACCAATAGCGCCTGCCGAGACGTTGCCGCCTTCTTTAGCGTTAACGTCCGGTTTCTGTGAACGCGGAGTCTGGTTTTCGACGTTGGCAAGCTGATGGATGCCTTTATGGAAGCCGATACCTTCTTCGTTACAGCCATAGCACGGGTGACCAATCGCTACCGGCCACACGCCGCCAACATCGCAGAATTGCAGCGTTGAGCAGTTGCCGTAAGTTTCTGGCCCTTTACAGCCGAGGTGGTACAGGCACCAGCCTTCGCGGTGGCCTTCATCACCGAACTCTTTGGCAAAACGACCAGCATCGAAGTGCGGGCGACGTTCACAGTGTTCGTGAATCAGACGACCATAGGCGAAAGTCGGACGGTTTTTGTCATCCAGTTTCGGCGGTTTGCCGTAAGTGATGATGTGCGCAACGGTCGCGAGGAAGTTGTGCGGGTTCGGCGGGCAGCCAGGAATATTGATAACGGTTTTGCCCGGTAGAACTTCTTGCAGGCTGACTGCGCCAGTTGGGTTAACTCCAGCTGCGGCAACACCGCCCCACGCAGAGCAGGAACCGATAGCGATAATGGCTGCTGCGCCTTCCGCCGCTTTGCGGATGTGATCCACAATCGGCTCACCGGCAACCATGCAATAAATACCATTATCTTTTAATGGGATGGAACCATCCACCACTAACACATACTGCCCTTTGTACTTCTCGAGAGCGTTATGTTTGTTCTCTTCGACCTGATGACCGAAGGCGGCGGAAAGCACTTCGTGATACTCCAGAGAGATAGTCTCCAGCACGAGGTTTTCTACCGTTGGATGCGTTGCACGAAGCAGAGATTCCGTACAACCGGTGCACTCCTGCGCGCCAATCCAGATAACTGGCGGACGCTGCGGGTTAGTAACCGATTCGGCCATCTCTGCAGCGGCTTTGCTACTTAACCCCATGGTGGCGGCTAATGCTGCACAAAGCTTCATGAAATCACGACGGTTAATGCCGTGAGAATGGATGAGGGTGTTATCTCCAGTCATTTATAGTTATTCCGTTGCGAAGACCTGGCATATATTTTGCCTCAATCGCAAAATCAATAATGCGATCGATGCGCCATTTACCACACATTTATTATGGTTATCGATATCATGATACTGCGGCGGGGCACTAAAACGAAGGGAAGAAGCATTAGTGTAATTAATTAAAGCAAGATAATACGTATGTTTGATCAATTTTCTAGGCGATAACCAGCCATAAAAAAGCGCAACGTAGAACAGGAATTATTCTCACGAAAGAAATCCATTACCATCTCTTTATCCAGTCCATAACGGCGCGTCAGAATACCCGCTTCCCAGGCGCTAAGCTGGCGATCTCCGGTCTTTTCGTACATCCGGTGTGAGTAACCTAATACAAAACCGCGTTTATAATCGGCACAGAATTTTGTCACATTAACCGCACTGTCGGCATGCGTTGCTTTTAATCCCGCCATTAAGCCTTTACCAAAATGGTTATTCATCGTTCACCTCATTCGCTATATATTGCCATATATAGCGATATTTTAGGCAAAGAACGACATTTGCGCACGCTATTTTTTCATGCTTGTTTAAGACGTAATCCTGTAAGAGATAAACCCATCAGGAGAGATATTTATCGAACCATTTCAGCGTCCTTTGCCAGGCAAGATCGGCGGCAGATTTGTCATAACGGGGCGTGGAATCATTATGGAATCCGTGATTAACCCCCGGATAGATATACGCCTCATAGACCTTATTATTGGCTTTCAACGCCGCCTCGTAAGCGGGCCAGCCCTCGTTGATTCGGGTGTCCAGTTCCGCGAAGTGGAGCAGTAAAGGCGCTTCAATCTTCGCCACATTGGCAGTGGGTGCCTGACGACCATAAAACGGCACCGCGCAGGCCAGTTCCGGATACGCGACAGCCGCCGCGTTCGATACGCCACCGCCATAGCAAAATCCGCTAATACCCACTTTGCCTGTCGCTTGCGGATAGCGTTGCATAAACTCAATTGCGGCAAAGAAATCATTCATCAGTTTGGTTGGATCAACCTGCTGTTGCTGCTCACGACCTTTATCATCATTTCCCGGATAACCTCCAACGGAACTTAAGCCGTCAGGTGCCAGGGCGATATACCCCGCCTTCGCCACTCGCCGTGCCACATCTTCGATATACGGATTCAGTCCACGATTCTCATGCACCACCACCACGGCTGGCGTTTTACCGCTCATTTTTGCGGGCTTCACCAGATAACCCCGTACCTCGCAGTGACCATTTGGCGAGGGATACGTGATGTACTCAGCAACAATTTCCGGGTCGGTAAACTCTACCTGAGTCGCCAGCGCATAATGTGGCTTGAGCAAATCAAACAGCGCTAATGCCGTCATCCCGCCCACCGCATACTTCGCCGCAAGGTTGAGGAACTCACGTTTCGAGATTTTCCCGTGAGCGTAATAGTCGTAGTAATCCAGCAACTCTTGTGGGAAATCTTTGGCGGTTAAACGCGGCATTGTTGCACTCCTCAACTGGTGTTTTTTTAAGCAAAGCATAAGCGCGTGTTTTTGCCCAGTTTTTCGTCACTCTGTGAGCCAGACTACGGGATACGCGCAGGCGAATCGCTAAACTAGAAACATTGTTTCGAAATTGAACGGTGGAAAGGAGAGGTCATGGTCTGGTTAGCGAATCCCGAACGTTACGGGCAGATGCAGTACCGCTATTGCGGAAAAAGTGGTTTACGCCTGCCCGCGTTATCGCTCGGTTTATGGCACAATTTCGGTCACGTTAACGCGCTGGAATCACAGCGTGCGATCCTGCGTAAAGCGTTTGATTTAGGCATTACGCACTTTGATTTAGCCAACAATTACGGGCCGCCTCCAGGAAGCGCAGAAGAGAACTTTGGTCGCCTGCTGCGCGAGGATTTTGCCGCTTATCGCGATGAACTGATTATCTCTACCAAAGCCGGATACGATATGTGGCCCGGCCCATACGGCTCTGGCGGCTCACGTAAATACCTGCTCGCCAGCCTCGACCAAAGCCTGAAGCGTATGGGGCTTGAGTATGTCGATATCTTTTACTCTCATCGCGTCGATGAAAATACGCCGATGGAAGAAACCGCCTCTGCGCTGGCTCATGCTGTACAAAGCGGTAAGGCGCTGTATGTCGGGATCTCCTCTTACTCGCCAGAGCGGACGCAAAAAATGGTCGAGTTGCTGCGCGAGTGGAAAATTCCGCTGTTAATTCATCAACCTTCGTACAATTTACTGAACCGCTGGGTGGATAAAAGCGGCCTGCTGGATACCCTGCAAAATAACGGCGTGGGCTGCATTGCCTTTACTCCACTGGCTCAGGGATTGCTGACCGGAAAATATCTCAACGGTATTCCGCAAGATTCACGGATGCATCGTGAAGGGAATAAAGTTCGTGGTCTGACGCCGAAAATGCTCACCGAAGCCAACCTCAACAGCCTGCGCTTATTGCATGAAATGGCACAGCAGCGTGGACAATCAATGGCGCAAATGGCGTTAAGCTGGTTGCTGAAAGATGAGCGAGTGACGTCGGTATTGATTGGTGCCAGCCGCGCGGAGCAACTTGAGGAGAACGTGCAGGCGCTGAATAATCTGACATTTAGCACCGAGGAG
Organism: Escherichia sp. WS2035; assembly: GCF_046487065.1. Classification (NCBI taxonomy): domain Bacteria; kingdom Pseudomonadati; phylum Pseudomonadota; class Gammaproteobacteria; order Enterobacterales; family Enterobacteriaceae; genus Escherichia; species Escherichia sp. WS2035. The sequence continues at coordinate 140,001 of NZ_JBJQKD010000003.1, forward strand.
CTGGCGCAGATTGATCAGCATATCGCCGATGGCGAGCTGAATCTGTGGCAGGCGTCTTCCGATAAATGACCTGTTAATAACGGGCGCGAGAACCGCGCCCGAATCAGATCAGTGATTATGACGAGTCAGTCGGTCAAGATAGCCCATCACAAATGCAGAGAGCACAAACGTCAGATGGATAATGACGTACCACATCAGTTTGTTATCAGGGACATTTTTCGCATCCATAAAGACGCGCAGTAAGTGAATGGAAGAAATTGCCACAATCGACGCTGCTACTTTGTTTTTCAGCGACGTTGCATCCATTTTCCCCAGCCAGTTCAGCTTCTCTTTGTTCTCGGAGATATCCAGTTGTGAGACGAAATTCTCATAACCGGAAAACATCACCATCACCAGCAAACCGCCAACCAGTGTCATATCCACCAGCGACAGCAACACGAGGATCAAATCTGATTCCGCCATCGAGAAGATATTCGGCAGTACGTGAATAATCTCCTGGAAGAACTTCAGCGCCAGGGCAACTAACGCCAGCGAAAGGCCAAAGTACACGGGGGCAAGCAGCCAGCGAGAAGCATACATTGCATTTTCAAGAAAACGTTCCATACATTCCTGTCGTGTAGTTAAAACGGGCAACAGTATATCGCAATTGAGTAAACAGCACGCAACAGCAAATCAACATATACGTTAAACCTTTGTCGCATAATTCTGAGGGTTAGGGATCTTCCTGGTTCCCTTATCAACGCATCGAGAGCGTCTACCCTTAAAGGACGTTGAACCTGAAGGGAGAAAAATGATGTCTCATTTAAAAGACCCGACCACGCAGTATTACACTGGTGAATATCCCAAACAGAAACAACCGACGCCAGGCATCCAGGCGAAGATGACACCGGTACCGGATTGCGGCGAGAAAACCTATGTTGGTAGCGGTCGCCTGAAAGATCGTAAGGCACTGGTGACAGGGGGCGATTCCGGAATCGGTCGCGCTGCCGCCATTGCTTACGCGCGTGAAGGGGCTGACGTGGCGATCAGTTATCTTCCCGTGGAAGAAGAAGACGCTCAGGATGTGAAAAAGATCATTGAAGAATGCGGACGCAAAGCCGTTCTGCTGCCAGGCGATTTAAGCGATGAGAAATTCGCCCGTTCGCTGGTTCACGAAGCACACAAGGCGTTAGGCGGGCTGGATATTATGGCGCTGGTAGCCGGGAAACAGGTTGCCATTCCTGATATTGCAGACCTCACCAGCGAACAGTTTCAAAAGACCTTTGCCATTAACGTTTTCGCGTTGTTCTGGCTAACCCAGGAAGCGCTCCCCCTGCTACCGAAAGGTGCAAGTATCATCACCACTTCCTCAATCCAGGCATACCAGCCAAGCCCGCATTTACTGGACTATGCGGCTACGAAGGCGGCAATTCTGAACTACAGCCGTGGCCTGGCAAAACAGGTCGCGGAGAAAGGTATTCGGGTGAATATTGTCGCGCCAGGCCCGATCTGGACAGCACTGCAAATTTCTGGCGGACAAACGCAGGATAAGATCCCGCAGTTTGGTCAGCAAACGCCGATGAAGCGTGCGGGGCAACCGGCGGAGCTGGCCCCTGTATATGTTTACCTGGCAAGTCAGGAGTCGAGCTACGTCACCGCAGAAGTGCACGGTGTCTGCGGCGGCGAGCATTTAGGTTAAAAAAATGCCCGGTTGTGAAAAGCAACCGGGCATCATTTTTATTTCGCTTTCGCAGTTTCTTCGCCGACCAGACCTATTTTCAGGTAACCCGCCTGATGCAGCGTATCCATTACCTTCATCAACGTCTCGTAATCGACGGTTTTATCCGCACGGAAGAAGATGGTGGTGTCTTTCTTGCCTTCGGTTAACGCATTCAACGCCGTAATCATTGTTTCATCGGTGACCGGATCGTTACCAATAAACATCGAGTTGTCTGCTTTCACCGACAGATAAACCGGTTTTTCCGGGCGCGGCTGCGGCGTGCTGGTAGAAGCAGGCAAATTCACCTTCACATCTACCGTCGCTAACGGTGCCGCCACCATAAAGATAATCAGCAAAACCAACATCACGTCGATAAACGGCGTCACGTTGATATCATGCATTTCGCCGTTATCGTCGAGGTTTTCGTTAAGATGCATCGCCATCGGACATTATCCTGCACGTAATTTTTGTGCGACACGAACCGGATGCGCAGCGGCGCTGGCTTCCAGATCCAGGTCACGGCTTTGCAGCAACAATACCTGCGCTGCAACATCACCCAGCATCGCTTTAAAGCCGCCAATCTGGCGTGCAAATACGTTATAGATAACGACCGCAGGAATCGCTGCCACGAGGCCGATTGCCGTTGCTAACAGAGCTTCTGCAATACCCGGCGCAACGACTGCCAGGTTAGTGGTCTGCGTTTGCGCGATACCAATAAAGCTGTTCATGATGCCCCAGACCGTACCAAACAGACCAACGAACGGCGAAATCGCGCCGATGGTTGCCAGATAGCCGTTACCACGGCCCATTTGACGACCTACTGCGGCGACCCGACGCTCCAGACGGAAGCTGGTACGTTCTTTAATACCTTCGTTATCGTCGCTGCCTTCTGACAGTTCCAGCTCATTCTGCGCTTCATTGAGCAAATGCAGGCTCAAGCTTTTGCTACCAAAATCAGCAGCGATATCGTTGGCCTGGTTTAAGGAACGCGCTTCAGCCAGCAGTTGCTGCTCGCGCTTAAGACGACGCTTCTGATTGAAGAACTCCACGCTCTTACTGAAGAAGATTGCCCAGGTGACTACGGAGGCCAAAATAAGCCCAATCATCACGCACTTAACGACAATATCGGCGTGCTGATACATACCCCAGACGGAGAGGTCCGTCTGCATTAAATTATTACCCACTGTGTATCTCCAGGACGCAAGTCACAAAATCTGTGCATAATAATATCAAAACGACGTCGAATTGATAGTCGTTCTCATTACTATTTGCATACTGCCGTACCTTTGCTTTCTTTTCCTTGCGTTTACGCAGTAAAAAAGTCACCAGCACGCCATTTGCGAAAATTTTCTGCTTTATGCCAATTCTTCAGGATGCGCCCGCGAATATTCATGCTAGTTTAGACATCCAGACGTATAAAAACAGGAATCCCGACATGGCGGACAAAAAGCTTGATACTCAACTGGTGAATGCAGGACGCAGCAAAAAATACACGCTCGGTGCGGTAAATAGCGTGATTCAGCGCGCGTCTTCGCTGGTCTTTGACAGTGTAGAAGCCAAAAAACACGCGACACGTAATCGCGCCAATGGCGAGTTGTTCTATGGACGGCGTGGAACGTTAACCCATTTCTCCTTACAACAAGCGATGTGTGAACTGGAAGGTGGCGCAGGCTGTGTGCTATTTCCCTGCGGGGCGGCAGCGGTTGCTAATTCCATTCTTGCTTTTGTCGAACAGGGCGATCATGTGTTGATGACCAACACCGCTTATGAACCGAGTCAGGATTTCTGTAGCAAAATCCTCAGCAAACTGGGCGTAACGACATCGTGGTTTGATCCGCTGATTGGTGCCGATATCGTTAAGCATCTGCAGCCAAACACTAAAATCGTGTTTCTGGAATCGCCAGGTTCCATCACCATGGAAGTCCACGATGTTCCGGCGATTGTTGCCGCCGTACGCAGTGTGGTCCCGGATGCCATCATTATGATCGACAACACCTGGGCAGCCGGTGTGCTGTTTAAGGCGCTGGATTTTGGCATCGATGTTTCTATTCAGGCCGCCACCAAATATCTGGTTGGGCATTCAGATGCGATGATTGGCACTGCCGTGTGCAATGCCCGTTGCTGGGAGCAGCTGCGAGAGAATGCCTATCTGATGGGCCAGATGGTCGATGCCGATACCGCCTATATAACCAGCCGTGGCCTGCGCACATTAGGTGTGCGTTTGCGCCAACATCATGAAAGCAGTCTGAAAGTGGCTGAATGGCTGGCAGAACATCCCCAAGTAGCGCGAGTTAACCACCCTGCTCTGCCTGGCAGTAAAGGCCACGAATTCTGGAAACGAGACTTTACAGGCAGCAGCGGGCTATTTTCCTTTGTGCTTAAGAAAAAACTCAATAATGAAGAGCTGGCGAACTATCTGGATAACTTCAGTTTATTCAGCATGGCCTACTCGTGGGGCGGGTATGAATCGTTGATCCTGGCGAATCAACCAGAACATATCGCCGCCATTCGCCCACAAGGCGAGATCGATTTTAGCGGGACCTTGATTCGCCTGCATATTGGTCTGGAAGATGTCGACGATCTGATTGCCGATCTGGACGCCGGTTTTGCGCGAATTGTATAACATTGCCACTTTTGGACAATTTTGCAGACATTTTATTGTGAAAAGTCTTAAATTGTTGCGTCTGGGATCAAGGCGTCCCGGACGATTCAGGAGTACAATAGGCAGATAAAGGCTTAAACGCTGTTCCACAGGAAAGTCCATGGCTGTTATTCAAGATATCATCGCTGCGCTCTGGCAACACGACTTTGCCGCGCTGGCGGACCCTCATATTGTTAGCGTTGTTTACTTTGTTATGTTTGCCACGCTGTTTTTAGAAAACGGCTTGCTGCCCGCCTCATTTTTGCCAGGCGACAGCTTGTTGATATTGGCTGGCGCATTGATTGCCCAGGGGGTTATGGATTTTCTGCCTACGATTGCGATTCTGACCGCCGCAGCAAGTCTGGGCTGCTGGCTAAGTTATATTCAGGGGCGCTGGTTAGGGAATACCAAAACGGTGAAAGGCTGGCTGGCACAGCTTCCTGCTAAATATCACCAGCGCGCCACCTGCATGTTTGACCGCCACGGTCTGCTGGCGCTGCTGGCTGGACGTTTTCTTGCATTTGTCCGTACGCTGCTGCCAACCATGGCGGGAATTTCCGGTCTGCCAAACCGCCGCTTCCAGTTTTTCAACTGGTTAAGCGGATTGCTGTGGGTCAGCGTGGTAACCAGTTTCGGCTATGCCTTAAGTATGATTCCGTTCGTTAAACGCCATGAAGATCAGGTAATGACGTTCCTGATGATCCTGCCAATTGCCTTGTTAACCGCTGGCTTGTTGGGCACGCTGTTTGTGGTGATTAAAAAAAAATACTGTAACGCCTGACGATTTTCCCCGTTCCCGGTTGCTGTACCGGGAACGTATTTAATTCCCCTGCATCGCCCGCATTCTTGCCGCATCTTCCCCCGGCGTCACACCGAAGTAACGTTTAAACTCACGGCTAAATTGCGATGCGCTTTCATAGCCGACGCGCATCGCCGCCGCGCTGGCCTTCATGCCGTCGTGGATGATCATCATCCGCGCCTTATGCAGACGGTAATTCTTCAAATACTGCAACGGCGAGGTGCTGGTGACAGACTTAAAATTATGGTGGAACGCCGATACGCTCATGTTAGCTTCTGCCGCCAGTTGCTCGACGCTCAGGTTTTCGGTGTATTTATTCTCAATCCGTTTCAGCACGCGACTAATCAGGCTGAAGTGAGTCTGGCGGCTGACCAGTGCCAGTAACGCGCCGCCGCAAGGTCCGGTCAGCACGTAGTACAGAATTTCGCGGATGATCTGTTTGCCGAGAATACGCGCATCCAGCGGTCGCTCCATCACGTCGAGTAACCGCTCCGCCGCGCATAAAATCTCTTCTGATAACGTGGCAGAGTTAATCCCGCTGGCTGCCATCGACGGCTGGAAATGCTCATCTTCGCCAATGTCCATCAACAGTTCCTGTAACTGCAAAATATCGACATTGAGACGCAACCCTGCCAGCGGCACCTCTGACGTGGCATAGGTTTCGCACTCAAACGGCAACGGCACCGTCAGCAGCAGGTATTCATTGGCATCATAACGAAACACGCGTTCATTGATATAACCGATTTTATGCCCGGAAAAGAGAATTATGATGCCAGGCTCGTACATCACCGGTGTGCGTGCGAAAGGCGTCTCGCCATACAACAAACGCACATCGGGCAACAGCTCTGACAAACTATTTTCTTTATTTTTCAGTTTATTAACTTTATCCGCCAGCAAGCGGCAAATCTCTTCACGTTTCATATCGCGTAATTTCTTAGGAATAATGCGGCAATTTGATTGTGCGCAATTTTGTAGCATTTCTCCAGCACTCTGGAGAAATAGGCAAGACATTGGCAGAAATGAGCATTGAGAGGTACGGCGCTGGCGACCACAATGAAAAACATCAGGCAGACCGATCTCTGCCCTCATATTGACCCAGCAAAGGGAGCAAGTAATGAACAACTTTAATCTGCACACCCCAACCCGCATTCTGTTTGGTAAAGGCGCAATCGCTGGTTTACGCGAACAAATTCCTCACGATGCTCGCGTATTGATTACCTACGGCGGCGGCAGCGTGAAAAAAACCGGCGTTCTCGATCAAGTTCTGGATGCCCTGAAAGGCATGGACGTGCTGGAATTTGGCGGTATTGAACCAAACCCGGCTTATGAAACGCTGATGAACGCCGTGAAACTGGTTCGCGAACAAAAAGTGACTTTTCTGCTGGCGGTTGGCGGCGGTTCTGTACTGGACGGCACCAAATTTATCGCCGCAGCGGCTAACTATCCGGAAAATATCGATCCGTGGCACATTCTGCAAACGGGCGGCAAAGAGATTAAAAGCGCCATCCCGATGGGCTGTGTGCTGACGCTGCCAGCAACCGGTTCAGAATCCAACGCAGGCGCGGTGATCTCCCGTAAAACCACAGGCGACAAGCAGGCGTTCCATTCTGCCCATGTTCAGCCCGTATTTGCCGTGCTCGATCCGGTTTATACCTACACCCTGCCGCCGCGTCAGGTGGCTAACGGCGTAGTGGACGCCTTTGTACACACCGTGGAACAGTATGTTACCAAACCGGTTGATGCCAAAATTCAGGACCGTTTCGCAGAAGGCATTTTGCTGACGCTGATCGAAGATGGTCCGAAAGCCCTGAAAGAGCCAGAAAACTACGATGTGCGCGCCAACGTCATGTGGGCGGCGACTCAGGCGCTGAACGGTTTGATCGGCGCTGGCGTACCGCAGGACTGGGCAACGCATATGCTGGGCCACGAACTGACTGCGATGCACGGTCTGGATCACGCGCAAACACTGGCTATCGTCCTGCCTGCACTGTGGAATGAAAAACGCGATACCAAGCGCGCTAAGCTGCTGCAATATGCTGAACGCGTCTGGAATATCACTGAAGGTTCAGACGATGAGCGTATTGACGCCGCGATTGCCGCAACCCGCAATTTCTTTGAGCAATTAGGCGTGCCGACCCACCTCTCCGACTACGGTCTGGACGGCAGCTCCATCCCGGCTTTGCTGAAAAAACTGGAAGAGCACGGCATGACCCAACTGGGCGAAAATCATGACATTACGCTGGATGTCAGCCGCCGTATATACGAAGCCGCCCGCTAAGCTTTTTACGCCTCAAACTTTCGTTTTCGGGCATTTCGTCCAGACTTAAGTTCACAACACCTCACCGGAGCCTGCTCCGGTGAGTTCATATAAAGGAGGAACGTATGGCTAATCCAACCGTTATTAAGCTACAGGATGGCAATGTCATGCCCCAGCTGGGACTGGGCGTCTGGCAAGCAAGTAATGAGGAAGTAATCACCGCCATTCAAAAAGCGTTAGAAGTGGGTTATCGCTCGATTGATACCGCCGCGGCCTACAAGAACGAAGAAGGTGTCGGCAAAGCCCTGAAAAATGCCTCAGTCAACAGAGAAGAACTGTTCATCACCACTAAGCTGTGGAACGACGACCACAAGCGCCCCCGCGAAGCCCTGCTCGACAGCCTGAAAAAACTCCAGCTTGATTATATCGACCTCTACTTAATGCACTGGCCCGTTCCCGCTATCGACCATTATGTCGAAGCATGGAAGGGCATGATCGAATTGCAAAAAGAGGGATTAATCAAAAGCATTGGCGTGTGCAACTTCCAGATCCATCACCTGCAACGCCTGATTGATGAAACTGGCGTGACGCCTGTGATAAACCAGATCGAACTTCACCCGCTGATGCAACAACGCCAGCTACATGCCTGGAACGCGACACACAAAATCCAGACCGAATCCTGGAGTCCATTAGCGCAAGGTGGGAAAGGTGTTTTCGATCAGAAAGTCATTCGCGATCTGGCAGATAAATACGGCAAAACCCCTGCGCAGATTGTTATCCGCTGGCATCTGGATAGCGGCCTGGTGGTGATCCCAAAATCGGTCACACCTTCACGCATTGTCGAAAACTTTGATGTCTGGGATTTCCGTCTCGACAAAGACGAACTTGGCGAAATTGCAAAACTCGATCAGGGCAAGCGTCTCGGTCCCGATCCTGACCAGTTCGGCGGCTAACGTGCAAATTCTCCCGGTGGCGGTAATGTTCCGCTACCGGACTTTTCAGAAATCATTTATTCCCCTCGCGTCCCGCCCGTTGCTACTCTTCCTTGTTCAGGAATGCCAAATATAAGGACATCATCATGCAGAGCCGGAAGCTCTTAAAAGAACAACTCATCTATATCCGGGATAAACGCAACGGAGAGGTGAAAAACAGATGAAAATAATACTTCTGTTTTTAGCAGCCCTGGCAAGTTTTACCGTACACGCACAGCCCCCCTCACAGACCGTAGAACAAACAGTCCGGCATATTTATCAGAACTATAAATCAGATGCCACTGCCCCTTATTTTGGTGAAACCGGAGAGCGAGCGATAACTTCTGCGCGTATTCAACAGGCGCTTATCCTGAACGACAATCTTACGCTGCCGGGCAATATTGGCTGGCTGGATTATGATCCGGTTTGTGATTGTCAGGATTTTGGCAATCTGGTGTTAGAAAGCGTAGCGATAACCCAAACTGACGCCGATCATGCCGATGCCGCTGTGCGCTTTCGTATCTTTCAAGACGATAAAGAAAAGACCTCGCAGACACTGAAAATGGTGGCGGAAAATGGTCGTTGGGTCATTGACGATATTGTCAGCAATCATGGCAGCGTCTTACAAGCGGTTAATAGCGAGAATGAAAAAACGCTGGCCACTATAGCTTCGTTGCAAAAAGAACAGCCGGAAGCCTTTGTTGCCGAACTCTTTGAACATATTGCTGATTATAGCTGGCCGTGGACGTGGGTGGTTTCCGACTCTTACCGCCAGGCGGTCAATGCCTTCTATAAAACCACCTTCAAGACGGCCAACAATCCCGATGAAGATATGCAAATAGAACGGCAATTTATTTACGACAATCCGATCTGTTTTGGCGAAGAGTCGTTATTTTCCCGCGTTGATGAAATTCGAGTCCTGGAGAAAACCACCGATTCCGCCCGCATTCATGTTCGCTTTACGCTGACCAATGGCAACAACGAAGAGCAAGAACTGATTTTACAGCGGCGCGAAGGTAAGTGGGAAATCGCTGATTTTATCCGCCCGAACAGCGGCAGCCTACTTAAGCAGATTGAGGCAAAAACCGCCGCCAGATTAAAACAATGAGCTGAATTAAATAACAATTAGCCGGAACAATAAATAAAAGGGAACACTATATGAAAACGATTTTCACCGTGGGAGCTGTTGTTCTGGCAACCTGCTTGCTCAGTGGCTGCGTCAATGAGCAAAAGGTCAATCAACTGGCGAGCAATGTGCAAACATTAAATGCAAAAATCGCCCGGCTTGAGCAGGATATGAAAGCATTACGCCCACAAATCTATGCTGCCAAATCCGAAGCTAACAGAGCCAATACGCGTCTTGATGCACAGGACTATTTCGACTGCCTGCGCTGCTTGCGTATGTACGCAGAATGATAAAAAAATCCCCGGCAGCATTCTGTTACCGGGGATATTTTTTAACGTCCAACCGCCGCTTTAGGGCGTTTCTTCGCACCAGCATTCTGCAGGCGAGATTGCGTAGACGACGCTTTTTTTGCCGTAGCAGGCGTCTGACGCTGGGTCGCCATCGGCGTATGTTTAGTCAACGCCGGACGGGTATTGCGGTTCTGGCGACGAGCCTCACGCATCTCTTCAATAGTTGGCGCAGGCACTAAGCAATCGCGACGGCTGCCAATCAGATGCTTTTTGCCCATCGCTTCCAGCGCCTGGCGGATTAACGGCCAGTTTGCCGGATCGTGGTAACGCAACAACGCTTTATGCAAACGACGCTGTTTGTCGCCCTTCGGCACGAAGACGTCTTCACTCTTATAACCAATCTTCGCCAGCGGGTTTTTGCCGGTGTAATACATGGTGGTCGAGTTAGCCAGCGGCGACGGATAGAAGTTCTGCACCTGGTCGAGGCGGAAGCGATGCTTTTTCAGCCATAGCGCCAGATTCACCATATCTTCATCACGCGTACCCGGGTGCGCGGAGATGAAATACGGGATCAGATACTGTTCTTTACCTGCCTGTTTCGAGTAAGTATCGAACAGCTCTTTAAAGCGGTCATAGCTGCCCATGCCCGGCTTCATCATCTTCGATAACGGCCCTTCTTCGGTATGTTCCGGGGCAATCTTCAGATAACCGCCAACGTGATGGGTCGCCAGCTCTTTGATATAGCGCGGATCTTCTACAGCGATGTCATAACGCACACCAGAGGCAATCAGGATCTTTTTAATGCCTTTCAGATCACGCGCACGGCGATAGAGATTGATGGTCGGTTCATGATTAGTGTCCATGTGCGAACAAATATCCGGATAAACGCACGACAAACGACGGCAGGTTTGCTCAGCGCGTGGCGATTTGCAGCGCAACATATACATGTTGGCAGTAGGCCCACCGAGATCGGAAATCACGCCCGTAAAACCTGGAACAGTGTCGCGGATCGCTTCGATCTCATTAATAATCGAATCTTCGGAACGGCTCTGAATAATGCGCCCTTCGTGCTCGGTAATAGAACAGAAAGAGCAGCCGCCAAAGCAGCCACGCATAATGTTGACCGAGAAACGAATCATTTCGTAAGCCGGAATTCGGGCATTACCGTAAGCCGGATGCGGCACGCGCTTGTACGGCAGCGCAAAGACGCTATCCATCTCTTCGGTAGAAAGCGGAATAGCAGGCGGGTTGATCCATACATAGCGGTCGCCATGTTTTTGCATCAATGCGCGGGCGCAGCCTGGGTTAGTTTCGTGGTGCAGAATGCGCGAAGCATGGGCGTACAGCACTTTATCGCCCTTCACTTTCTCGAAAGAAGGCAGCAACACGTAGGTTTTTTCCCACGGTTTCGGGCGTGGTGGCTGCACGGTTACAGATTTGGCTTCCTGCTTTTTCGGAGCTACCGGTTTGTTATCCGCGCACGGCAAATCTTCGCCATACGGATGCGGGATTGGGTCGATTTTCCCAGGGGTATCAAGACGGGTGGAATCCACACCGCTCCAGCCTGGCAACGCCTCTTTTACGATAATCGCGGTATTACGCACATCGCGGATTTCACTAATCGGCTCGCCCATCGCCAGACGGTGCGCCACTTCCACCAGCGGACGCTCACCGTTACCAAACATCAGCATGTCGGCTTTCGAATCCACCAGCACGGAACGGCGCACGGTATCCGACCAGTAATCATAGTGCGCGGTACGGCGCAGGCTGGCCTCAATACCGCCGAGGATCACCGGCACATCTTTCCACGCCTCTTTACAACGTTGGGTATAAACCAGTGTGGCGCGATCCGGACGCTTACCCGCGACATTATCTGGCGTGTAGGCATCGTCATGACGTAAACGGCGATCGGCGGTATAGCGGTTGATCATCGAGTCCATGTTGCCAGCAGTAACACCGAAAAACAGATTCGGTTTACCCAGACGCATAAAGTCGTCTTTGCTGCTCCAGTCTGGCTGGGCGATGATCCCGACGCGAAAGCCCTGCGCTTCCAGCATACGACCGCAAATCGCCATCCCGAAGCTTGGGTGATCGACATACGCGTCGCCAGTAACCAAAATGATGTCGCAGCTATCCCAGCCAAGTTGATCCATCTCTTCACGTGACATCGGCAAAAACGGTGCCGGTCCAAAACAGGCGGCCCAGTACTGCGGCCAGGAGAACAGGTCGCGATCCGGTTGGATCAGGGAGATAGAGCTCATTTTGCTTCCAGAAATGGTAAAAAAATAATCAAAGGCCGGGGATTATACGCTGTATCACGCGCGGAAATGAAGTGATGTTGATGAACGGTGGCGAAATACCCTGGTGAGGTTTTTCACTGCCCGACTTGGGCAAGCACATTTAAGGCTGGCGGTATCGTGGCAACTGCCGCTACTATTTATGCCGATCAGCAACGTTCAAATCATATTGCACGACGATCGGCTATCCGAGGACACCCACAGTAAGGCAAGGTATGGAACAGGTTATTACAAAGCGCCGCTATTACGATATTGGTCTACAGATTGAAGAGCTGCTGTATTCAGGCGTATTCAAAGCCGGAGAACGCTTACCTTCAGAACGTGAACTGAGCGAGCGGTTTAATACCAGCCGAACTACCATTCGTGAAGCCATCATTATGCTGGAACTGAAAGGCGTATTGAATGTGAAGCAAGGGTCAGGGATTTTTTTTGTCGACTCCACCGATAAGCTCAACCAGAAATCATTAATGCCCTATTCAGAAATTGGCCCGTTTGAACTGTTGCAGGCGCGTCAGGTGATTGAGAGCAATATTACTGGTTTTGCAGCCAGCCAGATTAGCTTTAACGAGTTACAAGAGTTAAAGAAAATCATTAGTTTGCAGGAAAACGCTATCGCTGCGGAAAGTGATAGATTTGAAGACCTGGATCATCGTTTTCATAGCATTATTGCCGAAGCGACGCAAAATCGGGTACTCATCAAACAAGCCGCTGAATTATGGCGGGCAGTGCGTACAGAAAACCCCCGCTGGAAGAAACTTAACTACAAGTACCTGCATGAAAAGCATTTGCGTCTGCAATGGCTGGAAGATCACCGGGCTATTTTCCTGGCTCTGCAACAGAAAGATTCAGAGCTCGCCAGGGAAGCGTCCTGGAGACATCTGGAAAACAGCAAAAATGAACTGATCAAAATCTTCAAACAAGACGCTTCCATCAGCGATTTTGATGACTTTTTCTTCGCTCGTTAACCTTCATTAGTCCAGAGCTGGCGGGAAAAATAACGCCGGCTCTGCCTTTCGCCCTCCACTGGTACACGCTCTCTTTTTAATTGGTCTAATAAATCGACTATCATCAGATATCTTAGATTAGCGGCAATTATCCTAAAAACTGACCTCTAAAAAACTTTCCTTTCATTTTATTCATATAACTCATTGATACAGATATAAATAACGCCTTGTTGTTCTGTTTCGTACTTTTACCTTTCTCTGCAAGCGTGATGCATCTCTCTGTTTTTGGTCTAGTGAATTATGTAAATTGGTCTACAAACAAGTCGTCAGGAGTAAGAGCATAATGTCAGGGAACGAAAGTATCGCTGCCGCCCACTATGATCAGGTAACCACCTGGCCTCGGGACGGGTTACAGGCAGATATTGTCCATATTGGTTTTGGCGCTTTTCATCGCGGACACCAGGCTGTCTACACGGATCTCACTAATCAACTTTCGGACACCCGCTGGGGGATCTTTGAGATCAACCTGTTTGGTGATGCTCAACTGATCGAAAACTTAAATGCGCAAAATGGGCTGTTTTCGGTTGTGGAAACATCTGCATCGCAATCTACCTCACGCCTTGTGCGTTCGGTGGCTGGCGGTATTCATACCCCCAGAGATGGCATTGCCGCAGCAATCCATAAACTGGCTGAACCTCAGGTAAAAATCGTTTCATTAACCATCACCGAGAAAGGTTATTGCCTCGATCCGCAAACACGTTCACTTGATCTCACCAATGGATTAATCCAACACGATCTACAAAACCCGGATGCGCCTCTGTCAGCTATTGGCGTGATCGTCTGTGCTTTGCAACAACGTAAAGCGGCAGGACTCGCCGCTTTTAGTGTGCTCTCCTGTGACAACTTGCCAGACAATGGGCATCTGACGCGCAATGCCGTTCTCGGTTTTGCCCGACAACTGGACCAGCCCCTGGCTCAGTGGATCGAAGAAAATGTCTCATTTCCAGGCACGATGGTAGATCGCATTGTTCCGGCAATGACTGAATCGCAATTCGCCTTACTGGAAACGAAAACCGGTTATGCCGATCCCTGCGGGATCGTCTGCGAATCATTTCGTCAGTGGGTGATCGAAGATAATTTTGTGCGCGGACGACCGGAATGGGATAAAGCCGGCGCGATGTTTGTCAGCAATGTTCAGCCTTATGAAGAGATGAAGTTACGCATGTTAAATGGTAGCCATTCATTTCTGGCTTATAACGGCTCTTTGGCAGGCTATGAGTTTATCTGGCAATGCATGGAAGACGCTAATTTTCGTTCCATTACCCACCAACTGATGATTAATGAACAAGCCCGAACACTTAATCCAGACTTAAATATCAACATCCAGGAATACGCCGACCTGTTAATTGAACGCTTTAGCAACCGTAACGTTGCACACCGTACCGGGCAAATAGCCATGGACGGTTCACAAAAGCTTCCCCAGCGTGCACTGACGCCCTGGCTGAAATTACATCAGCAAAAGCAAAACAATGCTGTTCTGTCACTGCTCGTTGCTGGTTGGTTGCATTATGTCATTGATGTTGTTGAGAAAAGCCAGTCTGTCGCTGATCCAATGAATGACCAATTTCAGGCGCTAATAAAGGAACAACAAGACGCATGGCAACAGGCGCTCGCATTACTGCACCTTAGCGCCATATTTGGTGATTTAAGCAACCATCAGCCATTTATAAATGAAATAAAAATCGCCTTTGCAAATATAAAAAACAAAGGCATCAAGGCCACCATCAGCCAATTATTATCGGATGAGCAGAAATGAAAACATTAATTTGTCAGCAGCCTGGCGTTATGGAATATGTGGAAAAGGATATTCCCACACCAGCAGATAATGAAGTGCTGTTAAAAATCAAAGCTGTGGGTATTTGTGGTACTGATATTCACGCTTTTGCCGGCAGACAGCCTTTTTTTAGCTACCCACGTGTATTAGGTCATGAAATATGCGCCGAAGCGGTTTCGCGAGGCAGCCAGTGCCAAACAGCACAATCAGGCCAGCGCTATTCCGTCATCCCATGCATTCCATGTGGCGAGTGCGCAGCCTGTCGGGAAAAGAAAACGAACTGCTGCGAACGTGTTTCGCTGTATGGCGTGCATCAGGATGGGGGCTTTAGTGAGTACCTTGCGGTACGTGAAGACAACCTTGTGCCTCTCCCTGACGAGGTCAGCGACAGTGCCGGAGCATTGGTTGAATGTTTCGCCATTGGTGCACATGCCGTTCGTCGGGCAGAGATCAAGGCTGAACAAAACGTACTGGTGATTGGCGCTGGGCCAATCGGTCTGGCTACCGCAGCCATCGCCAGGGCTAAAGGGGCGCATGTTGTTGTTGCTGATATTGACTGTCAACGTCGCCAGCACGTTGTGGATCATCTGGCAATTAATGTCTTCGACCCAACACAGGAAGGTTTTATTGCCGCGCTTAGTGAAGTATTTGGCGGCGAACTGGCTTGCGTAGTCCTGGATGCGACGGGAAATAAAGCTTCAATGAGTCATGATGTAAATCTTATTCGTCATGGCGGCAAAATTGTTTTCATCGGTTTGTACATTGGTGAACTTGTTATTGACGATCCGACCTTCCATAAAAAAGAGACAACGTTACTCAGCAGCCGCAATGCCACACGGGAAGATTTTGCGTTGGTGATTGAACTGATGCGCAGCAATAAAATTCACGAAAATTTAATGAAAAACCAGGCGTTCAATTTCTTTAGTGTTGGCGAAGATTACCAGCGTAACGTTGTAGAAAATAAAAATATGGTCAAGGGTGTGATCACTTTTTAAGGGAACATATATGACAACTGTTTATGTCAGTGAAGAAAATTTAAAATCACTGGTGCACCACAAATTACATACCGCCGGGCTGGATGCCGACACTGCACAACAGGTGACAGATGTTTTAATACATGCCGATATTACAGGTGTGCATTCACATGGAGTTATGCGTGTCGAACATTATTGTACCCGCCTTGCTGCCGGAGGGTTAAATAAAGCCCCGCAGTTTAGTATTGAGCAAATTTCACCGTCAGTGGCCATTCTCGACTCTGACGACGGAATGGGGCATTCGGCATTAATTAGCGCCACTGAGCACGCTATTAAACTGGCCCTGGAAGAGGGTCTCGGTTTTGTTAGCGTTAAAAATACGTCTCACTGTGGCGCGTTATCTTATTTTGCAGAGATGGTCACCAACAAAGGGTTGGTTGCTATCGTAATGACGCAAACCGATACCTGCGTGGCTCCCCATGGCGGCGCCGAGCGCTTTTTGGGTACTAACCCCATCGCCTTTGGTTTCCCGGTGGAAAACAGCCATCCGATGATTGTTGATATGGCAACCAGTGCCACGGCTTTTGGCAAAATACTTCATGCAAAGGAAACAGGAAAACATATTGGTGAAGGGCTGGCGATAGATAAAGACGGTTATGGCACCACTGATCCGCATAAGATTGAAAACCTGCTACCTTTCGGCCAACACAAAGGTTCAGGCATTGCGCTGGCTATTGATGCACTGACTGGCATGCTGATGAATGCGAATTTTGGCAACCATATTGTTCGCATGTATGGTGATTATGACAAGATGCGTAAGCTGGCAAGTTTGGTTATTGCCATCGATCCGAAAAAGCTCGGCAATCCTGTTTTTGCAAAAACCATGGCGCAAATGGTCACGGAGTTGCATGCCGTTAAACCGGCTCCCGGTATCGAAAAAGTGTTAGCGCCGAACGATCCGCAAATGCACTACAAAGAAAAATGCCAACAGGAAGGTATTCCGGTTCCAGCAGGAATATTCCATTATCTGGCAGAGAATTAATCACTACTTTTTATTATAACGATAGAAAAGCGCTGTATTTATCGTTTCTGTTATATTAACCAGGAGCAGGATATGAAAGCACTTCGTCCTCTGACGGCATCGCTTATGCTGTTAACCAGTTGTTTATTAATATCTAATACCACACTGGCAAAAACAACATTAAAACTGAGTCATAATCAGGATAAAAGCCATGCTGTCCATAAAGCATTAAGCTATTTAGCGGATAAAACCAAAGAGTATTCTAATGGTGAATTAGTTATTCGCATTTACCCAAATGCGACATTAGGCAATGAGCGTGAATCACTGGAATTAATGAACTCCGGTGCATTACAGATGGTTAAGGTTAATGCTGCATCACTAGAATCATTTGCCCCGGATTACAGCCTTTTCAGTCTGCCGTTCTTATTCCGCGACCGTGATCACTATTATCGTGTTCTGCAAAGTGATTTAGGTAAAAAAATACTTAAGTCATCAGAAAGCAAAGGTTTTGTTGGTATTACGTACTATGACGGCGGTGCGAGAAGTTTTTATTCCAATAAACCGATTACAAAACCCGAAGATTTAGCGGGAATGAAAATCAGGGTTCAACAAAGCCCCAGCGCCATTGCAATGATGAAAGCACTCGGTGGTGTCGCTACCCCGATGGCGCAAGGCGAACTCTACACCGCACTTCAGCAAGGAGTGGTTGATGGCGGAGAGAACAATACCGTTGTCTATTCCGATATGCGTCACGCCGAAGTCGCAAAAGTCTATTCACGTGATGAACACACCATGGTACCTGATGTGTTAATTATCAGCACCGACGTGTTGAATAAACTTGGTGATAAAGAGCGCACGGCATTATTAAAAGCAGCCGATGAGTCAATGATGCAGATGAAGGACGTCATCTGGCCTGCGGCTGAAAAAGAAGCCTACGACAAAATGAAAGGGATGAACGCAACAGTTGTTGATGTTGATAAATCCGCTTTCAAAGAACGCGTCAAACCGTTATACGATGAATTCAAGGCGAAAGATGCACAATCAGCCAAAAACCTTGAGCTAGTAGAAAGTATGTAACCCTAATGGGCAGGTAATTCCTGCCTTTTCATGGAAGACTTATGCGAACACTCACTCATATTCTTAATAAGATCCTTGCCGGATGTTGCTGCATTATTCTCGCCATTATGGTGTTCTGCGTAACCTGGCAAGTTATTGCACGTTTTATTTTTAACGCTCCCAGCACTGTGCTTGATGAGTTCACCCAGATTTTATTTATGTGGATGATTTTACTTGGCGGTGTATATACTGCGGGGTTAAAAAAACATCTGGCCATTGATTTGTTGGCTCAAAAACTTCCGGCTGCATCTGTTCTGACGCTTGACAGTTTTATCCAAATTATTATTACGGTCTTTGCGGTTATTTTCATGATCTATGGCGGGAATATTGTTGTTGAAAAAGCACAACATGTTGGACAAATCTCTCCAGTATTAAAATGGCCAATGGATAAAGTATATTGGGTTATGCCTGTCAGTGGGCTTATTCTGGTCTGGTATTCAGTAATGAATATTATTGACAACTATCGTAAACGGAATTTTCATTAACGAGGGAAATATGGACTTTGAATATATCTACCCCGTCTTAATTTTATTTGGCAGTTTTGCCGTCATGCTGGCAATAGGTGTGCCAATTACTTTTGCGATTGGTCTTTCTTCGCTGTTATCTATTATTACTGCCTTACCACCCGATGCCGCCATTTCTGTGATTTCGCAAAAGATGACTGTGGGGCTGGATGGCTTTACGCTATTAGCCATTCCCTTCTTCGTGTTAGCCGGAAACATTATGAATACCGGTGGTATAGCCAGACGACTGGTTAACCTGGCGCAAGCATTAGTTGGGCGTCTTCCTGGCTCACTGGCTCATTGTAATATCCTCGCGAATACACTGTTTGGTGCGATTTCAGGTTCAGCCGTTGCGTCAGCCGCCGCGGTAGGTGGGATTATGTCACCACTGCAAGAAAAAGAGGGATATGATCCGGCGTTTTCAGCAGCGGTTAATATTGCCTCTGCCCCCATTGGCCTGATGATCCCACCGAGCAATGTGTTGATTGTTTATTCCCTTGCCAGTGGCGGGACTTCTGTCGCTGCGTTGTTCTTAGCTGGATATCTGCCGGGCATCCTCACCGCTGTTGCCTTAATGTTTGTAGCTGCACTTTATGCCCGACGTCACCATTATCCGGTGGCCGAGCGCATTAATTACCGTCAGTTTTTACAGGTATTCCGCGAATCAATTCCTAGCCTGATGCTTATTTTTATCATTATTGGCGGTATTATCGCGGGGGTATTTACGCCTACAGAAGCATCGGCAATTGCGGTAATTTATAGTTTAGCCCTGGCGATGATTTACCGGGAAATCACTCTTAAGAAGCTCAATGATATTCTGTTAGATTCGGTAGTAACCAGTTCAATTGTTCTGTTACTGGTAGGCTGCTCGATGGGGATGTCATGGGCCATGACGAATGCTGATGTTCCTGAGTTGATCAACGAACTGATTACCCGCGTTTCGGATAACAAATGGGTCATTCTGTTTATTATCAATATCATTCTGTTGATCGTTGGTACCTTTATGGATATCACGCCGGCGATCCTGATATTTACACCTATTTTCCTGCCGATCGCCCAGCATCTGGGGATTGATCCGATTCACTTCGGCATCATTATGGTTTTCAACTTAACCATTGGCCTTTGCACACCACCTGTCGGCACCATTCTGTTTGTGGGATGCAGCATTGGTAAGGTCAGTATCGACAGGGCAATAAAACCATTACTGCCGATGTTTCTGGCATTGTTTGTAGTAATGGCAATTATTTGTTATTTCCCGCAGCTTAGTCTGATGCTGCCAGGATTATTTTCGACCTGATACACAATGAAGACTGCATACTGAGTAATTTTCAATGCCCCACCACTCTGTGGGGCATTGAATTGGTCCATTACGGTACCGGATTGACCAACAGTTGCCCAATCGAGCCACGGTCCGCCATTTCCAGCGTCTGACTGTTGAAGTAGAACGGGAAGTGCGCCCAGGAAGGCTGACCGAAATAAACAAGCAGCTCCACTTGTCCGTCAACCCAAACGGTATCTTTCCAGCCTCTGTCTTCCGGGAACGGCATCGCGCCATTCACGTTACGGATCTGGAACATCACGCCTTCAATATGGAACGCTTGCGGCTCGTCCGCGCGCACCGTCCAGCGTTCCCACGTTCCTTGCTGCGCAGTAACATCAATACGGTTGACGTCCCACAACTGCCCATTAATCCCCGGGTCATCACCCAGACTGATATCACGACTTCGAATCGGCGAACCGGCCATGATTTCAGTTGGCAGCAAGCGCATCGGAAGACTGTCTGTGACCAGCGGCAGAAGGCCGGTTGGGCGCAGCGTTAGCACCAGCGTAGAAACCAGAATGCTGGATGGCTCAAAGAAGCCACGAATACGATCAACAATGCTCGCCGCTTCGCCACAGGTAATCGACACTTCATCACCGTTGCTCATATCCACCAGAATCTCACGACGCTCGCCCGGTGCCAGCGAAAGTTGCTTCACCGATACAGGAGCGGGCAGGAATCCCTGATCGCCAGAAATCACATGTAACGGGCGACCATCGCTCATCTGTAGTTGATAGCGACGAGAGTTCGACGCGTTCAACAGACGCAAGCGCACCCAGCCACGCGAGACTTCAACGTACGGGCTTTGTACACCGTTAACCAGTAGCGTATCGCCAACAAAGCCGCCGCTTCCAGGTTCGTTATATTCTGGCGTACCAAAGTTATCCAGCCGTTTATCCTGAATAATGACAGGAAAATCATCCACACCATAATGGTTGGGGATAGGCAGCGATTTACTGACTTCATCTTCCACCAGCCACATTCCGGCAAGGCCGTTATAGACCTGCTGAGCCGTGCGGTTGGGAGTATTGGCGTGATACCACAGAGTAGCTGCGTTCTGGCGAATGGGCAGTACGGGTGCCCAGTCAGCGTTTGGCGACATCATCCGTGCCGGACCGCCCATCAGCGGGCCAGGTACCTGTAGCCCGGCCACCGTCATTGAGACATTTTCTGTCAGGCGGTTGCTGTAAATAAGCTTAACATCGTCGCCCTTCCAGACGCGGATAGTCGGCCCCAGGTAACGACCATTGATTCCCCAAACCGACGCGCGTGTCCCTGGCGTAAATGACCAGTGCGCACGTTGTACAGTCATAAACAGCGGTTGCCCACGGCGAGATTCAAGCAGCGGCGGAACGGGTAGCGGTTGCTGTTGCCCGGCTGCGCTGGCCTTCAGGGGAACAGCGCCTGCACAAAGTGCAATCCCCGATGCCTGAATGAACTGACGCCGACTGAGTGACATATTTGCTCCATGTAAAACTGGCTAAAGTAATACCGTGCAGGAAAGTGTTCCCCGCAAAAATACAGATTGCCGACTTAAACTTTTCCGGCGGCTTCGCGTTCTGCGACTTCTTTATCGAGCTCGGCGATTTTTTGTTCCATTATCGAACGACAATGGGCAGCCAACTCGCGAACCTGATCTTTGCCATACTGACTGACGTCAATTGGCGGCAGCATTTCGACAATCACCAGACCGTTGTGTAGCCGATTAAGATTAATCTTATTCGAAGTTGTAGAGACGCACACGGGTATAATCGGGACGCCCGCCGCAATTGCCGCGTGAAATGCCCCGGTCTTGAACGGCAGCAGGCCGCGACCACGGCTGCGGGTTCCTTCCGGGAACATCCAGATGGAAATACGGCGTTTTTTGAAGTGATTCACTACTTCCGCAATAGTGCCGTGAGCTTTAGTGCGATTGTTTCTGTCGATCAATAAGTTGCCGGTTAACCAATACAACTGCCCGAAGAAGGGGATCCACAGCAAACTCTTTTTACCTACCGTCACTGTCGGCGGCTGCACAATGTTCGATGCCGTCACCATGTCATAATTGTTCTGGTGGTTAGCAATATAGATAGCATTGCCGTAGTTTTCAGCGTCTGCAGGTTTGCGGCACTCCACTTTCAGGCCGAAAAGCGGCGCAAGACGACCAAACATATGCCCAAAGGTGGCCACATGTTTCGGATTACGCGGGCTGAAAAGGCAGTAAATGGAGCCGAATACACAGACTAAGATGCTGTAAATCACGGTAATAATAAGACGAAAGATATATAGCATAACACCCTCTGAAGGTCTGAGAGACTGGCATTGTACGTCACCTGAAAATCAGGTTAGGGCATTGTTAAAAGCCGCTCTCTGGAAAAGCGTATTGTTAATCGCAACGCATGAATAAACAACGGTTTCAAGGGAATTTTTATCGTTTCCGGGGGTTGAATACGCTGCCGGATGACGACTTAACGTTTCATCCGGCGTTCCTTGCAAGCGGGAGGAAACAGCGCCCTCCCCGGCATATTACTCTTCGCTATCACCGCTGCTGGCACGGCGAGGAGAGTCGATCTCAACACGATCGATACGCTGCAAACCGCGCATCAACGTACCGCGGCGTCCACGTTCGCCAGTGACTTTCTGTAGCTCTTCCGGACGCAGTTTAATTTTGCGTTTCCCAACATGAATGGTTAGCGTGCTTTGCGGCGGCAGAACGTACAGTTGCGCCAGGCCATCCTCGCCACGCGCGGCTTCTGCCGATGGAATGTTGATAATCTTGTTGCCTTTGCCCTTCGACAGCTGCGGCAGATCGCTTACCGGGAACATCAACATACGGCCTGCCTGAGTGATTGCCAGCAGCATATCGGAAGCATCTTCAATCACCACCGGCGGCATAACATGGGCATTTTCCGGTAAGGTGATCAAAGCCTTACCTGCACGGTTACGCGCCACCAGATCGTTAAAGGTGCAGACGAAACCGTAACCCGCATCGGAAGCCATCAGCAGTTTCTGATCGTCGCTTTCCATCAGCATATGGTCAACGGTCGCCCCAGGCGGCAACGTTAATTTGCCGGTGAGCGGTTCGCCCTGACCACGCGCCGACGGCAGCGTAATCGGGTCGATGGCATAACTACGACCGGTGGAATCAACAAAAACTACCGGTTGGTTGCTCTTACCTTTCACCGCCGCTTTGAAGCTATCACCCGCTTTATAATTCAGGCCCGGCGCGTCGATATCATGTCCTTTAGCGCTGCGTACCCAGCCCATCTGCGACAGCACAATGGTGACAGGTTCAGACGGCAGCATGTCGTGCTCGCTCATCGCTTTCGCTTCTTCGCGTTCCTGCAACGGCGAACGACGTTCGTCACCGTAGGCTTGAGCGTCTGCCTGCAGTTCTTTCTTCAGCAGGCTATTCATTTTATGCTCGGAAGCCAAAATGCCCTGCAACTGGTCGCGCTCTTTTTCCAGCTCACTCTGCTCACCGCGAATCTTCATCTCTTCCAGTTTGGCAAGATGACGCAGTTTCAGTTCGAGGATCGCTTCCGCCTGGGTTTCAGTAAGGCCAAACCGCGACATCAGCGCCGGTTTCGGTTCATCTTCATTACGAATGATCTCAATCACTTCGTCGATATTGAGAAACGCCACCAGCAAACCTTCGAGGATATGCAGGCGCTTGAGGACTTTCTCCAGACGATAATTCAGTCGGCGGCGCACGGTATCGCGGCGGAACACCAGCCATTCGGAGAGGATTTCCAGCAGGTTTTTCACCGCCGGACGACCATCCAGACCGATCATATTGAGGTTAATGCGATAGCTCTTTTCCAGATCGGTGGTAGCAAAGAGGTGGTTCATCACCTGATCCATATCCACACGGTTGGAACGCGGCACAATCACCAGACGGGTCGGGTTCTCGTGGTCAGATTCATCGCGCAGATCGTCAACCATCGGCAGCTTTTTGTTGCGCATTTGCGCAGCAATTTGCTCCAGTACGCGCGCACCTGAAACCTGATGCGGCAATGCGCTGATAACCACCGCGCCATCTTCTTTCTTCCACACCGCGCGCATACGCACTGAACCACGTCCGTTCTCGTAGATTTTACGAATCTCGGCGCGCGAAGTGATAATTTCTGCTTCAGTCGGATAATCCGGCCCCTGCACGATATCCAGCAGCTGATCGAGCGTGGTTTTCGGCTGGTCGATTAATGCGATTGCCGCCTGAGCCACTTCACGCAGGTTATGCGGTGGAATATCGGTCGCCATGCCGACGGCAATACCGGTGGTGCCGTTAAGCAAAATGTTTGGCAGACGGGCAGGCAGCATTTTCGGCTCCTGCAAAGTGCCGTCGAAGTTTGGCACCCAGTCAGCCGTCCCCTGCCCCAGCTCGCTCAATAGCAGCTCGGAATATTTCGACAACCGGGATTCGGTGTAACGCATTGCCGCGAACGATTTCGGATCGTCCGGCGCGCCCCAGTTCCCCTGACCATCAACCAGCGGATAACGGTAAGAGAACGGCTGCGCCATCAGGACCATCGCTTCATAACAGGCACTATCGCCGTGCGGATGGTATTTACCCAGTACGTCACCGACGGTACGGGCCGATTTTTTAAATTTGGCGCTGGCATTCAGGCCCAGCTCAGACATCGCATACACAATGCGGCGCTGAACAGGTTTCAGACCATCACCAATAAACGGCAACGCACGGTCCATGATCACGTACATGGAGTAGTTTAAGTAGGCGTTTTCCGTAAATTCATGTAGCGCAAGGCGCTCTGCCATATCGCTCATTAATTCTGATTCCTCAACTTATTCGCCAGCCTTCAAAGGGGCAATATTGCCGGAGATACTACATTATCTGCCGCGTCGAGTCACAGGAGATCAGCGTGAATAGCGCCGCCGGACGTGCTCCGACGGCGATAAAGGCATCAATGTGCCTTGATATACAACTCTTTGCTGTAGACATAATCCTGGGGATTATGCAGCGGAAAACCGCCAACGTAGGGTTTAAGCAGTTTGATTAACGGCTGATAGTAGATGGGAATCAGCGGTGCCTGCTGGTTGATGATCACTTCTGCCTGCTGATACAACGCATTACGCTTTGTCGCATCAGTGATCTGCGTGGCCTGGTTTAGTAAGGCGTCATACTGCGCATTTTTCCAGTGACCGACGTTTTCTTCACTATCGCTTTTGAGCGTGTTCAGGAAGCTGGAAGCATCATTGTACGTCGCATCCCACGACTGCCGAGACAACATGAAATCACCGGCTCGTCGGGCATCAAGATAAGTTTTCCACTCCATTGTGCGCAGCGTCACCTGTGCACCCAGCCATTTTTTCCATTCGGAAGACAACGCTATCGCGGTCTTTTCATGCAGATCGTACTTGTTGTAGAACAGCTCAAAGCGTAGCGGATGAGAGGCGTCGTATCCCGCCTGTTTCAGCAAGGCTTTTGCCATCGCGACACGCTCACTCATTGGCTTTTGCAGTTCATCGAACGTCGTCGCGCTAAAGCCTTTTACCTCTGGCGGCGTCAGCGTGGTTGCGGGCGTTCTCAACCCCAGTACCTTTTGCGCAATAAGCTGTCGATCAACCGTAAGATATAGCGCCCGACGCACCCGCACATCGTTAAATGGCGGTTTCTCAAGGTTAAAGTTGTAATATTCGCTGTTCAGACGCGGGATAATTCGTAGCTCGCCAGGCAGTGATTTTTCAATGGCGGGAATTTGCTGCGCCGGAACCCAGGTGAGATCGACCTCTCCCGCGCGATAGCGGTTATAGCCGGTGACCGAATTATCCAGCGCCAGATACTCAACCTGTTGCAATACTGTATGTTGCGCATCGCGGTACTTTGGATTTTTGCGTGCAGTAATCTTTTCGTTAACTACCCATTTATCAAGCACAAAGGCACCGTTGTAAACCATGTTCTCTGGCTTACTCCAGCTATCGCCATGTTTAGCGATGACATGATGAGGAACCGGGAACAGCGTCGGCCAGGCGAGCATCGTCGTGAACCAAGGAACTGGCTGCTCAAGCGTAACTTCAAGAGTACGATCATCCATCGCTTTGACACCCAGCGATGTAACATCTGCTTTACCCGCAACAATAGCCGCGGCATTGTTAATGTGCGCCTGTGCCAGATAGCCAGCAAAAGGGCTTGCCGTTTTCGGGTCAACCGCACGTTGCCAGCCGAGGACAAAATCCTCTGCCGTCAGGGGCTGACCGTCTGACCACTGCAAACCGCTACGCAGATGGAAAATATAGCGCTTGCCGCCGTCCAGTATCTCCCAGCGTTCAGCCTGAGCGGGCTGCACCTGGCCTTCACCGTCCATCCATACCAGACCTTCAAACAGATCCAGCACAATCTGCGCGGCAGTATTCTCCTCTACCTTTTGCGGGTCGAGCGTGCCTGGGTCGCTATGATTGTTGTAACGAAAGACTTGTTGCGGGGCGAGCGGTGTGTTGGCGGGAACGTCAGCAGCGTAGAGAGGAGCCGCACTTACCAGGCTGACCAGCCATAATAAATTTCGCGTATACATGGTATTCCTTACCGGAGAAATTATAAGCCCGACAACAATACGCCTGTAGCATTGTTAGCTCAAACTGATAGCGAGTGATTTAGCTCACACTCCGGTAAAGATTCCCCATCACATCAACGGCACATAAACATCCGTTTCCAGTCGCTGCTCTATTATCCCTTCGGCCAGATTGGTGTAGTGAAACAGAATCGGTGCTTTACGCATTTTCTCGCCGCTTGCCGGAAGCCAGTGGCGAATGATGCCCCATATCGTGTGTGAAATATCGTCCAGCTCGCCAACATGGCGGGCAACAGCATAACGCCCACCGGTAAGTTCGCCATTACTCACGCCATAACGATTATCGGGAACAGGTTCGTTAACGCTGCCACAAATATCAAAGCGAAACGCATCTGGTGCGGTGGTGGCAGGATCGTCCCAGGCGACGCCAAAAGTCTGGCTTTGGTTAACAGGTGAAAGCCCCGTCTCTTTACGCCACATGATAAATTTCGCCACGCTGTAGTTGAGCAACTCAGGGCTACAGCGGTGCGGCAACATCGCCACAGGGATTGATGGGAAATCGATAATATTTACATCCAGTGTCAGGTTTGTCATTTTGCCTCCCTGCGAAATTATTCCCGGGAACGCGTCCCGGGAGCGGTAACAATTACGGATTTACTTTGCGGATCTGTTTGACGTCAATTTCAACAGAGTTCCAGTCTTTATCGACTTCCCCCTGAATCTCAACCGTATCTTTCGGCGTCACCGTCACGCCGTTCCAGCGTTTGTGGTCGATATCAACATTGATAGTACCGCTGGCATCTTTGAACACGTAGAGATCGTCAGAGATGCGTTCAACGATATTGCCGCGCAGGGTTACCCAGGTGTCGTCACGCAGGGATTTTGCGCTTTCTACGGTCGTTACGCTGCCGTTCGGCCCCTGGAATCCTCCGGCCTGACTTTGCGTTGCCGATGGGCCAGAAAAACCGCCCTGCTCTGCTGCCATAACCGGTGCACTGCACAGGGCCATTACTGCGATTACTGCTGCGAATTTTTTCATGTTTATTACTCCCTTTAATGTCTGTTTCCGAGCATTTAACAAGATAGTCCTTAACAACTTCTTAAGGGAAAAAAATAAAATTTAATGCTGTACAGAGCGCGTTACAACACGGTTTACTGGCAGCAAATACGGTTATCGCAGGGATGAAAAAATGCGAATTTTACTGATAGAAGATGACATGCTGATTGGCGACGGCATCAAAACGGGCCTTAGTAAAATGGGTTTTAGCGTCGACTGGTTTACACAAGGTCGTCAGGGAAAAGAGGCGCTATATAGCGCACCTTATGATGCGGTGATCCTGGATTTAACCTTACCGGGCATGGATGGTCGCGATATTTTGCGCGAATGGCGAGAAAAAGGTCAGCGTGAGCCGGTATTGATCCTGACTGCGCGCGATGCGCTGGCGGAACGTGTAGAAGGGCTGCGTCTGGGAGCTGACGATTATCTGTGTAAACCTTTTGCGTTGATAGAAGTCGCCGCCAGGCTGGAAGCTCTGATGCGCCGAACCAACGGCCAGGCCAGCAACGAGCTGCTCCGCGGCAACGTCATGCTCGACCCCGGCAAACGTATCGCCACGCTGGCTGGCGAACCCTTAACGCTGAAACCAAAAGAATTTGCCCTGCTGGAATTACTGATGCGTAACGCTGGTCGGGTACTGCCGCGCAAACTGATTGAAGAGAAACTGTATACCTGGGACGAAGAGGTCACCAGTAATGCCGTTGAAGTGCATGTGCATCATCTGCGACGCAAACTCGGCAGTGATTTTATTCGTACCGTTCATGGTATTGGCTACACATTAGGTGAGAAATGAAATTTACCCAACGTCTTAGTCTGCGAGTCAGGCTGACGCTAATCTTTTTAATTCTGGCCTCGGTGACCTGGCTGCTTTCCAGCTTTGTCGCCTGGAAACAAACAACGGATAACGTCGATGAGTTGTTCGACACCCAACTGATGCTGTTTGCCAAACGGTTAAGTACGCTCGATCTCAACGAAATCAACGCGGCGGATCGCATGGCACAGACGCCAAATAAATTAAAACACGGTCATGTTGATGACGATGCGCTGACCTTTGCCATCTTTACCCACGACGGCAGAATGGTCCTTAACGATGGCGATAACGGAGAAGATATTCCCTATAGCTATCAGCGGGAAGGTTTTGCTGACGGGCAACTGGTCGGTGAAGACGATCCCTGGCGTTTTGTCTGGATGACCTCACCTGATGGCAAATATCGCATCGTTGTGGGTCAGGAATGGGAATACCGTGAAGACATGGCGCTGGCGATTGTTGCCGGACAATTGATCCCGTGGCTGGTCGCACTGCCGATTATGTTAATCATCATGATGGTACTACTGGGTCGTGAACTCGCGCCGCTGAACAAACTGGCGCTGGCACTACGTATGCGTGACCCAGACTCGGAAAAACCACTAAACGCGACGGGCGTACCCAGCGAAGTGCGCCCACTGGTTGAGTCGCTAAATCAACTGTTCGCCCGCACACATACGATGATGGTTCGTGAACGACGCTTTACCTCCGACGCAGCTCACGAACTTCGTAGCCCGTTAACGGCGCTGAAAGTGCAAACCGAAGTTGCTCAGCTCTCTGACGATGATCCGCAGGCGCGGAAAAAAGCGCTGCTCCAATTACATTCCGGGATCGATCGCGCTACTCGTCTGGTTGATCAACTGCTCACGCTATCGCGGCTGGACTCACTGGATAACCTTCAGGACGTCGCGGAGATCCCGCTTGAAGATCTCCTGCAATCGTCGGTGATGGATATTTACCACACGGCGCAGCAGGCGAAAATTGACGTGCGACTGACACTCAAAGCCAACGGCATCAAACGCACCGGACAACCGCTATTGCTAAGTTTGTTGGTGCGAAATTTGCTGGATAACGCCGTGCGCTACAGTCCACAAGGTAGCGTGGTAGACGTCACGCTGAATGCCGATAATTTCATCGTGAGGGATAACGGCCCCGGTGTGACGCCAGAGGCACTGGCGCGAATTGGCGAACGCTTCTATCGCCCACCCGGACAAACCGCTACCGGCAGTGGACTTGGGCTATCGATTGTCCAGCGAATCGCCAAGCTGCATGACATGAATGTTGAATTTGGGAATGCGAAACAAGGTGGATTTGAAGCGAAGGTAAGCTGGTAACTTCTCTGTCTATGAGAGCCGTTAAAACGACTCTCATAGACTTTACTAATAGCAAAATATAAACCGTCCCCAAAAAAGCCACCAACCACAACCCAGACAAATAACGAGCGAGAATACATATAACCAAAACTCGAACATTTCCCGCATAAAGAGTTTTCTTAAGATAAGAATAATAAGTGGTGTCAGAAGAAAAAATGCTGCAATCATTGCTTGCAATATACGATCTTCGCCTGAAACAGAAGGTATACTGCAAATATTGTCTCCCGACTCAAGCATCCAGTCATACTTATTGAAAGCAAAAAAAGAATCTATTAACCAATAAGTAAGCATTATATATAATAGTGCTTCAAATATTGATAGTAGTTGTTTTTTTAACATATCTGATTACTCATTAATCAATTTTTTGATATGTTCTCTAATCTCTAACAACCTCATACCATAAGAGATGAATTTATAATCATCTGTATCACGCGCAGGCAAATTATTAATTAAATAAATAAAAAAACCCAAATCTCGTTCAACACCACGATTATATCTAATACCAGCCATAATATACTGCTCATTCGTCATATACAGTGTTGCCGAAGAGGGATAATCAAAAAGGACAAGATCTCTTAAATAAGTAGCAGCAATTTGAAAGGTAAAATCATCCTCCATTAGGCATGTCGCTAACTCTAACTGATTTCTGGTAGTTAATTCTGAAGGGTCTAGACCTAGAGTAATCGCTGCGGTTCGTATTTGTATACCCATTGAGCCAAATGATGTTTTATTTTCAGGCATATCTAACAATCCGATCATTCTTTTTGTTTCATATATCTGAAACTTATAATTTTCAGGCATACCTCCTGACTCAATCCAGGCCACGCCGCCCAGTAACTCTGGACGAATTCCAGCGGCGTATGCATGTTTAATTATTTTGTCTCTATTATATTGTACATATGCATCTTTATAAGCATTTAAATAATATACTCCTGAACGGCGACGCGAATCATTTTTTCCTAACTTCCAGAGTAAAACGTCCATTTCATCCCATTTACGGAACTTCGCTTGTGGAATTGTACAATATCTATTTTTTATAGTGAGATCGCTTTTCATATTTAAAAAATCCTTTCTTCCCAACAACTATATGATTCCGTACTCGCGATATGGTGCTTCCATGTTATATTTTTATAATTAAGAACAATGACCTCTTCCGGCTGATTACCCGCATGTGTAATTGAGTGTGGATAACATGTCAGAATATTCGATAAATGTGCTCCTTGCAATTCAATTGTGTAAAACCTTTCAATACAACCGCCAGAATTAATTCTATAAAAATTAAATACAGCTGATAACTCTTCATTTTCAGAAAGAGCGGCATTTAATAAAGGGGAGGATTTATCTATTGGCTTGTAAAATTTTATGGGGTGATGCACTACATTATACTCTCGACTTAAAGAATGGTCGAACTGTAAAACAAAAATTTCATCCACATTATTTATTTGATATTTATTACCAATAGATGCATACGAACCACAACCCTCAGAGATCAAACCTTGTATTTTCCCTTTAATTGATAAGTATATGATATTTGACATATATATTCTCCATAATCATTTTTTCCGAAAAACTCCTGTATCATTTGCATAATACATCTCTCCTGTGGGAGCTTATGGGAAGTTGATTTAAGTATTGTCATTTTCAGAAAATATTTATCCCGCATCGGTGAATCAGAGAAAGATCAGACTTTTGCTAAATTCGCAAAAGACTTTGCACATTTTGCTAATTTCACCATACCGCTCTGTGACGTACTATAGTCGGCAAACGTCTCACCTTGAGGTTAAAAAATGAGCAACATCCTGATTATCAACGGCGCGAAAAAATTCGCCCACTCCAATGGTCAACTGAACGACACCCTGACCGAAGTCGCGGATGGCACACTGCGCGACCTCGGGCATGATGTCCGCATTGTTCGCGCCGACAGCGACTACGATGTCAAAGCGGAAGTACAAAACTTTCTCTGGGCTGATGTGGTGATCTGGCAGATGCCAGGCTGGTGGATGGGCGCGCCGTGGACAGTGAAAAAATATATTGATGATGTATTCACCGAAGGTCACGGGACTCTGTATGCCAGCGATGGTCGTACCCGCAAAGATCCATCAAAAAAATACGGTTCCGGCGGCCTGGTACAGGGCAAAAAATATATGCTTTCACTGACCTGGAACGCACCAATGGAAGCCTTCACCGAAAAAGATCAGTTCTTCCACGGCGTTGGTGTTGACGGTGTGTACCTGCCGTTCCATAAAGCAAACCAGTTCCTTGGCATGGAACCGCTGCCGACATTTATCGCTAATGACGTGATAAAAATGCCTGATGTTCCCCGCTATACTGAAGAATATCGCAAGCATCTTGTGGAAATTTTTGGTTAACTAGAGCTCTGGCTTTAGAAGGAGTTAACCATGATTACAGTAATCGCAGAAATCCGTACTCGTCCTGGTCAACATCACCGTCAGGCAGTGTTGGATCAGTTTGCTAAAATCGTTCCAACCGTACTGAAAGAAGAAGGTTGCCACGGCTATGCGCCAATGGTGGATTGCGCTGCTGGCGTGAGTTTCCAGTCTATGGCACCGGATTCTATCGTGATGATTGAGCAGTGGGAAAGCATCGCGCATCTTGAAGCGCATCTGCAAACCCCGCACATGAAAGCATATAGCGAAGCCGTAAAAGGTGACGTGCTGGAGATGAATATTCGTATCCTGCAGCCGGGGCTTTGACATTTCTAAAAAGAGGCCGGTGCTGCTACCGGTCTCAGCCCAGATTAGCCATTCTTTCTTCCCGTTTTCAGTCCTCGATGGAAATCGTTAATTCGCTTAATGGTTTTAACCGCACGCTGCGGCACTGCGGAAGCTACCGACCAGACAATCATTTCCAGACACAACAATACCGTACCATGTAGCGGCGTTTTCCCTTTTTCATCCCCGCGCGGAACATGAATCACGATACTGGCGTCTTTGCTAAAACGCGAATCCAGCGCGTTTGTCAGCAAAATAACAGGGATCCCCAGCCGCCTCGCCTCACGAAGCGTTGTCAGCCCTTCCCGGTGCGCTGATTTTTGCGCCATCATGATCAGAACATCGCCACGTTGAAGCGCGATCAGTTGCTCGGCAAGGCCAATACCCGTACGGTTTAGTGCCGTGGCAGGCAAACCTATGCGGTTGAATAGTCGTGCGGTATAGTCCGCCAGAATACCCGAAGCGCCAATGCCAAAAATTGCGACTTGCCGTGCCTGCACCAACAACGCTACAGCTTGCGCAAGCGCGTGGCGGTTTTCAGGCTCTGACAGGACATTACAGGTATACAAATGCCCTTCAAGAACAAAGTCGATTGCGGTGTTAACATCGCTCGTCAAGTTACTCACCGTCGTAGACATCTTTTCGCTGGAACTAAGGGCTGGACCAAGCCACTGTTCCAGAGTGCGTTTCAGATCACGCAGCCCGGCAAACCCCAGGGCCTGTATAGCCCTGATAACTGTGGCATCGGAAGTGTTCAACGTGGCCGCAATTTCCATCGCCGTTTGCTCGAGTACCACTTCACGATGCTCATTTATGTAGCTGGCGACAACTCTTAACCCAGGCGTTAACTGACTCGCGCGAGTGCGAAAACGCTCACCAAAAATATCAACCCGCGCTTTATCTTTCTGGATCATTTAGCCTCCGGTAGAGGTCGCCCTGCAATTTGTGATTGTATCTGCGCAGCCATCAGCCCCAGAGATGCAAAGGAGTTAGAAATTGCCTCTTCACGAGAAATCAGCACATAACGCCCGGAACGACAGGCAGTCAGAAACTGACACCATCCCGGCATGACTTTTTCCATTGCTGCCAGCTCATCCTGAGGTTTACCACCGGTGTCACCGCGCCAGGTTGCAAAAACAAAATCGGCATCCAGTTCAGGTAAACGCTCCGCGCTCACATCCATTCGCCCACCTTCAGGAATGCTCTCAATCAGCGGCGGAAAACGAAAACCAGCATCGCGTAATACCCGCCCCAGCGAATGATAGCTATGCATCACATTAATTTTTCCCTGGTTTGCCTGAATCACCGATACCGTTATTTTTTGGCTGTCCAGCGTCGCCTTCAGCGCATTGATTTGTGCCTGATAGCGGCGTTCAAGTATCGCCAGCTTCGACTGCGTTCCTGTAAGTTCTGCCAGCTTGCGATAGATTTCTGGCGCGCCCCCTTTGAGATGATCAATGCTCACCGTGGGCGCAATTTTTTCAAGTTGTTCAATGGGCGTATTACGGGTCGGTTCTGTGATGATCAGGTCAGGCTTTGCCGCCACAATCGCTTCAATATCAATATCAGCGGTACCAATAAAGGCGATCGATGAATTATCAAAGTCGACACCTGTCAATAACGCGCCAGATCGAATGAAATGGCTACCGTCAGGCCGAGTTCGCCCGTGGCTGGCGACAGGAGGTACACCGAGCTCAATCAGAGGAATAGTGATATCAAGATCGTGTAAAGAGACAATTCTCTTTGGATGAGCAGGAACAGTGACTTTGCGCCCTAAATCATCAGTAAATACCTGAACAGGTTCTGTTGCACGGGAAAAAAATGACAACAGTATCAGCAGAGAAAAAAATAAACGCATATAACTCCCGTTAAAAACTGTTCCTGCGCTGCCAGAGCAGTAGCAAAAAAAATGGTCCACCAATCAGTGAGATAATGATTCCGGCAGGCAGTTGCAAAGGCAAAAAAGCCAAACGACCAATGCTATCCGCCAGAATAACTAACAACGCCCCCGATACCGCACTCCCCAGCAGTAATGTCGTCTGCCCGCCACGTAGAATAAAACGTGATATATGGGGTGCTATCAATCCGACAAAACCGATGTTACCAACACACGAAACGCAGACGGCTGTCAGGATTATGGGTGCGGCGACACGTAACAACGCCAGGCGAGAACTATTCACGCCTAACCCGGTTGCCACCTGATGACCAAGCAGAGCGATATCCGCAGTCCTGGCGGTGAACAGCAATAAAAGAGCGGCTGGCAACATCCAACAGGCTGAAATACCGACTAACATCCAGTTAGCTGCATGCAGGCTTCCCGATAACCACATCAATGCAGTTTGTACATCTCGAACATCTGCAGTGGTCATAAATACACCGATACCGGCGGCGAAAAACCAGGAAACACCAATACCAATCAGAACAAATCGCGGGCGGGAAATATCGCGCGCACAAAAAATCACGATTAAAGCCACCAACAGGCCACCAGCAAGACCAGCCACTGGACGCCAGAACATTCCCAGCATTGGAAACTGGAAAATCAGCCACAGCACAGCCACGCTACATCCTTCTTTGACGCCGATTAAACCAGGATCGGCAAGGCCGTTACGTGCAATGGATTGCATTGCGGCCCCTGCCATACCTAACATGGCCCCGCATAGCAATGCCATGATGACTCTCGGCAAGCGAATATCCTGCACAATATAACGTGCGTCTGTGCTTACGTTTTCTGGAGCAAACAACGCTCGTCCTACTTCCGATGCCGGAACAGAGAAAGAACCCTGCATCAGACCGAATATCAGTATTCCAACCGCAAGCAGGAACAGCCCACCAAGCAACAGCAGATTTTTAGGGCGTACCAGTGTCGAAAACTTACCAACACGTAGTGGGCGTAGCCCGACGTTCATTATCCGACTCATTTGAACATCCTCGTCGCCATAATGACAAAAACAGGCGCACCAACTAACGCCGTCATGACACCGGTCGCTAACTCATGGGGCGTGAAAAGCGTCCGGGCAATAATATCTGCCAGTAATAACAAAAGCGCGCCGACACAAGCTGAAAGAGGGAGCAGAACGCGCAGATCCGCTGATACCAGACGCCGGACAATCTGCGGTACTAGCAGGCCGACAAAACCAATGGGGCCAGCAATCGATACGGCTGCGCCACAGAGCAACGCGATCGCAAGCAGGGTGAATGTTCGCGTGCGGAGTACAGAGACGCCCAGCCCCTGCGCCATGCGATCGCCCAGTGCCAACATGTTAAGGGAGGGCGCAAGGTAAAGGGCTAACACAAATCCCCCCAGAGAAAACCAGGCGGACGTACCCAGCGTCGCCCAATCCTGCCCCGCTAAATCACCTGCTAGCCATGTCCGCATCGCCAGCAGTGTTTGTTCGTCAAGAATCAGGATTGCAGCCGTTATTGAGGACACGAACGCCGATAGCGCCACGCCGCATAAAGTAACTTTCATTGGCGTTACCCCTGAACGCCCTGCGGAGGAAAGCAGCAATATCAACAGGAACAATAACGCGCCCCCCGTAGATGCCAGCAGTGGGCGTCCAACCGGAAAGGCCAGTCCAAGCGCACTGGCGGCAACGACAGCAAGAGCGGCTCCGGCATTTAAGCCTAAAATATGTGGCTCCCCCAATGGGTTACGAATGACAGCCTGCAACAAAGCACCAGCAACACCAAGAGAAGCACCGGTAAGCAATGCTGCCGCTAAACGCGGCAAACGGAGTCTTACAATTACGTTGTGATCGAAGTTTTGCGGATCAAAATGAAGAAATGCCTGCAACACCGTTTGTGGTGCAATAAATCGGGCACCAATCCCTGGATATACCACGCATCCCACCAGCAGTAAGGTGAGGAAAATTACAGTAACCAGCCCTGTGCGCATCATACTTTTTCTACACCACGAAACGGCATGAAGAACGGCTTTCCCGTCAGAGGATTTATTGATGCGTGAACATCTACGTCAAAAACAGCTTTTACCAGCTCAGGCGTGCAATGCTCCCCCTCATTCAACACACGCACCACTTTCCCCTGGCGTAAAAATATCAACGTATCGCCATAATTGACGGCAAAATTCAGATCATGCAACACCACGACGACTGTACGCCCGTGATGACGCGTTAAATCATGTAATAACTCAAGAATTTCAACCTGATAACGTAAATCAAGCCAGGTTGTGGGTTCATCCAGCAGGATATAAGGCGTCTTTTGCGCCAACACCATCGCAATCCAGCAACGCTGGCGCTGCCCACCAGAAAGTTTTTCAACAGGTAAATGTGCAAACTCCTGCGTACCCGTTAATTTCAGGGCCTCTTCTACCGCCTGCTCATCGGCGTCGCTCCATTGACGTATGAAATTTTGCCAGGGAAAACGCCCACGCGACACCAGTTCATAAACGGTTAAGCCCTCCGGCAATAATGGCGACTGCGGCAAGATCCCAAGTCTACGGGATAACGCTTTCGTTGGTTGCTCGTGAATCGCTTTGCCATCAAGCAATATCGAACCGCCCATGGGTTGCAAGATACGTGCAATGGTGCTGAGCAACGTCGACTTTCCACAGCCGTTTGCCCCAACCAGAACGGTCATTTTTTCTGTGGGAACGGAGAAAGAAACACCATCAACAATGATTTTCTTGTGATACCCGGCAGAAACATTGTCGAGGATCAGCCCCTGCCCTTTTGCGTTATGTGCCACGTGTACGCCAACTTAATCAAAGACAAACAAAAATAAAACTCATTCTCCTTTGAGAGTTTGACGCCACAAAATGTAGTAGTCAAGCAGTTAAAAGCCACACAAAAACAAGGTAAATAACAGGTAAAATATTTTTATACATAAAAATAAAAACATTAAATATCAATAAATTAAAAGCAATCAAATTGTATAAACCTTTCATAAAAACACATGTAGCAATTTTTTGTTATTTCTCATTTACTACTACATTACTGCGTGATTGAATGATTCTCAATTACATATCCGATGGCGAAATAACAAACGGATAGTGCTTAGTGAGCAATAAGAAACAATTTTCACTCGCGACAATCCGCGAGTTTTTGGGATAACAGACTAAATGGCTATGTTCACACCTTCATTCTCAGGACTCAAAGGTCGGGCGCTCTTTTCACTGCTTTTTGCGGCACCGATGATTCATGCAACAGACTCTGTAACGACCAAAGATGGCGAAACAATCACTGTTACAGCAGATGCAAATACCGCAACTGAGGCAACCGATGGTTATCAACCTCTGAGCACCTCTACGGCGACATTAACCGATATGCCGATGCTGGATATCCCGCAGGTGGTCAATACGGTTAGCGATCAGGTTCTGGAAAACCAGAATGCGACAACGCTGGATGAGGCGCTTTATAACGTCAGTAACGTGGTACAGACCAATACATTAGGCGGAACTCAGGACGCCTTTGTACGCCGTGGGTTTGGCGCAAACCGGGATGGCTCCATCATGACCAACGGTCTGCGAACCGTACTTCCTCGCAGTTTCAACGCCGCCACAGAACGTGTGGAAGTGCTAAAAGGCCCGGCCTCCACGCTGTATGGCATTCTCGATCCTGGCGGACTGATTAACGTCGTGACCAAGCGCCCGGAAAAAACATTCCATGGTTCGGTTTCAGCCACCTCCTCCAGTTTTGGTGGCGGCACTGGGCAACTTGATATCACAGGTCCCATTGAAGGCACTCAGCTGGCGTATCGCCTTACCGGGGAAGTGCAGGATGAAGATTACTGGCGAAACTTCGGTAAAGAGCGCAGTACATTTATTGCCCCGTCACTCACATGGTTTGGTGATAATGCAACAGTAACCATGCTCTATTCCCATCGGGACTATAAAACTCCGTTCGATCGTGGAACGATTTTCGACCTTACGACGAAACAGCCCGTAAACGTTGATCGAAAAATACGTTTTGACGAACCGTTTAATATTACAGATGGTCAGTCCGATCTGGCGCAACTCAACGCAGAATATCATCTCAATAGCCAGTGGACAGCACGCTTTGATTACAGCTACAGCCAGGATAAATACAGCGATAATCAGGCGCGTGTTACCGCATATGATGCAACGACAGGAACACTGACACGGCGTGTTGATGCAACTCAGGGCTCTACCCAGCGTATGCATGCTACTCGTGCGGATCTGCAAGGGAATGTTGATATTGCCGGATTCTATAATGAGATTCTGGGTGGGGTGTCATATGAATATTATGATCTTCTGCGTACAGATATGATTCGCTGTAAAAAAGCTAAAGATTTCAATATTTACAACCCTGTTTATGGTAATACCAGCAAATGTACAACGGTTTCGGCGTCGGACAGTGATCAGACGATCAAACAGGAGAGCTACTCAGCGTATGCACAGGACGCACTCTATCTGACCGATAACTGGATTGCCGTCGCCGGGATCCGCTATCAGTATTACACGCAGTATGCGGGTAAAGGCCGTCCTTTTAATGTCAATACTGACAGCCGCGATGAACAATGGACTCCCAAACTGGGGTTGGTCTACAAACTGACGCCATCGGTATCCTTATTTGCCAATTATTCGCAAACATTTATGCCGCAGTCGTCAATTGCCAGCTACATTGGCGATCTTCCACCGGAATCATCTAATGCTTACGAAGTCGGGGCAAAATTCGAGCTATTCGATGGTATCACCGCAGATATTGCGCTGTTTGATATCCATAAACGTAATGTGTTGTATACCGAAAGTATTGGTGATGAAACCATCGCCAAAACGGCAGGCCGTGTTCGTTCAAGAGGGGTAGAAGTCGACCTTGCGGGAGCATTAACTGAAAACATTAATATCATTGCCAGCTACGGCTATACCGATGCTAAGGTTCTGGAGGATCCTGATTATGCAGGGAAACCATTGCCGAATGTTCCTCGTCATACCGGTTCGCTATTCCTGACCTATGATATTCATAACATGCCAGGCAATAATACGCTGACATTTGGCGGTGGTGGACATGGTGTAAGCCGTCGTTCGGCAACCAATGGGGCTGACTATTATCTGCCAGGCTATTTTGTTGCCGATGCCTTCGCCGCATACAAAATGAAATTGCAGTATCCGGTCACACTGCAATTAAACGTCAAAAACCTGTTTGATAAAACGTATTACACCTCTTCCATCGCCACAAATAATCTGGGGAATCAGATTGGCGATCCGCGTGAAGTGCAATTCACGGTGAAAATGGAATTTTGATCAAAAAAGCCCGGTATACACTTGTATACCGGGCTATGTTTTATTCTTCTGGCGGGAGGATTATCAGACCTCAATCTCTGCCATGTCGCCTTTTTCTTGCAACCAGTTGCGGCGATCTTCCGAGCGTTTCTTCGCCAGCAGCATATCCATCATCGCGTCAGTACGCTGATCGTCTTCATCATCGATAGTCAACTGCACCAGACGGCGAGTGTTCGGATCAAGCGTGGTTTCGCGCAATTGCATCGGGTTCATTTCCCCGAGACCTTTAAAACGCTGGACGTTTGGCTTGCCTTTCTTGCGTTTTAATTGCTCAAGTACGCCCTCTTTCTCTTCTTCCGTCAGCGCGTAATAAACCTCTTTCCCGAGGTCAAGACGGTAGAGCGGTGGCAGTGCAACGTAAACGTGACCGTGTTTCACCAATGCGCGGAAGTGTTTTACAAACAAAGCGCAGAGCAGCGTGGCAATGTGCAGACCATCGGAGTCAGCATCCGCCAGGATACAGATCTTGCCGTAACGAAGCTGGCTCAAATCGTCGCTGTCAGGATCGATACCGATAGCTACCGAAATATCGTGCACTTCCTGCGAAGCCAGCACTTCGTCGGAAGAGACTTCCCAGGTGTTAAGGATCTTACCTTTCAGTGGCATGATCGCCTGATATTCGCGATCGCGCGCCTGCTTGGCAGATCCGCCTGCGGAGTCACCTTCCACAAGGAATAGTTCGGTACGGTTAAGATCCTGCGCGGTACAGTCAGCCAATTTACCAGGCAGCGCCGGGCCGCTGGTTAGCTTTTTACGCACCACTTTTTTAGCCGCACGCATACGACGCTGGGCGCTGGAAATCGCCATCTCTGCCAACAGCTCCGCCGCCTGAACGTTTTGGTTCAGCCACAGGATGAAGGCATCTTTCACCACGCCCGAAACGAATGCCGCACACTGACGCGAAGAGAGACGTTCTTTGGTCTGCCCGGCAAACTGCGGATCCTGCATTTTTACTGACAGCACATAGGCGCAGCGATCCCAGATATCTTCCGCCGACAGCTTTACACCACGCGGCAGAATGTTGCGGTATTCACAGAACTCACGCATCGCGTCCAGCAGGCCCTGACGCAGGCCATTAACATGGGTACCGCCCTGCATCGTTGGGATCAGGTTGACGTAGCTTTCGGTCAGCAGTTCACCGCCTTCCGGCAGCCACAGTAGCGCCCAGTCCACCGCTTCAGTATCGCCAGCGAAATTACCGATAAACGGTTTTTCTGGCAGCGTCGGTAAACCGTTTACCGCTTCCGCCAGGTAATCATTCAGACCGTCCTGATAGCACCAGCGCTGTTCGGTGTTGTTGATCTCATCTTTAAAAGTGATCTCAACGCCCGGGCACAGTACCGCTTTGGCTTTCAGCACATGCGTCAGGCGTGAAACAGAAAAACGCGGGCTGTCAAAGAAGGTTTCATCCGGCCAGAAGTGCACGCTGGTACCGGTATTGCGTTTACCGCAAGTGCCGACAACCTGTAAATCTTGCACCTTTTCGCCATTTTCAAAGGCGATGTTATAGATCTGACCATCGCGGCGTACGTTAACTTCTACGCGCTTCGACAGGGCGTTAACTACCGAAATCCCCACGCCATGCAGGCCGCCAGAGAACTGGTAATTTTTGTTAGAGAATTTACCGCCCGCGTGCAGACGGCAAAGAATCAGTTCAACCGCCGGTACCCCCTCTTCCGGGTGAATATCTACCGGCATCCCGCGCCCATCGTCAATCACTTCTAACGACTGGTCGGCATGTAAGATTACATCCACGCGTTTTGCGTGGCCCGCCAGTGCTTCATCGACACTGTTATCAATAACTTCTTGCCCCAAATGGTTAGGGCGAGTGGTATCGGTATACATCCCCGGACGGCGGCGAACCGGCTCAAGCCCGGTGAGTACCTCAATGGCATCAGCGTTATAAGTTTGCGTCATGGTTTAAGTTAGCAATTCGAGTTGATCGTCAGAGATGGTGCAGACCAAGAAAATCGACGATCGGGTTGAAATAATCTTCGAAGCCCGTGAATGCGTGGTTGCCGCCTTCTATGACAGTCTGGCGGCAGGAAGCGTAGTACGCCACCGCCTGGCGGTAATCCAGCACTTCATCTCCCGTCTGTTGCAGCAGCCAGATCAAATCCGGCGCTTCCAGCGGGTCAATCTGCATGACTTTGAGATCGTAAATATGGCGTGACTCTAGCACATATTGCTGCCCGGTGTAGGGGTTCTCGTTCTGACCGAGATAGTCCGTCAGCAGTTCAAACGGGCGCACCGCCGGGTTGACCACCACTGCGGGCAGCATAAAACATTGCGACAACCAGGTGGCGTAATATCCCCCCAGTGACGAACCGACAATACCCAGCGAATCGCCGCCATGTTCCAGGACAATGGATTCCAGCAGTTCTGCCGCGTCGGAAGGATACGGCGGCAGCTGCGGAATGATCATCTCAACGTCAGGGTGATGTTCCGCCAGCCAGTTTTTTAACAAGCTCGCTTTTGCAGAGCGCGGCGAGCTGTTGAAACCGTGTAAATAAAGAAGCGTAGACATCAGTAGCCTTCTGAAGCGGTATCAGGTTGGAAGCGTGCGTCCGCCAGGCGATGCACCTCGGTGGTCAGCGTGCCATCAGCATGTAACTCAAGAGTACGCCAGCCGGGCGCGATGGTATCCAGCGTAAAGTTGGAACAGTGCGGCTTAAACTGCACACAGGTCGACGGCGTTGCCAGCAGGCGGCGACCGTTCCAGTCGAGATCCAGCTCCTGATGAATATGACCGCACAGCAAGTATTTGACGTGCGGAAACTTCGCCAGCACGGTATCCAGTTCGCCCGCGTTACGCAGGCTGTGTTGATCAAGCCAACTACAACCCGCAGGTAGCGGATGATGATGCAGCAGCAGCAACGTATGGCGTTCTGGCGCATCGGCCAGTTTACGTTCCAGCCACTCAAGCTGAAACTCGCTCAGCTCACCGTGCGGCACGCCAAACACCTGGCTATCCAGCAACAGGATTTGCCATTGCTCACCAATAAACACCCGCTTCGCCGGGGAGATACCCGCATCCTGTAACGCACTGTACATCGCGGGCTGGAAATCGTGGTTGCCCGGCAGCCAGACGCAGGGCGCACGAAAACTTGCGATGCCTTCAGCGAAATGCTGATAGGCCGCAGAGGATTGATCCTGCGCTAAATCACCTGTCGCGACAATCAGGTCGAATTCGTGCTGGTGTGGCCGAATCGCCTCCAGCACCGCCTGGTAGCTTTCCCAGGTGTTTACCCCTAACAGGGCTTCGTGCTTTTGTGCAAACAGGTGAGTGTCGGTAATTTGTAAAATCCTGACTCTGGCCTCACCAGCCAGAGGAAGGGTTAACAGGCTTTCCAAATGGTGTCCTTAGGTTTCACGACGCTAATAAACCGGAATCGCCATCGCTCCATGTGCTAAACAGTATCGCAACCAGTCCGCTAAAAACTGATTAATTTGATGCTTTTCGTCGCGTTGATGCAACTTTTTATTAGGATAATCATACCGCGCTTTGAAGCGAAAAATCTGCTGGCTTGAACACACTTCAGCCACCATCGCGTCATGATACAGACGCACCGTCATTGACGGAAGGCTCCAGTAACTGATCGCGGGCGCAGTCTGTTCTATTGTCACCAGGGTAGTGTATCGGGTCGATTCCACAATCGTCAGCCGATATTGTGCGTTTGCCACCTGATAGCTTACAGTTTCGCCGGGTGCGTCATTGCGCGGTAACAAACGGCGCAATTGTGAAAAGTTCATCTCGCACAGGCGCATCATTTCAGGAAAGTCAGGTGTGTAACGCTTCATTTATGCCCACTCATTTTTTAACGCTTGATGATGCAGCTGCAGCCATTGCAAAGCGATGACCGACGCTGCGTTGTCGATTTTCCCCTCTTCTACCCACTGGTATGCC
This sequence comes from Escherichia sp. WS2035, assembly GCF_046487065.1. Classification (NCBI taxonomy): domain Bacteria; kingdom Pseudomonadati; phylum Pseudomonadota; class Gammaproteobacteria; order Enterobacterales; family Enterobacteriaceae; genus Escherichia; species Escherichia sp. WS2035. Next base: position 183,432 of record NZ_JBJQKD010000003.1, read on the forward strand.
TGTTCCCGGCTTACCACATGAACGCGAATATCTTCGTTTTCATCAGCCAGACCGTGAATACCGCTTGCGGTCGTGGCGTCCACTTCGCCCACCATAATTGACGAACGCTCACTGGTGCCCCCCGGGCTTGCCAGGAAACTTAACACCGGTTTGGTCCGTTTGACTATCAGTCCCGCCTCTTCAATCGCTTCGCGACGGGCAACATCTTCCACACTTTCACCCTCTTCAATCATCCCGGCAACCATCTCCAGTAGCCAAGGGGTTTCGCTGGTGTCGTACGCGGCAATCCGAATCTGCTCAATCAGCACAACTTCATCACGCACTGGGTCAAAGGGTAGCAAGACTGCGGCGTGACCGCGCTCAAAAATTTCCCGCCGTACCTCATGACTCATTTGCCCGTTGAATAGACGATGACGAAATCTATAAAGATCTAATGAAAAAAAGCCGCGATAAAGTGTTTCTCGTGCAATAATTTCTACATCGTTTTTGCCAAATGTAACGGGCAGGTTGTCTGGCTTAAGCATTGTTAATGTCCTGGCACTAATAGTGAATTAAATGTGAATTTCAGCGACGTTTGACTGCCGTTTGAGCAGTCATGTGTTAAATTGAGGCACATTAACGCCCTATGGCACGTAACGCCAACCTTTTGCGGTAGCGGCTTCTGCTAGAATCCGCAATAATTTTACAGTTTGATCGCGCTAAATACTGCTTCACCACAAGGAATGCAAATGAAGAAATTGCTCCCCATTCTTATCGGCCTGAGCCTCTCTGGGTTCAGTTCGTTGAGCCAGGCCGAGAACCTGATGCAAGTTTATCAGCAAGCACGCCTTAGTAACCCGGAATTGCGTAAGTCTGCCGCCGATCGTGATGCTGCCTTTGAAAAAATTAATGAAGCGCGCAGTCCATTACTGCCACAGCTAGGTTTAGGTGCAGATTACACCTATAGCAACGGCTACCGCGACGCGAACGGCATCAACTCTAACGCGACCAGTGCGTCCCTGCAGTTAACTCAATCCATTTTTGATATGTCGAAATGGCGTGCGTTAACGCTGCAGGAAAAAGCAGCTGGGATTCAGGACGTCACGTATCAGACCGATCAACAAACCTTGATCCTCAACACCGCGACCGCTTATTTCAACGTGTTGAATGCGATTGACGTTCTTTCCTATACACAGGCGCAAAAAGAAGCGATCTACCGTCAATTAGATCAAACCACCCAACGTTTTAACGTGGGCCTGGTAGCGATCACCGACGTGCAGAACGCCCGCGCACAGTACGATACCGTGCTGGCGAACGAAGTGACCGCACGTAATAACCTTGATAACGCGGTAGAGCAGCTGCGCCAGATCACCGGTAACTACTATCCGGAACTGGCGGCGCTGAATGTCGAAAACTTTAAAACCGACAAACCACAGCCGGTTAACACGCTGCTGAAAGAAGCCGAAAAACGCAACCTGTCCCTGTTACAGGCGCGTTTGAGCCAGGACCTGGCGCGCGAGCAAATTCGCCAGGCGCAGGATGGTCACTTACCGACTCTGGATTTAACGGCTTCTACCGGGATTTCTGACACCTCTTATAGCGGTTCGAAAACCCGTGGTGCCGCTGGTACCCAGTATGACGATAGCAATATGGGCCAGAACAAAGTTGGCCTGAGCTTCTCGCTGCCGATTTATCAGGGCGGAATGGTTAACTCGCAGGTGAAACAGGCCCAGTACAACTTTGTTGGTGCCAGCGAGCAACTGGAAAGCGCGCATCGTAGCGTCGTACAAACCGTACGTTCCTCCTTCAACAACATTAATGCTTCTATCAGTAGCATTAACGCCTACAAACAAGCCGTAGTTTCCGCTCAAAGCTCATTAGACGCGATGGAGGCGGGTTACTCGGTCGGTACGCGTACCATTGTTGATGTGTTGGATGCGACCACCACGCTGTACAACGCTAAGCAAGAGCTGGCAAATGCGCGTTATAACTACCTGATTAACCAGTTGAATATTAAGTCAGCTCTGGGTACGTTGAACGAGCAGGATCTGCTGGCACTGAACAATGCGCTGAGCAAACCGGTTTCCACTAATCCGGAAAACGTTGCCCCGCAAACGCCGGAACAGAATGCTATTGCTGATGGTTATGCGCCTGATAGCCCGGCACCAGTCGTTCAGCAAACATCCGCACGCACTACCACCAGTAACGGTCATAACCCTTTCCGTAACTGACGACGACGACGGGGCTTCGGCCCCGTCTGAACGTAAGGCAACGTAAAGATACGGGTTATCTGCCGCATTCTTCCCCCTTCTCGCTTCAATTTCGACCAGCCATCCTCTATTCTGATGGGTATTTACCACTGGTCCCGGAAGACAAAAATGAAACGGACAAAATCCATACGCCACGCATCGTTCCGCAAAAACTGGAGCGCACGCCATCTGACACCAGTCGCTCTCGCGGTTGCCACTGTTTTTATGCTGGCGGGCTGTGAAAAGAGTGATGAAACAGTGTCTCTCTATCAAAATGCTGACGACTGTTCAGCTGCAAACCCAGGCAAAAGCGCCGAATGTACCACCGCGTACAACAATGCGCTGAAAGAAGCCGAACGTACTGCGCCGAAATACGCCACCCGTGAAGACTGTGTTGCTGAATTTGGTGAAGGTCAGTGCCAGCAGGCACCAGCCCAGGCTGGCATGGCACCAGAAAACCAGGCGCAGGCCCAGCAATCCAGCGGGAGTTTCTGGATGCCGCTGATGGCCGGTTACATGATGGGACGTCTGATGGGCGGCGGCGCGGGATTTGCACAGCAGCCGCTGTTCTCCTCGAAAAACCCGGCCAGCCCGGCTTACGGTAAATATACCGACGCGACCGGTAAAAACTATGGCGCAGCCCAGCCAGGCCGCACCATGACCGTACCGAAGACGGCAATGGCACCAAAACCGGCGACCACTACTACTGTTACCCGTGGCGGTTTTGGTGAATCTGTTGCCAAACAAAGCACTATGCAGCGTAGCGCAACCGGCACCTCTTCTCGTTCAATGGGTGGCTGATACCGATGGAAAGAGTCAGTATTACCGAGCGCCCGGACTGGCGCGAAAAAGCCCACGAATACGGTTTCAATTTTCACACCATGTACGGCGAGCCGTACTGGTGTGAAGATGCTTACTACAAGTTGACCCTCTCTCAGGTTGAAAAGCTGGAAGAAGTCACCGCCGAACTGCACCAGATGTGCCTGAAAGTGGTGGAAAAAGTGATCGCCAGCGATGAGCTGATGACCAAATTCCGCATACCAAAACACACCTGGAGTTTTGTGCGCCAGTCATGGCTGACGCACCAGCCATCGCTTTATTCGCGTCTTGATCTGGCGTGGGATGGCACTGGCGAACCTAAACTTCTGGAAAATAACGCCGATACGCCAACGTCACTATACGAGGCGGCGTTCTTTCAGTGGATCTGGCTGGAAGATCAGCTTAACGCCGGTAACTTGCCGGAGGGCAGCGACCAGTTTAACAGTCTGCAAGAAAAGCTGATCGATCGCTTCGTTGAGCTGCGTGAACAGTATGGCTTCCAGTTGCTGCATCTCACCTGCTGTCGCGACACGGTGGAAGATCGCGGAACCATTCAGTATTTGCAGGACTGCGCAACGGAAGCTGAAATCGCCACCGAGTTCCTCTACATTGACGATATCGGGTTAGGTGAAAAAGGTCAGTTCACGGATTTACAGGATCAGGTGATTTCCAACCTGTTCAAGCTGTATCCGTGGGAATTTATGTTGCGTGAGATGTTCTCCACCAAGCTGGAGGATGCAGGCGTACGCTGGCTGGAACCGGCGTGGAAGAGCATTATCTCCAACAAAGCGCTTCTACCGCTACTGTGGGAGATGTTCCCGAATCACCCGAACCTGCTGCCCGCTTATTTTGCGGAAGATGATCATCCGCAAATGGAAAAATATGTGGTTAAACCGATCTTCTCCCGTGAAGGCGCAAACGTGTCGATCATTGAGAACGGCAAAACCATTGAAGCAGCGGAAGGTCCGTATGGCGAAGAAGGGATGATTGTTCAGCAATTCCACCCGTTACCGAAATTCGGCGACAGCTATATGCTGATTGGTAGCTGGCTGGTGAACGATCAACCTGCCGGAATTGGCATTCGTGAAGACCGTGCATTGATCACCCAGGATATGTCTCGGTTTTATCCACATATTTTTGTTGAGTAATACAGCTTAATATTGCCCCGATAAGCGGGGCAATCTCTTATAATCCACCATTCATAATTCCCATCAATATATAAACACATACATATCCAACCTTTATTTAACATTAATACTCAATTTAATGTTAAATCGTCATATGCAAGCGATATTGTAATTAAAGTAAGTGAATACATCACAACATAACTATTTGATATTATTTAAATACTTTACTTTTATCTCACCAGATTTAAATTTAATAATTAAAAAACAATGTTGCAGGGATCACACTACACAGTATTGAACATTGTGATTGATATATTGCCCCCCTACTATCCATTAAACATAAATATTTGTTTCACCGAATAACAACATATTTAAAAGAAACACAAAAACATTCTCACTCTTTATTGAATTAATATTTATATTCACGTAACGAATTTATTAGCACCCTCTCAACAGTCGATATTCATCATTATTATATATTTGCGTTATATAAGGAGATATATCCATGTTTGATAAATATAGAAAAACACTCGTAGCCGGAACTGTGGCGATAACCCAGGGTTTGTCAGCATCGGGGGTGATGGCTGCGGGTTTTAAACCAGCACCGCCTGCCGGGCAGCTTGGGGCGATTATCGTCGATCCCTACGGTAATGCGCCCTTAACCGCGCTGGTTGATTTAGACAGCCATGTTATTTCTGACGTCAAAGTTACCGTCCACGGGAAGGGCGAAAAAGGCGTTGACATCAGCTATAAAGTGGGCAACGAGTCACTGAAAACTTACGATGGTGTACCGATTTTTGGTCTTTACCAGAAGTTTGCGAACAAAGTGACCGTTGAGTGGAAAGAAAACGGTAAGGCCATGAAAGATGATTACGTGGTGCAGACTTCCGCCATCGTCAACAATTACATGGATAACCGCTCCATCTCCGACCTACAGCAAACCAAAGTCGTTAAAGTCGCGCCAGGTTTTGAAGATCGCCTCTATCTGGTTAATACCCACACCTTTACCGCCCAAGGTTCCGATCTCCACTGGCATGGTGAGAAAGATAAAAATGCCGGTATCCTTGATGCGGGTCCGGCAACTGGCGCACTCCCTTTTGATATCGCGCCATTCACCTTTATCGTCGATACGGAAGGCGAATACCGCTGGTGGTTGGATCAAAACACCTTCTACGATGGTCGTGACCGCAACATTAACAAACGTGGTTATCTGATGGGTATCCGTGAAACGCCACGCGGCACCTTTACCGCTGTACAAGGTCAGCACTGGTACGAGTTCGACATGATGGGGCAGGTGCTCGAAGATCACAAACTACCGCGCGGATTTGCTGACGCCACTCATGAGTCCATTGAGACGCCAAATGGCACGGTACTGTTGCGCGTAGGTAAGAGTAACTATCGTCGCGATGACGGCGTACACGTCACCACCATTCGTGACCATATCCTCGAAGTCGATAAATCTGGTCGCGTTGTCGATGTATGGGATCTGACCAAGATCCTCGATCCGAAACGCGATGCACTGCTCGGCGCGCTGGATGCAGGTGCAGTTTGCGTTAACGTTGACCTTGCCCATGCAGGACAACAGGCAAAACTGGAACCAGATACACCGTTCGGCGACGCGCTGGGTGTAGGGCCAGGCCGCAACTGGGCGCACGTGAACTCTATCGCCTATGACGCAAAAGATGACTCTATCATCCTCTCCTCTCGCCACCAGGGTGTTGTGAAGATTGGTCGTGATAAGCAAGTGAAATGGATCCTTGCGCCCTCTAAAGGTTGGGAAAAACCGCTGGCCAGCAAGCTGCTGAAACCGGTTGATGCTAACGGTAAGCCAATTACCTGTAACGAAAATGGCCTGTGCGAAAACTCAGACTTCGACTTTACCTACACCCAGCATACCGCCTGGATTTCCAGCAAAGGAACGCTCACCATTTTTGATAATGGCGATGGGCGTCATCTGGAACAACCTGCCTTACCAACCATGAAATACTCCCGCTTTGTGGAATATAAGATTGATGAGAAGAAAGGCACCGTTCAGCAAGTGTGGGAATACGGTAAAGAACGTGGCTACGATTTCTATAGCCCGATTACCTCCATCATTGAATATCAAGCCGACCGTAACACCATGTTTGGCTTCGGTGGTTCTATTCATTTGTTCGATGTCGGGCAGCCAACCATCGGTAAGTTGAACGAAATCGATTACAAAACCAAAGAAGTGAAAGTGGAAATCGACGTGCTGTCAGATAAACCCAATCAGACTCACTATCGTGCACTGTTAGTCCGTCCACAACAGATGTTCAAATAATTAAGAAGGGAATAAAAATGTCGAAATTAGGGATCTCATCACTATTTAAAACCATACTGCTTACCGCAGCTTTGGCTGTTTCATTTACCGCTTCTGCATTTACCGAAGGCACGGATTACATGGTTCTGGAAAAACCTATTCCGAATGCCGACAAAACGCTGATTAAGGTATTTAGCTACGCCTGCCCGTTCTGTTACAAGTACGACAAAGCGGTTACCGGTCCGGTATCGGAAAAAGTGAAAGATATCGTTGCTTTCACGCCGTTCCATCTGGAAACCAAAGGTGAATACGGCAAACAAGCAAGCGAAGTCTTTGCGGTCTTGATCAATAAAGATAAAGCAGCAGGCATTTCCTTATTTGATGCTAACTCTCAGTTTAAGAAAGCCAAGTTTGCCTACTACGCGGCTTATCACGACAAAAAAGAACGCTGGTCTGACGGTAAAGATCCCGCTGCCTTTATCAAAACTGGTCTGGATGCCGCAGGTATGAGTCAGGCGGATTTTGAAGCGGCACTGAAAGAACCAGCAGTTCAAGAAACACTGGAAAAATGGAAAGCCTCTTATGATGTCGCCAAAATCCAGGGGGTTCCAGCCTATGTCGTTAATGGTAAGTACTTGATCTACACCAAGAGCATCAAATCCATCGACGCGATGGCAGACCTTATCCGTGAGTTAGCAAGCAAATAACAGGGAAACAGGCTATGGGTATTAAGGGAATGTGGAAAGATCTTCGCACATCACCAGTTGACACACTGGTCAGATGGCAGGAGCAACGCTTGTTGTGGTTGTTAATGGCCGTTGCGATGGGCACGTTAATTATCCTGGCGCACTCTTTCTTCCAGATCTATCTCTACATGGCACCCTGTGAGCAATGTGTATACATTCGCTACGCCATGTTTGTGATGGTGATTGGAGGATTGGTTGCAGCGATCAATCCAAAGAACATCATCCTCAAGCTAATTGGCTGCGTGATGGCATTTTACGGCAGCATTTTGGGACTGAAGTTTTCGCTCAAACTGAACGATATCCACCATGCAGTACATAATCCGGATCCCGATTCACTGTTTGGCGTACAGGGTTGCTCTACCGATCCCACTTTTCCCTTTAACCTGCCGCTGGCACAGTGGGCACCAAATTGGTTCAAGCCTACCGGGGATTGTGGCTATGACGCACCAATCGTTCCTGATGGCGTCACACTGAGCAGCACGCAACAGTGGTTTGTGGAAATGTATCAGCAATCTGAAGGCTGGTATCTGCTACCACCATGGCATTTTATGAATATGGCTCAGGCTTGTATGCTGGCTTTTGGTATGTGTCTGGTGCTGCTGGTCATTATGAGTGGCGCATGGGCGCTTAAAATCATCAGAGGCTAACTCAGCAACACCCGAAGCCAGTCATTCTGGCTTCGGGTTCTTTTATTAACCTATCTGCACCGACAGCATACTTAAACTGCCCATTTCTATACCATCGACCGGAATGGTAATTGGCTCCTGCCCATCCCACGCCCCTAAGACATACAACAACGGCAGATAGTGCTCTGGCGTTGGGTTCGATAACGCGCCACCTTCATGGTCGAGATAATTCACCAGAGGATGTTGTTCCACCGGCCCTTGCCACGTCAGATTCGCTTTCACATACTCATTAAACGACATCGCCCACGGATACGGTGAACTATCACCGTGCCACTTCACTGTACGCAGGTTATGCACCACGTTGCCACTGGCGACCAACATTATCCCTTCATCACGCAGCGCCGCGAGTTTGCGCCCCATTTCGAAATGCCAGGCGGCAGGTTTGCTACTGTCGATACTCAACTGCACCATCGGGATATCGGCGTCAGGATACATCTTAATCAGTACGCCCCACGAGCCGTGGTCGAAGCCCCAGGCTTCTTTATCCAGCGTCACAGGGACCGGCGCTAACAGCTCAACCAGATGCTGTGCCAGCGCAGGTGAACCCGGAGCAGGATAATGCGTATCGTACAGCGCCTGCGGGAAGCCACCAAAGTCATGAATCGTGGGCGGCGTCTCCATCGCGGTCACTCCTGTTCCACGGGTAAACCAATGAGCCGAAACCACCACAATCGCTTGCGGGCGTGGCAATGTCATCCCCAACTTCTGCCAGCTGCGGGTATACAAATTATCTTCCAGCACGTTCATCGGACTACCGTGACCTAAAAACAATGCTGGCATACGTGTTCAAGACATGATGATATCCTTAACTAAAGGTGTCATTTTGATATCCTCACAATACGCTTGTTCGGCGGAGTAAGAACCCGGATAACAATGATGATGATCATCAGTTATTTTGACGATCTGCCTGAAGGTGAAGATTTATAAGGAGTTGTCGATGTCAGTACCTCTCATTCTGACCATACTGGCGGGGGCAGCCACGTTTATTGGCGCGTTTCTCGGCGTTCTCGGGCAAAAACCCTCGAACCGCTTACTGGCGTTTTCGCTAGGATTTGCGGCGGGGATCATGTTGCTCATCTCATTAATGGAAATGCTTCCTGCCGCATTAGCCGCCGAAGGAATGTCACCTGTGTTGGGTTATGGAATGTTTATCTTCGGTCTGCTTGGCTATTTTGGTCTGGACCGCATGTTGCCACATGCGCATCCGCAGGATTTAATGCAAAAATCGGTGCAGCCGTTGCCAAAATCGATCAAGCGCACAGCCATTCTGCTCACTCTCGGTATCAGTCTGCATAACTTCCCGGAAGGGATTGCCACCTTTGTCACGGCGAGCAGCAACCTGGAGCTGGGATTTGGTATCGCCCTGGCCGTAGCGTTGCACAATATTCCTGAAGGTCTGGCGGTTGCAGGCCCGGTTTACACGGCAACGGGGTCAAAACGTACCGCAATTCTGTGGGCGGGGATTTCCGGACTGGCTGAAATTCTCGGTGGTGTGCTGGCATGGTTAATTCTTGGCAGCATGATTTCTCCGGTGGTCATGGCGGCAATCATGGCGGCGGTTGCCGGTATTATGGTGGCGCTCTCGGTTGATGAATTAATGCCGCTCGCCAAAGAGATTGACCCCAATAATAACCCCAGTTATGGCGTGCTATGTGGAATGTCAGTGATGGGATTCAGTTTAGTGCTGCTACAAACGGCAGGAATTGGTTAAAGATGATAATGACAGATGTTGCCCATTGCTAAAGGCAACATCTGTATCGTTATTAAAGGTATTATTGATGCTTTTCAAACACTTCTTTATCGGAGCGTTTATCTAATTTACTTCGGGCAGCTAACAGCGCATCTCTGTCATGGCGAAAAGCTTTACAGTAACGTTTAAGATGAAGAAAATAGCCACCAGCTAGTAGAACAATTAATACAATCCAGTACCAGGCAATAAACATCCTTTTCACCTTCAAAATTTAACATTACTAAACATTTAGCGTTAAAATTTCACATATCCAACGTTGAATATATTCATATACTCGCATAGTTGTGGATCATGTATATGATTTCGATCATAGTAAGTGTTGTATTATATCTCATGATTGTTCAAAAAACAATCGATCGATAATATTGATTATGTATCAATTCTCCATAAAACATTACTCAGGATAATAAAATTTAATAAGTATCACTAGATATATATTATATCTTTGAAGTTATTCCTCCCTCCGATTTTCATAAAAAACACTCCCTAATCCACTTCAACACCCGTGTAAATAACTGTAAATAAATGGCTATTTATCAATCAAAATATACACTAAATATATTATAAAAACTTCAAACAGCTAATAACCAGAAAAATATGCTCAAACATATAATTATAAATTATATGTTTGAAATTTACTTAACCAATCTTCAATATAAACATATCTGGCCACCTCTAACTATGGTAATCTCTCTATGCAATTAATATTAAATTAGACCTGTATTAATTGTCCCATTCACAGCCTATCCTAATCTATAAAGGATTATAGTCATGTTAAAAAAAACATTGTTATCTATGTTCGCAACCGCATTGTTATCTGGCGTTGCTTTTAACGCGCTTGCTGATGACCCAAATCAGGGTTCTGGTAAAATAACATTTAAAGGTGAAGTTATCGATGCGCCTTGTTCTATTGCTCCTGGTGATGAAGATCAGACAATAAACCTCGGTGAAGTTGCTGATACTGTATTAAAAAGCGGACAGAAATCTCTTCCTGTAGATGTCACCATTCACTTGCAGGATTGTATTTTATCTGACGGCACTAACACTGTTGATAAAGTCAAAATCACCTTTAGTTCTGCCAGTGTTGACGCTACCGACTCCAACCTGCTTAAAAACACTCTGGAAGGTAACATCGGCGGCGCAACTGATGTAGGCGTACGTCTGGTGAAATCAGACAACACCAACGTGACTCTTGGCACTCCAATCACTATCAACTTCCCGACGACTAACTCCTACCAGGAGTTGAACTTTAAAGCCCGTATGGAATCTCTGGGACGCACCGCGACCCCGGGTAACGTGCAGGCACAGGCCAATTACGTACTCGACTACAAGTAAGCGGCAATTAATACGCACAACGTCAGACGGTAAAGCCGATGATATGTCATCGGCAACTTTGGGTCTTTTTTGAAATGGATTTTTATGAACAATAAAAACACGTTTACCGGGGATACATTATCCCACGCAATTAAAAATGCCCTGTCTGGCGTAGTGTGTTCGCTACTCTTCGTTTTACCTGCCCATGCAGTGGAATTCAACGTTGATATGATTGATGTTGAAGACCGTGAGAATATCGACATCTCTCGTTTTGAGAAAAAAGGCTATATCCCCCCAGGCAGATACCTCGCTCGTGTGCAAATAAATAAAAATATGTTGCCACAAGCGTTAATACTGGAATGGGTAAAAGCCGATAATGAAAGTGGTTCGTTACTCTGCTTAACCAAAGAAGATCTGACTAGTTTCGGTCTTAATACGGAATTTATTGAATCATTGCAAACCATAGCTGGCAGAGAATGTCTCGATTTAAGCCAACGTCAGGAGTTAACGACACGGCTTGATAAAGCTACGATGATATTATCGCTAAGTGTTCCCCAGGCGTGGTTAAAATACCAGGCAACAAACTGGACGCCACCAGAGTTTTGGGATACCGGTATCGCCGGGTTTATCCTTGATTACAATGTGTACGCCAGCCAATATGCCCCACATCATGGAGACAGCACCCAAAACGTCAGCTCCTATGGTACGTTAGGCTTTAACCTCGGCGCATGGCGCTTACGTAGCGATTACCAATATAATCAGAATTTTGCTGATGGACGCTCGGTAAACCGCGACAGCGAATTTGCGCGAACTTATCTGTTTCGCCCTATCCCCTCCTGGTCGTCAAAATTCACTATGGGCCAGTACGACCTGAGCTCCAATCTTTACGATACCTTCCACTTTACTGGCGCATCGCTGGAAAGTGATGAAAGCATGCTGCCGCCAGATTTACAGGGTTATGCGCCACAAATTACCGGCATCGCGCAGACCAACGCGAAAGTAACTGTGGCACAAAATGGTCGTGTACTTTATCAAACCACTGTCGCGCCAGGCCCTTTTACTATTTCTGATTTGGGGCAATCGTTTCAGGGGCAGCTGGATGTCACAGTGGAAGAAGAAGATGGCCGCACCAGCACCTTCCAGGTTGGATCCGCATCCATTCCCTATTTAACCCGTAAAGGGCAAGTGCGCTATAAAACGTCGCTGGGAAAACCGACATCCGTCGGGCATAACGATATCAATAATCCCTTTTTCTGGACGGCGGAAGCCTCCTGGGGCTGGTTGAACAATGTGTCGCTGTATGGTGGCGGCATGTTCACCGCTGATGATTATCAGGCTATCACTACCGGTATTGGCTTTAATCTTAACCAATTCGGTTCGCTTTCTTTTGATGTCACCGGAGCAGACGCGTCTTTGCAGAAACAAAATAGCGACAATCTGCGTGGTTACAGCTATCGCTTCAACTATGCAAAGCATTTCGAATCGACAGGTAGTCAGATTACCTTCGCGGGTTATCGCTTCTCAGATAAAGATTACGTGTCGATGAGTGAGTACCTAAGCTCGCGTAATGGCGATGAGTCAATTGATAATGAAAAAGAGAGTTATGTCATTTCCTTGAACCAGTACTTTGAAACACTGGAATTAAACTCTTATCTCAACGTTACACGCAATACTTATTGGGACAGCGCCAGCAATACCAACTACTCCGTATCTGTAAGCAAAAACTTTGATATTGGCGATTTCAAAGGTATCTCTGCATCGCTGGCAGTAAGTCGAATCCGCTGGGATGACGACGAAGAGAATCAATATTACTTCTCTTTCTCTCTACCTTTACAACAAAACCGCAACATCTCCTACAGTATGCAGCGTACGGGAAGCAGTAATACTTCGCAGATGATTTCCTGGTACGATTCATCAGATCGCAACAATATCTGGAATATTTCAGCGTCGGCAACGGACGACAATATACGTGATGGCGAACCAACACTGCGCGGCAGCTACCAGCACTATTCACCGTGGGGACGTCTGAACATTAACGGCAGTGTACAGCCGAATCAGTACAATTCTGTTACCGCAGGCTGGTACGGTTCACTTACCGCTACACGTCATGGTGTCGCCCTTCACGATTATAGCTATGCTGATAACGCCCGCATGATGGTCGATACCGACGGCATCTCCGGCGTTGAAATCAACTCTAACCGAACTGTTACCAACGGGCTGGGCATTGCCGTTGTACCTTCGTTATCGAACTACACCACCTCCATGTTGCGGGTGAACAATAACGATCTGCCAGAAGGTGTCGATGTCGAAAACTCGGTTATTCGTACTACGCTCACCCAGGGTGCCATCGGCTACGCAAAACTGAATGCCACCACCGGATACCAAATCGTCGGCGTTATTCGTCAGGAAAATGGCCGCTTCCCTCCACTAGGTGTGAATGTCACGGATAAAGCGACAGGTAAAGATGTGGGCCTGGTCGCGGAAGACGGCTTCGTTTATCTCAGCGGTATTCAGGAAAACAGTATTCTGCATTTAACCTGGGGTGATAATACCTGTGAAGTCACGCCGCCAAACCAAAGTAACATTAGCGAAAGCGCAATAATTTTACCTTGTAAAACAGTCAAATAATTCAGGATGAATATAATGAAATCACCATTAATCACAACAGGAATGATTTGTTTACTGGGGATCTGCAATTTTGCCCAGGCGACTGTCTCCCCCGACAGGACACGTATCATTTTTAATGCTTCGAATAAAAGCGCAACGGTCCGTCTGACTAACCAAAGTAAAATCGATCCCTATCTGGCTCAGTCGTGGATTGAAGATGCCAGCGGTAAAAAAACGCGTGGTTACATATCAACACTGCCGCCGATGGAACGTATTGAGCCGGATGAACAGGTACAAATTCGCCTGATGGCGCTGGCCTCATTAAACAACTTACCGCAGGACAGAGAAACGCTGTTCTACTATAACGTGCGGGAAATTCCGCCTCGCACTAAAGAACAGAATGTGATGCAAATCGCCATGCAGAGTCGACTGAAATTATTCTGGCGTCCGAAAGCAATCGAATTAAAAGAAGGGCAGATGGTGCCTTTACAAAAAGTCACAATAACACGGACCGCTGCAGGGCTGACACTCAATAATCCAACGCCTTATCACATCACCGTCGGGTATATCGGTACTAACGGCAAGACACTGATGCCCGGTGCAGACAGCATTATGGTGACTCCGTTTGCTTCTGCAACTCAATACTTGAACAACTTGCCCTCAACTTTCCAGTTAGGCTTTGTTGCTGACTATGGTGGACTGGAGATGTTTAAAGTCGAATGTAATTCCGTCCAATCCCTCTGCCAAAGCTCTCCTGCTAAGAAGGGAAAAATATGATTACGCTTTTCCGTTTACTGGCGATTCTTTGCCTTTTTTATAACGTTTCAGTTTATGCTGTAAATTGCTATCAGGATCAAAGAGGTGGTAATACACAAATACGTGGTACTTTACCTTCCTTCAGAATTCCAGAAAACGCCCAGCCGGGACAAAAAATTTGGGAAAGCGATGACGTTAATGTTACGGTATATTGTGATAACGCGACAGGATGGAGAGCTGATGATCCCGCAGAAAATATTTATGCCTGGATTAAAATGCCGGCTATAAATAGTGCAGACATTTTGAATAACCCATACCTGACATTCGGTGTAACCTATAATGGTGTGGACTATGAAGATAGCGATGTAGGAATTGATACTTTCGCCTGTCTGGATAAGTATGAACAGTATTATGGTGGTATTTATCATGATCCAGTTTGTAATGGCAGCACCCTACAAAAAAATGTCACGTTTAATGCCCGTTTTCGCGCATATGTGAAATTTAAAGCACGTCCAGCAGTGGATCAAACCTGGGATTTTGGCGTGGTAAATGTTCTGCAATTTGATGGTGAAGGTGGTGCTAACTTAGCAGCAGATAATAAAAATCTACGTTATATTATTGATGGATTAAATAATATTTTATTTCTTGATTGTAGTGTCGATGTCCGTATTTTTCCAGAAAGCCAGATCGTTAATTTCGGGCAAATCTCTGCAAACTCTATTGCTACTTATCGACCCAAAGCTGCATTTAGCGTATCTACTATAAAAGATGTTGCTGCCGACTGTACCGAGCAATTTGATGTTGTCACCAGTTTTTATACGACAGATACGTTACATGATGATACGCATCTGGAAATGGGTAATGGTTTGTTAATGCGTATTACTGATCAAAAAACACAAGAAGACATTAAGTTTAATAAGTACAAACGCTTCACCACATATATTCCAGGTCAGACTGGAGCGATGGTTACCCGTGATTACCAGGCTGAACTTTCACAAAAACCGGGGGAGACTCTCGTTTATGGGCCTTTCAAAAAAGATCTCATCGTAAAAATAAACTATAACTGAACAGCAAAATGCCGGGAACACCCCGGCATTTTCATATTTAGTATTTCACGTCATTAGCTGGCTTTACGCTCATGTGCCTGACGGTATGCCACCAGGTCTTCAATAGTCACGAGCGCCATATTGTGTTTATTCGCAAACTCAATGCACTCTGGTGCACGCGCCATCGTGCCATCGTCATTAGTCAGCTCACACAGCACACCAGCTGGTTTAAAGCCTGCCAGCGTCATCAGATCGATAGTCGCTTCAGTATGACCGCCACGCGTCAGTACACCACCTGCCTGCGCGCGAAGTGGGAAAACGTGGCCTGGGCGATTCAGATCTGAAGGTTTTGCGCCATCGGCAATCGCTGCGCGAACGGTCGTAATACGGTCAGCGGCAGAAACACCGGTAGTCACACCTTCAGCTGCTTCAATGGTCACGGTAAAACCGGTGCCATAGGCGCTGGTGTTATTTTCTACCATCATTGGCAGATCGAGTTGTTTACGGCGATCGTCAGTAATGCACAGGCAAACAATACCACTCCCGTGGCGAATGGTCAGCGCCATCTGCTCAACGGTCATGGTTTCTGCCGGGAAGATCATATCGCCTTCGTTTTCACGGTCTTCATCATCAAGCACCATCACACCGCGTCCTTCACGCAGCGCAGCCAGTGCATTTTCAACACGTTCGAAAGGCGTACCAAAAGAGGAAAGTAGCGTCTGATTCATGGTAAAAAAACCTCACTAAAATTATGGTTACCAGAATCAGGGCAGTCTTAGGAGTGGCGGCATATAGCCAAAATAACGTGAGCGGGTCCATGCCCGACAGAATCGTTACTCTCTCCCATCCGGACTCTAACCGTCGGCCCCGGAATTACACCGGATCTGCTGTCCTTTGAGTTCGCACCCAAAGCGCTCGCGGGCTTTCAACTGAGTTGATTTACCGCCGGTGGGGAATTTCGCCCCGCCCTGAGAATAAGCGGATTCACTATAACGCTAATGATTAGCGCCAGCAACGCATAGCTTCACATAATTCTGGTTTATGACTTACCCTTATCGCACTACAATGGCACTCAACACCTATCAGTACAGGGAAACTACAATGATTGACCCGAAAAAAATTGAGCAAATCGCTCGCCAGGTTCACGAATCAATGCCTAAAGGAATCAGGGAGTTCGGGGAAGATGTGGAGAAAAAAATCCGCCAAACCCTACAAGCGCAGCTGACGCGTCTCGATCTGGTAAGCCGCGAAGAATTCGACGTTCAGACGCAAGTCCTGTTACGGACTCGTGAAAAACTGGCGTTACTGGAGCAGCGCATCAGCGAACTGGAAGCGCGCAATAATCCGGCAGCAGAACTTCAATCTCCTCCGGCTATCCCGCCAGTTGATAAAGCAGAATAAAGCACCACAAAAACGGGCCAGACGGCCCGTAATATCAGTGTTCTAATTCAAGTTCTCTGGTTTGCATCATCTGTTGGCAATACCAGGCATAACGTGCGCAAAACCAGGTTCTATGTTCTTCATCCATGTTACCAGTAACGGCCAGAATATCGACCGGGCGACCTTCTGCGTGCATTCTGGCAAAACTACGCGCGAGAAAATCGAAATTATTTAAAGAATTAAGACTATGATCCATAAGCACATCCTCCGGTTATTGCATACCTTTTAAGGCCATATGCTTTTTCTGATTTCAGTATTCCCCAATTAGTGTAGTGCCTTTAAACATAACGTGCGTAAATATATTGTCCCCGATCACACTTTTTAGTGAAAAATAAAAAAACCATATTAAAAGACTTTCTCTTCCAGAACTTCTCAAACATGTGTTATTATTAACAAAGATAAAAGTAATCAAGGAAACTATTCCAAAGTAAATATTGCGTCACTAAATGGACATTGGAGTGACATATGATTTTATTCGCCGACTATAACACCCCTTATCTTTTCGCTATTTCCTTTGTACTCTTGATCGGCCTTTTAGAAATTTTTGCACTTATCTGCGGTCACATGCTCTCCGGTGCTCTTGATGCACATCTTGACCATTATGATTCCATAACCACAGGTCATATTAGCCAGGCACTTCATTATCTCAATATTGGAAGATTGCCAGCTCTCGTCGTCCTCTGCTTACTCGCTGGTTTTTTTGGTCTTATTGGCATCCTGTTGCAACATGCCTGCGTTACGCTCTGGCAATCACCACTCCCCAACCTGTTCGTGGTTCCTGTCAGTTTACTGTTTACAATTATTGCAGTGCATTATACCGGTAAAGTCGTTGCACCCTGGATTCCACGCGACCATAGTTCAGCTATTACAGAAGAAGAATATGTTGGTAGCATGGCATTAATTACCGGCCATCAAGCCACTTCAGGTAACCCCTGCGAAGGAAAACTCACCGATCAATTTGGCCAAATACATTATTTGCTACTGGAGCCTGAAGAAGGAAAAACTTTCACTAAAGGAGACAAAGTGTTAATTATTTGCCGACTTTCTGCAACGCGATATTTGGCGGAAAATAATCCCTGGCCCCAGATATTGTGATTTATTAATCAAAAGGAAATTTAATAATGGATGATATCGTTAATTCTGTGCCCTCCTGGATGTTTACCGCGATTATCGCCGTATGCATTCTGTTTATTATTGGAATTATTTTCGCCAGGCTCTATCGTCGCGCTTCGGCAGAGCAAGCATTTGTTCGTACTGGTTTAAGTGGGCAAAAAGTGGTGATGAGCGGTGGCGCAATCGTGATGCCGATCTTTCATGAAATAATTCCCATCAATATGAATACCCTGAAGCTGGAAGTCAGCCGCTCAACCATTGATAGCCTGATTACGAAAGATCGTATGCGCGTCGATGTCGTGGTTGCTTTCTTTGTGCGGGTAAAACCTTCAGTAGAAGGGATTGCCACCGCCGCCCAGACGCTGGGGCAACGCACCCTGTCGCCTGAAGACTTACGTATGCTGGTGGAAGATAAATTTGTCGATGCCCTCCGTGCAACAGCGGCACAAATGACCATGCATGAGTTACAGGATACCCGCGAGAACTTCGTGCAGGGAGTACAAAATACCGTAGCTGAAGATCTGTCGAAAAATGGCCTGGAACTGGAAAGCGTTTCACTTACCAACTTTAACCAGACCTCGAAAGAACATTTCAATCCGAACAATGCCTTTGACGCCGAAGGTTTAACCAAACTGACTCAGGAGACGGAGCGCCGTCGTCGCGAACGTAACGAAGTTGAACAGGATGTGGAAGTCGCAGTGCGTGAGAAAAACCGTGATGCACTTTCGCGCAAGTTGGAGATTGAACAACAAGAAGCGTTTATGACGCTTGAGCAGGAGCAGCAGGTTAAAACCCGTACCGCTGAGCAGAATGCGAAAATTGCGGCTTTTGAAGCTGAACGTCGTCGTGAAGCAGAGCAGACGCGAATTCTGGCTGAACGACAGATTCAGGAAACGGAAATCGACCGCGAACAGGCCGTCCGCTCAAGAAAGGTTGAGGCCGAACGTGAAGTTCGCATTAAAGAGATCGAACAGCAGCAGGTCACCGAAATCGCTAACCAGACGAAATCGATCGCTATTGCCGCCAAATCGGAACAACAGTCCCAGGCAGAAGCGCGTGCTAACCTTGCACTCGCAGAAGCAGTAAGCGCCCAACAAAACGTAGAAACCACTCGCCAGACTGCCGAAGCCGATCGTGCTAAACAAGTGGCGTTGATCGCCGCAGCGCAGGATGCAGAAACCAAAGCGGTTGAACTGACCGTGCGGGCGAAAGCAGAAAAAGAAGCCGCAGAAATGCAGGCGGCGGCTATCGTTGAGTTAGCCGAAGCTACACGTAAAAAGGGTCTGGCGGAAGCAGAAGCACAACGTGCGCTGAACGATGCTATCAACGTACTTTCTGATGAACAAACCAGCCTTAAATTCAAACTGGCATTATTGCAGGCGCTGCCTGCGGTAATTGAGAAATCCGTTGAGCCTATGAAGTCTATCGACGGCATCAAAATTATTCAGGTCGATGGTCTGAATCGTGGCGGCGCTACGGGTGATGCAAACACGGGTAATGTGGGGGGCGGAAACCTGGCAGAACAAGCGTTATCAGCCGCACTCTCTTACCGCACACAGGCACCGCTGATTGACTCCTTGCTCAATGAAATTGGCGTTTCAGGCGGCTCACTGGCGGCATTGACTTCATCCTTAAGCTCAACAACTCCCGTCGAAGAAAAAGCAGAGTAAACCCTCTTCTATGAATAATCCCTGGCCCAAAAAGCCGGGGATTTTTTATATCTGCGTTCCGCTAAAAGGTGCAAATGATCAGGCTGTTGCAGCATTTTGCGTGACTGCTCGGGGAAGGCAAAACTGCCTCTGGGAAAGCGTTGCGCGGGGTCCGGCGCTCATCAACAATCGGGGAGTCAGCAAGGGGCTGAAACGGGAAAGCCCCTCCCGAGGAAGGGGCCTTATAGAAGGAAAGGGTTATGATGAAGTTCGTCATCATACTGGTTGTGTTGTTACTGTTAAGTTTCCCGACTTACTAACAACTCATCAGAGGGGGGAGAAATCCTCCCTTACCCTTGTTCCTTTACTTTAGGTTGAAAAAACAACAGCGTCAATAGACCTGCCTGCTACGAAGCGAGATCTGTGAACCGCTTTCCAGTTAGCCTTTTTTATCCAGTTGGATCTTCTTGATGATGTTGGTCGTCGAGCAACCGTCTTCAAAGTTGAGCACCAGCACTTCGCCACCGTTGGCCCAGACTTCTTTACTCCCGGCAATCTCTTCTGGTTTATAGTCGCCGCCTTTCACCAGCAGATCTGGCAAGATCCCGGCGATCAAGCGCTGCGGTGTGTCCTCTTCAAACGACACCACCCAGTCGACCGCTTCCAGTGCGCCCAGCACAATCATACGCTGTTCGAGCGGGTTAACGGGGCGGGAATCCCCTTTCAGCCGTTTGGTGGAGGCATCGCTGTTCACAGCGACAATCAAACGGTCACCCAGTTTACGGGCATTTGCCAGATAAGAGACGTGCCCGGCGTGCAGGATGTCAAAGACACCGTTGGTCATCACCACTTTTTCACCGCGTTTACGCGCTGCCGCTACAGCAAGCTTCAGTTCCTCTTCGGTCATCACACCAAAGCCGGTATCTGCACGTCCACGTACTGCGTTTTCCAGCTCGATCGGCGAAACCGTGGATGTCCCCAGTTTGCCGACCACCACACCAGCCGCCGCATTGGCAAAGAAGCAGGCTTCTTCCAGCGAATTACCCGCTGCCAGCGTTGCCGCCAGGACGCCAATCACCGTGTCGCCCGCACCGGTAACGTCATACACTTCCTGCGCCTGGGTTGGCATATGCAGCGGCGCTTTACCCGGTTGCAGCAGCGACATACCCTGTTCGGAACGGGTCACTAACAGAGCCGAGAGTTCGTAATCGGCAATCAGTTTCATGCCGCGCTCAACAATCTCTTCTTCGGTCTTACATTTACCGACAACAGCTTCAAATTCCGAGAGATTCGGCGTTAACAGCGTAGCGCCGCGGTAGCGCTCAAAATCGGTACCTTTTGGATCAATCAGCACCGGAACACCCGCTTTACGCGCCAGTTGGATCATCTGCTGTATGCTTGCCAGCGCACCTTTGGCGTAGTCAGAAAGCACCAGCGCGCCAATCGAACTCAGTGCCTGATTAATCCGCTCGTGCAGCGGCTGCGGATCAACCCCTTCGAAACCTTCTTCGAAATCCAGACGGATCAGCTGTTGGTTACGGGAAAGTACCCGTAATTTGGTGATAGTCGGATGCGTCGGTACAGAAACAAAGTCGCATTTAACGTTGACGTCGGCCAGAGATTTACTGAGCGCGCGCGCCGCATCGTCAATGCCCGTCAACCCGACCAGGCGTGCATTAGCACCGAGAGAAGCGATATTCATCGCCACGTTAGCCGCGCCGCCCGGACGTTCTTCGATGGTATTCACTTTAACCACGGGTACCGGCGCTTCCGGCGAGATACGGCTGGTGGGACCGTACCAGTAACGATCCAGCATCACATCACCAACCACCATCACTCCTGCACGTTCAAACTCTGGCAGCGTTACTTTCATTCCTGTCTCCTGAGAGATTCAAAATTTGCGCGCGATAATACCATACTTCATTCTTCCACCAGCCACTTCTGCCAGCTTGCCCGCACCAGTTCACGCTCTGCGGTGAAGCAATCCTCCGACACATGGCCCGGCAATTCCTGTAATGCCAGATGATGAAGTTCATCGCGCAGCGTCGTGTAAGCACGGGTCAGCGCCATCGCTTCCTGCTCTTCCATAATGTCGTTTTGCGCCAGTAGTTCCAGAATGCGCACGTTGTCTGACCAGCGCGTTAACTTCGGTTTTTCGTGAGCGTAGCGCAACACCAGATATTGAGTAATAAATTCGATATCGGTAATTCCGCCTTCATCGGCTTTGATATCAAAGCGATCGCGATGTTTATTGCCGAGATGGGCACGCATTTTCTCGCGCATTTCCCGCACTTCTGTTTGCAGGGTTTTGCCTTCGCGCGGCAGCGTCATAATCTCCCGGCGTACTGCGTCAAAGTGCGCGGTGAGCTGCGGATCGCCGTACACTACACGCGCACGCACCAGCGCCTGATGCTCCCACGTCCAGGCCTCGTTTTTCTGATAATCAGCAAATGCTTCTGCGGATGTCACCAGCATTCCCGCCGCCCCGGACGGACGCAGTCGTGCATCCACTTCATACAAAATGCCGGAAGAGGTTCGCGTACTGAACAGATGCATAATGCGTTGCGCCAGACGCAGATAAAACTGTCGCCCGTCGATTTCCCGCTCGCCGTCAGTCATCGCATCCATTGGGCAATCATGGAGGAAGATCAGGTCAAGATCGGAACTGTAGCCTAACTCCCAGCCACCCAGCTTGCCGTAGCCGACCACCGCAAAACCACGCCCTTCGCGTTCGTTCAGGTGATTTGGCTTACCGTAGCGGGCAACCATTTGAACCCACGCCTGCTGAACGACGGCATCAATCATGGCTTCTGCCAGCCAGGTTAAGTGATCGCTCACTTTCATTACCGGTAGCGTACCGGCGATATCCGCTGCCGCAATGCGTAACAGCTGCGCCTGTTTGAACTGACGCAGCGCCTCAAGCTGTTGTTCTTCGTCATCTTCCGGCACGCGCAGCAAATACTGGCGCAGTTCATCACGGTAGGCATCCGTCGCCGTTGGTTGGTAGAGGGTATTTGGATCGAGCAATTCATCCAGCAATAATGGATAACGCGCTAGCTGGCTGGCAATCATCGGCGATGCAGCACACAGAGAAATCAAATGCTTAAGCGCCGCAGGGAATTCACTAAGCAGCTCAAGATAAGTGGTGCGAGTAACAATCCCCACCAGCAAGGCGGTAATGCGCGACAGCGTGACAGCAGCGTCTTCACGCGCACAGACATCACTTAGCAGATGTGGCATCAGATGGTCGAGCACCTGACGTCCTCGCGGCCCGATGGTGCGCTTATCCAGCTCTTTGCGGAAATCAGCAATCAGCATTAGCACCTGTTTGCGATCATCCTCGCTAAGATGCGCCAGCACTGGCGTGGTGTCATCTTCCTGCAACGCATCCTGCCACAGCTCACGCCACTGTTCCGACAGCGACTCTTCCTGAGTTTCACTTTCGTCGTCGCCAATCAATTCATTAAACACCCGGCGCACATTGGCCATATGTGCGGTCAGCACCCCGGTCAATTGCGGCCAGTCAGCAAAGTCCATCGCCCACGCCAGCCGCGCACGGTTAAGCTCATCAGAAGGAAGCGTCTGGGTTTGTTCGTCGTTAATGCTTTGCAGCAGGTTTTCCAGACGCCGCAGGAACAGATACGCCACTCGCAATTGTTCAGCATCGTTTTCAGAAAGCAGATGCAGCGCGGCAATGGCGCTGAGCGTTGGCAGTAAAGAGCGCGATTGCAGCGACGGTTCGCGCCCGCCGCGAATGAGCTGGAACACCTGGACGATAAATTCAATTTCGCGAATGCCGCCTGCGCCAAGTTTGATGTTGTCGGTCAAACCGCGTCGACGCACTTCACGGGCAATCATTCCTTTCATGTTGCGCAGCGACTGAATCACGCTGAAATCGATGTAACGACGGAAAACAAACGGGCGCAGCAACGCACGCAACTCGTTAGCATAGACGCCGTCGCTATCCCCCATAATCCGCGCCTTGACCATCGCGTAACGCTCCCAGTCGCGCCCCTGCTCCTGGTAATAATCTTCCAGCGCCGCAAAGCTCAGCACCAGCGGGCCACTTTCCCCAAACGGACGCAGCCGCATATCCACGCGATAGACGAAGCCATCCTGCGTTGGTTGATCCAGTACTTTAATCAGCCGCTGCCCCATGCGGGTAAAAAACTGCGCGTTATCCAGTTCCCGGCGTCCGCCCTGGGTACAACCATGTTCCGGCCAGGCAAAAATCAGATCGATATCTGAGGAGAAATTCAATTCCCCGCCGCCCAGCTTACCCATGCCTAAAATCAGCAGCGGTTGCGCTTCGCCCTGCGCATTGCACGGCGTTCCCCATTCGCGGCAGCAGGCGTCATACAGCCAGTCACGCGCCGCAACAATCAGCGTCTCCGCCAGATGGCTGAGCTGCTGCAATATGCTCTCTTCAGTAACCAGTGCCAGCGTTTGCGCCCAGGCGATGCGCACCATAATGCGCCGCCGGAATAGCCGCAGCTCGCGCATTAACCCAGCCTCGTCACTCACATTACTGAGCGCCTCCTGCAACCATGCAGCGTAATGCTGCCATTCGTCGGCCTGCGGCGGTTGGCTTTCCAGTTCCGTCAGCCACTCTGGATGCGCAATCACGCTGTCCTGCACAAAATCACTGAAAGTAAGTACTGACTTCGCCTGTGCGCTAAGTGATTCCTCGGCTAAAGGCTCTGGCAGCCGCTCAACAACGGTCTGCCAGTACTGCTGTAACGGTGAAGAGAGCGGCTTCATAAGCGATTTTATCCTTGCCTGATTAACGTTTTCCGCTGTGCAACCAGAACGGTTCCTGATTGTTTGCCTCATTACGGAAATGTTCAATTTCAATGCGTTGCCCGGTCGCAATAGCGTGACGCAGCCCCTGCCAGTTCTCCAGCCAGTCTTGCGCGACGACAGGATCGTAGTAACCCGCCAGCAACAGTATTGAGTCAATATCACGCGTCAGGCGTGGCAATTGGTCACGGTAGCGATCGCCTAACGGCTGGCAGAAAACGCTTTTCAGTTCAGCGGCATGGCGGGAAAGATGGATATCGGCAAAGCGTTTGAAGGAATCGCTCATTTTACTCTGCGCTTTGGCATCTAAAAACGGCTGCCAGGCTTTGCTTACCAGCCATTCGGTCAACGCCAGCTTCGCCATTGCCGTTTCGGTAGAGTAGACCGCCGTTACGGCAGAAACCGCAGAAGCAATGGTCGCCTCGCATTGAGTCAGCAGATCACGTAAGTGAGTGCTCGCTTTACGCGGCACAATGCCACCGAACAGCATCAGTGTATGACGAACCAGGCCAATGGCTGCCAGCACCTGCTCTTTCGCCGCATCGTTGCCGCGTACCCACAGTTCTTCATGATACTGCCATTGCGCTAACGCCAGCTCGAGCGCCGCTTCCAGCCCCTGTTCCACATCAGCTTTTGCCGCAACATGCAAAATGGTGGTCGGTTTGATTTCACGCGCCGGATTGCCCTGCGCCAGATGATAGCCACGCGCTGCTTTGCTCAGGCTGCCCTGGCGTAATCCGGTTTGCGATACCAGTTGGTTCGCCAGTTTCAGCACCGCACGCATGTCGCCGCTAAGCAGTTCCAGTTCCAGCTCACAGATAGGTTCAGCAAATTCACCCGCTTTCACCTCACCCTGATCGAGAGCGATTTCAATTCGGCTGCCATCGACCTCTACTAGCCATTTTTCGCGATAAAAATCGGTGCTAAACAGCGGCTGCACGCGGGAAGCGAGATCGGTAGGCAATTCGCCGTTCGGCCAGACTTCCGTCGGTAACTGCGCCAGGTCGAGCGTCGGTTCGCTCAACGCCACGTTATATTCCGGGCGCTGGTGTAAGCCGCCTGTCACTCTTCCTGCAACTTTCATGGTCATCTCATAGCGACCGTTTTCGCCACGAATACGCAAGCCCATGTCGTGCCCACGCAGCCAATTATCCGGCGTTTCGTAGTAAATATTCAGCAACTGCACGGGGTCATGGTGCTCGCCGCCCAGCGTATTGAGATGGTCACGCAGCGCCTCAACGGCACTGTGATTAACAATAAACTTTAATTCGATTTCCTGAGCCATGGCCTTTACTTACTGGTTATGTCACATAAGTGACGATGAACGGCGAACTTAATGCGATCTTTTTTGTCAGTAGATAGTATTTTGCGCCAAATTGCCATGCAACGGGCAATTTGACGGGCGTAAAAGTTTGAAGCAGTGGCAAGACCTGACACAGAGGATTCCGATTGATGTCGAATGCTTTGCGTAGCGACACTGATGCCACTACTATCGTTCCACTTTCCATGACAATAACGACAGCCTGATGCCAAAATTACGCCTGATCGGATTAACTTTACTCGCACTTAGCGCGACTGCCGTCTCACACGCTGAAGAAACGCGCTATGTTTCCGACGAACTGAATACCTGGGTCCGTAGCGGTCCGGGAGATCATTATCGCCTCGTGGGCACGGTTAACGCCGGCGAGGAAGTGACCTTATTACAAACTGACGCCAACACCAATTATGCCCAGGTGAAAGACAGCTCTGGCCGTACTGCCTGGATCCCGTTGAAACAACTTAGCACTGAACCAAGCCTGCGCTCCCGTGTGCCAGATCTGGAAAATCAGGTCAAAACTCTGACCGATAAACTCACCAATATCGATAACACCTGGAATCAGCGCACCGCAGAAATGCAGCAAAAAGTGGCGCAGAGTGACAGCGTGATCAACAGGTTAAAAGAAGAAAATCAGAAACTGAAAAACGAGCTGATTGTCGCGCAGAAAAAGGTCGATGCCGCCAGCGTACAGTTGGATGACAAACAGCGCACCATCATCATGCAGTGGTTTATGTATGGCGGTGGCGTGCTGGGGCTTGGCTTGCTGCTTGGTCTGGTACTGCCGCACCTGATCCCAAGCCGCAAACGCAAAGATCGCTGGATGAACTAAATCGCCTTCTTCGTTGCACTGTCTTATTATTAGGAATTGTGTATTTGACGAAGGGATGATGGCGTGAAGATTTATCTGGTCGGTGGTGCTGTTCGGGATGCATTGTTAGGGCTACCGGTCAAAGACAGAGATTGGGTGGTGGTCGGCAGTACGCCACAGGAGATGCTCGACGCGGGCTACCAGCAGGTAGGCCGCGATTTTCCTGTGTTTCTGCATCCGCAAACGCATGAAGAGTATGCACTGGCACGTACCGAACGGAAATCTGGTTCCGGTTACACCGGTTTTACCTGCTATGCCGCACCGGATGTCTCGCTGGAAGATGATCTTAAGCGTCGCGATCTGACCATTAATGCGCTGGCCCAGGACGATAACGGCGAGATTATCGACCCGTACAACGGTCTGGGCGATCTGCAAAATCGTCTGTTGCGCCATGTTTCCCCCGCTTTTGGCGAAGATCCGTTACGCGTGTTGCGCGTAGCGCGTTTTGCTGCGCGTTATGCCCACCTCAGTTTCCGTATTGCCGATGAAACTCTGGCGCTGATGCGCGAGATGACCCATGCGGGTGAACTGGAACACCTGACGCCTGAACGGGTATGGAAAGAGACGGAAAGCGCCCTCACCACCCGCAATCCCCAGGTGTTCTTCCAGGTACTGCGCGATTGCGGCGCACTGCGCGTTTTATTCCCGGAAATTGACTCCCTGTTTGGCGTTCCGGCCCCTGCCAGGTGGCACCCGGAAATCGACACGGGTATTCATACCTTAATGACGCTCTCAATGGCGGCGATGCTGAGTCCGCAGGTCGATGTTCGTTTCGCAACGTTATGCCACGATCTCGGTAAAGGACTGACGCCGCCAGAACTTTGGCCACGTCATCATGGTCATGGCCCGGCGGGTGTGAAGTTAGTGGAACAACTATGCCAGCGTCTGCGCGTGCCAAATGAAATTCGCGATTTAGCCAGACTGGTAGCTGAGTTTCACGATCTCATCCACACCTTTCCAATGCTGAACCCGAAAACCATTGTTAAATTGTTTGATTCCATTGACGCCTGGCGTAAACCGCAGCGTGTCGAGCAACTGGCGCTGACCAGCGAGGCTGACGTGCGCGGCAGAACCGGTTTTGAATCAGCGGACTACCCGCAAGGCCGCTGGTTGCGCGAAGCCTGGGAAGTGGCGCAGTCAGTGCCGACAAAAGCCGTCGTTGAAGCAGGATTTAAAGGTGTGGAGATTCGTGAGGAGCTGACCCGACGGCGGATTGCGGCGGTAGCCAGCTGGAAGGAACAACGTTGCCCAAAGCCTGATTAACTTTTTAAATTCAGTATATTGCAGAAATCCCTTAGGTCGGATAAGACGCACAAGCGTCATATCCGACACTATCTCTCAATCAAAAGAACACGACGTACACCGCAGCCGCCACAATAAAGCGATAAATGGCGAACGGGATAAACGAAATGCGCTTAATCAATTGCAGGAAGGTTTTAATCGCTATCAGCGCCACCACAAAAGCGGTGATAAACCCAACGGCAAACATCGGGATATCGCCGGTAGTCAGGAAGCCCCAGCTTTTGTAGAGATCGAGCGCCGTTGCGCCCATCATCATCGGCACCGCCAGCAGGAACGAGAACTCGGAAGCAGCGTAACGGCTCACCCCCATCAGCATCCCACCTGAAATGGTCGCCCCGGAACGGGAGAAACCCGGCCACAGCGCCAGACACTGGAAACAGCCAATCATAAACGCCTGACGATAGGTCATATCATCAAGACCCGGCGCACGCGGCTCTTTCGGCTTCAGGCATTCGGCAGCAATCAGCAACAGACCGCCAACGACCAGTGCATACATGACATTTATCGGGTTAAACAATGATTTAATCGTGTCGTGGAACAACAGCCCCAGTACCACCGCCGGAATCATCCCCAGCAAAATGTGGATCAGCGTTAAACGACCTTTGTTTTCTCCTTCGTGCTGCAACGGGCGGCCAAAGTGGATGCCAATCAGGCCAAACAGACGCCGCCAGAACATCACTACTACCGCCAGAATTGATCCTAACTGGATCACGACTTCAAAGGTTTTCGCCGTGTCGCCCTCAAACCCCAACAAGTGACCGACAATAATCATATGGCCCGTGCTGGATACCGGCAGAAATTCTGTCAATCCTTCGACCACACCCAATATTGCCGCTATCAGCAGCGAGTGCATATCGCTCATCAATAAACCCCTAAATTATAAAAATGTAACGCTTGTCCGAACTACTGCAGTATGACCAGGTTATAATCGTTTGGTTTAACAGCTGTAAAATTAATTATTTTCTTTCAGATTATTGCCACGCTCAATGATTACGCCAACATTCGCCGCCCGCGCCACTGCGCCTGGCTTGCTGAGTTTGATACGCACCCACGGCGAGTTGAAGCGTGCTAACAGCAGTTCCGCCACCTCTTCAGCCACGCGTTCCACCAGCGCAAAACGCGCCCCCTCGACGTGGCTGACCACCGTTTCTGCAATGTCAGCGTAACTGAGGCAATCCGCCACATCATCACTTTTCGCCGCTTTACGGTTATCCCACGCCATTTCGATATCGAACACTAACTTCTGTTCGATGGTCTGTTCCCAGTCGTAAACACCAATAGTGGTGATTACCGAAAGTTGCTCTATAAATACAATATCCATCACGTCCTGCCTGCTTTTTGGCTAACCGGATACCACTTCCGGCGAAATGTGCGTATTATCCACAGATTCATCGTTGAACACGAATTTTCAAAACGGAACAGCTTATGAGTGCAATCGCGCCTGGAATGATCCTCATCGCGTACCTCTGCGGCTCCATTTCCAGTGCCATTCTGGTTTGCCGCTTGTGTGGGTTACCCGATCCGCGAACCAGCGGCTCCGGCAATCCAGGCGCAACCAATGTGTTACGTATCGGTGGCAAGGGAGCAGCCGTAGCAGTACTGATTTTCGACGTTCTGAAAGGAATGTTGCCCGTCTGGGGCGCGTATGAATTAGGTGTCAGCCCCTTCTGGCTAGGCTTAATTGCCATCGCCGCCTGTCTTGGACACATCTGGCCCGTTTTCTTCGGTTTTAAAGGAGGAAAAGGCGTTGCTACCGCTTTTGGTGCCATCGCACCAATTGGCTGGGATCTCACTGGAGTAATGGCGGGAACCTGGTTACTGACCGTGCTATTGAGTGGTTACTCGTCGCTGGGAGCGATTGTCAGTGCACTGATTGCTCCGTTTTATGTCTGGTGGTTTAAGCCACAATTCACCTTCCCGGTTTCGATGCTCTCTTGCCTGATCCTGCTGCGTCATCATGACAACATCCAGCGTCTGTGGCGTCGCCAGGAGACAAAAATCTGGACGAAATTCAAAAGAAAGCGCGAAAAGGATCCCGAGTGATTTCTGGTGGATCTACATGACCTGATAGCCTTCGTCGGGCTTGCCCAGCCGTTGCTGGCACCATGCCGCCAGAAATTCCACACAGACACGTAATTTCATGCTGCGATAGAGCGGCTCCCGGTAAACAGCCCAGATATTGGCGCTTTGTGCATACTCCGGCAATACTCGCACCAGTTTGCCACTCTCCAGAAACGGCAACACATCCCACTCGGAACGCAGCATAATCCCTTTGCCCTCCAGCGCCCATTGCAACACAATCTCGCCGCTATTGGAGGAAAGATGTCCGCTTACCTTCACCGATTTTTTCTCCTGACCGTTCCCCAACTCCCATATTCCGTGGGTCATATCGCGCTCTTTGGTCACCAGGCAGTCATGACGACTTAATTCCTGTAAGGATTGTGGCTGCGGATATTTTTGCAGATACTCAGGTGCTGCGCATAATATTCTTTTATTTTTTGTCAAAAGATGCGCAATATAATAATCAGGAATTGCGTCATTAATACGAATATCCAGATCAATATTATCCTGCACTAAATCAATTTGTCGATCGAACAATTCAAAATGCACCTGTAACTCAGGATAATTGCGCATCAGTTCGGTAATAGCTGGCGCAATATGGCTGCGCCCAAAACCAAAACTGCAACCAATGCGGATCATCCCCTCCGGGCGCGTTTTGATTTGCGTGACGTCATCGACCAGTCGCTGATATTGGGTGAGGATTTCCAGCGCATGTTCGTAACAACGTTGGCCACTTTCAGTCAGCGCCACGCAGCGAGCGGAGCGGTTCAGCAGCGTTGTTGCCAGCGTATTTTCAAGGATTTGGATCCGCTTGGTGACAAATGCAGGCGTTTGCCCAAGCGTCGCCGCTGCAGCACTAAAACTCCCGCTATGGACGATTTCCACCAGTACCTGCAAGTCTTTGGCTAAAGGCCAGCTATTTAGCATTGTTAAATATCCGCAGTTTTGATAAACGCAGTGTATTTCGCAAAACATTACCATTCCCTGCTCTGGCGCAATATTCGTTCTTATTTTCGCGTTGATTCACGAACTGTTAATTACATATTCACGGTGGCAAAAAATATAAAACCACATTTTTAGTGGTAGTTTGTGGCGGTGAATTTTTCCAGACAAATACATAAACTGGAGTTGCCATGATGAGCGAAAGTAATAAGCAACAGGCAGTGAATAAGTTGACGGAGATTGTCGCTAACTTTACCGCCATGATTTCTACCCGAATGCCTGATGACGTGGTGGATAAACTAAAACAGCTAAAGGATGCCGAAACATCGTCGATGGGAAAAATCATCTACCACACGATGTTCGATAACATGCAAAAAGCGATCGACCTGAATCGTCCTGCCTGTCAGGACACCGGCGAAATCATGTTTTTTGTTAAGGTCGGTTCCCGTTTCCCACTGCTTGGCGAGCTGCAAAGCATACTCAAACAAGCCGTGGAAGAGGCAACCGTCAAAGCGCCACTGCGTCACAATGCGGTAGAAATTTTTGACGAAGTAAACACCGGCAAAAATACCGGCAGCGGCGTACCGTGGGTCACCTGGGATATCGTCCCCGACGGTGACGATGCGGAAATCGAAGTTTACATGGCAGGCGGCGGCTGCACGCTACCTGGCCGATCGAAAGTGTTAATGCCGTCAGAAGGCTACGAAGGCGTAGTGAAATTCGTCTTCGAAAATATCTCCACCCTCGCCGTAAACGCCTGTCCGCCGGTACTGGTGGGCGTTGGCATCGCTACCTCGGTGGAAACCGCCGCAGTGCTCTCGCGAAAAGCCATTTTGCGCCCGATTGGCAGCCGCCACCCCAATCCGAAAGCGGCAGAGCTGGAGCTACGCCTGGAAGAAGGACTCAACCGTTTGGGGATTGGTCCACAAGGGCTGACTGGCAACAGTTCAGTGATGGGCGTGCATATCGAATCTGCCGCTCGCCATCCGTCAACCATCGGCGTTGCTGTTTCTACCGGCTGCTGGGCGCATCGTCGCGGCACACTGCTGGTTCATGCCGATCTCACCTTTGAAAATCTGTCTCACACCCGGAGCGCGTTATGAAAAAGATCCTGACAACCCCGATCAAAGCTGAAGATCTGCAAGATATTCGCGTCGGCGATGTGATCTACCTGACCGGTACGCTGGTGACCTGCCGTGACGTTTGTCACCGTCGCTTGATCGAACTGAAACGTCCGATCCCTTACGATCTCAACGGCAAAGCGATTTTCCACGCTGGCCCCATCGTGCGCAAAAACGGCGACAAATGGGAGATGGTATCCGTCGGCCCGACAACCAGTATGCGTATGGAAAGTTTTGAACGTGAATTTATCGAGCAGACCGGCGTGAAACTGGTGGTCGGCAAAGGCGGAATGGGGCCGCTGACCGAAGAAGGCTGCCAGAAATTCAAGGCGCTGCATGTGATTTTCCCGGCTGGCTGTGCGGTACTGGCGGCAACTCAAGTGGAAGAGATTGAAGAAGTGCACTGGACAGAACTCGGGATGCCAGAGTCGCTGTGGGTCTGCCGGGTCAAAGAGTTTGGCCCGCTGATTGTCTCTATAGATACCCACGGCAACAACCTGATAGCCGAAAATAAAAAGCTGTTCGCCGAACGCCGCGATCCCATCGTGGAAGAGATCTGCGAGCACGTCCACTACATCAAATAACCCTCACGGAGAGGCTCGCCCCTCTCCTTTTTCGCAGGCATAACACGATGAAACCTTCCACTGAATGGTGGCGATACCTTGCGCCGCTGGCGGTCATCGCCATTATTGCTCTACTTCCGCTTCCCGCAGGGCTGGAGAGTCATACCTGGCTCTACTTTGCCGTTTTTACTGGCGTGATCGTTGGACTGATCCTCGAACCCGTGCCGGGTGCCGTGGTGGCGATGGTGGGTATATCCATCATCGCCATTCTTTCGCCGTGGCTGCTGTTTAGCCCGGAGCAGCTCGCCCAGCCAGGTTTTAAGTTCACCGCCAAATCCCTCTCCTGGGCGGTTTCTGGTTTTTCTAATTCAGTTATCTGGCTTATTTTCGCCGCCTTTATGTTTGGTACGGGCTATGAAAAAACCGGGCTTGGACGTCGCATCGCGCTGATTCTGGTGAAAAAAATGGGGCATCGCACGCTGTTTCTCGGCTATGCAGTGATGTTCTCCGAGCTGATACTCGCGCCTGTAACACCGTCCAACTCGGCGCGTGGTGCGGGGATTATCTATCCCATCATCCGTAACCTGCCACCGCTCTATCAATCACAACCAAACGACAGCAGTTCGCGCAGCATTGGCTCGTACATCATGTGGATGGGGATTGTTGCCGACTGCGTGACCAGCGCCATTTTCCTGACGGCGATGGCTCCAAATTTGCTGTTAATTGGACTGATGAAAAGCGCATCTCACGCCATGCTAAGCTGGGGCGACTGGTTCCTCGGGATGTTGCCGCTCAGCATTTTACTGGTTTTGCTGGTTCCCTGGCTGGCTTACGTGCTGTACCCGCCGGTACTGAAGTCTGGCGATCAGGTGCCGCGCTGGGCAGAGACGGAACTGCAGGCAATGGGCCCGCTCTGTTCGCGTGAAAAACGGATGCTGGGGCTGATGGTAGGCGCACTGGTGTTGTGGATTTTTGGCGGTGATTATATCGATGCCGCGATGGTCGGTTACAGCGTGGTGGCGCTGATGCTGCTTCTGCGCATTATCAGTTGGGACGACATTGTCAGTAATAAAGCGGCGTGGAACGTTTTCTTCTGGCTGGCCTCGCTTATCACCCTCGCTACCGGACTCAACAACACCGGTTTTATTAGCTGGTTTGGCAAACTGTTAGCAGGCAGCTTAAGCGGTTATTCGCCAACGATAGTGATGGTGGCGTTGATTGTGGTCTTTTATCTGCTGCGCTACTTTTTTGCCAGCGCCACAGCGTATACCTCCGCTCTCGCACCGATGATGATTGCCGCCGCGCTGGCGATGCCGGAAATCCCGCTGCCGGTGTTCTGCCTGATGGTTGGTGCGGCAATTGGTCTGGGGAGCATTCTTACACCATACGCCACCGGACCCAGTCCGATTTACTACGGCAGTGGTTATCTGCCAACGGCGGATTACTGGCGACTGGGGGCGATTTTTGGGCTGATATTCCTCGTATTGCTGGTGATTACCGGCTTACTGTGGATGCCCGTGGTGTTGCTTTAAGTGAGGACGGTGCCGGAAATTGCTCTCCGGCACCCAATAGTTTTACGCGGCCGGTAACTCTGCCAGTGGCCAGCGCGGACGCACACTCACGCCGAGATCCGCCGTCGCGCCTGCTTTAAACCGCACCATTCCGGCATAGGCGATCATCGCACCGTTATCCGTACAAAATTCCGGACGCGCGTAGAACACTTCGCCACGGCGTTTTTTCATCATTTCCGCCAGTTTCGCCCGCAACGTGCGGTTAGCACTCACGCCGCCTGCCATGACCAGTCGCTTAAAGCCCGTCTGATCCAGTGCTCGCTTACACTTAATCATCAACGTATCGACCACTGCATCTTCAAAGGCGCGGGCGATATCGGCACGCGTCTGATCGTCAGTGCCGTTGTCACGTATGGTATTTGCCGCGAAGGTTTTCAGACCAGAAAAGCTGAAATCCAGCCCCGGACGGTCGGTCATCGGACGCGGGAAAACAAAGCGCCCGGCAGTACCCTGAGCCGCCATTTTAGACAGTAACGGTCCGCCAGGATAATCCAGCCCCAGCAGCTTCGCGGTTTTATCAAACGCTTCACCAGCAGCATCATCGATAGACTCGCCGAGCAGCTCGTACTGACCAATGCCAGTCACGCTGATTAACTGCGTATGACCGCCGGAAACCAGCAGCGCGACAAACGGAAATTCCGGTGGGTTATCTTCCAGCATCGGCGCTAACAGATGTCCTTCCATATGATGTACCGGGATTGCCGGAACGTCCCAGGCAAACGCCAGAGAACGCCCCACGGTCGCGCCAACCAGCAGTGCGCCGACTAATCCTGGGCCTGCGGTATAGGCCACAGCATCAATGTCTTTTGCCGTTAAACCAGACTCCTTTAGCGCCTCCTGGATCAACGGTACGGTTTTACGCACGTGATCGCGGGAGGCCAGTTCAGGCACGACGCCGCCGTAGTCAGCGTGCAATTTCACCTGACTATACAATTGGTTGGCTAACAAACCTTTTTCATCGTCGTAAATGGCGATGCCGGTTTCATCGCAGGAAGTTTCAATACCCAGTACACGCATGACTTGTTTTACCTCGCTTTATTACCGCGCAGTGTAGGACCAATGCGGGTTGATGTAAAACTTTGTTCGCCCCTGGAGAAAGCCTCGTGTATACTCCTCACCCTTATAAAAGTCCCTTTCAAAAAAGGCCGCGGTGCTTTACAAAGCAGCAGCAATTGCAGTAAAATTCCGCACCATTTTGAAATAAGCTGGCGTTGATGCCAGCGGCAAACCGAATTAATCAAAGGTGAGAGGCACATGCCGGTAATTAAAGTACGTGAAAACGAGCCGTTCGACGTAGCTCTGCGTCGCTTCAAGCGTTCCTGCGAAAAAGCAGGTGTTCTGGCGGAAGTTCGTCGTCGTGAGTTCTATGAAAAACCGACTACCGAACGTAAGCGCGCTAAAGCTTCTGCAGTGAAACGTCACGCGAAGAAACTGGCTCGCGAAAACGCACGCCGCACTCGTCTGTACTAATTCCCCGAGAGCGTTGCTCTCCGATCAGACCGAGTTGTAGTTGTAAGGCCGTGCTTCCGAAAGGAATGCGCGGCTTATTTTCGTTTATGAATTGCTAAAAATCGGGGCCTATGGCTGGACGAATCCCACGCGTATTCATTAATGATCTGCTGGCACGCACTGACATCGTCGATCTGATCGATGCCCGTGTGAAGCTGAAAAAGCAGGGCAAGAATTTCCACGCGTGTTGTCCATTCCACAACGAGAAAACCCCGTCATTCACCGTTAACGGTGAGAAACAGTTTTACCACTGCTTTGGATGTGGCGCGCACGGCAACGCGATCGACTTCCTGATGAACTACGACAAGCTCGAGTTCGTCGAAACGGTCGAAGAGCTGGCAGCAATGCACAATCTTGAAGTGCCATTTGAAGCAGGCAGCGGCCCCAGCCAGATCGAGCGCCATCAGAGGCAAACGCTTTATCAGTTGATGGACGGTCTGAATACGTTTTACCAACAATCTTTACAACAACCTGTTGCCATGTCTGCGCGCCAGTATCTGGAAAAACGCGGATTAAGCCACGAGGTTATCGCTCGCTTTGCGATTGGTTTTGCGCCCCCCGGCTGGGACAACGTCCTGAAGCGGTTTGGCGGCAATCCAGAAAATCGCCAGTCATTGATTGATGCGGGCATGTTGGTCACTAACGATCAGGGGCGCAGTTACGATCGTTTCCGCGAGCGGGTGATGTTCCCCATTCGTGATAAACGCGGTCGGGTGATTGGTTTTGGCGGACGCGTGCTGGGCAACGATACCCCCAAATACCTGAACTCGCCGGAAACGGACATTTTCCATAAAGGCCGCCAGCTTTACGGTCTTTATGAAGCGCAGCAGGATAACGCTGAACCCAATCGTCTGCTTGTGGTCGAAGGCTATATGGACGTGGTGGCGCTGGCGCAATACGGCATTAATTACGCCGTTGCGTCGTTAGGTACGTCAACCACCGCCGATCACATACAACTGTTGTTCCGCGCGACCAACAATGTCATTTGCTGTTATGACGGCGACCGTGCAGGCCGCGATGCCGCCTGGCGAGCGCTGGAAACGGCGTTGCCTTACATGACAGACGGTCGTCAGCTACGCTTTATGTTTTTGCCGGATGGCGAAGACCCTGACACGCTGGTACGAAAAGAAGGTAAAGAAGCGTTTGAAGCGCGGATGGAGCAGGCGATGCCACTCTCCGCATTTCTGTTTAACAGTCTGATGCCGCAAGTTGATCTGAGTACCCCTGACGGGCGCGCACGTTTGAGTACGCTGGCACTGCCACTGATATCGCAAGTGCCGGGCGAAACGCTGCGAATATATCTTCGTCAGGAATTAGGCAACAAATTAGGCATACTTGATGACAGCCAGCTTGAACGATTAATGCCAAAAGCGGCAGAGAGCGGCGTTTCTCGCCCTGTTCCGCAGCTAAAACGCACGACCATGCGTATACTTATAGGGTTGCTGGTGCAAAATCCAGAATTAGCGACGTTGGTCCCGCCGCTTGAGAATCTGGATGAAAATAAGCTCCCTGGACTTGGCTTATTCAGAGAACTGGTCAACACTTGTCTCTCCCAGCCAGGTCTGACCACCGGGCAACTTTTAGAGCACTATCGTGGTACAAATAATGCTGCCACCCTTGAAAAACTGTCGATGTGGGACGATATAGCAGATAAGAATATTGCTGAGCAAACCTTCACCGACTCACTCAACCATATGTTTGATTCGCTGCTTGAACTGCGCCAGGAAGAGTTAATCGCTCGTGAGCGCACGCATGGTTTAAGCAACGAAGAACGCCTGGAGCTCTGGACATTAAACCAGGAGCTGGCGAAAAAGTGATTTAACGGCTTAAGTGCCGAAGAGCGATCGGGAAGCCCCCGACAGCCGCACTGAGAGGCAGCGGCAAATATATAAGTACGCCCTCGTAATTATCGTTGGCGGTAAACAACCGTTGGATTTCAGCGTTAACGGCTGAAGGACATCGGGTCAATCGCCCAACACCAACCTCATGAAATAAGTGTGGATACCGTCTTATGGAGCAAAACCCGCAGTCACAGCTGAAACTTCTTGTCACCCGTGGTAAGGAGCAAGGCTATCTGACCTATGCCGAGGTCAATGACCATCTGCCGGAAGATATCGTCGATTCAGATCAGATCGAAGACATCATCCAAATGATCAACGACATGGGCATTCAGGTGATGGAAGAAGCACCGGATGCCGATGATCTGATGCTGGCTGAAAACACCGCGGACGAAGATGCTGCCGAAGCCGCCGCGCAGGTGCTTTCCAGCGTGGAATCTGAAATCGGGCGCACGACTGACCCGGTACGCATGTACATGCGTGAAATGGGCACCGTTGAACTGTTGACCCGCGAAGGCGAAATTGACATCGCTAAGCGTATTGAAGACGGGATCAACCAGGTTCAATGCTCCGTTGCTGAATATCCGGAAGCGATCACCTATCTGCTGGAACAGTACGATCGTGTTGAAGCAGAAGAAGCGCGTCTGTCCGATCTGATCACCGGCTTTGTTGACCCGAACGCAGAAGAAGATCTGGCACCTACCGCCACTCACGTCGGTTCTGAGCTTTCCCAGGAAGATCTGGACGATGACGAAGATGAAGACGAAGAAGATGGTGACGACGATACCGCCGATGATGACAACAGCATCGACCCGGAACTGGCTCGCGAAAAATTTGCGGAACTGCGCGCTCAGTACATTGTAACGCGTGACACCATCAAAGCGAAAGGCCGCAGTCACGCTGCCGCTCAGGAAGAGATCCTGAAACTGTCTGAAGTATTCAAACAGTTCCGCCTGGTGCCGAAGCAGTTTGACTACCTGGTCAACAGCATGCGCGTCATGATGGACCGCGTTCGTACGCAAGAACGTCTGATCATGAAGCTCTGCGTTGAGCAGTGCAAAATGCCGAAGAAAAACTTCATTACCCTGTTTACCGGCAACGAAACCAGCGATACCTGGTTCAACGCGGCAATTGCGATGAACAAGCCGTGGTCGGAAAAACTGCATGATGTCTCTGAAGAAGTGCATCGCGCCCTGCAGAAACTGCAGCAGATTGAAGAAGAAACCGGCCTGACCATCGAGCAGGTTAAAGATATCAACCGTCGTATGTCCATCGGTGAAGCGAAAGCCCGCCGTGCGAAGAAAGAGATGGTTGAAGCGAACTTACGTCTGGTTATTTCTATCGCCAAGAAATACACCAACCGTGGCTTGCAGTTCCTTGACCTGATTCAGGAAGGTAACATCGGCCTGATGAAAGCGGTTGATAAATTCGAATACCGCCGTGGTTACAAGTTCTCCACCTACGCTACCTGGTGGATCCGTCAGGCGATCACCCGCTCTATCGCGGATCAGGCGCGCACCATCCGTATTCCGGTGCATATGATTGAGACTATCAACAAGCTCAACCGTATTTCTCGCCAGATGCTGCAAGAGATGGGCCGTGAACCAACGCCGGAAGAACTGGCTGAACGCATGCTGATGCCGGAAGACAAGATCCGCAAAGTGCTGAAGATCGCCAAAGAGCCAATCTCCATGGAAACGCCGATCGGTGATGATGAAGATTCGCATCTGGGGGATTTCATCGAGGATACCACCCTCGAGCTGCCGCTGGATTCTGCGACCACCGAAAGCCTGCGTGCGGCAACGCACGACGTGCTGGCTGGCCTGACCGCGCGTGAAGCGAAAGTTCTGCGTATGCGTTTCGGTATCGATATGAACACCGACCACACGCTGGAAGAAGTGGGTAAACAGTTCGACGTTACCCGCGAACGTATCCGTCAGATCGAAGCGAAGGCGCTGCGCAAACTGCGTCACCCGAGCCGTTCTGAAGTGCTGCGTAGCTTCCTGGACGATTAATCGGTAGGCCGGATCAGGTGTTACGCCGCACCCGGCACTAGTCCCTCCGCACAAACGCCACCTTTTCGGTGGCGTTTTTATCGCCCACGCACCACCAGCGCCTGGTCCAGCTCGCGATACGCTTCAACCAGTTTCTCCAGTGAAACGCGACTTAAACCGCTGGGATTTGGCAGCACCCAAATCTGCGTCGAACCAATGGTGAGCGTTTGTTTCCCCCACTGTGCACCGCGCTGGCTGAATCCCTGTTCATATGCTTGTTTGCCCAGAATCGCCAACGCCTGCGGCTGATAATCTTCAATTTTTTCAATCAGCTTACGCCCGCCTGCGTGTAGCTCCTGCTTTGAAACTTCATTGGCTTGCACCGTTGGACGGTCTACCAGTTTGGTGACGCCACAACGATAATCCAGCAGATGCTGTGCCTCCTGCGGCTTCAACTGACGGTCGGTAAACCCGGCCTGATATATCACCTTCCAGAAGCGATTTGCCGGATGAGCAAAGGGAAAACCAGTCCCGGCGGATGAAAGACCAGGGTTGATACCGCAAAACACGACCCGTAACCCTGGAGCCAAAATATCCTCAACCATATTTACTCCTTTCTAACATCACCAGGAAAAGTATAACGGATTGAAAATACATTGTTTATAAAAACAGCAGGCGCGCGGTAATGGCTGGATTGCGACACGGAGTTACTTTATAATCCGCTACCATGGCCCCTTAGCTCAGTGGTTAGAGCAGGCGACTCATAATCGCTTGGTCGCTGGTTCAAGTCCAGCAGGGGCCACCAGACATAGCAAAGGCTGACGAGAAATCGTCAGCCTTTTTCTTTTTATATATCCGTTACTTTGCGTGCCAGTAAGCCGCCGCACGTACCCGCTGTGGGTCATACTGTTCCGTTTCAAAGCGGCGGCTTAAATTCTTAACGACTTTGCCTTCGCCGGTTATCCAGATGAAGTAATCATCGGCAGGGATTTGCATCTGCGCCAGACGCGCATCTACCGCCTGCTCATCATGTGCCAGCCATTCGATATTAAAACCATCAAGGTGCGCGAGATAATCCTGACAGGCGTTATCCCGCACGCTAACCAGCGCACTAACTTGCGGTTTAACAGCAAGTTTGCTCAACGTTTCCAGGCGGCGGCGCAGTGCGGGCATTCCGGATTCATCGCAGACATACAGCTGATACGCGTAATCTTCCGGCACCACCAGCGAACCGCGCGGACCTGCCACCGTAAGTTTATCGCCCGGTTTCGCCTGCATCGCCCAGCCGCTGGCGACCCCACCGTCGTGAATAAAAAAATCAATCGCCAGTTCATGGCGTAGTTCGTCATACAGCGGCGTATAGTCACGCGACGGTGGGCGTGATCCTTCCGGCCAGACGATGCCCTCTTCCGTTACCGTTGGCGGCACAAAGTGAGCGTCAGGTTGAGGAAAGAAGAGTTTGCTGTGATCGTCAAAGCCGCGCGATGTAAAACCGTCCAGCGCCTCGCCGCCGAGGACAATGCGCTGAAAACCGGCGCTGATGCGCTCAACGCGTAGCACAGTCAGTTCACGGAAGCGCAGATCATTGCGAACGCGCTGTGGGTAGCGGGGGGTGTTATTCATTGTTATCGCCTTCGTGATGGTAATCAGATATATCTAAATAAATTCCACAAATGATAATGATTGTTAATCATGATAAATGCAAGTGATTTGTAGCACTGATATATCTGTAGTCTGATAAGACGCGCAACCTCTTATCAAGCATCATTGCTCAATGCCGGATGCGGCGTGAACGCCTTATCCGGCCTACATGTTGAGTAAACCTGCGTTTAAAAATCATTTTTGTACTTGCAGTAATGCTCATATCAGATATAAATTAGATATATCTAATTAAGCAAAAGGAGGCTGATATGAGCCATCATCACGAAGGGTGTTGTAAACATGAAGGCCAGCCACGCCATGAGGGCTGCTGCAAAGGTGAGAAGTCAGAACACGAGCACTGCGGACACGGTCACCAGCATGAACACGGTCAATGCTGCGGTGGTCGCCACGGTCGCGGCGGCGGTCGTCGGCAACGTTTCTTTGGTCACGGTGAATTGCGTCTGGTGATTCTGGATATTCTCTCGCGCGATGACAGCCACGGTTACGAGTTGATTAAAGCGATTGAAAATCTGACCCAGGGGAATTACACCCCAAGCCCGGGCGTCATCTACCCGACGCTGGATTTTCTGCAGGAGCAGTCGCTGATTACCATCCGCGAAGAGGAAGGTGGTAAGAAGCAGATTGCGCTGACCGAACAAGGCGCGCAGTGGCTGGAAGAAAACCGCGAACAGGTAGAGATGATTGAAGAACGCATCAAAGCGCGTTGCGTTGGCGCTGCGCTGCGCCAGAACCCGCAAATGAAGCGGGCGCTGGATAATTTTAAAGCGGTGCTGGATTTATGCGTCAACCAGAGCGATATCACTGATGCACAAATAAAAAAGATCATTGCGGTGATCGACCGCGCCGCTTTTGATATTACCCAACTGGATTAATCACCGATTGCCGGATGCGGCGTACCCTACACACCCCGTAGGCCTGATAAGATGCGCCAGCATCGCATCAGGCATTGTGCTCCAACCGCCGGATCCGGCATACCGATTAATGCAGCACCGTCACCGCGTCTTCCAGTCGGCTGGCGCGGTGTTTCACCATCGCCGACGCCTGCGCACTCTCTTCCACTAACTCGGCGTTTTTCTGGGTGATCAGGTTAAGCTCATCCACTGCACGGGTCAGGCTGGAAAGCCCATCGGCCTGTTCCAGCGTTGAATGGCTAATCTGAGCTATCAACTGGGTGACGTTTTTTACCTGCGCCACAATATCTTCCATCGTCCGTCCGGCGGCGTGTACCTGCTGCGAACCAGATTGCACCTTATCAGCACTGGCATCAATCAGCTTGCGAATATCGTTGGCAGCATTGGCGCTGCGGCTGGCTAAATGACGCACTTCCCCCGCCACCACTGCAAAACCTTTGCCCTGTTCGCCGGCACGCGCCGCTTCCACCGCCGCATTCAGGGCCAGAATATTGGTCTGAAACGCAATATCGTTAATCAGCGAAGTAATGGTGCCAATGCGCTGGGTACTGTCGGCAATATCGTCCATTGTCTTGATCACCGTAGTCATCGCCTCCCCGCCCTGCACTGCCGCATTACTGGCGGTGATAGAAAGTTTATCGGCAGCCGACGCCGTGGCAGAGTTCTGTTTCACCGACGCCGCCATTTGGTTCATGGTCGCCACCGTTTGCTGAACGTTATCAACTGTCTGCTGGGTATGTTCGTTCAGTTCATCGGTGCCTTTCGCCAGCGTCTCACTGCCGTTTCTGACACTGG
The DNA here is from genome assembly GCF_046487065.1 of Escherichia sp. WS2035. Taxonomy (NCBI): domain Bacteria; kingdom Pseudomonadati; phylum Pseudomonadota; class Gammaproteobacteria; order Enterobacterales; family Enterobacteriaceae; genus Escherichia; species Escherichia sp. WS2035. The sequence goes on from NZ_JBJQKD010000003.1 coordinate 226,249, forward strand.
ACACCTGGCTTGAGACATCATTAATTAGCCAACGGCACATCAGGCCAAGCTGCCCTACCGCGCGTAATGTCAGCCCCAGCTCATCGCTGCGCTTCAGATGCTCAACACTATTACGTTCTCCGGTCGCCACTTTCAGTGCCTGGCTGGCGACATTTTCTATCGGACGTACAATTTGCCATTCAAAACAGGCATTTCCCAACAACATCACTAATGCACAGAAGATATACGTCACCACCGGGGCAGCAACAAACCAGAGCATGGCCGCCAGCACGATAAACATCAGGGTCATCACTCCACGCGCCCGCCAGCGAAGCGGTAATGAAGGCAGTTTACCCAGCCAGCCTTTACGCACCACCAGGCCTTTATGAATACGCTTACCGGTACGTCCGGCATTCAGCGCTTTGTACAGCGGCTCCACCGCCGCGATCTCTTCATCCGTCGCCCGGGTACGAATCGACATATAGCCACTGATTTTTCCCTCGCGCACCATCGGTACCGCATTGGCCCGCACCCAATAATGGTCGCCATTTTTGCGGCGATTTTTCACGATGCCGCTCCAGGGTTCCCCTTTTTTCAGGGTGAACCACATATCCGCAAACGCCGCTTTTGGCATATCCGGGTGACGCACCATGTTGTGCGGTTGCCCCTGTAACTCCTGCAAGGTATAGCCGCTCACCTGCACAAAAGTGTCATTAGCATGAGTGATATAGCTTTGCAGATCGGTAGTGGACATCAGAGTGGTGTCGTCCGCCAGCGGGGTATTTTGCTGGGTGACATACGGATGAGAAGACATGTTCGCGTCCTGTGCAGGTTATATGGTTGTTAACTTCTTGTCAGAGTTTATGTCGGCCCCGCTGCGGTTATCTTTAACCAATTAATTTGATTTAGATCGCAATTTGCGATTAAAGCACAAATCTAATTCCTTGATTTAAAATACTTTCACTCTGTTACTATACGAAAACGTTAATTATCTTGCCCAAAAATCAGGCAATTATTGCCCTGAAAGCGTGCATTTGCGCAGCAATCATCAAATCCATACCCGACAAAAACCGTGCAAAATAACAGCAAATGTTAGCAAATAGCATTAAATATTGCGCAAATGATAACCACATTTGTGTTTATCCCGATTTTCGCGATCGCAGCCGGAGTGGCGCAATCCCTGCAATACTTAAATCGGTATCATGTGATACGCGAGCCTCCGGAGCATATTTTGAACAGGTTACCTTCGAGCGCATCAGCTTTAGCGTGCAGCGCCCACGCCCTGAATCTCATTGAAAAGCGAACGTTGGATCATGAGGAGATGAAAGCACTTAACCGGGAGGTGATTGAATACTTCAAAGAGCATGTCAATCCGGGGTTTTTAGAGTATCGCAAATCTGTTACCGCCGGCGGGGATTACGGAGCCGTAGAGTGGCAAGCGGGAGGTTTAAATACGCTTGTCGACACCCAGGGACAGGAGTTTATCGACTGCCTGGGAGGTTTTGGAATTTTCAACGTGGGGCACCGTAATCCAGTTGTGGTTTCCGCCGTACAGAATCAACTTGCGAAACAACCGCTTCACAGCCAGGAGCTGCTTGATCCGTTACGGGCGATGCTGGCGAAAACCCTTGCGGCGCTAACGCCCGGTAAACTGAAATACAGCTTCTTCTGTAATAGCGGCACCGAATCCGTTGAAGCGGCGCTGAAGCTGGCGAAGGCTTATCAGTCACCGCGCGGCAAGTTTACTTTTATTGCCACCAGCGGCGCGTTCCACGGTAAATCACTTGGCGCGCTGTCGGCCACGGCGAAATCGACCTTCCGCAAACCGTTTATGCCACTGCTGCCAGGGTTTCGTCATGTACCGTTTGGCAATATCGAAGCCATGCGCACGGCTCTTAACGAGTGCAAAAAAACCGGTGATGATGTTGCTGCGGTGATCCTCGAACCGATTCAGGGCGAAGGTGGCGTAATTCTGCCGCCGCCAGGCTATCTCACCGCCGTGCGTAAGCTGTGCGATGAGTTCGGCGCACTGATGATCCTCGATGAAGTACAAACGGGCATGGGGCGCACGGGCAAGATGTTCGCCTGCGAGCATGAGAACGTACAGCCGGATATCCTTTGTCTGGCAAAAGCGCTCGGCGGCGGCGTGATGCCGATTGGCGCAACCATCGCCACTGAAGAGGTGTTCTCAGTCCTGTTCGACAATCCGTTCCTGCACACTACCACCTTTGGCGGCAACCCGCTGGCCTGTGCGGCGGCGCTGGCGACCATCAATGTGTTGCTGGAGCAGAACTTACCGGCTCAGGCTGAACAAAAAGGCGATATGTTGCTGGACGGTTTCCGTCAACTGGCGCGGGAATATCCCGATCTGGTACAGGAAGCGCGTGGTAAAGGGATGTTGATGGCGATTGAGTTTGTTGATAACGAAATCGGCTATAACTTTGCCAGCGAGATGTTCCGCCAGCGCGTACTGGTGGCCGGAACACTCAACAACGCTAAAACGATCCGCATTGAACCGCCACTGACACTGACCATTGAACAGTGTGAACTGGTGATCAAAGCGGCGCGTAAGGCGCTGGCGGCCATGCGAGTCAGTGTCGAAGAAGCGTAATATCAAATCGGATGGCGATACGACGTCGCCATCCGATCTTTTTATACGATACGTACGCCCGCAGGCATCATCCGCTCCGGCGTTAACAGCACGCTTTCACTGCCGTCATCGGTTTCCGCACACAACAGCATGCATTCCGACGTTTCACCGCGCATTTTCGCTTTTTGCAGATTGCATAAGACCACCACTGTTTTTCCCATCAGCTCTTCTTCGCTGTAGTACGGCACCAGACTGGTCACGGTTTGCAGCGTTTTTTCCCCCACATCAACCTGTACGATGTACAGCTTGTCGGCGTTTTCATGGCGTTTCACTTCCACAATCTTTCCGACGCGCATTTCCAGACGTGCAAAATCAGCGTAAGCCACGGTTTCCATTGTTTCCTCCCTTCAAGTAAAATTTTACTAAACTATAGCAAAAGTTTTTCTCAATCCTGTAGGCTAAAAATGGAGAATGCAGGCGTGATCACATTCGTGAGCCGCTGTGTTACCGTCACAGCGTCAAAGAAACGCGCTTTATTTACTGAAAACAGGTGACCCGATAAGCACTTCCTCTACAATGGGGGCGCACATCAGGGAAAGTAAAAAAGGTAAACATGGCAACACTAAAAGACATCGCAATCGAAGCTGGCGTATCCCTGGCGACAGTATCCAGGGTCTTGAATGACGATCCGACATTGAATGTGAAAGAAGAGACGAAACATCGCATTCTCGAGATCGCCGAAAAGCTGGAGTACAAGACCAGTAGCGCCCGTAAACTCCAGACAGGCGCAGTCAACCAACACCATATTCTGGCTATCTACAGCTACCAACAGGAGTTGGAGATCAACGATCCTTACTATCTGGCGATCCGCCACGGCATTGAAACTCAGTGCGAAAAGCTGGCGATCGAACTGACCAACTGTTATGAACACAACGGCTTACCAGACATTAAAAACGTCACCGGTATTTTAATTGTCGGCAAACCCACGTCCGCCCTGCGCGCCGCCGCCTGTGCGTTGACCGACAATATCTGTTTTATCGACTTTCACGAACCCGGCAGCGGTTACGATGCGGTGGATATCGATCTGGCACGTATCAGTAAAGAAATCATCGATTTCTATATCAATCAGGGCGTTAATCGTATTGGTTTTATTGGCGGTGAAGACTTACCCGGCAAGGCGGATATTCGTGAGGTCGCCTTTGCGGAATATGGTCGTCTGAAACACGTGGTACGCGAAGAGGATATCTGGCGCGGCGGTTTTTCCAGTTCGTCGGGCTATGAACTGGCAAAACAGATGCTGGCGCGGGAAGACTATCCGAAGGCACTGTTTGTTGCTTCCGATTCCATTGCTATCGGCGTACTGCGGGCAATTCATGAACGTGGCCTGAACATCCCACAGGATATTTCGCTTATCAGCGTTAACGATATCCCCACCGCGCGATTTACCTTTCCGCCGCTCTCCACCGTGCGCATCCATTCCGAGATGATGGGAAGTCAGGGCGTTAACCTGGTGTATGAAAAAGCCCGCGATGGTCGCGCGCTGCCGCTGTTGGTCTTCGTTCCCAGCAAATTAAAACTGCGCGGCACGACCCGTTAAATCCCCTTACACACTGTCCGGCAATCGTTTTTGCCGGACAGTGCTGCCGTTTATTTTCGTGATCCAGTTAAAGTAAATGCATTTACCTGCTATTTTTTAGTAAAAATTTTACTAAACTCCCCAGCAATTACACAAACTACCATCACCATAAATGGTTCCGATTTCTCTCTACCGGGAGGCCCTATGAATCGCTGGGAAAACATTCAGCTCACCCACGAAAACCGACTTGCGCCGCGTGCGTACTTTTTTTCATATGATTCTGTTGCGCAAGCGCGTACCTTTGCCCGCGAAACCAGCAGCCTGTTTCTGTCCTTAAGCGGTCAGTGGAATTTCCACTTTTTTGACCATCCGCTGCAAGTACCAGAAGCCTTCACCTCTGAGTTAATGGCTGACTGGGGGCATATTACCGTCCCCGCCATGTGGCAAATGGAAGGTCACGGCAAACTGCAATATACCGACGAAGGTTTTCCGTTCCCCATCGATGTGCCGTTTGTCCCCAGCGATAACCCAACCGGTGCCTATCAACGTATTTTCACCCTCAGCGACGGCTGGCAGGGTAAACAGACGCTGATTAAATTTGACGGCGTCGAAACCTATTTTGAAGTCTACGTTAACGGTCAGTATGTGGGGTTCAGCAAAGGCAGTCGCCTGACCGCAGAGTTTGACATCAGCGCGATGGTTAAAACCGGCGACAACCTGTTGTGTGTGCGCGTGATGCAATGGGCGGACTCTACCTACGTGGAAGACCAGGATATGTGGTGGTCGGCGGGGATCTTCCGCGATGTTTATCTGATCGGAAAACAACTCACGCACATTAACGATTTCACCGTGCGCACCGACTTTGACGAAGCCTATTGCGATGCCACACTTTCCTGCGAAGTGGTGCTGGAAAATCTCGCCGCCTCCCCTGTCGTCACGACGCTGGAATATACCCTGTTTGATGGCGAACGCGTGGTGCACAGCAGCGCCATTGATCATTTGGCAATTGAAAAACTGACCAGCGCCCGCTTTGATTTTACTGTCGAACAGCCGCAGCAATGGTCAGCAGAATCCCCTTATCTTTACCATCTGGTCATGACGCTGAAAGACGCCGACGGCAACGTTCTGGAAGTGGTGCCACAACGCGTTGGCTTCCGTGATATCAAAGTGCGCGACGGTCTGTTCTGGATCAATAACCGTTATGTGATGCTGCACGGCGTCAACCGTCACGACAACGATCATCGCAAAGGCCGCGCCGTTGGAATGGATCGCGTCGAGAAAGATCTCCAGTTGATGAAGCAGCACAACATCAACTCCGTGCGTACCGCTCACTACCCGAACGATCCGCGTTTTTACGAACTGTGTGATATCTACGGCCTGTTTGTGATGGCGGAAACCGACGTCGAATCGCACGGCTTTGCTAATGTCGGCGATATCAGCCGTATTACCGACGATCCGCAGTGGGAAAACGTCTACGTCGAGCGCATTGTTCGCCATATTCACGCGCAGAAAAACCATCCGTCGATCATCATCTGGTCGCTGGGCAATGAATCCGGCTATGGCTGTAACATCCGCGCGATGTACCATGCGGCTAAGGCGCTGGATGACACGCGACTGGTGCACTACGAAGAAGATCGCGATGCTGAAGTGGTCGATATTATTTCCACCATGTACACCCGCGTGCCGCTGATGAATGAGTTTGGTGAATACCCGCATCCGAAGCCGCGCATCATCTGTGAATATGCTCATGCGATGGGGAACGGACCGGGCGGGCTGACGGAGTACCAGAACGTCTTCTATAAGCACGATTGCATTCAGGGACATTATGTCTGGGAATGGTGCGACCACGGGATCCAGGCGCAGGATGACAACGGCAATGTCTGGTATAAATTCGGCGGCGACTACGGCGACTATCCCAACAACTATAACTTCTGTCTTGATGGTTTGATCTATTCCGATCAGACGCCTGGGCCGGGCCTGAAAGAGTACAAACAGGTTATCGCGCCGGTAAAAATCCACGCGTTGGATCTGACTCGCGGCGAGTTGAAAGTCGAAAATAAACTGTGGTTTACCACGCTGGATGACTACACCCTGCACGCAGAGGTGCGCGCCGAAGGTGAAACGCTCGCGACGCAGCAGATTAAACTGTGCGACGTTGCACCGAACAGCGAAGCCCCCTTGCAGATCACGCTGCCGCAACTGGACGCTCGTGAAGCGTTTCTCAACATTACGGTGACCAAAGATTCCCGCACCCGCTACAGCGAAGCCGGACACCCTATCGCTACTTATCAGTTCCCGCTGAAGGAAAATACCGCGCAGCCTGTACCTTTCGCGCCAAATAATGCGCGTCCGCTGACGCTGGAAGACGATCGTTTGAGCTGCACCGTTCGCGGCTACAACTTCGCAATCACCTTCTCAAAAATGAGTGGCAAACCGACATCCTGGCAGGTGAATGGCGAGTCGCTGCTGACCCGCGAGCCAAAGATCAACTTCTTCAAGCCAATGATCGACAACCACAAGCAGGAGTACGAAGGGCTGTGGCAGCCGAATCATTTGCAGATCATGCAGGAACATCTGCGCGACTTTGCCGTAGAACAGAGCGATGGTGAAGTGTTGATCATCAGCCGCACGGTTATTGCCCCACCGGTGTTTGACTTCGGGATGCGCTGCACCTACATCTGGCGCATCGCTGCCGATGGCCAGGTTAACGTGGCGCTTTCCGGCGAGCGTTACGGCGACTATCCGCACATCATTCCGTGCATCGGTTTCACCATGGGGATTAACGGCGAATACGATCAGGTGGCGTATTACGGTCGTGGACCGGGCGAAAACTACGCCGACAGCCAGCAGGCTAACATCATCGATATCTGGCGCAGCACCGTCGATGCCATGTTCGAGAACTATCCCTTCCCACAGAACAACGGCAACCGTCAGCATGTCCGCTGGACGGCACTGACTAACCGCCACGGCAATGGTCTGCTGGTTGTTCCGCAGCGCCCAATTAACTTCAGTGCCTGGCACTACACCCAGGAAAACATCCACGCAGCCCAGCACTGTAACGAGCTGCAGCGCAGTGATGACATCACCCTGAATCTCGACCACCAGTTGCCTGGCCTCGGCTCCAACTCCTGGGGCAGCGAGGTGCTGGACTCCTGGCGCGTCTGGTTCCGTGACTTCAGCTACGGCTTTACGTTGCTGCCGGTTTCTGGCGGAGAAGCTACCGCGCAAAGCCAGGCGTCGTATGAGTTCGGCGCAGGGTTCTTTTCCACGAATTTGCACAGCGAGAATAAGCAATGAGGATCATCGATAACTTAGAACAGTTCCGCCAGATTTACGCCTCTGGCAAGAAGTGGCAACGCTGCGTTGAAGCGATTGAAAATATCGACAACATTCAGCCTGGCGTCGCCCACTCCATCGGTGACTCATTGACTTACCGCGTGGAGACGGACTCCGCGACCGATGCGCTATTTACCGGGCATCGACGCTATTTTGAAGTGCATTACTACCTGCAAGGGCAGCAAAAAATTGAATATGCGCCGAAAGAGACATTACAGGTAGTGGAATATTATCGTGATGAAACTGACCGCGAATATTTAAAAGGCTGCGGAGAAACCGTAGAGGTCCACGAAGGGCAAATCGTTATTTGCGATATCCATGAAGCGTATCGGTTTATCTGCAATAACGCGGTCAAAAAAGTGGTTCTCAAAGTCACCATCGAAGATGGTTATTTCCATAACAAATAAAAACTACGGCGGCAAAAGGAGTTTGCCGCCACCGCTACCCTACTCATTTTCGGAGATGTGTTATGTCTGATACCAAACGTAATACAATCGGCAAATTCGGCTTGCTCTCGCTGACTTTTGCCGCCGTTTACAGCTTTAACAACGTTATCAATAATAATATTGAGCTTGGACTGGCCTCGGCACCGATGTTTTTCCTCGCAACAATTTTTTATTTTATTCCCTTCTGTCTGATCATCGCAGAATTTGTTTCGTTAAATAAAAACTCGGAAGCCGGTGTCTACGCGTGGGTAAAAAGTTCGCTGGGCGGACGTTGGGCATTTATTACTGCCTATACCTACTGGTTCGTAAACCTGTTCTTTTTCACCTCATTATTGCCGCGCGTTATTGCTTACGCCTCGTATGCATTCCTCGGCTACGAATATATTATGACGCCGGTTGCCACCACCATTATCAGTATGGTGCTGTTCGCCTTTTCCACCTGGGTTTCTACCAACGGGGCGAAAATGCTGGGGCCAATTACCTCCGTCACTTCAACGCTGATGCTGCTGTTAACGCTCTCCTACATTTTACTGGCAGGTACGGCACTGGTTGGCGGCGTACAGCCTGCTGACCCCATCACTGTTGACGCGATGATCCCAAACTTTAACTGGGCGTTCCTCGGCGTTACCACCTGGATCTTTATGGCTGCAGGTGGCGCGGAGTCCGTCGCGGTGTACGTTAACGACGTCAAAGGCGGTTCGAAATCGTTCGTTAAAGTGATCATCCTCGCCGGGATTTTTATTGGCGTACTGTACTCCGTCTCCTCGGTACTGATTAACGTCTTCGTCAGCAGCAAAGAGTTGAAGTTTACCGGCGGATCGGTACAGGTATTCCACGGCATGGCGGCGTATTTTGGTCTACCGGAAGCACTGATGAATCGCTTTGTCGGTCTGGTGTCCTTTACCGCGATGTTCGGTTCCCTGCTGATGTGGACGGCAACGCCGGTGAAAATTTTCTTCTCCGAAATTCCGGAAGGCATCTTTGGTAAGAAAACCGTCGAACTGAACGAAAACGGCGTTCCGGCGCGCGCAGCGTGGATCCAGTTCCTGATCGTCATCCCGCTGATGATTATCCCGATGCTCGGTTCCAATACCGTGCAGGATCTGATGAATACTATTATTAATATGACTGCTGCAGCGTCCATGCTTCCGCCGTTATTCATCATGCTGGCTTACCTGAATTTACGCGCCAAATTAGATCACCTGCCACGCGATTTCCGTATGGGCTCCCGCCGCACCGGTATTATCGTTGTTTCAATGCTGATTGCGATATTTGCAGTAGGGTTTGTCGCTTCGACATTCCCGACTGGCGCGAATATTCTGACCATCATTTTTTATAACGTCGGCGGTATTGTTATCTTCCTCGGCTTTGCGTGGTGGAAATACAGTAAATATATAAAGGGATTAACGGCTGAAGAGCGCCATATTGAAGCGACGCCAGCCAGCAATGTTGATTAAGCAGAATAATAAAAAATGAGCAGGCATTTTCCCTCTTCCTGGATGGGGAGAGGGAAAATAGTTTCTGCCTTTATATTTTTATAATTACAACGATAAAAGGCTGTACTTTTTCTTTAGCTCATGGATTAACACAATGAAATTAATCACTGCACCATGCAGAGCATTACTTGCCCTGCCTTTTTGCTACGCTTTTTCTGCACTTGGCGAAGAAGCACGTCCGGCAGAACATGACGACACAAAAACCCCCGAAATGATCTCGACATCTTCTCCTTCATTTCGTTTTTACGGCGAATTAGGGGTTGGTGGGTATATGGATTTAGAGGGTGAGAATAAACATAAATACAGCGACGGCACCTATATTGAAGGTGGCCTGGAGATGAAGTACGACTCCTGGTTCGGCCTGATTTACGGCGAAGGCTGGACCGTGCAGGCCGACCACGACGGTAATGCCTGGGTGCCTGACCATAGCTGGGGTGGTTTCGAAGGTGGGATTAACCGTTTCTATGGCGGTTATCGTACCAATGATGGCACCGAAATCATGCTCAGTCTGCGTCAGGATTCCTCGCTGGATGACCTGCAATGGTGGGGCGATTTCACGCCCGATCTGGGCTACGTCATTCCCAATACCCGCGACATTATGACTGCGCTGAAGGTACAGAACTTAAGCGGCAACTTTCGTTATAGCGTTACCGCCACACCTGCCGGACATCATGACGAAAGCAAAGCCTGGCTACATTTTGGCAAGTACGATCGCTACGACGACAAATACACCTATCCGGCAATGATGAACGGTTACATCCAGTATGACCTTGCAGAAGGTATCACCTGGATGAACGGTCTGGAAATCACCGACGGCACAGGCCAACTCTATCTCACGGGCCTGCTTACCCCTAACTTTGCCGCTCGCGCCTGGCACCATACCGGACGCGCCGACGGGCTGGACGTACCGGGAAGTGAAAGTGGGATGATGGTGAGCGCCATGTATGAAGCGTTAAAGGGCGTTTATCTCTCCACCGCTTACACCTACGCCAAACATCGCCCTGACCACGCTGACGATGAAACCACCTCTTTCATGCAGTTTGGTATCTGGTACGAATACGGCGGCGGACGTTTCGCAACGGCTTTTGATAGCCGCTTCTACATGAAAAATGCCTCTCACGATCCCAGCGACCAACTCTTCCTGATGCAATATTTTTACTGGTAATAAGGACAGTAATCTCATGAAAATCAAAACTATTTTAACACCAGTAGCCTGTGCTCTGCTGATGAGCTTTTCCGCCCATGCCGCTAACGCTGACAATTATAAAAACGTGATTAACCGTACTGGCGCGCCGCAGTACATGAAGGATTACGATTACGACGATCACCAGCGTTTTAATCCGTTTTTCGATCTCGGAGCCTGGCATGGTCATCTGTTGCCAGACGGCCCGAACACTATGGGCGGCTTTCCAGGCGTTGCGTTGTTGACGGAAGAGTACATCAACTTTATGGCCAGCAATTTCGACCGCCTGACCGTCTGGCAGGACGGCAAGAAAGTCGATTTCACGCTGGAGGCATACAGTATTCCCGGCGCGCTGGTGCAAAAGTTGATATCGAAAGATGTACAGGTCGAAATGATTCTGCGCTTCGCCACGCCGCGCACATCACTACTGGAAACCAAAATCACCAGCGATAAACCGCTGGATCTGGTGTGGGATGGCGAACTGCTGGAAAAACTGGAAGCGAAAGAAGGGAAACCGCTTTCCGATAAAACCATTGCTGGCGAGTACCCTGACTATCAGCGCAAAATCAGCGCCACCCGCGATGGCCTGAAAGTTACCTTTGGCAAAGTGCGCGCCACCTGGGATCTGCTGACCTCCGGTGAATCAGAATATCAGGTGCATAAATCATTACCGATGCAGACTGAAATCAACGGCAATCGCTTTACCAGTAAGGCGCATATCAACGGATCGACGACGCTCTATACCACCTATTCCCATCTGCTGACCGCTCAGGAAGTTAGCAAAGAGCAAATGCAGATCCGCGATATTCTGGCGCGTCCGGCGTTTTATCTCACCGCCTCGCAGCAACGTTGGGAAGAATACCTGAAGAAAGGATTAACCAATCCGGATGCGACGCCGGAACAGACGCGCGTCGCGGTGAAAGCCATCGAAACGCTCAACGGTAACTGGCGATCGCCGGGCGGTGCGGTGAAATATAACACCGTCACGCCGTCGGTGACCGGGCGCTGGTTCTCCGGCAACCAGACCTGGCCGTGGGATACCTGGAAGCAGGCGTTTGCGATGGCGCATTTCAATCCGGACATCGCCAAAGAGAATATCCGCGCGGTCTTCTCCTGGCAGATCCAGCCAGGCGACCGCGTGCGTCCGCAGGATGTGGGCTTTGTCCCCGACCTGATAGCGTGGAACCTTAGCCCCGAGCGTGGCGGCGATGGCGGCAACTGGAACGAACGTAATACCAAACCCAGCCTTGCCGCCTGGTCAGTAATGGAAGTGTATAACGTCACCCAGGATAAGGCCTGGTTGGCAGAGATGTACCCGAAGCTGGTGGCCTATCACGACTGGTGGTTACGTAACCGCGATCACAACGGCAACGGCGTGCCGGAATATGGCGCGACCCGCGACAAAGCCCACAACACCGAGAGCGGCGAGATGCTGTTTACGGTGAAAAAAGGCGACAAAGAGGAGACGCAGTCTGGGCTGAACAACTACGCCCGTGTGGTGGAGAAAGGCCAGTACGACAGTCTGGAAATTCCGGCACAGGTTGCTGCGTCGTGGGAATCAGGTCGTGATGACGCCGCCGTTTTCGGGTTTATCGACAAAGAACAGCTGGATAAATATGTCGCTAACGGCGGCAAACGTAGCGACTGGACGGTGAAATTCGCCGAAAACCGCAGTCAGGACGGAACGTTGCTGGGCTACTCGCTATTGCAGGAGTCGGTGGATCAGGCCAGCTATATGTACAGCGATAACCATTATCTGGCGGAGATGGCGACGATTCTCGGTAAGCCGGAAGAGGCCAAACGCTATCGTCAGTTAGCACAACAGCTCGCGGACTACATCAACACTTGTATGTTCGACCCGACTACACAGTTCTACTATGACGTGCGTATTGAAGATAAACCGCTGGCGAACGGCTGCGCGGGCAAACCGATTATTGAGCGCGGTAAAGGGCCGGAAGGCTGGTCGCCGCTGTTTAACGGTGAGGCAACGCAGGCCAATGCCGACGCGGTGGTGAAGGTGATGCTGGATCCGAAAGAATTCAACACCTTTGTCCCGCTGGGAACGGCGGCGTTAACCAATCCGGCTTTTGGCGCGGATATCTACTGGCGCGGGCGCGTATGGGTGGATCAGTTCTGGTTTGGTCTGAAAGGGATGGAGCGTTACGGTTATCGTGATGATGCCCTGAAGCTGGCGGATACGTTCTTCCGGCACGCCAAAGGATTAACCGCCGATGGCCCAATTCAGGAGAATTACAACCCGCTCACTGGCTCGCAACAAGGCGCACCAAATTTCTCCTGGAGTGCCGCGCATTTGTATATGTTGTATAACGATTTTTTCCGTAAGCAGTAATTTGCAACGGCTGGCGGATGCGGCGTGAACGCCTTATCCGCCCTACATGTGCAATCCCCCAGGCCGGATAAAACGCGGCAAGCGTCGCATCCGGCGTTACCACCGGGCGTATTCTTTTTGAATCCCATCACAAACCCCGCACTCCCCTTTTCCCTTTTCTCCGGCGACGGCTAAATTAGAACTCATCCGACCACATAACAATTATTTTACATACTGGACAATTTTATGAGCTACCCGTCGCTGTTCGCCCCGCTGGATTTAGGTTTTACCACGTTAAAAAACCGCGTGTTGATGGGCTCAATGCACACCGGGCTGGAGGAGTACCCGGACGGCGCTGAACGGCTGGCAGCGTTTTATGCCGAACGCGCCCGTCACGGCGTGGCGTTGATTGTCAGCGGCGGTATCGCACCAGATTTAACAGGCGTTGGCATGGAAGGCGGTGCAATGCTCAATGACGCCAACCAGATCCCACACCATCGCACCATTACCGAAGCCGTACATCAGGAAGGCGGCAAAATCGCCCTGCAAATTTTGCATACCGGGCGCTACAGCTACCAACCGCATCTGGTCGCTCCCTCCGCATTGCAGGCCCCCATCAACCGTTTCGTTCCTCACGAACTCACCCATGAAGAGATCCTGCAACTGATCGACGATTTCGCCCACTGCGCGCAATTGGCACGGGAGGCAGGATACGACGGTGTAGAGGTGATGGGGTCCGAAGGGTATTTGATCAACGAATTTCTGACGCTGCGCACCAATCAGCGTAGTGACCAGTGGGGCGGCGATTACCGCAACCGGATGCGGTTTGCCGTAGAAGTAGTGCGTGCGGTGCGCGAACGTGTCGGCAACGACTTCATTATTATCTACCGTTTGTCGATGCTCGACCTGGTCGAAGGCGGCGGTACTTTTGCCGAAATGGTAGAGCTGGCGCAGGCCATTGAAGCGGCGGGCGCGACCATTATCAACACCGGCATTGGCTGGCATGAAGCGCGGATTCCGACCATCGCCACGCCCGTGCCGCGCGGCGCCTTTAGCTGGGTCACGCGCAAACTGAAAGGGCACGTTTCGCTGCCACTGGTGACCACCAACCGGATTAACGATCCGCAGGTTGCCGACGACATTCTCTCGCGCGGTGATGCGGACATGGTATCGATGGCGCGACCGTTTCTCGCTGATGCGGAGCTGCTATCAAAAGCGCAATCGGGACGAGCCGATGAGATCAACACTTGTATTGGCTGCAACCAGGCCTGTCTCGATCAGATCTTCGTTGGCAAAGTCACCTCGTGCCTGGTGAATCCTCGCGCCTGCCACGAAACCAAAATGCCAATCCTTCCTGCCGTGCAGAAAAAAAATCTGGCGGTGGTCGGTGCGGGACCTGCTGGGCTGGCGTTTGCCATTAACGCGGCGGCGCGTGGGCATCAGGTAACATTGTTTGATGCGCACAGCGAGATCGGCGGGCAGTTTAATATCGCCAAACAGATCCCCGGCAAAGAGGAGTTTTACGAAACGCTGCGCTATTACCGCCGGATGATCGAAGTGACGGGTGTAACGCTAAAACTCAATCACACCGTGACGGCGGATCAGTTACAGGCGTTCGATGAAACGATCCTCGCCAGTGGGATCGTGCCGCGCGTTCCGCCTATCGACGGGATCGATCATCCGAAGGTACTGAGTTATCTCGATGTACTGCGCGACAAAGCGCCGGTGGGCAACAAAGTTGCCATCATCGGTTGTGGCGGAATTGGTTTTGATACGGCGATGTATTTAAGTCAGCCGGGCGAATCCACCAGCCAGAATATCGCCGGGTTCTGTAATGAGTGGGGAATCGACAGTAGCCTGCAACAGGCCGGAGGTTTGAGTCCGCAAGGCATGCAAATCCCCCGTAGCCCACGGCAGATTGTGATGCTCCAGCGCAAAGCCAGCAAACCAGGACAAGGGTTAGGCAAAACCACCGGCTGGATCCATCGCACCACCCTGCTCTCACGCGGCGTGAAAATGATCCCAGGCGTAAGTTACCAGAAGATCGACGATGACGGGCTGCATGTAGTGATCAACGGCGAAACGCAGGTACTAGCAGTGGACAATGTGGTGATCTGCGCGGGGCAAGAGCCAAACCGCGCATTGGCGCAACCGCTGATTGATAGTGGGAAAACTGTGCATTTAATTGGCGGCTGCGATGTAGCTATGGAGCTGGACGCACGGCGGGCAATTGCCCAGGGAACACGGCTGGCGCTGGAGATTTAAATCGTTGTTTGAAGCGCCGGATGCGACGCATCCGGCACGTCGCGTTAATCAATAAACAAGGCGGGAGAAATACCGAATCGCGTTGCCAGTTTTTTAGCGTGTTCCAGCGTTAATTTCCTTTTCCCGCTCAAAACGCGTGACACCATCGATTTACTGCCTATTTCCGGAAGATCGGAAAGGGTTAAACCATATTGATCCATAAGGGTACGAATCACGGCTATACCGCCAGGCATGGCTTGAGCCATGGCATTAAATTCCACAAATTCGGGCGCTGATTCTTCCCACGCGGTTATTTTGGCACACACCAGATCCAGTAAGGGGTTTTCAGGATCGTTGAGCAGCAGATGATCTACCAGTTCCAGCGCCTGGGTGTATTGTTCCTCGTTCTGAATACCCGCCAGAAAAGGTGCCACAGCAGTTAGCTTTTCTCCTGCTTGCAAGATGTCGGCAATCGCAATCATTTTTTCCCCTTAGTACGATGAACGGCGGTAAAGAAATCGTATTCTTTATGCGTCATAACTTCACGTATGTAGCACTTTTGCGATTCAAAAAAGACCATTGCTACAACACGTAATTCATTGCCCCCGACATTGAAAACATAATGCTTATCCAGATATTTGAAGTTATCCAGAGAAGGGAATACTGCTTTTAATGACTCAGGTTTTTTGAAATATCCCTTAGCAATCGTGTTCCCCAGAGCCACCAACTCCGTTTTATGTTGCGGGTATTTTTCCGCAGCATCTTTCAATGCTTTTTGAGTTATCAGGTGCATTCTTCATCACGTCCGTTGACAAATTGGCAATATGATAACATCCGTTGACAGATTGGCAACGAATGAATTTATCTGTGTGACGGAAGAATAAACGTAGAAAAACGCTAAACAAGAGAATGTAGAGGATGGTGACAGGAATTTTTTGTTTTATGGAAGCGCGATTCCAGAACTGGGCAGACATTGCCGGATGCGACGCTTGCCGCGTCTTATCCGACCTGGGGGTAATGTGCTGAACGTATGCCGGATAAGGCGTTTACGCCGCATCCGGCAGGTAACCCCCAATCTTACCGACGACGCCCCAGCTTCACTGCTTTCAGCACCACAAATTTATTATTCGTGGCGATGGTGGTGCAGTTGCCGAAAATTTTCTTCAGTTTATGGAAGTAATCCAAGTGACGGTTGGCAACGATATACAGCTCGCCGTTGATTTTCAGGCAGCGGCGGGCGTGGTGGAACATCTCCCAGGCGACGTTATCGGTCAGCGCATGTTGCTGATGAAACGGCGGGTTGCAGAGCACAGCATTAAAACGGAAAGGCTCCACGCCGGAAAGCGCGTTGTTGATCATAAACTCGCAGCGATCCAGTGCCTCGGGCATGTTGGTTTCAACGTTCAAACGGCTGGAAGCAACCGCCATCGGTGATTCATCGACAAACACCACTTTCGCCTGCGGGTTTTTATCGAGCAATGTCAGGCCAATAACGCCATTACCGCAACCGAGATCGACAATCTCACCTTCGAGATTCTCTGGCAGATGTTGCATAAAGAAGCGCGCGCCAATATCCAGCCCGGTGCGGGAGAAGACATTCGCATGGTTGTGGATAGTCCAGTCAGTACCTTCCAGCTTCCAGCTAACGGTCTGCGGCGCATCGGCCAACGGCGGTTCGTTGAAGGTGCAGTTAATCAGGCGCGCTTTCTTCCATGCCAGCGTGGTGGTGGTCGGGCCGAGCACTTTTTCGAACAATTCCAGCGTGGAAGTGTGAATGTCACGGGCTTTGGCACCAGCAATAATGCGCGTATCTGGCGTGACCACTTTGCGCAGCGCGCGCAGTTGTTGTTCCAGCAATGCCAGTGTTTTCGGCACTTTGATCAGCACCACACCCGGCTGTTGCGGGTAGTCGGCGGTGCTGTCGAGAAACTTCACGCTCGACTCATCAATCCCGTTGAGGCGTAAATTCTCGCGCGTGGCCAGTTCACTGATGTATGAGTCGCCAATGCTGTACGGCTTATGTTCCGCCAGCACACAGCTTAACGCACCAAAAGCATCATTCAGGATCAACACCGGGCCGCGGATTTCTGTGTCGTCCAACTGTTGCAGCAAATACTCATCCGCCGCTTCCCACGCCTGTAGCGGGTTAACGTCATCCGTCGCCGGAAAACGTTGTAGTGTCAGTGAACGGAAACCGTTGTCTAAGTGGCTCATCGGCCCTCCTGAATGATAAAATTTCGACGTTGCCCCTGAAAAGGGTGCGTGAGTATACCCTTTTTCTCTTTTTCGTGGGCGGTTATGAGCAATCTTACTTATCTTCAGGGTTATCCCGAGCAGCTACTTTCCCAGGTGCGAACGCTGATTAACGAACAGCGTCTGGGCGATGTGCTGGCAAAACGTTATCCGGGAACACACGACTACGCCACCGATAAAGCCCTCTGGCAATATACTCAGGATCTTAAAAATCAGTTTCTGCGCAATGCCCCGCCGATCAATAAAGTGATGTATGACAATAAGATCCACGTGCTGAAAAACGCGCTCGGGTTACATACTGCCGTTTCGCGTGTGCAGGGCGGCAAGCTGAAAGCAAAAGCAGAGATCCGCGTCGCTACCGTGTTTCGCAACGCGCCGGAACCGTTTTTGCGCATGATCGTGGTGCACGAGCTGGCGCACCTGAAGGAGAAAGAGCATAACAAAGCGTTTTACCAGTTGTGCTGTCATATGGAACCGCAGTACCACCAGCTTGAGTTCGACACCCGGCTGTGGCTAACGCAGTTGTCGCTTGGGCAGGACAAAATCTGAAAATGATGTCAGGCGTTATTTTTTCCTCCTTTAGCGCCTAAAATCGACCTCCTCCCTTTCGTTAAGGATAACGACCATGCTGCGCGCATTTGCCCGCCTTCTTCTTCGTATTTGTTTTTCTCGCCGGACTCTTAAAATTGGCTGTTTATTGTTGCTTATAGCAGGAGCGACCATTTTTATTGCCGATCGCGTTATGGTCAACGCCAGCAAGCAGCTGACCTGGAGTGATGTCAACGCCGTTCCGGCGCGGAACGTGGGTTTATTGCTGGGGGCGAGGCCGGGTAATCGCTACTTTACCCGACGTATTGATAGCGCCGCAGAGTTGTACCACGCCGGAAAAGTGAAATGGCTATTGGTGAGCGGCGATAATGGACGTAAAAATTACGATGAAGCGTCAGGAATGCAGCAAGCCTTGATCGCTAAAGGCGTACCGGCAAAAGCCATCTTCTGCGACTATGCCGGATTCTCAACGCTTGATTCGGTGGTGCGTGCCAACAAGGTGTTTAGTGAAAACCATATCACCATTATCTCGCAAGAATTTCATAACCAACGCGCCATCTGGCTGGCAAAACAGTATGGTATCGATGCTATCGGTTTTAACGCGCCAGACCTGAATATGAAGCACGGTTTATATACTCAACTGCGGGAAAAACTTGCCAGAGTCAGCGCGGTGATTGATGCGAAAATCCTCCATCGCCAGCCGAAATATCTCGGGCCGTTGGTTATGATTGGGCCGTTTAGTGAGCATGGCTGTCCGGCAAAAGAATAATGCGTATCTGCGCACGTCGAAGATAAAAAAGGCGTGCTACAGTGACGACAGAATCCCTTTATGGAGTATCCACGCGTTATGATACGTTTCGCTGTGATTGGTACGAACTGGATCACTCGCCAGTTCGTCGAGGCCGCCCATGAGAGCGGTAAATACAAGTTAACCGCCGTCTATTCCCGCAGCCTTGAACAGGCCCAGCACTTCGCCAATGATTTTTCTGTCGAGCATCTGTTTACGTCGCTGGAAGCGATGGCAGAAAGCGATGCCATTGACGCGGTGTATATTGCCAGCCCAAATTCCCTGCACTTTTCCCAGACACAACTTTTCCTTAGTCACAAAATTCATGTGATTTGCGAGAAGCCACTGGCGTCGAATCAGGCGGAAGTGGATGCCGCCATTGCCTGTGCGCGGGAAAATCAGGTGGTGCTGTTTGAGGCATTTAAAACGGCCTACCTGCCGAACTTTCATCTGTTACGCCAGGCGCTGCCGAAAGTCGGCAAACTGCGTAAAGTCTTTTTCAACTATTGCCAGTATTCCTCGCGGTATCAGCGTTACCTGGACGGAGAGAATCCCAACACCTTCAATCCGGCATTCTCCAACGGTTCGATTATGGATATCGGCTTTTACTGCCTGGCGTCGGCGGTGGCATTATTCGGTGAACCGAAAAGCGTGCAGGCAACCGCCAGTTTGCTGGCAAGCGGTGTGGATGCCCACGGCGTGGTGGTGATGGATTACGGTGATTTCAGCGTTACGTTGCAGCACTCAAAAGTGAGCGATTCTGTCCTGGCAAGCGAGATTCAGGGCGAAGCGGGATCGCTGGTGATTGAAAAACTCTCTGAATGCCAGAAAGTCTGCTTTGTACCGCGTGGCAGCCAGATGCAGGATCTCACCCAGCCACAGCATATTAATACCATGCTCTACGAAGCAGAGCTGTTCGCTACCCTGGTGGATGAGCATCTGGTGAATCATCCAGGGCTGGCGGTCAGTCGTATCACCGCCAAACTGCTGACTGAGATCCGCCGCCAGACTGGGGTGATTTTTCCGGCAGATAACGTAAAACTATAATTGCCAAAGTAAAACAGTGTAAAAGGTATGTAACAGACCATTGACTGACTGAATGGTCTGTCATACTTTGTTACCTGCAAAGGGGAGTAACTTCATTGTCGGTCGATCGTCATTACGGTGTGTGAAAAACCACATCCGGTCACCGGGCAACCCGAAAGGAATACGCAGACGTATTCCTTTTTTGTTGTAAGTGAGACCTTGCCGGAAGGCGAGGTCTATGCATAAAAAGCAGCGGCTGACGTCTTCCGACGTTGGCCGTTTTTTTATGTGTAAGGAACTTCTATGAATACTGTCGGCACGCCGTTGCTATGGGGCGGATTCGCTGTTGTTGTCACCATTATGCTGGCTATCGACCTGTTGTTGCAGGGGCGTCGTGGGGCACATGCCATGACCATGAAACAGGCTGCGGCCTGGTCGCTGGTCTGGGTGACGCTGTCGTTACTGTTTAACGCCGCTTTCTGGTGGTATCTGGTGCAAACCGAAGGTCGCGCCGTTGCCGATCCACAGGCACTGGCCTTTCTCACGGGTTATCTGATTGAGAAATCGCTGGCGGTCGATAACGTCTTTGTCTGGCTGATGTTGTTCAGCTATTTCTCTGTTCCGGCGGCATTACAACGCCGCGTGCTGGTGTATGGCGTACTCGGGGCGATTGTTCTGCGTACCATCATGATCTTCACTGGTAGCTGGCTGATTTCACAGTTCGACTGGATCTTGTATATCTTCGGTGCCTTCCTGCTGTTTACCGGCGTGAAGATGGCGCTCGCCCATGAAGATGAATCAGGCATTGGCGACAAGCCGCTGGTGCGCTGGCTGCGCGGTCATTTGCGCATGACCGACACCATCGACAACGAGCATTTCTTTGTGCGTAAGAATGGTTTGTTGTATGCCACGCCGCTGATGCTGGTGCTGATTCTGGTGGAGTTGAGCGACGTGATTTTCGCCGTGGATAGTATTCCGGCTATCTTCGCCGTGACCACCGATCCGTTTATTGTGCTGACCTCAAACCTGTTTGCGATCCTCGGCCTGCGTGCGATGTATTTCCTGCTGGCAGGTGTGGCAGAGCGTTTCTCGATGCTCAAATATGGTCTGGCGGTGATTCTGGTGTTTATCGGTATCAAGATGCTGATTGTCGACTTCTACCATATTCCGATCGCCGTCTCGCTGGGCGTGGTGTTTGGCATTCTGGTGATGACGTTTATTATCAACGCCTGGGTGAATTATCGGCATGATAAGCAGCGGGTTGGATGATTTTTAATCTGCCTAAGCCGTGTACCCTGTCATCCACATGAGCACCGTTTTCTCCCTCTCCCCAAAAGGGGCGAGGGGACTGACCGAGTACTTTTTTGACGTTGTCATCAGTCTGGAAGCCGCACGTTGGGCTTTATTTTCATGTCAAACAAATGTAACCATTAAGTTGCGAAATATGACTTCTCCTTAAAATCCAGCATATTTCGCTTCCCGAAGCTGTAACTTTCCTTATACTCGACCTTGCAAACACTTTGTTACATCCTGAAAGATGCGTCGACAGAACGCACCAGGGATGTGCGACAACACAATGAAAGGATCGAAAAATGACTACGCAACATTCACCGGGGCTATTCCGGCGTCTGGCTCATGGCAGCCTGGTAAAACAAATCCTGGTCGGCCTTATACTGGGGATTCTTCTGGCATGGATCTCAAAACCCGCGGCGGAAGCTGTTGGTCTGTTAGGTACTTTGTTCGTCGGCGCACTGAAAGCCGTTGCCCCCATCCTGGTGTTGATGCTGGTAATGGCATCTATTGCTAACCACCAGCACGGGCAGAAAACCAATATCCGCCCTATTTTGTTCCTCTATCTGCTGGGCACCTTCTCTGCTGCTCTGGCCGCAGTAATCTTCAGTTTTGCCTTCCCTTCTACCCTGCACTTGTCCAGTAGCGCGGGTGATATTTCGCCGCCGTCAGGCATTGTAGAAGTGATGCGCGGGCTGGTTATGAGCATGGTTTCCAACCCCATTGATGCGCTGCTGAAAGGTAACTACATCGGGATCCTGGTGTGGGCAATTGGCCTCGGTTTCGCACTGCGTCACGGTAACGAAACCACCAAAAACCTGGTCAACGATATGTCGAATGCCGTCACCTTTATGGTGAAACTGGTGATTCGCTTCGCACCGATCGGTATTTTTGGTCTGGTTTCTTCTACCCTGGCAACCACCGGTTTCTCCACGCTGTGGGGCTACGCGCAACTGCTGGTCGTGTTGGTTGGCTGTATGTTACTGGTGGCGCTGGTGGTTAACCCCTTGCTGGTGTGGTGGAAAATTCGTCGTAACCCGTTCCCGCTGGTGCTGCTGTGCCTGCGCGAAAGCGGCGTGTATGCCTTCTTCACCCGCAGCTCTGCGGCGAACATTCCGGTGAATATGGCGCTGTGTGAAAAGCTGAATCTGGATCGCGATACCTATTCCGTTTCTATTCCGCTGGGAGCCACCATCAATATGGCGGGCGCAGCAATCACCATTACCGTGTTGACGCTGGCTGCAGTTAATACGCTGGGTATTCCGGTTGATCTGCCCACAGCGCTGCTGTTGAGCGTAGTGGCTTCTCTGTGTGCCTGTGGCGCATCCGGCGTGGCGGGGGGATCTCTGTTGCTGATCCCACTGGCCTGTAATATGTTCGGTATTTCGAACGATATCGCCATGCAGGTGGTTGCTGTCGGCTTTATTATCGGCGTATTGCAGGACTCCTGTGAAACCGCGCTGAACTCGTCAACTGACGTGCTGTTCACTGCGGCAGCTTGCCAGGCGGAAGACGATCGTCTGGCAAATAGCGCCCTGCGTAACTAATACTTAGCCCCTTTCGTCTACGGCGGAAGGGGTTTTCTCCACTTTAAACGGATCAATTCCCCTTCTCTGCATACGCCAGAAACGAATGATATTCAGGCCATTCATCAGCAGAAAACTGCCTTCAATCATCGTGCCGCCTATCGACCCCGCCCAGAAGTTGTGAATCACCCAGCAACACGTTGAAAACCACATTACGCAGCGCATGGTCAGCCCTTTACAGCGGAACAGCGCCCAGGTACTGACAATCGTGCCGATTACCGGCAATAGTTCAACAGGATGATGGAACTTCGCGAGGCCAATTCCGCCAGTCAGCACAATAAAAATCGCCATTACCCATAAGCTGCGCGTGCGTAAGGTAATCAATGTACGAATGGCATTAAGGATGGCACTGGCACCGGCAGGATAGGTGCCCAGAAGAAAAAAATGTACGCCAATAACGGCGCTATAGACCGAAAGTTGCTTTTTGAAGCGACGTTCGTCACGATTGAAAAATGTTGTGATACCAATCAGAAAGGCGATGACACCCACGCCCTGGGCCAGCCAATACGCGGTCATGATAAATCCTTAGCAGGTATGGAAAAGCAAACGGCGCTTCACATTATGAAACGCCGTTTTTTATTAACAACTCATTTCGACTTTATAGCGTTACGCCGCTTTTAAAGATCGCCAGTTCGCGGAAGTCGTTACGCTCGTTACAGGTTTGCTTACCGTTGGCAAACTCAACGATGGTGTCGATAAATTCTTCCAGCAACTGCGGCATCGCTTTACCGTGGATCAGCTGACCCGCGTCAAAGTCGATCCAGTGTTTTTTCTTCGCCGCCAGTTCACTGTTGGTGGCGATTTTCACCGTCGGCACAAATCCACCATACGGCGTGCCACGACCAGTACTGAACAGCACCATATGGCAGCCCGCACCCGCCAGGGCGCTGGTCGCTACGGCATCGTTACCCGGCGCACTTAACAAGTTCAGCCCCGGCGTTTTCAGACGCTCGCCGTAACGCAGCACGTCAACCACGACACTGGAACCCGCTTTCTGGGTACAGCCAAGCGATTTATCTTCCAGCGTGGTGATACCGCCTGCTTTGTTCCCCGGTGATGGGTTTTCGTAGATCGGCTGGTCATGGGCAATAAAGTACTGCTTGAAGTCATTGACCATGGTGACCAGTTTTTCAAACGTTGCTTCGTCGCGGCAATGGTCCATCAGCAACTGCTCTGCGCCAAACATCTCCGGCACTTCGGTCAGTACGGTAGTACCGCCGTTAGCAATCACGTAGTCAGAGAAACGCCCCAGCATCGGGTTAGCAGTAATACCAGAAAGACCGTCAGAACCACCGCACTCCAGACCAAACTTCAGTTCGCTGAGTTTGCCCGGCTCGCGTTTATCGTTGCGCATCACGCTATACAGCTGATGCAAATGCGCGATCCCGGCCTCGATTTCATCATCCTGCTGTTGGCAGATCATGAAATGAACGCGTTCAGGATCGATATCGCCCAACGTTTCACGGAATGCGGCAACCTGGTTATTTTCGCAACCCAGACCAATCACCAGCACTGCGCCCGCGTTCGGGTGGCGCACCATGTTTTGCAGCATGGTGCGGGTATTGATGTGATCGTCGCCCAGTTGTGAGCAGCCGTAGGTGTGGCTGAAGAGGAACACGCCGTCGGTACCTTCAGCGTTGTTGGTCTCTTTCAGGAAACGATTTTGGATCTGCCGCGCGATGCCGTTGACACAGCCCACGGTTGGCAGGATCCACAGCTCATTACGCACCCCGACATCACCGTTAGCGCGACGATAGATCTGCACTTCACGATCTGCCGCTTGCGCAGGCAGATCCTGAAAATCAGGTTGATAGCGATACTGATCCAGATCGCTCAGATTCGTGCGCGTATTGTGGGCGTGAACGTGTTCCCCCGCCGCAATATCCGCCAATGCATAACCAATCGGCAGGCCATATTTAATGACGTTGGCCCCTTTTGCGATATCCGTTAACGCAAATTTATGTCCACGAGCAACATCCTGGCGCAGCGTAACAGTCTGGTTATCGACACTGACTTCTGTGCCTTCAGCCAAATCCGCTAAAGCAACCGCGACGTTATCCAGCGCATGGATCTTGATGTATTGCATATCAACCCCAGACCTTAGTTCAGTTCAATGGCGAAGTAGTCACGCGCATTGTTAAAGCAAATATTTTTCACCATCTCGCCCAGCAGGTTGATGTCCGCCGGTGCTTCGCCTGCTTCCACCCAGCGACCGATCATCTGGCACAGAATGCGGCGGAAGTATTCGTGACGGGTGTATGACAGGAAGCTACGGCTGTCAGTCAGCATGCCGACAAAGCGGCTCAGCAGACCGAGCTGCGCCAGTTGGGTCATCTGACGTTCCATACCGTCTTTCTGGTCGTTAAACCACCAGCCGGAACCGAACTGCATTTTGCCCGGCATACCTTCGCCCTGGAAGTTACCGATCATGGTGCCCAGCACTTCGTTATCGCGCGGGTTCAGGCAGTAGAGAATGGTTTTCGGCAGCAGGTTTTCTTCGTTCTGCTTGCTCAGCAGCTTAGATAGCTCTTCCGCCATCGGACGGTCGTTGATGGAGTCAAAGCCGACATCCGGCCCCAGCAGTTTGAACTGACGCAGGTTGTTATTACGCAGTGCGCCAATGTGGTACTGCTGTACCCATCCGCGACGTGCATATTCGGCACCAAGGAACACCAGCACCGCAGTTTTGAACTGTGCTACTTCGTGCTCGCTCAGGGTTTCGCCTGCCAGACGGCGCGCGAGGATGCTGTCCAGTTCCGCTTCGTTCGCTTCAGCAAACATCACCACATCCAGCGCGTGGTCAGACACTTTACAGCCGTGAGCGGCGAAGTGATCCAGACGTTTAGTCAGGGCAGTTTGCAGGTCAGCAAAGCGGCGAATGTCGGTATCAGAAACTTCGCCCAGCTTCGCCATGTAGTCGTTAAAGGTCGCCTGTTCAATGTTAAAGGCTTTGTCCGGACGCCAGCTCGGCAGCACTTTAATGGTGAAAGAGCCGTCTTTGGCGATCTCTGCGTGATGCTCCAGAGAATCGATCGGGTCATCGGTGGTGCCGACCATTTTCACGTTCATCTGCTGCATGATGCCGCGCGCGGAGAAGTTATCCTGCGCCAGCAGTTCGTTACATTCGTTCCAGATTTCATCGGCAGTTGACGGAGAAAGCAATTTGCCAGTGATACCAAACGGACGACGCAGTTCGAGGTGCGTCCAGTGGTATAACGGGTTGCCGATAGTGTGCGGAACAGTCGCCGCCCAGGCGTCAAATTTTTCACGGTCAGACGCATCACCGGTGCACAGACGCTCGGCCACACCGTTGGTACGCATAGCGCGCCATTTGTAGTGATCGCCCTTCAACCAGATGTCATACAGGTTTTTAAAACGATAGTCTTCCGCAATCTGCTGCGGCGGCAAATGGCAATGGTAATCGAAAATCGGCTGGTCTTTTGCGTAGTCGTGATACAGACGGCGGGCAAATTCAGTATCTAACAGGAAATCTTCAGTCATAAACGGAGTCATTTTCGTCTTCCTCTCAACGAGTGAGCTAGCTTGCTTATGGTGCGATGCTGACAAAGTTATCACACCAATTTCCAGAGTCCGAAGATATTTTCGTGAGTTAGATCAATAAACGTAGTTAAAAAAATTACTCTCAAAGTGGTAAATCTCGCTGCAGGCCGCGCCAGTACTGGCCTCGTCGTCGTCAGGTAATGTCCCTACAAATATTCGCACATTTGTGATGGCTCTCACCTTTTAAAGTTGTATGACAAGTTATCTTTCTGCCGTCGCAAATCATAAGTCGACGGAATGCAAATTGCCGATTCATTCATTTGTTAGATGAATCGGGTTAACCGGTACGGAAGCCGAATTAGCACGAAACTTTCATGGCAACGTTCGGGGCGTGCCGGTTTTTTTTCGGTTACCCGGTCGTAACTAACATCTTCAGCCTCTGGCGGGATGATGGCCGCGCTTCCTGCGGATATAACAAAACGATGAGGTTTTACATGCGTAAAATTAAAGGGTTACGTTGGTATATGATCGCACTGGTGACGCTCGGCACCGTGCTTGGTTACCTGACGCGTAACACTGTGGCGGCAGCTGCGCCAACTCTGATGGAAGAGTTAAACATCTCCACCCAACAGTATTCCTATATCATCGCAGCGTATTCTGCTGCTTATACGGTCATGCAACCGGTAGCGGGTTATGTACTGGATGTGCTGGGTACGAAAATCGGTTATGCAATGTTTGCTGTACTGTGGGCCGTGTTCTGTGGTGCAACCGCGCTGGCAGGTAGTTGGGGTGGCCTGGCGGTTGCTCGTGGTGCGGTCGGTGCCGCGGAAGCCGCGATGATTCCGGCGGGTCTGAAAGCCAGCTCCGAATGGTTCCCGGCAAAAGAGCGTTCCATCGCGGTAGGTTACTTTAACGTAGGTTCTTCGATTGGTGCGATGATTGCGCCGCCGCTGGTGGTATGGGCAATCGTGATGCACAGCTGGCAGATGGCATTTATCATCTCCGGTGCGTTGAGCTTTATCTGGGCGATGGCATGGCTGATTTTCTACAAGCATCCGCGCGACCAGAAACATCTGACCGATGAAGAACGCGACTACATTATTAATGGTCAGGAAGCCCAGCACCAGGTTGACACAGCGAAGAAAATGTCCGTTGGTCAGATCCTGCGTAACCGTCAGTTCTGGGGTATCGCGCTGCCGCGCTTCCTGGCAGAACCGGCATGGGGTACTTTTAACGCGTGGATCCCGCTGTTCATGTTTAAAGTTTACGGCTTTAACCTGAAAGAGATCGCGATGTTTGCCTGGATGCCGATGCTGTTTGCTGACCTCGGTTGTATCCTCGGTGGTTACCTGCCACCACTGTTCCAGCGTTGGTTTGGTGTGAACCTGATCGTTTCCCGTAAGATGGTCGTAACGCTGGGTGCGGTGCTGATGATTGGCCCGGGTATGATCGGTCTGTTCACCAACCCGTATGTCGCGATTATGCTGCTGTGTATCGGTGGTTTTGCTCACCAGGCACTGTCTGGCGCACTGATTACGCTCTCGTCTGACGTGTTCGGTCGTAACGAAGTGGCGACGGCGAACGGTTTAACCGGGATGTCCGCATGGCTGGCAAGTACGCTGTTTGCACTGGTAGTCGGTGCACTGGCTGACACCATCGGCTTCAGCCCGCTGTTCGCAGTTCTGGCAGTGTTCGACCTGTTAGGTGCGCTGGTTATCTGGACCGTGTTGCAGAACAAACCAGCGATTGAGGTGGCGCAGGAATCACATAACGATCCCGCACCGCAACATTAAGGCTTCGTGTAAGTTTTAGTTTCCCTTCAAAGCCGCCTTCTCAGGCGGCTTTTTCATCACTGCGAGTAGAGCTAAACTCGCAAAAGTGGTATAACAAATATAGTCTGCCGTATCATGCCTGGAGCGCATATGGAAATCACTGAACCACGCCGTTTGTATCAACAACTTGCCGCTGATCTGAAAGAGCGCATCGAACAGGGCGTCTATCTGGTGGGTGATAAACTGCCTGCCGAACGCTTTATTGCCGATGAAAAAAACGTCAGCCGCACCGTGGTTCGTGAAGCCATCATCATGCTGGAAGTTGAAGGCTATGTCGAAGTGCGTAAAGGTTCAGGTATTCATGTGGTTTCCAACCAGCCGCGCCATCAGCAGGCGGCTGACAATAATATGGAATTCGCCAATTACGGTCCGTTTGAGTTGCTCCAGGCTCGCCAGCTCATCGAAAGTAATATTGCCGAGTTCGCGGCAACTCAGGTCACAAAACAGGACATCATGAAATTGATGGCCATTCAGGAGCAGGCACGCGGCGAACAATGCTTCCGTGATTCCGAGTGGGATTTGCAGTTCCATATTCAGGTAGCCCTGGCGACGCAGAACTCCGCCCTGGCGGCTATCGTTGAAAAAATGTGGACCCAGCGTAGTCATAACCCGTACTGGAAAAAACTGCACGAACACATTGATGCCCGTACCGTCGATAACTGGTGTGATGACCACGATCAAATCCTCAAGGCGCTGATTCGCAAAGATCCTCATGCTGCTAAGCTGGCAATGTGGCAGCACCTGGAAAACACCAAGATCATGTTATTTAACGAAACCAGCGACGATTTCGAGTTCAATGCCGACCGCTATCTGTTCGCCGAAAACCCGGTGGTGCATCTCGATACAGCCACCAGCGGCAGTAAATGAAATTCCTGTCCGACAGGCGCTACAGTGCGCCTGTTTGTCTCGTCGGTAAGCGAAAAGTATAAAGTGTCAGCCTGTGTAAATCCTCTCGCCTCCCTCCCCTGCATTCAGCAAAATCAGACTCCATGGACATGTAATTTTGATAACGAACAACGTTGACCTTTGTTACAATTAGATTCAATTTGAGTTTATGCTTTTGAATGCTTTCTTATCTCACGATTTAACAGGGAATAGTTCAGGCTGTGTTGATGTATCAAACCCGCAGAACATACCAAGACAGCAATAACATTGCGGTAGTGCATCATTTAAAACCAGCGTGGCGTTAACCGATTCACCAGGAATAATGAATGGAACTTTTGACCCAATTGCTGCAAGCCCTGTGGGCGCAGGATTTTGAAACCCTGGCCAATCCGTCGATGATTGGCATGTTGTATTTTGTCTTGTTTGTCATTTTGTTCCTTGAAAACGGCTTGCTTCCGGCGGCCTTTTTACCGGGCGACAGTTTACTGGTACTGGTCGGCGTATTGATTGCGAAAGGCGCGATGGGCTATCCGCAAACGATTCTGCTGCTGACCGTTGCCGCCAGCCTCGGTTGCTGGGTCAGCTATATTCAGGGGCGATGGCTGGGCAATACCCGCACCGTACAAAACTGGCTATCTCATTTACCCGCGCATTATCATCAACGCGCACACCATCTTTTTCATAAACACGGTTTATCGGCGCTGTTAATTGGTCGCTTTATTGCGTTTGTCAGAACACTGCTGCCGACGATTGCCGGGTTATCAGGGCTGAATAACGCGCGCTTTCAGTTCTTCAACTGGATGAGTGGTCTGCTGTGGGTGTTGATCCTGACAACTCTGGGTTACATGCTCGGCAAAACACCGGTATTTTTAAAGTACGAGGACCAGCTGATGTCATGCCTGATGCTGCTCCCGGTGGTGCTGCTGGTGTTTGGCCTGGCAGGTTCTCTGGTCGTGTTATGGAAAAAGAAATATGGAAATCGGGGGTAAGGGATGCAAATACCTCGCATGTCACTTCGCCAGCTAGCCTGGTCCGGCGCTGTTTTACTTCTGGTCAGCACACTATTGCTGGCCTGGTCCGCGGTTCGCCAGCAAGAGTCTACGCTGGCGATTCGTGCCGTTCATCAAGGGACAACGATGCCAGACGGTTTTTCAATCTGGCATCACCTTGACGCTCACGGCATTCCTTTCAAAAGTATCACCCCCAAAAACGACACTCTGTTAATTACCTTTGACTCCAGCGACCAGAGCGCCGCCGCAAAAGCGGTCCTCGACAGAACATTGCCCCATGGCTACATCATTGCGCAGCAGGACAATAACAGTCAGGCTATGCAGTGGCTGACCCGGTTGCGGGATAACTCTCATCGCTTCGGATAACTTCCTGTTATCCGAAACAGATCACTCACTTTGGTGATTTCACCGTAACTGTCTATGATTAATGAGGCGGTGGTTAACACGACCGCTTCGTTGTCTGGACAATCGTTCCTTTGTAATAGGTCCGAATCACAATGGAAGGTTCAAGAATGAAATACCGCATCGCTTTAGCTGTTTCTCTCTTTGCTCTTAGTGCCGGTAGTTATGCCACTACCCTGTGTCAGGAAAAGGAGCAAAATATCCTTAAGGAGATCAGCTATGCCGAAAAACACCAAAACCAGAATCGTATTGACGGTCTGAATAAAGCCCTGAGTGAAGTCCGGGCCAACTGTTCAGATAGCCAACTGCGTGCCGATCATCAGAAGAAAATCGCAAAGCAGAAAGATGAGGTGGCGGAACGCCAGCAAGATTTAGCCGAGGCGAAGCAAAAAGGCGATGCAGATAAGATTGCCAAACGCGAACGGAAACTGGCAGAAGCGCAGGAAGAGCTGAAAAAGCTGGAAGCGCGCGACTACTAACTCACAATAGTCACTACTTACTCACCTGGAGAAAACTATGTCGAAAGAACACACTACGGAACATCTGCGTGCTGAGTTGAAATCCCTTTCCGATACGCTGGAAGAGGTGCTTAGCTCATCTGGCGAGAAGTCAAAAGAAGAGTTGAGTAAGATTCGTAGCAAAGCGGAGCAGGCACTGAAACAGAGCCGTTATCGCCTGGGTGAAACCGGTGATGCCATTGCCAAACAAACCCGTGTCGCGGCGGCGCGTGCCGATGAGTATGTGCGTGAAAATCCGTGGACGGGCGTGGGCATTGGCGCAGCAATCGGTGTAGTGCTCGGCGTTCTGCTGTCGCGTCGTTAATTATGGCGGACACTCATCACGCGCAAGGGCCCGGTAAAAGCGTTCTGGGCATCGGGCAGCGAATTGTTTCCATCATGGTTGAAATGGTGGAGACACGTCTGCGGCTGGCGGTGGTGGAGCTGGAAGAGGAAAAAGCGAATCTCTTTCAACTTTTACTGATGCTGGGCCTGACGATGCTTTTCGCTGCATTTGGTCTTATGAGCCTGATGGTGCTAATTATCTGGGCGGTTGATCCGCAATATCGCCTGAATGCGATGATTGCCACCACCGTGGTGTTGCTGCTACTGGCACTGATTGGCGGCATCTGGACGTTACGTAAATCGCGTAAGTCTACGTTGCTGCGCCACACGCGCCATGAGCTGGCAAACGATCGGCAGCTGCTCGAGGAGGAGTCCCGTGAGCAGTAAAGTCGAACGTGAACGACGTAAGGCGCAACTGCTTAGCCAGATCCAGCAACAACGGCTGGATCTTTCCGCCACTCGTCGTGAATGGCTGGAGGCAACAGGCGCTTACGATCGTCGCTGGAATATGCTGTTGAGTCTGCGCTCCTGGGCGCTGGTTGGCAGTAGCGTGATGGCTATCTGGACGATTCGCCATCCTAATATGCTGGTCCGCTGGGCCAGACGCGGTTTTGGTGTATGGAGCGCCTGGCGTCTGGTGAAAACAACCCTCAAGCAACAACAGCTTCGCGGTTAACTTCCTCTCTGGCCGGAGAAATTCCGGCCTTATTCCTCAAATTTTTTGAAAATATTTGACAGTTTTCCTTGCTAACAATCACGCTTCGCCACGTTTATGATTCTCTCCATCGACAGCAACGACGCTAATAGCGCGCCCTTGCACAAAAAAACAATCAGCAGCCTGAGCGGCGCAGTGGAGAGTATGATGAAAAAATTAGAAGATGTTGGTGTACTGGTAGCGCGTATTTTAATGCCGATTCTGTTTATTACCGCAGGCTGGGGAAAAATTACTGGCTACGCGGGTACCCAACAATATATGGAAGCAATGGGCGTCCCCGGCTTTATGCTGCCGCTGGTGATTCTGCTTGAGTTTGGTGGTGGTCTGGCAATCCTGTTCGGTTTCCTGACACGTACCACAGCCCTGTTTACTGCGGGCTTTACGCTGCTGACGGCATTTTTATTTCACAGCAATTTTGCAGAAGGCATGAACTCGCTGATGTTTATGAAAAACCTGACTATTTCTGGCGGATTCCTGCTGCTGGCAATTACCGGTCCAGGCGCATTCAGCATCGACCGCCTGCTGAATAAAAAGTGGTAAGCACGCGCTATACTTAACGATAAAAAACGAGGGGGAAGCTCCTCGTTTTTGCTATTGGAGGATAGAAAAATGGGTCAACTGATTGACGGCGTCTGGCATGACACCTGGTACGATACCAAATCCACCGGCGGTAAATTTCAACGTTCAGCTTCCGCATTTCGTAACTGGCTCACTGCCGATGGCGCGCCAGGCCCCACTGGCAAAGGCGGTTTTGCCGCAGAGAAAGATCGTTATCATCTCTATGTTTCACTCGCCTGCCCGTGGGCACACCGCACGCTGATCATGCGTAAGCTCAAAGGACTGGAACCGTTTATTTCCGTTTCCGTAGTGAACCCGCTGATGCTGGAAAACGGCTGGACCTTTGATGACAGTTTTCCGGGAGCAAGCGGCGACACGCTCTATCAACATGAATTTCTGTATCAGCTTTATCTCCACGCCGATCCACACTACAGCGGACGAGTTACTGTTCCCGTGCTGTGGGACAAAAAAAACCACACCATCGTCAGCAACGAATCAGCAGAAATCATACGCATGTTCAATACCGCGTTTGATGCGCTGGGTGCGAAAGCTGGAGATTACTACCCACCAGCCCTGCAACCGAAAATTGACGAACTTAACGGCTGGATTTACGACACCATTAACAATGGCGTGTATAAAGCCGGTTTTGCCACCAGCCAGCAAGCCTACGACGAGGCGGTGGCGAAAGTGTTTGAATCGCTGGCGCGACTGGAACAGATTTTAGGTCAGCACCGTTACCTGACCGGCAACCAGCTAACCGAAGCCGATATTCGCCTGTGGACCACGCTGGTGCGTTTTGATCCAGTGTATGTGACCCACTTCAAGTGTGATAAGCACCGCATCAGCGATTACCTGAATCTGTATGGCTTCCTGCGCGATATCTACCAGATGCCGGGAATTGCCGAAACAGTCAATTTCGATCACATCCGTAATCATTACTTCCGCAGCCATAAGACCATCAACCCTACGGGGATTATTTCAATTGGTCCGTGGCAGGATCTCGATGAACCGCATGGACGAGATGTTCGCTTCGGTTAAAAAAAGGCACCTTACGAGGTGCCTCTGATAATTAGCTAAGTACGTGTTGTTCATGTCGGATGCGGCGTAAACGCCTTATCAAACCTACAAAACATTTATATTCAATATGTTGCAATGACCGCGCAGGCCAGATAAGCGTAGCGCATCTGGCAATTTTGCGTTTGCCCTTATCCTTCACAGCGCCTTATTAATTCATCGCGATAATATTTACTGCCATTTCATTCACGTCTATTCTTAATTTGCTGCTTTAAAAACAAGTGATTGAGCAAAATTGAGGCAAAAATGGACTGGTATCTGAAAGTACTAAAAAATTATGTCGGTTTCCGGGGTCGTGCGCGGCGCAAAGAGTACTGGATGTTTATTCTGGTCAACATCATCTTTACGTTCGTGCTGGGGCTACTGGATAAAATGTTAGGCTGGCAACGTGCCGGTGGCGAAGGCATCCTGACGACAATCTACGGTATTCTGGTGTTTTTACCATGGTGGGCAGTTCAGTTCCGCCGCCTGCACGACACCGACCGCTCGGCGTGGTGGGCACTGCTATTCTTAATCCCGTTTATCGGCTGGCTTATTATCATCGTCTTTAACTGCCAGGCGGGTACGCCAGGCGAAAACCGCTTTGGACCAGATCCGAAACTGGAACAAGAATAATAATTAAGCACCTTGTAAAAGGTGCTTAATCGATTATTTTCCGCTAAAAAGTTTGGGAATTTCCCGCAGACACCAGGATTTCGCCTCCCCCATACTGTCACGACGCCAGGCCATAATAATATCGATCTCGCTGGTCGATTCCGGGCTGACGACACGCAACCGCCCTTCCGCAATATCTTTTTCGACCATCGGATACGGCATCGTCGCCACGCCAAGCCCCGCCAGTAATGCCTGACGTTTATCTTCAATCGTGCTCACCGTTAAGCGCGGCTGTTTGTCCAGCAACTGTACGGTCAACACCGGGCGCTCACGAGCGGTATCCGCCACCGCAATTCCACGATATTTCACGCGCGTCACTTCAGATAACGGTTCCGGCTCCTGATGAATCGGGTGATCCGGCGCGGCAACATAGACGTTCATTAAGGTATAGAGTTTGCGCGAGTTGATCTCCGACGAGGAACGAAAATGCATATCCGGCGCGATAACGATATCCGCCCGCCCCTGCTCCAGCCGTTCCCACGCCCCCGCCAGCACTTCGGTGATAATTGCCAGTTGGGTATTGGCTTTTGCCGCCAGTTTGTCGATTAACGGGAAAAAGGCAGGTGTCGGTACCAGCGCCTCGGTCACAATGGTGAGATGCGTTTCCCAACCGCGCGCGAGGGCTTCCGCATCGGTAGTCAGTTTATCTGCGGCTTCCAGCAAAACGCGCCCTCGCTCCAGCAACATCCTCCCGACATTGGTGAATTTGGTGCGATGGCCCGAGCGGTCAAACAGCACCACATCCAGCTCTTCTTCCAGTTTTTGCATGGTGTAGCTAAGTGCGGAAGGCACGCGTCCCAGCTCATCCGCCGCCGCCGCAAAACTGCCCCGGCGATCGATCGCATCCATAACCCGTAGTGCTTCCAGCGTTAATGCCCTTTCTTTGGCCATTTCGTTCTCATTCAGGAAATTTGAACATACCGGGCAGAATATCTGGCTAACAATGTAGCGTCCAGCCCCTTACCATAAAAGGAAGTAAAGAGAGGTCAAGAATTATGATTACTACCCGAACTGCCAGGCAGTGTGGACAAGCAGACTACGGATGGTTGCAGGCCCGGTATACTTTTTCCTTTGGACACTACTTCGACCCGAAATTGTTAGGCTATGCCTCCCTGCGCGTGCTTAACCAGGAAGTGCTGGCCCCAGGTGCCGCCTTTCAGCCACGAACCTATCCCAAAGTCGATATTTTAAATGTGATTCTGGATGGAGAAGCTGAGTATCGCGACAGCGAAGGCAATCATGTTCAGGCCAGCACTGGTGAGGTGTTGCTGCTCTCTACCCAGCCAGGTGTCAGCTATAGCGAACACAATCTCAGCAAAGACAAACCGTTAACGCGAATGCAGCTTTGGCTGGATGCCTGCCCGCAGCGAGAGAATCCGCTGATTCAAAAGCTGGCGCTTAATATGAGCAAGCAGCAATTAATCGCCTCGCCAGAAGGTGGGATGGGAAGCCTGCAATTGCGCCAGCAAGTGTGGCTGCACCATATCGTGCTCGACAAAGGCGAAAGTGCGAATTTCCAGTTGCATGGGCCACGCGCGTATTTGCAATCGATTCACGGGAAATTTCATGCGCTTACGCATCATGAAGAGAAAGCGGCGCTAACCTGCGGTGATGGGGCGTTTATTCGTGACGAGGCTAACATTACGCTGGTTGCCGATTCCCCACTGCGCGCTTTGCTGATAGATTTGCCTGTCTAGTTGTTTTTACAGGGAGATGATGATGAGTAAAAAATCGGCCAAAAAGCGCCAGCCAGTGAAGCCCGTGGTGGCGAAAGAACCTGCTCGTACCGCCAAAAATTTTGGCTATGAAGAGATGTTGAGCGAACTGGAAGCCATCGTCGCGGATGCTGAAACGCGTTTAGCCGAGGATGAAGCTACCGCGTAAAGACAGGTTGCCGGATGCGGCGCAAACGCCTTATCCGGCACAATACCCAAAACCGGGCGTTTATCTGGCCTTGCTCGCCATAATCTCGATAATCTGCCGATCCGTTTGCTGCATCGAATGGCTTGCTAACGCACACAGGTTGGCAATCGACTGCTCAACATCATGCGCCACAATCCCTTCATTGCCGGTCACGGCGGTATCATCCAGCGCCATTAACACCGCTTTCCACGCAGCCGAAGCACTGGTCGAAACCTTCATCGCGCAGCTGTTCGATGCACCATCGCAAATCATGCCGCTGACATCGCCGATCATACTGCTGATCGCCATCGAGATGGTTTCATAACGCCCATCCACCAGCCATGCCATCCCGGCAGCGGCCCCCATTGCTGCGGTCGTTGCGGCACACAGCGCAGACAAACGCGGTAACTGGTTATGGATGTAAATCGCGCTCAAATGCGAAAGCATCAGCGCACGCGCCAGCCGTTCATCATCCGCTCCGAAGTGTTCAGCTACCACCACCACGGGCATTGTTGCGGTGATCCCCTGGTTACCCGAGCCGGAGTTACTCATTGCCGGAAGCGTAGCGCCGCCCATACGCGCATCGGATGCCGCGCTGGTACGAATCACAATGGATGAAGAGAGATCTTTCGCCAGCAAACCGCGCGCGCACTGTTTTTCCAGCGTCGCACCAATATGCAGCCCCCAGTTACCGCTCAAACCTTCCTGCGATAACGCACAATTTAACTTCGCAGAATCGAGAATAAAGCGGATCGCCGCAAACGGGACTTCATTGACGAACTTCAGGATCTCAGCCAGCGTCGTCCTGGAAAGCACCGTCAGCGGCGACTCTTGCTCGCCCTCTGCCACACACGCCTGCTGGGTAAACACCACACCATTGTGCGTCTCAATATGCACAATGTTGGTATGCCCGCCGACGATGGTGACACACGCCCATTTCTCACCGTTCCAGACTTTGGCGCGTGAGAAGAGGATTTCATCGCAAGGTTCCTGGATCTTAACTGAGACTTTCCCCGCCGCCAGCAGTGCTTTGGCATCGGAAATTGCCTGCGCAGTTGCGTCTTTCAGCACTTCCAGCCCGGCGTTAGCATTTCCACCTAACGCTCCCAGCGCCGCCGCAATTGGCAGCCCCACCATTCCTGTACCGGGAACGGTGACACCCAGACCGTTCTTCATCAGATTTGGCGAAACCCAGGCTTCTACACGTTCAACCGGACCTTCCAGTTCAGCCGCAGCAACCGCCGCCGCCAGCGCCAGTGAAATCGGTTCAGTACACCCCAGCGCCGGTTTTACTTCCTCCTGAACGGCGAGGATGTAACGCTGCCATAACGGATTTAAAGTCGAATCAAACATATTAAAAACCTTAAAATTTCAGGTAAATCAAGAAAATGCCAGGAACGGAGAAACACAAAGCAACAAACCAGTGACGATAATCAGGTACAAAGACATCCCTTTGTATTTGTGCAATGCCGGTACTTTGTAAACCAGCCACGCCGGGATCAGGCACCCTACCATGCCGAAAATCGGGCTACAGATAGAGGTGAAGCTCAACACCGGGGCGTTCAGTACGATGGCGCTCCAGGCCAGCAAAATGGCGAAAATCATGATGCCGCGCTGAACGAGATTTTCGTTAATCTTCTCGGCAGGTATCTTGCGACGCAGGATGTTCATTACGATCCCTTGCGTTGCTTCGCGAAAGCCTAAATAGACGCCAAAGAATGCAGTCATTACAGCAAAGATATTGAGAATGACGCTGACCACTTTCACCCACGCTGCGCCGTCACCGCTAATAAACTGTGCGGCAATCGCCAGCGCGGAAATATTCTGCTCGTAGGCTTTTACCGCTTCGTCATGTCCCATCGCCAGCGTGAACGACACGGCGTAGAAAAAGACGGTGACAAACAAAATGCCAAACGCGATATTCATTGCCCGCAATGCTTTATGCCGCGCCACTTCAATTGATTTTTCCCGCGAGCGATAAGAGATCACCATCGGGCTTAACGTCTGGATAAATAGAATCGACGTCAGGGTAAACGGCAGCGTAATAATGGCGTTTTTCATCAGCAGCCCCAGCGGCGGTAGCGAACCGACGTTATACAGATGCCACATTCCCACCATCGACACGCCCAGCGCCGCGACCACCAGCAGCTTGGTCAGCACCATGCCGGTCGAAATTTTGAATAACAATTTCTCGCCGCGTGAGGAGATCGCCACCAGAATGCAAATCAGTACCAGACCATAAAAGGGACTGTCTGACAGCAACCCTTCCGTCACGCCGAAGGTATGCAGGTAGGAAGCACTATCGTTGGTGATGGCGGTGGAATAGACGAACATCCAAATCACCAGCATTACGAAATAGAGTGCACCTAACAGGATGCCCCAGTTTTTACCTAAATAACCGCTGATGACGCTCGGGTAATCTTTACATTCTGGTGATTCTGCCAGCGTATTAATAAACAACCGCTGAAACAGATACATTGCCGGGTAACCAATCACCGATGAGAGCAAAAATACCCACAATCCCATCAAACCGACCTGCACCGGGAGAAAAACAATCCCCGCGCCAATCGCCATCCCGATACTCATAATCACCCAGCCAGTGTCAGTACTGTCGAATTTGATCGCTTCTCGCCACTCGCTCTCACTCATTCCAGCACGACCCGCCGGGGTCGAAGCGTCTGCAATGACGCCTTTATTCGATGCAATTTCCATAATTTCTCGCTCAATATTTTGTAGGGCTTATTATTTTTTTCCGAGCCGCATCAAGGCGATATGCGGTCTACGTTTTTGCAGGCGAGTTATTAGAATAAAGAAATGATACGCGTGAGATCAGAGAAAATCTTCACAATCAAGACTTTTAAATAGCAATTGTGGGTAATAATTTTCTATTAAATTGAGTTAATAGAAATAATTATTCTCTATTTGCGGCAGATCACAATAAAAAAGGGTGCACATTTTGTGCACCCAAGGATGATAGCTGACAGCAATGTCAGCCGCAGACCACTTTAATAGCCAGTCCTCCGCGTGATGTTTCGCGGTATTTATCGTTCATATCTTTGCCGGTTTCATACATCGTCTCGATCACTTTATCGAGTGAAACACGCGGTGCCGAGGTGCGGCGCATCGCCATCCGCGCGGCGTTTACTGCTTTCACGGCATTAATGGCATTACGTTCAATGCACGGGATTTGTACCTGTCCGGCAACCGGATCGCAGGTCAGCCCAAGGTTATGCTCCATCGCGATTTCCGCCGCATTGCATACCTGCGCCGGACTGCCACCCAGTAGTTCAGTTAACCCTGCCGCTGCCATTGAACAGGCCAAGCCAATCTCCCCCTGACAGCCGACTTCCGCGCCAGAGATGGAGGCGTTCATTTTATACAGCGCGCCAATTGCCCCCGCTGCCAGAAAATAGCGGGCAATTGACCGCTCGTTTACCGGACGACGGAACTTATCGTAATAAGCCAGCACTGCCGGAATAATGCCGCACGCACCGTTAGTCGGTGCCGTTACCACGCGCCCGCCAGCTGCGTTTTCTTCACTAACCGCCAGCGCGTACATGTTGATCCAGTCGATGACATTCATCGGATCGTTAGAGATGTTATCGCTGGAAACCAGTTGACGACGCAGCGCTACGGCACGGCGCGGCACATTGAGCGG
This sequence comes from Escherichia sp. WS2035, assembly GCF_046487065.1. NCBI lineage: Bacteria > Pseudomonadati > Pseudomonadota > Gammaproteobacteria > Enterobacterales > Enterobacteriaceae > Escherichia > Escherichia sp. WS2035. The sequence continues at coordinate 265,952 of NZ_JBJQKD010000003.1, forward strand.
ACCAGGCAGCACGCCTTCAGTATTCATTCCACGTTCAATACCGTCATGCATCACTTGCCAGATACGGGCAAACCCTGCGTCAATTTCCGCTTTACTGCGCAGCGCCAGCTCGTTGTGCATCATCAGGCCAGATATAGACAGGCCGTTGTAATCACACATTTTCAGCAGTTCACCTGCTGAGTGGAAATCGTAAGGTACGGGTGTTTCGACATCGTGCGACAGGCCGAAGTGTTCTTCTTCGACAATAAACCCGCCGCCGACAGAGTAATAGGTTTTGCTTAATAGCTCTTCCTGTCCCTTCCAGGCAGTGATCCGCATTCCGTTCTCATGGCGAGGCAACATTTCGGGATGGAAGATAATGTTCTTTGCTACAGGAAAATCAACAATATGCGCGCCAGAAGCCACCGGCAACCGCCCGCTGCGCGTCACTAACTCTATAAATGCAGGGATCTCATCAATGACAACATCCTGCAGACTGTTTCCTGCCAGTCCCATGATGATGGCGACATCCGTGGCATGGCCTTTGCCCGTCAGTGACAACGACCCGTACAGATCGACCACAATATGGCTCGTCGCGGTTAATAAGCCGCTACTTTCCAGCCGATCAATAAAACTTTTTCCGGCATTCATTGGCCCCACAGTATGCGAACTGGAGGGACCAATCCCAATTTTGAAAATATCGAATGCACTAATCATATCCACACCCTCGGATTGCCGTTCAGTGAAGTGGAGCGGAACGACCTTGCGACCGTCCCGCTCACGAGGCTTTACGCACTACGTACTGCGATGGCTTCAATTTCCAGCTTCACATCTTTCGGCAAACGCGCGACCTGCACACAGCTCCGGGTCGGGTAGGTCGCCTGATGTTCATCGAAGAACTGCTTATAGACTTCATTGATGGTGGCAAAATCATTCAGATCGGTGATGAACACGGTCATCTTGATGATATCGCCCACACTCAGCCCGGCAGCAACCACGATCGCTTTGACGTTTTCGAGGCTTAAACGCGCCTGATCTTGCACATCAGCCGGGATCTCACCGGTCTGTGGGCAAACCGGAATTTGCCCGGAGGTGAAGACCATGCTGCCTAAATCAACGCCCTGAACATAAGGGCCGATTGCGCCTGGGGCACGTTGCGTTTCGATAATCTTTTTCATACATCCTCCGGCGTCAGAGCGCCTGGGTAAAGGTACGTGAAATAACATCCTGTTGCTGTTCACGGGTCAGTGCGTTGAAGCGCACGGCGTAGCCAGAGACACGGATTGTCAGGTTAGGATATTTTTCCGGGTGCTCGATGGCATCCAGCAGCATTTCCCGATTCATTACGTTGACGTTGAGGTGTTGACCGCCTTCGACATCCGCTTCGTGGTGGAAATACCCATCCAGCAGGCCGACAAGGTTGGTTTTACGTACTGGATCTTCTTTGCCCAGCGCCGCAGGGACGATGGAGAAGGTGTACGAGATCCCATCTTTGGCGTAGGTGAACGGCAGTTTCGCCACCGACGTCAATGAGGCCACGGCACCTTTGCGATCACGACCGTGCATCGGGTTAGCGCCCGGCGCGAACGGTGTTCCGGCGCGGCGACCGTCCGGCGTGTTCCCGGTTTTCTGACCGTACACCACGTTAGAGGTGATAGTCAGAATCGATTGGGTCGGCACAGCATTGCGATAGGTTGGCAAAGCTTTAATTTTCTTCATAAAGCGTTCAACCAGATCGCAGGCAATGCTGTCTACGCGCTCGTCGTTGTTGCCATACTGCGGATATTCGCCGTCAATCTCGAAATCCACCGCCAGGCCGTTTTCATCACGGATTGGTTTCACACGAGCATATTTGATGGCAGACAGGGAGTCCGTTGCCACCGACAGGCCCGCGATGCCGCACGCCATGGTGCGATAGACATCACGATCATGTAGCGCCATCAGCGAAGCTTCGTAGCTGTACTTGTCGTGCATGTAGTGAATGATATTCAGCGCGCTGATGTACTGTACCGCCAGCCAGTCCATGAAGTGGTCGAGGCTATCCATCACTTTGTCGTAGTCCAGCACGTCATCCATCAACGGAGCCGTTTTCGGGCCAACCTGAATCTTCAGCTTCTCGTCCATTCCGCCGTTGATTGCGTACAGTAGCGTTTTCGCCAGGTTAGCGCGCGCACCGAAGAACTGCATCTGCTTACCAATCACCATTGGGCTGACGCAACAGGCAATCGCGTAATCGTCGCTATTGAAGTCAGTACGCATCAGATCGTCGTTTTCATACTGCAAAGAGGATGTGACGATAGACACCTGCGCGGCATATTTTTTGAAGGCAATCGGCAAGGCTTCCGACCACAGAATAGTCAGGTTAGGTTCCGGTGCAGGCCCCATAGTGTGCAGGGTGTGTAAATAGCGGAAGGAGTTTTTGGTCACCAGGGTTCGACCGTCCAACCCCATCCCGCCGATCACTTCCGTCGCCCAGATCGGGTCGCCGGAGAACAGCGAATCAAATTCCGGCGTACGCAAGAAGCGCACCATACGGATCTTCATGATGAAGTGGTCGATCAGTTCCTGTGCCTGCTGCTCATTGAGTACGCCTGCTTTAAAGTCGCGCTCAATGTAGATATCGAGGAACGATGCCGTGCGCCCCAGCGACATCGCGCCGCCATTTTGCGATTTCACTGCCGCCAGGTAAGCGAAGTAGAGCCACTGCACGGCTTCTTGTGCATTCTGCGCTGGACGAGAGATATCAAAGCCATATTTCGCCGCCATTTCCTGAATCTGTAACAGCGCACGGCGATGTTCTGCCAGTTCCTCACGCAGACGAATGGTGGCTTCGAGATCTTCGCCTTTTTCCAGACGGGACTGGAGATCGGCAAACTGCAGTTCGCGTTCACGTACCAGATAACTGATGCCGTACAGTGCCACACGGCGATAGTCACCGATGATACGCCCACGACCATAACCATCTGGTAAACCGGTCAGTACACCAGATTTACGGCAGCGCAGCATATCCGGTGAGTAAGTATCAAATACGCCCTGATTATGGGTTTTACGCAGATCGGTAAAGATGTATTCAAATTCGCTATCCATTTCACGACCATACGCGTGGAATGAACTTCTAATCATATTAATGCCGCCGAACGGATGCAGCGCACGCTTTAATGGCGCATCCGTTTGCAGACCCACTATTTTTTCCAGCGGCTGGTTAATATATCCCGCGTCATGAGCGGTAATTGTGGTGGCAATATTGGTATCGAAATCCAATGGCGCGTGAGTCGCATTTTCGATACGGATGCCTTCCATGACTTTTTCCCACAATTCCGTGGTGGCAGGCGTCGCTTCGGCGAGAAAAGATTCATCGCCTTCATAAGGTGTATAGTTATGTTGAATAAAATCGCGGACATTAATTTCGTTTTTCCAGTCCGTACCTTTAAAGCCAAGCCATGCGTCGGCGTACAGCTTATCGCTGGTATCAATATCTACCTTCATGAAAAATAATCTCTCTACAATACTTCAACTAAATTATGCAAATTCTGCGGGCGCGTTCACTTTGCCTAAATGAATGGCATCCAAAGCAATCATTTTTTCTTCGTTAGTCGGAATTACGGCGCAAATGACACGCGCATTTTCACTGGAAACAATTCGCTCTCCAAAAGAGTTAGAGCGATTATTCATTTCTGTATCAATTTCTACGCCTAATACAGCTAAATGTTCCATGACCAGACGACGAATTAAACTTGAATTCTCTCCTATTCCGCCGGTGAATATAATTCCATCCAGGCGATGTAATGAAGCAGCGTGTCCGGCAATATGACGGGCAATTCGGTGAACAAAGGTTTTAATTGCCAGTTGCGCGCGTTCGTGACCTTCATGCCAGGCTTTTTCCAGAACACGTAAATCCGAAGAAAGGCCGGAAATACCTAATAATCCCGACTCTTTATTCACTACGCGTTCCAGGTCCCCCAGGCTCTGGTTGGTTTGGCTGGCGACCCAGGACATCGCCCCGAAGTCGACATCACCACTGCGGGTACCCATCATCAAGCCTTCCAGCGGCGTCATTCCCATTGAAGTGTCAACACTCTGACCGTTGCGAACCGCGCAGATTGATGCGCCATTGCCAAGATGCGCCACAACCAGGCCGGAGTCATCTTCCGCCAGATTCAGCAGCGAATGTGCGCGCTGGGAAACATAGCGGTGCGACGTGCCGTGGAAACCATAACGGCGTACACCTAACTCTTCATAATATTTCCACGGCAGGCCGTATAAATAAGCTTCCGGAGCCATCGTCTGGTGGAAACTGGTATCAAATACCGCCACCTGAGTTACGCCCGGGAATAATTGCTGCGCCGATTCAATACCACTTAAATTGGCGTAATTATGCAGGGGTGCCAGTGGAGAAACGCGACGGATATTATCAATGACTTCATCGGTAATAATGGCGGACTCGGTAAAAATACTGCCGCCGTGAGCGATGCGGTGGCCAATTAAAGCCACACTGTCATTTAAATTCCGTTTTTCCAGTTCAAATGCAATTGCCTTCAATGCACCTTCGTAGCTGTGGTGAGCCAGCGGTGCTGGCTCTCCCCCATTTACGGATAAGAATGCATTTTCCGAGTTAATACCGTCGGCAATACCTGACATTAATACTTCACAGTCGCTGGCATTGAGTACGGAAAACTTAATCGAAGACGAACCACAGTTAATAACCAAAACAACCGGAAATTCATTCATCTCTTTTCTCATCCTGAGTTACGGATTAAAACAGTTTGTATACGATGTTCAGGATGGTCAGCAGACCAATCACGGTAACAAACACGTTATCCAGACGACCACGGTATTTCGCCAGAGACGGCGCTTTACGGATGGCATACATCGGCAACAGGCACAGCAGTGATGCGATAATCGGTGCGCCCATGGCTTCAATCAAGTCGAGGATGTTCGGGTTGGCGTAGGCAACAACCCAGGTGGAGCCCATAATGAAAATCATGCTGATAGTATTCAGTTTACCCAGCGACACTTTGGTTTTGTCACCTTTATAACCGAACTTCAGAATCAAACCATTCAGCCCTTCCAGCGTCCCCAGATAGTGACCGAAGAAAGATTTGAAAATAGCCACGAGTGCGATGATGGAAGCGGCATATTCCAGTGTAATCGCAAACGTTGTTTTGGTACCGGTCATGGACGCAAAGTGGTTAGCCAGATAAGAAAGCACTGGAATATTCTGCGCTTTCGCTTCAGCCATATTCGCCGGAGACAGCGTAAACAGGCAGCTAAAGGCAAAGAACATCACCACTGCAACCATCAGCATACTGGCGCGAGAGATGATTTGTGAACATTTACGCTCGGTGAAGTCGCGACCAAAATCTTTCTCGTACTCTTCACGTTTAGAAACCACGAAGGAAGAGACGATTGGCGAGAAGTTAAAGGAGAAAACCATGATGGAAATCCCCAGCCAGACGGTGATCAGGATACCGTCATGACCAGTTAACGACAGCGAACCGAGGTCAACCTGGTCGATAACTGCAGAGTTCCAGTAAGGGATCAGCGAAAGAGAAATCAGCACCAGGCTGGCGATAAACGGCCATACCAGATAGCTCATCACTTTAACCATCAGATCCTTACCAAACCAGATGACGAAAGCCATCAGCAGCAACAGGAACAGCGCCACAAAGCCGCGATTCAGCGGTGCAAAGCCGAGCTGGTTTTCCCAGAACGTCATAAAGGTGTTGGTAATGGTAACGCCATAAATCCACAACAGTGGGCAAATCGCGAAGAAGTACAGGAACGTGATAACCACGCCGCCAGTTTTACCAAAATGCTCTTCCACCGTTTCCGTAATGTTGCCGGAAGGGTTAGAGCCAGAAAGACACAGACGCGCCAGTGCCCGGTGGCAATAAAACGCGATGGGGTATGCTAATACCAACATCAGAAGAATCGGGATCAGTCCGCCAAAACCTGCGCGGATAGGGAAGAACAGCACCCCGGCGCCGATTGCCGTACCAAACAAGCCTAACGTCCATGTGGTATCTGATTTACGCCAGGACGATTGTTTTGTCTGGCTGGATACAATGCTATCTGAAGTACTCATATCCTATCCTCAACGAATTAATTAAGCGTCAACGAAACCGGTGATTTGAGAGACGCGAGAAAGATCGATATTGCCGCCGGAAATAATACTGACGGTTTTTCTGTTTTGAATATATTGGTCTAATTTACCGCTTAATAATGCAGCACATGCCAGAGCGCCTGCGCCTTCGGTGACGACTTTATTGCGCTGAATTAAGGCAATCATACTGTTTCTGATTTCGTCTTCGCTGACCAGCACGATGTCATCGACTAATTCACGAACGATTTCGTAAGTTAAATTACCCGGGCGGGAGACATCACAACCATCCGCCAGGGTGCCGGTAGTTCGGTGCGTAGTTATTTCTCCGGAGTGGAAAGAAGCCGCCATGCCGTGAACGTTTTCAGACTGTACGCCAATAACACGGATGGTCGGGTTGATAGATTTAATTGCCACCGCAATACCAGCAATTAAACCGCCGCCGCCAATTGGCACAATCACGTTATCGACATCATAGAGATCTTCCATAATTTCCAGACCAATCGTTCCCTGGCCAGCAATCACTTTCGGATCATCGTAAGGTGGGATAAAAATACGGCCTTCCATTTCGACAATTTCGCTCACTTTAGCAATAGTGTCGTTGAAGTTATCACCATGCAAAACGACTTCTGCGGAGTAGTCGCACGTTGCCGCGACTTTGGATTTCGGCGCACCTTTTGGCATCACCACTTTACCGTCAATACCCAGCATCGCGCAGGAGAGCGAAACCCCTTGCGCATGGTTGCCCGCAGAGCAGGCCACTACTCCTTTACGTTTTTCCGCATCAGTCAGTGAACTTAATTTATTAAATGCGCCACGAATTTTAAATGAACCAGTACGCTGCATGTTTTCGAATTTGAGGAATATTTCACCTTTGCAACGTTCACTAAAATAGTTGGAGCGAGGCATACCTGTTTTATAAATTCGCCCAGCCAGTCGTTGTTTTGCTTCAATGATGTCATCAATAGCAACCGGGAGATCGTATGTAATATGCATTATAAAACCTCTTAGCCTGAATTAAATATGTAGGTAACCGTAACCGACACCTGCAAAACAGACAGGTGGATTATTTATGTTTAAATTAAAACAAATAACTAATCAACTTCAATTAATTGCCTTCGTCTACACCCATTATAAGATGAATACTCTTTGGCTAATTCCACCAAAACCGATGCTGCTTTTTTAATACGATAATTTTTCGACCATACCGCGGCATATTGTGCCACAGGTAATGTTTCTTCAACCGGAATAGTAATAAATTGATTAGAACCAAAAGGTGATGTCATATCACAAGGAATTACAGTTAAGAAATCAGCATTGAGAACAAGATTATAAATTGTCACGACTGAGTCGGTTTTAACGATGTTTTCAATACTGATGCCATTTCTTTGTAACGTAGTAAGTAGTTCGCTGTAGTACCCCATATTGGTTTGTGGCAACACCCACTGTTCGTTCTTCAACGACTCCAGCGTGGCGGTGCCGGTGCATGTTCGGGACTTACTGGCTACCAGCACAAACTCGGACTCGAACAGCGGCTCAACATGTAAATCCTGAAGCTTCATTTCTGCGCTTAACGTACCAATCGCAAAATCCAGTCGACCGTCGCGGATTGCCGGTAAGAACGAAGACAGTTGCGCTTCATACATAGAAACCTGCGCTTTCGGGAACACCTCTTTGAACTTGTTGATCATCCCTGACATAAAAGTAAAACCAATCAATGAAGGAAAACCAAATGAGACTTCCACCACCGCCTCAGAAGACATACCGCTTATCTCATTAACCATATTTTTCATTTCACGGGTAATGGATTCGGAACGGGAGAGTAACAATTGACCGGCAGGTGTTAATGTTACACCGGTATTTTTCCGCACCACTAACTCCACCCCAAAATAATCTTCAATATCGTTAATGATTTTACTGACGGCCGGTTGAGTTAACCCTAACTCTTTTGCAGCCGAGCCGATAGAACCACTTCTAATAACTTCCTGAAAGACTACCAGGTGCTGCGTTTTCGGAAGAAGAATAGTGCTCATAACGACCTACGTTAATTACCTCATTGACGGTATGAAGTGTATCAAAATAAAATGAACAGGATATGTGCGACCACTCACAAATTAACTTTCAATACTTTCCATAGCATCGTTACCCCAATTAAATACCTTTAAGTATCAACAAGTTAAAGTATGAAAATCAGCATAAACCCTGATTTTTGTCAAAAAAAATGACGGGGATAACCATATTTTATGGCGATAACATCATTCTTTATGTGGTTAATACAAAAAAGGGGCTGAGACTATATTTCAAGCAATTACCGGATAATTACCAGGCAAAATTTGAGTTAAATTTAATGAGTAAGTTCTCAAATTTTATTATAAACAAACCATTTTCAGCGATAAATAATGCGGCACGTCACATTTTTTAACGCTATTTGTTGGAGAACAAACATTTATTTTATCAATATTTTAAAATTTCGAATACAGGTATTGATCATCTCGAACAATTGATTAACGTCAACGTTTTCTCTTCTGACAGGATGTCATTTTGTGAATGCAATCGTTTTCCATAAATTCTTCTCCCATCATAGGCAACGAAGAGCATTTTGTGTTGAGGATCACAAAACGAATAATTGCTGGTCGCCGCGATAAGGTCAGACGAAGACAACAAGGGGGATTCTCACTGTGCTTTACATCAGCGTAGGCCATAGAATGTTGCTTCGTTGACTGTAATGCCGGGTAAATGAGCGTTTTTTGATAGTGCGAAAGAACCGTGCAAGGAGAATAAGCATCTATTATTGTTTGTCATGATGACAAGGCAGGCATCAATGAAAGGCTTCTCAATTGCACATATTCTTCACCCTTCAATCCCGTCAATGCACGCAGTGGTTAACAATCACAATAGAAATATTGATTATTGGACGGTAAAAATTTAGGTTATAACGCCCAAATTATTCAACGATCGGACAATACCTGCGAACTTACAATTAATGAGAGAAATATACGTATAATTACGACCTTTTAAATGCAATATAGACTTAATAACTTCTTACAAAGTCTGTTATTAATACCGTAGATATTCATCTTACCCTGGGCACACAAAGCAAAAACCCGCCGAAGCGGGTTTTTACGTAAATCAGGTGAAACTGACCGATAAGCCGGGTTCTGTCGTGGACAGTCATTCATCTAGGCCAGCAATCGCTCACTGGCTCAAGCAGCCTACCCGGGTTCAGTACGGGCCGTACCTTATGAACCCCTATTTGGCCTTGCTCCGGGTGGAGTTTACCGTGCCACGGACTGTTACCAGCCGCGCGGTGCGCTCTTACCGCACCCTTTCACCCTTACCTGATCCCGCTTACGCGGGCCATCGGCGGTTTGCTCTCTGTTGCACTGGTCGTGGGTTTCCCCCCCAGGCGTTACCTGGCACCCTGCCCTATGGAGCCCGGACTTTCCTCCCCTCCGCCCGTCTCCCCCGAAGAGGACGACGACGAAGCGGCGACTGTCTGGTCAGCTTCGGCGCGCAGTATAGAGGGTTTGCGCGCCCTTGTCACCCCGCGTTGCGCATTCCAATCGCCAGTGTCGCGGCGATATTACGTGAAGCACGGCAGATATTGTCATAAGCTCCGCGGAGTGCTTCGTCTAACGTACCAATGCTGGTCAGTACGCTGAAGACCGCATCAATGCCATGCTGATGTACAACGCCAACATCATTGGTCAGGCTACCCGCAATGCCAATCACCGGTTTATGGTACTTCTTCGCCACGTTTGCGACACCAATCGGTACCTTGCCGTGAATACTCTGGCTATCAATACGCCCTTCACCAGTGATCACCAGCGTACAATCGTGAATATGTTCCTCCAGATTCAGCGCCGTAGTGACGATTTCAATACCACTTTTCAGTTCTGCACCAAGAAACGCCATCAGCGCCGCGCCCATACCTCCCGCAGCTCCTGCGCCGGGGACATCTTTCACATCAACATGCAGCGCTTTTTTAATAACATCGGCATAGTGAGAGAGGTTATTGTCCAGCTCGACAATCATCGCCTCACTGGCTCCCTTTTGTGGGCCAAAGATGCGCGAAGCACCACTGTCGCCGACTAACGGGTTGGTGACATCACAAGCGACGCGGATGACACAATCTTTTAAGCGCGGATCGAGACCGGAAATATCAATATCATTCAGAGTATTAAGACTACCGCCGCCAAAACCAATTTCATTGCCGTTGGCATCGCATAATTTCGCCCCCAGCGCCTGTACCATGCCTGCGCCGCCGTCGTTGGTGGCGCTGCCGCCAATGCCGATAATAATGTTTGTCGCACCGCTCTCCAGCGCCTGCAGGATTAACTCACCAGTACCGCGTGAAGTGGTCACGAGTGGATCGCGTTTTTCCGCAGGTACCAGTTCCAGCCCACTGGCCGCCGCCATTTCGATAAACGCGGTTTTGCCATCGCCGGAGATCCCCCAACTGGCATTCACTTTCTCGCCCAGCGGCCCTGTAACCCAGGCGTGACGTTCAGCCCCCTGGGTGGCTGCAATCATCGCTTCCACCGTTCCTTCACCACCGTCGGCAACCGGAACAGAAACATACTGTGCATCAGGAAAAATTTCCCGAAATCCTTTTTCTATCGCCTGCGCAACCTCGCTGGCAGATAAACTTTCTTTATAAGAGTCTGGGGCGATTACGATTTTCATACCTATGCCTGTTACCACATGACGCCGGAGGGCGTTTCTCTTATTCGGCCTGGATTCCAGGCCCGGATTGCAATACGCCATCCGGGCACGACGTCATTAGCGAGTAACTTCGACTTTCGCCAGTTTTTCGTAGTAGCACGCCAGGGCGCTATGATCCGCCGTTCCTAAACCATCTGCACGCAGTGCCTGCATCATCTCCATAACCGCAGCAGTGAGCGGCAGTTGCGCGCCGACGCCGTGAGAAGTATCCAGCGCATTCGCCAGATCCTTAATATGCAGATCAATACGGAAGCCCGGTTTGAAGTTGCGGTCCATCACCATCGGCGCTTTGGCATCCAGCACGGTACTGCCCGCCAGCCCACCGCGAATTGCCTGATACACCAGATCCGGGTTAACGCCCGCTTTGGTTGCCAGCGTTAACGCTTCTGACATCGCGGCAATATTCAGCGCCACAATGACCTGATTTGCCAGTTTGGTGACGTTACCTGCACCGATTTCCCCGGTATGCACCACGGAACCCGCCATCGCTTTCATCAAATCATAGTATTTGTCGAAAATAGCCTTGTCGCCGCCCACCATCACTGACAGCGTACCGTCGATGGCTTTCGGTTCACCGCCGCTCACCGGAGCATCCAGCATATCAATGCCTTTCGCTTTCAGCGCTTCGCTGATTTCACGGCTTGCCAGCGGTGCGATAGAACTCATATCGATCAATACCGTACCTGGCTTCGCGCCTTCAATAATGCCATTCTCACCCAGCGCCACCTCTTTCACATGAGGGGAGTTTGGCAGCATGGTTATGATGACGTCGCACTGTTCAGCGATCGCTTTAGCCGTAGCGGCTGTTTCTGCACCGGCAGCAATCACGTCAGCAATAGCTTCTGGGTTACGGTCAGCAACCACCAGCGAGTAACCTGCTTTCAGAAGGTTTTTACTCATTGGTTTACCCATAATCCCCAGGCCAATAAAACCAACTTTCATAGTCATATCAATCATCTCTCTTGTTGCGGTGGTGGTTATTTTTTAAAGGTATCAGCCAGTTTCTGAGTGGCAGAGCGGAAGACGCCGAGATCGCTGCCGACGGCCACAAACGTCGCGCCCCATTCCAGATAACGACGCGCATCAGCCTCGACCGGTGCGAGGATGCCGCTGGGTTTGCCGTGCGCGCTGGCACGGTTAAAAATGTGCTGAATTGCTTTTTGTACATCCGGGTGCGAGGCATTGCCGAGATGGCCTAATGCCGCAGCCAGATCGCTGGGGCCGACGAAGATGCCGTCTACACCTTCGGTAGCGGCAATAGCATCGACGTTATCTACGCCCTGCTGACTTTCTATCTGGACCAGAATAGTGATGTTCTTGTTCGACTGAGCGAAATAATCCGCCACGGTGCCAAACATATTGGCGCGGTGAGAAACGGAGACGCCGCGAATGCCTTCCGGTGGGTAACGAGTTGATGCCACCGCCTGCTCTGCTTCCTCTTTTGTTTCTACAAAAGGAATCAGGAAGTTATAGAAACCGATATCCAGAAGACGCTTAATAATTACCGGCTCGTTGGTCGGCACTCGCACTACTGGCGCGCTGGCGCTGCCTTTCAGGGCCATTAACTGCGGAATAAACGTGGAGATATCGTTTGGCGCATGTTCACCATCCAGCACCAGCCAGTCAAACCCAGCCAAACCAAGAACTTCAGTGCTAATCGGGTTAGAGAGAGCTGACCAGCAACCAATTTGTACCTGTTTCGCAGCCAGTGCGGCTTTGAATTTATTCGGGAAAACATCGTTATTCATCGCTTATACCTTTGCTTATTTCTGCAATTCCATACGTTTAATGTCGCCGACTACGAAGAGGTAGCAGACCATCGCCATCAGCGCTGAACATCCCACGAAAACCAGTGCTGCATTGAAGGAGTGCAGTTCACTTACCAGATAGCCAATCACCAGTGGAGTGACAATGGAGGCAACATTGCCAAAGACGTTAAAGACGCCGCCGCAGAGGCCAACAATCTCTTTCGGCGCGGTGTCAGAAATCACTGGCCAGCCCAGCGCACCAAATCCTTTGCCAAAGAAAGCCAGCGCCATCAGCATGACCACCAGCGTGGTGTTGTTGGTGTAGTTACATAAGATGATGGTGGAAGCCAGCAACATTCCCAGCACAATTGGTAGCTTACGTGCCAGGGTCAGGGACAAACCGCGTTTGATCAGATAATCCGAGAAGACACCTCCCAGCACGCCGCCCGCAAAGCCACACAGTGCCGGAATCGAGGCGACCAGACCCACTTTCAGAATCGACATGCCTTTTTCCTGCACCAGATAAATTGGGAACCAGGTGAGGAAGAACCAGGTGATGGTGTTGATAAAATATTGTCCGAAAAATACGCCCAGCATCATGCGGTTAGAGAGCAATTGCTTGATGTAATGCAGTTTGGGTCCGCTTGCTGCCGCACTACCCGGCTTTTTGTGGTCCATATCGACCACCGCGCCATTTTCCGAGATAAACTTCAGCTCTTCTGCAGACATACGTGGGTGATCTGTCGGGTTATGAATCAACTTGATCCACAGCGCCGTCAACACAAAACCAATCACCCCCATAACGGTAAAGACATGCTCCCAGCCCCAGGCGAAAGTCAGCCAGCCAAGCAGCGGCGAAAAGAGCGCCAACGAGAAATATTGCGCCGAGTTAAAGATGGCGGAGGCAGTACCACGTTCTTTCGTCGGGAACCAGGCGGCGACAATACGGGCGTTCGCCGGGAATGATGGCGCTTCCGAGAACCCCAGCATAAATCGCATAAAGAACATGGAGATCCCAGCCCAGGCCAGCGGAAACATATCGACAAAGCCTTGCAGGAAGGTGAACAGCGACCAGAAAAAGAGGCTGTAAGTGTAAACTTTCTTCGAGCCAAACTTATCAAGCAGCCAGCCGCCGGGAATTTGCATCAGCAAGTAGGCCCAGCCAAAAGCAGAGAAGATGTAACCCATCGAAACCGCACTTAACTGCAACTCTTTTGCCACTTCGGTACCAGCAATAGACAGCGTTGCACGATCGGCGTAGTTAACGGCGGTAACAATAAAAATAATCAGTAATATTAAATAGCGGGTATGCACGCCTTTCTTTTTTACGTCAACGGTGTCCAGAATCATTTTATTTACCTCGGGTACTTATGCTGATTTTTATTATTATGGGGAAGGTGTTATTTATGAGTTTTATTTATGCCGTTACGACAATGAACTCGGGAATTAGTATAAGCAGCGCGAGAATAATAATCATTGTGCAAATGCTAATTTAATTAGTACTATTTAAATATTATTTTGAGCATATGCACATAAGGTTGCGCGCTAAAGCACAGATTTGCGCTTTACCTTGCCGGGAGGTACTGCAATCCCTGAAATGATTGACATTGATCACATTTCTGCATTTAAACTCCTGACATTCTTATTTCACCCAATGAAGTTATTTATTTTTAAATGAGACCAGGTCCTCATTTTAATAGTCCCTGGCTGGAGAATATTGCACAATGGCCAACATCGAAATCAGACAAGAAACGCCAACTGCGTTTTATATAAAAGTTCACGACACAGATAATGTGGCAATTATTGTTAATGATAATGGCCTGAAAGCAGGAACGCGTTTTCCGGATGGGCTGGAATTAATTGAACATATTCCCCAGGGGCATAAAGTCGCATTGCTGGACATTCCGGCTAATGGTGAAATTATTCGTTATGGCGAGGTGATTGGTTACGCCGTGCGCGCAATCCCACGCGGAAGCTGGATCGACGAATCAATGGTTGTACTACCGGAAGCGCCGCCGTTACATACGCTGCCACTGGCAACCAAAGTCCCGGAACCCTTACCGCCGCTGGAAGGATACACCTTTGAGGGCTATCGCAATGCCGATGGCAGCGTGGGCACCAAAAACCTGCTCGGCATCACCACCAGCGTCCACTGTGTGGCAGGCGTGGTGGACTACGTAGTAAAAATCATTGAACGCGATCTGCTACCGAAATACCCGAACGTCGATGGCGTGGTGGGGCTGAATCATTTGTACGGTTGTGGCGTGGCGATTAACGCACCCGCGGCAGTTGTACCTATTCGTACCATTCACAATATTTCGCTGAACCCTAACTTTGGCGGCGAAGTAATGGTGATTGGTCTGGGTTGTGAAAAGTTGCAGCCTGAACGCCTACTGACTGGAACGGATGATGTGCAAGCTATTCCAGTAGAAAGCGCCAGCATTGTCAGTTTGCAGGATGAAAAGCATGTCGGTTTTCAGTCCATGGTCGAGGATATTTTGCAGGTAGCCGAACGCCATCTACAAAAACTGAATCAACGTCAGCGAGAAACCTGTCCGGCTTCAGAACTGGTTGTCGGCATGCAGTGCGGTGGCAGCGATGCGTTTTCTGGCGTAACGGCAAACCCGGCGGTTGGGTATGCGTCTGATCTATTGGTGCGCTGCGGCGCAACGGTGATGTTTTCAGAAGTCACAGAAGTGCGTGACGCGATCCATCTGCTGACACCACGCGCAGTGAACGAAGAGGTCGGCAAACGGCTGCTGGAGGAGATGGAGTGGTACGATAACTATCTCAATATGGGAAAAACCGACCGCAGCGCCAACCCTTCGCCGGGCAACAAGAAAGGCGGTCTGGCAAACGTGGTAGAGAAGGCACTCGGCTCCATTGCTAAATCGGGTAAAAGTGCAATTGTTGAAGTGCTGTCGCCCGGCCAACGCCCGACTAAACGCGGATTAATTTACGCCGCGACGCCAGCCAGCGATTTTGTCTGTGGCACGCAACAGGTGGCTTCGGGTATCACCGTGCAAGTGTTTACGACCGGTCGTGGTACGCCGTACGGCCTTATGGCGGTACCCGTCATTAAAATGGCGACCCGCACCGAGCTGGCGAACCGCTGGTTTGATTTAATGGATATTAACGCGGGCACTATCGCTACCGGCGAAGAAACCATTGAAGAAGTGGGCTGGAAGTTGTTCCACTTTATTCTCGACGTCGCCAGCGGGAAGAAGAAAACTTTCTCGGATCAATGGGGACTGCATAACCAGCTGGCGGTGTTTAACCCGGCACCGGTGACCTGATTTCTTTTGGAACGTCCCTCGCAAAACATGGCCTTAGTGCCATGTTTTTATTGTTTAAAGTCCACACATCCATTAATAATGCATTTGCATTACCTTAGTTCAAGCTTATAATTTGAGCAGAAAACAGGCTGTAAAAGGACAGTAAATAATGCCCGCTAATGCTCGCTCTAACGCTGTACTGACCACTGAATCAAAGGTCACTATACGCGGACAAACAACTATCCCCGCGCCAGTGCGTGAGGCCTTAAAACTGAAGCCAGGCCTGGACAGCATTCATTACGAAATTCTGCCTGGTGGGCAAGTATTTATGTGCCGACTGGGAGATGAACAGGAGGATCATACTATGAATGCATTTTTGCGTTTTCTGGATGCAGATATCCAGAACAATCCGCAAAAAACTCGTCCATTCGACATTCAACAAGGAAAGAAACTTGTCGCTGGCATGGACGTCAACATTGACGATGAGATTGGCGACGACGAATAATGGATTTTCCACAAAGGGTTAATGGTTGGGCGCTATATGCTCATCCCTGTTTTCAGGAAACCTACGATGCTTTAGTTGCCGAAGTCGAGGCATTAAAGGGAAAAGATCCTGAAAATTATCAGAGAAAAGCTGCCACAAAGTTATTGGCGGTGGTCCATAAAGTGATTGAGGAGCATATCACGGTCAATCCATCATCACCGGCATTCCGTCATGGCAAGTCGTTAGGCTCTGGGAAAAATAAAGACTGGTCACGGGTAAAATTTGGTGCTGGTCGCTATCGTCTCTTCTTTCGTTACAGTGAAAAAGAGAAAGTCATCATTCTGGGATGGATGAACGATGAAAACACGCTGCGCACCTACGGTAAAAAAACAGATGCCTATACCGTATTCAGTAAAATGTTAAAAAGAGGACATCCTCCTGCCGACTGGGAAAGCCTCACCCAAGAGACAGAAGAAAACCATTGATGGTGTTCACAATGCCCGCCGAACGCATTGGTGTTGACCAGCGGGCATCCTTTCTCATTCCCCGACCAGAATCACTTCAACCCCAGCCTTTCGCAGTCCTTCCAGACTATCCGCAGGAATGCCTTCATCAACAATGATCATGTCGATACGTTGAGTATCAATGATCTTATGTAAACTGGAACGGTTGAACTTACTGGAATCGGTGACCACGATGATCCGTTCCGCAACTTCGCACATCCGACGGTTTAAACGGGCTTCATCTTCATTATGCGTGCTGACGCCACGCTCCAGATCGATCGCATCTACACCAAGAAACAGCATATCGAAGTGGTAATTTTGCAGCGATTGCTCAGCCTGATCACCGTAAAAAGATTGCGACTGACGGCGCAAATGCCCCCCGGTCATCAGCAGCTCAACGCCTTCCGCTTCCAGCAACGCATTAGCCACGTTCATACCGTTGGTCATCGCAATTACGTCGGTGTGCTTGCGCATCAGACGAGCAATCTCAAAAGTGGTGGTCCCGGAGTCGAGGATCACCCGATGACCAGGCTGAATCAACTCAACGGCAGCTTTCGCAACGCTGCGTTTCATCGCGGTGTTCAGTGCGCTTTTATCTTCCACTGATGGCTCGACTGACGGCGTTGTGCTATCGCAGATCAACGCGCCACCATAGGCACGCACGGCGATCCCCTGCTTTTCCAGAAACGCCAGATCGTTGCGGATCGTCACAGTAGATACGCCATACAATGCCGACAGATCGTTAACCTGCACACTCCCTTGCTGTCGCAGACGCTGAATGATCTGTTCTCGTCGCTCGCTGGTGCCTGTCACTCGCTTCTCACCTGAAGCGTCGGTATTACTCATAGTAAGTCCTTTCGTAAAACTTTCGTTTCATTTCGTTTTGCCTATTAACGCCTTTCTATTAAGCAAATGCAAGCCCACCTTACCCATTGGCGCAAGCTACTCTCGTTTCAGTGGCTTTCATTATGTTTCTTTTGTGAATCAGATCAGAAAACTATTATCTTTCGTTTTATTTTTATCTCACCATGACGCAGTATCAACTGAAACAAAACGAAAGATTAATGTCGCAGTAATCTGAACTGGAGAGGAAAGTGAAACATCTGACAGAAATGGTGAGACAGCACAAAGCGGGCAAAACAAATGGGATTTATGCCGTTTGTTCCGCACATCCGCTGGTGCTGGAAGCTGCAATCCGCTACGCCAGTGCAAACCAAACGCCGTTACTGATTGAAGCTACCTCCAATCAGGTGGACCAGTTTGGCGGTTATACCGGAATGACGCCCGCCGGTTTTCGCGGCTTTGTTTGTCAGCTCGCCGACTCGTTGAATTTCCCGCAGGATGCGCTGATTCTGGGTGGCGACCATCTGGGGCCAAACCGCTGGCAAAATCTGCCTGCCGCTCAGGCAATGGCCAATGCCGATGATTTGATTAAAAGCTACGTGGCGGCAGGATTCAAAAAAATTCACCTTGATTGCAGCATGTCCTGTCAGGACGATCCGATTCCCTTAACCGATGGCATCGTGGCCGAACGCGCCGCTCGTTTGGCGAAAGTGGCGGAAGAAACCTGCCGTGAACATTTTGGCGAAGCCGATCTGGAGTATGTCATTGGTACCGAAGTGCCGGTGCCTGGCGGCGCGCATGAAACCTTAAGCGAGCTGGCGGTCACCACGCCGGATGCCGCCCGCGCCACGCTGGAAGCCCATCGTCACGCTTTTGAAAAGCAGGGTCTGAATGCCATCTGGCCACGCATCATTGCCCTGGTGGTTCAACCCGGCGTCGAATTCGATCACACCAACGTTATTGATTATCAGCCCGCCAAAGCGACCGCCTTAAGCCAGATGGTCGAAAACTACGAAACGCTGATTTTCGAAGCGCACTCTACCGATTATCAAACGCCGCAATCGCTGCGCCAGCTGGTGATTGACCACTTTGCCATTCTGAAAGTTGGCCCGGCGCTGACCTTTGCTCTGCGTGAAGCTCTGTTCTCTCTGGCAGCGATTGAAGAAGAACTAGTGCCAGCAAAAGCCTGTTCTGGTCTGCGTCAGGTGCTGGAAAACGTGATGCTCGACCGCCCGGAATACTGGCAAAGCCACTACCACGGTGACGGCAACGCGCGTCGTCTGGCGCGTGGTTATAGCTACTCGGATCGCGTGCGCTATTACTGGCCGGACAGCCAGATTGATGACGCTTTCGCTCATCTGGTTCGTAATCTGGCGGATTCACCAATTCCGCTGCCGCTGATCAGTCAGTATCTGCCGCTGCAGTACGTGAAAGTTCGCTCCGGCGAGCTGCAGCCAACGCCACGGGAACTCATTATCAACCATATTCAGGACATCCTGGCGCAGTACCACACAGCCTGTGAAGGCCAATAAGCAAAACAAAGAGGAACACGCTATGCCAAATATTGTTTTAAGTCGGATTGATGAACGCTTGATTCACGGTCAGGTCGGCGTTCAGTGGGTAGGATTTGCGGGGGCAAATCTGGTGCTGGTAGCCAACGATGAGGTTGCCGAAGATCCGGTACAACAAAACCTGATGGAAATGGTACTGGCAGAAGGGATCGCCGTACGTTTCTGGACGCTGCAAAAAGTCATCGACAACATCCATCGCGCCGCCGATCGACAGAAAATCCTGCTGGTTTGTAAAACACCGGCCGATTTCCTGACGCTGGTGAAAGGTGGCGTTCCGGTGAATCGCATTAACGTTGGCAATATGCACTACGCCAATGGCAAGCAACAAATCGCCAAAACGGTTTCTGTGGATGCGGGTGATATCGCAGCATTTAACGACCTGAAAGCCGCTGGGGTGGAATGCTTCGTTCAGGGCGTCCCGACAGAGCCTGCTGTGGACCTCTTTAAATTACTTTGAGGGATTCATCATGGAAATCAGTCTGTTGCAGGCATTTGCGTTGGGCATTATCGCCTTTATCGCTGGCCTGGATATGTTTAACGGCTTAACCCATATGCACCGCCCGGTGGTTCTCGGCCCGTTGGTCGGGCTGGTACTTGGCGATCTGCATACCGGTATTTTAACCGGCGGTACGCTGGAACTGGTGTGGATGGGGCTGGCCCCGCTGGCGGGCGCACAGCCGCCTAACGTGATTATCGGTACTATCGTCGGCACGGCGTTTGCCATTACTACTGGCGTGAAACCCGATGTCGCGGTCGGTGTCGCCGTACCTTTCGCTGTTGCAGTACAGATGGGGATTACCTTCCTGTTCTCGGTGATGTCCGGCGTGATGTCCCGCTGCGACCGGATGGCGGAGAACGCCGATACTCGCGGCATTGAACGCGTGAACTATCTGGCACTGCTGGCACTCGGCACTTTCTATTTTCTCTGCGCTTTCCTGCCTATCTACTTCGGCGCGGAACATGCAAAAACCATCATTGATGTCCTGCCGCAACGATTAATTGATGGCCTCGGCGTCGCGGGCGGCATCATGCCAGCAATCGGTTTTGCCGTGCTGCTGAAAATCATGATGAAAAACGTCTACATCCCCTACTTCATCCTGGGCTTTGTTGCCGCAGCCTGGCTCAAGTTACCGGTGCTGGCTATTGCTGCCGCTGCGCTGGCGATGGCGCTGATCGACCTGCTGCGTAAATCTCCTGAACCGACTCAACCTGCGGCACAGAAAGAGGAATTTGAAGATGGCATCTAATCAAACCACCCTGCCGAACGTCAGCGAAAATGAAGAAACACTGCTGACTGGCGTCAATGAAAACGTGTATGAAGATCAGAGCATTGGCGCAGAGCTGACGAAAAAAGATATCAACCGCGTCGCCTGGCGCTCCATGCTGTTACAAGCGTCTTTCAACTACGAACGTATGCAGGCTTCCGGCTGGTTGTACGGTCTGCTGCCTGCTCTGAAAAAGATCCACACTAATAAACGGGACCTGGCGCGCGCCATGAAGGGGCATATGGGTTTCTTCAATACCCATCCGTTTCTGGTGACGTTTGTTATCGGCATTATCCTTGCGATGGAGCGTTCTAAGCAGGACGTTAACAGTATTCAGAGCACCAAAATTGCCGTCGGTGCGCCGCTCGGCGGGATTGGCGATGCGATGTTCTGGCTAACGCTACTGCCGATTTGTGGCGGGATAGGCGCAAGCCTCGCGCTACAAGGCTCTATTCTTGGCGCTGTCGTCTTTATTGTGCTGTTCAACGTGGTGCACCTGGGGCTGCGTTTTGGTCTGGCGCATTATGCTTACCGCATGGGCGTGGCGGCTATTCCACTCATTAAAGCAAATACCAAAAAAGTCGGCCATGCGGCGTCTATCGTTGGGATGACGGTGATCGGCGCGCTGGTGGCAACCTATGTTCGTTTAAGCACCACGCTGGAAATCACGGCGGGCGACGCAGTGGTTAAGTTACAGGCTGATGTTATCGACAAACTGATGCCTGCCTTCTTACCGCTGGTCTACACCCTGACCATGTTCTGGCTGGTACGCCGCGGCTGGAGTCCGCTGCGCCTGATTGCAGTGACAGTGGTTCTCGGCATCGTCGGTAAATTCTGCCATTTCCTTTAAATACAATGAGGTATTAGATGTTAAGTATTATTTTGACAGGGCATGGCGGATTTGCCAGCGGCATGGAAAAAGCAATGAAGCAAATCCTCGGCGAGCAATCGCAGTTTATCGCCATCGATTTTCCAGAAACCTCAAGCACCGCGCTGCTTACATCGCAGCTTGAAGAGGCCATCGCCCAACTGGATTGTGAAGACGGCATTGTTTTTCTGACGGATTTGCTGGGCGGCACGCCGTTTCGCGTAGCTTCAACGCTGGCGATGCAAAAACCGGGCTGTGAAGTGATCACCGGCACAAATTTGCAACTATTACTGGAAATGGTGCTGGAACGCGAAGGGTTAAGCGGTGAAGAGTTCCGTGTGCAGGCGCTGGAGTGTGGACACCGTGGGCTAACCAGTCTGGTGGACGAACTTGGTCGCTGCCATGAGGAATGTCCGGTCGAGGAAGGAATATGACACACGTTCTGCGCGCCAGAAGGCTGCTGACTGAAGAGGGATGGCTCGATGACCATCAGTTGCGTATTGCTGACGGTGTAATCGCAGCAATCGAACCGATTCCAGTGGGCGTGACTGAACGCGATGCGGAACTGCTCTGCCCCGCTTACATCGACACCCATGTACACGGTGGTGCGGGCGTTGATGTAATGGATGACGCGCCGGATGCGCTCGACAAGCTGGCAATGCACAAGGCACGCGAAGGTGTCGGCAGTTGGTTACCGACCACCGTAACCGCGCCGCTTAATACCATTCATGCGGCGCTGAAACGTATTGCTCTACGCTGCCAGCGCGGTGGGCCTGGTGCGCAAGTGCTGGGGAGTTATCTCGAAGGACCGTACTTCACGCCGCAGAATAAAGGCGCACATCCGCCGGAGCTGTTTCGCGAGCTGGAAATTGCCGAGCTGGATCAATTGATTGCCGTTTCTCAGCAGACCTTACGCGTGGTAGCGCTGGCACCAGAAAAAGAAGGGGCATTGCAGGCCATCCGCCATCTTAAACAGCAAAACGTACGGGTGATGCTGGGGCATAGCGCGGCGACCTGGCAACAAACCCGTGCCGCGTTTGATGCTGGTGCCGACGGCCTGGTGCATTGCTATAACGGGATGACAGGTTTACATCACCGCGAACCGGGAATGGTTGGCGCGGGATTAACGGACAAGCGCGCCTGGCTGGAACTGATAGCCGATGGTCATCATGTACATCCGGCGGCAATGTCGCTCTGTTGTTGCTGTGCGAAAGAGAGGATCGTACTGATCACCGACGCGATGCAGGCAGCCGGGATGCCGGATGGTCACTATACGTTATGTGGTGAAGAAGTGCAGATGCACGGTGGCATTGTCCGTACCGCGTTCGGTGGGCTGGCGGGCAGTACGCTGTCTGTCGATGCGGCAGTGCGCAACATGGTCGAGTTGACGGGCGTAACGCCTGCGGAAGCCATCCATATGGCGTCGCTGCATCCGGCGCGAATGCTGGGTGTTGATGGTGTTCTGGGATCGCTTAAACCGGGCAAACGCGCCAGCGTCGTTGCGCTGGATAGCGGGCTGCATGTGCAACAAATCTGGATTCAGGGTCAATTAGCTTCGTTTTGATGGTTTGCTCCTTTATTAGGCCTTCACTTCCCCCGTAAGGCCTTTCTTTTTCTTTCTTTTTGATCTGTGCAGCGGTGTCGGATGCGACGCTAATGCGCCTTATCCGACCTACGGTTGGTGACCGTAAGGCCGGATAAAGTATTTACGCCGCATCCAGCAATCCCTTTTACTTCCCTTGTCTTTTCTTTCAACGATCACAGATTTCGTTTTATTTCCTTTTTCTCCATTGAACTTTCAGTTTCTTTTCTATAGATTTTAACCAACGAAAGAAATCACCAAGTGAAATGAAACGAAAGGCAAGCGAAAGCGACAACGCCGACGTCAAGTTCATCAGACTAAGGATTGAGTTATGCCAGAAAATTACACCCCTGCTGCTGCCGCAACCGGTACATGGACTGAAGAAGAGATCCGCCATCAGCCTCGCGCATGGATCCGTTCACTCACCAACATTGACGCGCTACGTTCCGCGCTCAATAACTTCCTTGAACCGTTACTGCGCAAAGAGAATCTGCAAATCATCCTGACCGGAGCCGGAACATCGGCATTTATCGGTGACATCATCGCGCCGTGGCTCGCCAGCCATACCGGTAAAAACTTCAGCGCCGTACCAACCACCGATCTGGTCACCAATCCAATGGACTACCTGAACCCAGCTCATCCGCTACTGTTGATCTCCTTCGGTCGCTCCGGCAACAGCCCGGAAAGCGTCGCCGCCGTGGAACTGGCAAATCAATTTGTACCAGAATGCTATCACCTGCCGATCACCTGCAACGAAGCGGGCGCTCTTTACCAAAACGCGATCAACAGCGACAACGCGTTTGCCCTGCTGATGCCCGCAGAAACGCACGATCGCGGCTTTGCGATGACCAGCAGCATTACCACCATGATGGCCAGCTGCCTCGCGGTTTTCGCACCTGAGACGATCAACAGCCAAACCTTCCGCGACGTGGCGGATCGTTGCCAGGCGATCCTGACCTCACTGGGCGATTTCAGCGAAGGTGTGTTTGGTTACGCACCGTGGAAACGGATCGTTTATCTCGGCAGCGGTGGCTTACAGGGCGCAGCACGCGAGTCGGCGCTGAAAGTGCTGGAACTGACAGCGGGTAAACTGGCGGCCTTCTATGATTCCCCGACCGGATTCCGTCATGGCCCGAAATCGCTGGTCGATGACGAAACGCTGGTAGTGGTGTTTGTCTCCAGTCACCCTTACACCCGTCAGTACGATCTTGACCTGCTGGCAGAACTCCGCCGTGACAACCAGGCAATGCGCGTGATCGCCATCACCGCTGAAAGCAACGACGTTATCGCCGCTGGCCCGCATATCATCCTGCCGCCGTCCCGTCACTTTATCGACGTTGAACAAGCATTTTGCTTCCTGATGTACGCCCAGACGTTTGCACTGATGCAGTCGCTGCACATGGGCAATACGCCGGATACCCCATCAGCCAGTGGCACCGTAAACCGCGTGGTGCAAGGCGTAACTATTCATCCGTGGCAGGCATAAGAGGATCGCATTATGAGCATTATCTCCACCAAATATCTGTTACAGGACGCCCAGGCCAATGGCTACGCGGTGCCTGCCTTTAACATCCATAACGCCGAGACGATCCAGGCGATCCTCGAAGTGTGCAGTGAAATGCGATCGCCGGTGATCCTCGCCGGGACACCAGGTACCTTTAAGCATATCGCGCTGGAAGAGATCTACGCCCTGTGTAGCGCCTATTCCACGACCTATAACATGCCGCTGGCACTGCATCTCGACCACCACGAATCGCTGGATGATATTCGCCGTAAAGTCCACGCAGGCGTGCGCAGCGCGATGATCGACGGCAGCCACTTCCCGTTTGCCGAGAACGTGAAGCTGGTGAAATCGGTTGTCGACTTCTGCCACTCCCGGGATTGCAGCGTGGAAGCAGAACTGGGCCGCCTCGGCGGTGTTGAAGATGACATGAGCGTTGACGCCGAAAGTGCATTCCTGACCGATCCACAAGAAGCTAAACGCTTTGTCGAACTGACTGGCGTCGACAGCCTGGCGGTAGCGATTGGTACGGCGCACGGCTTATACAGCAAAACGCCGAAGATTGATTTCCAGCGGCTGGCGGAAATTCGTGAAGTGGTGGATGTTCCTCTGGTGCTGCATGGTGCCAGCGATGTCCCGGATGAATTTGTCCGTCGCACTATTGAACTCGGTGTAACAAAAGTGAACGTTGCCACAGAATTAAAAATAGCCTTCGCTGGCGCGGTTAAAGCCTGGTTTGCGGAAAATCCGCAGGGTAATGATCCTCGTTATTATATGCGCGTCGGAATGGATGCGATGAAAGAAGTGGTCAGAAATAAAATTAATGTCTGTGGTTCAGCGAATCGAATTTCAGCATAATCATTAATTTTATACGTTTTTTCAGAATGCACTGCCCGATTAATATCGGGTAGTACCTTAATGGCAAAGGAGATAACCAAACATTAATAAATACATCAGTACAATATCGCAACAATAATATATTTAAAAATATTATATTATTCAACTTTATGGTGAGGATTACACAATGAGCAGTCCAAATATTCTCTTAACCCGTATTGATAACCGTCTGGTTCACGGTCAGGTTGGCGTGACCTGGACATCCACCATCGGTGCGAATCTGTTGGTAGTCGTGGATGATGTTGTCGCTAACGATGATATTCAACAGAAATTAATGGGTATTACCGCAGAAACCTACGGCTTTGGCATTCGTTTCTTTACTATCGAAAAAACCATTAACGTCATCGGCAAAGCTGCACCACATCAGAAGATCTTCCTGATTTGCCGTACGCCACAAACGGTACGTAAATTGGTAGAAGGTGGTATTGACCTGAAAGATGTCAACGTCGGCAATATGCATTTCTCGGAAGGGAAAAAGCAAATCAGCAGTAAAGTTTATGTCGATGACCAGGATCTCACGGACTTACGTTATATTAAACAACGTGGCGTGAATGTTTTCATTCAGGACGTTCCTGGCGATCAAAAAGAACAAATCCCTGACTAAATCTGAAATCGCCTTAATATTGGTTTGAGGTAATAAAAATGCATGAAATAACCCTACTCCAGGGATTATCCCTGGCGGCGTTAGTTTTCGTTCTGGGGATTGATTTTTGGCTGGAAGCCTTATTTTTATTCCGCCCGATAATCGTTTGTACCCTTACAGGTGCTATTCTCGGTGATATTCAGACTGGCTTAATTACCGGAGGCCTGACAGAGTTGGCTTTCGCCGGATTAACCCCTGCAGGTGGTGTTCAGCCGCCCAACCCTATTATGGCGGGTCTGATGACCACCGTCATTGCATGGTCTACGGGCGTTGATGCCAAAACGGCAATTGGTCTTGGCCTGCCGTTTAGTTTGTTAATGCAGTACGTCATTCTGTTCTTCTATTCCGCTTTCTCATTATTTATGACCAAAGCCGATAAATGCGCGAAAGAGGCGGATACGGCAGCGTTTTCCCGACTTAACTGGACAACGATGCTCATCGTCGCTTCAGCGTATGCGGTGATTGCTTTCCTCTGTACTTACCTGGCACAAGGGGCGATGCAGGCGCTGGTGAAAGCGATGCCCGCCTGGCTGACCCACGGCTTTGAAGTGGCTGGCGGTATTCTGCCTGCCGTTGGTTTTGGCTTGCTGCTGCGCGTGATGTTCAAAGCGCAATATATCCCTTACCTGATCGCCGGTTTCCTGTTTGTTTGCTACATCCAGGTCAGCAACCTGTTGCCGGTTGCCGTGCTGGGCGCAGGCTTTGCGGTGTATGAGTTTTTCAATGCGAAATCCCGGCAGCAAGCGCAACCGCAGCCCGTTGCCAGTAAAAATGAAGAAGAGGACTACAGCAATGGGATCTGAAATCAGTAAAAAAGATATCACCCGTCTGGGCTTTCGTTCGTCACTGCTACAAGCAAGCTTTAACTACGAAAGGATGCAGGCGGGCGGTTTTACCTGGGCGATGTTGCCGATCCTGAAAAAGATTTATAAGGACGACAAACCGGGCCTAAGCGCGGCGATGAAAGATAACCTCGAATTTATTAATACCCACCCTAATCTGGTCGGATTTCTGATGGGGTTATTAATTTCGATGGAAGAAAAAGGAGAAAACCGCGACACCATTAAAGGCCTCAAAGTGGCACTGTTTGGCCCAATCGCCGGGATTGGCGATGCGATTTTCTGGTTTACTTTGTTGCCGATTATGGCGGGGATTTGCTCATCGTTTGCCAGTCAGGGGAACCTGTTGGGACCGATTTTGTTTTTCGCCGTTTACCTGCTTATCTTTTTCCTGCGCGTCGGCTGGACCCACGTCGGTTATTCAGTCGGCGTGAAGGCTATTGATAAAGTGCGAGAGAACTCGCAGATGATTGCCCGTTCGGCAACCATCCTCGGGATCACAGTAATCGGCGGGCTGATCGCTTCGTATGTGCATATTAACGTGGTGACATCGTTTGCCATCGACAGTACCCACAGCGTCGCGCTGCAGCAGGATTTCTTCGATAAAGTCTTCCCGAATATTTTACCGATGGCCTACACCCTGCTGATGTATTACTTCCTGCGGGTGAAAAAAGCGCATCCGGTGCTGTTAATCGGCGTGACGTTTGTTCTTTCTATTGTTTGTTCTGCATTCGGCATTTTGTAAATGGAACGAGGCACCGCGTCTGGCGGTGCCTCTTTACTTAAGGAATTTCATCCTGTGCAAACCCTTCAACAAGTTGAAAACTATACGGCGTTAAGTGAACGTGCCAGCGAATATTTATTGGCCGTGATCCGTAGCAAACCGGATGCCGTGATTTGCCTGGCGACCGGAGCCACGCCATTACTGACGTATCATTATTTGGTAGAAAAAATCCACCAGCAGCAGGTTGATGTCAGCCAGCTCACCTTCGTGAAGCTCGACGAATGGGTGGATCTGCCATTAACGATGCCTGGTACCTGCGAAACTTTCCTTCAACAGCATATCGTGCAGCCGCTGGGGCTACGTGAAGACCAGCTCATCAGCTTTCACTCCGAAGAGATAAATGAGACAGAGTGCGAACGGGTAACGAACCTGATTGCGCGCAAAGGCGGTCTGGACTTATGCGTTCTCGGATTGGGGAAAAACGGTCATCTTGGGCTGAACGAACCGGGAGAAAGCCTGCAACCGGCCTGCCATATCAGTCAACTTGATGCCAGAACACAGCAACATGAGATGTTAAAAACCGCTGACCGTCCCGTGACTCGTGGGATCACCTTAGGCCTGAAGGATATTCTCAATGCCCGCGAAGTTTTGTTACTGATAACTGGCGAAGGAAAACAGGATGCGACAGAACGTTTTCTCACGGCTAAAGTCTCCACCGCTATCCCGGCTTCATTTTTATGGCTGCATAACCATTTCACATGCGTGATTGATGAAATGTGTCGTCGTTAACTCGCCTGGTACAGGCGTTGCAGCGCTATTCCTGCTGCGACGCCTGTAATCACTCTCCCTGCTGCTCCAGCGCATACTTATACAGCGCATTTTTCTTCACGCCGTGAATTTCTGCGGCCAGCGCCGCCGCTTTTTTCAGCGGCAGTTCTGCCTGTAACAGCGCCAGCGTGCGCAGGGCATCAGCAGGCAGGTCATCTTCCTGCGCTTTATGGCCTTCGACAATCAGCACCATTTCGCCTTTGCGACGGTTTTCATCTTCTTTTACCCACGCCAGCAGCTCGCCAACGGGCGCGCCGTGAATGGTTTCCCAGGTTTTGGTTAGCTCACGCGCCAGAACCACGTAACGGGATTCGCCTAATACCGCAACAATATCTTCCAGGCTATCTAACAGACGGTGGGTAGATTCATAAAAAATCAGCGTGCGCGGCTCCGCTTCAATAGCTTTTAGCGCATCACGGCGGCCTTTTGATTTGGCAGGTAAAAAGCCTTCATAACAAAAACGATCGGATGGTAAACCCGCGGCGCTTAACGCAGTGATAGCAGCACACGGCCCTGGTAGCGGCACCACGCGAATCCCCGCTTCACGACAGGTACGCACCAGATGGTAGCCAGGATCGTTAATTAGCGGCGTTCCGGCATCGGAAACCAGCGCAATGTTTTGCCCCTCTTGCAGCTTCGCCAGCAGCGTTTCGGCTTTTTGTTGTTCGTTATGATCGTGCAGCGCAAACAACCGGGCATTAATCCCAAAATGTTGCAGCAATAAACCGGTGTGACGCGTATCCTCGGCGGCAATCAGATCAACGGCCTGTAATACCTCTAATGCACGCTGGGTGATATCCGCCAGATTGCCGATTGGCGTCGGTACAATGTAAAGCTGCCCCTGAGAATTATCCGCCGATTGGTGTTGTTTCATTGTGTCGTCCGTATTGCCGATTTAATATTGAGCATTGCGTAAAAAAAATATCACTGGATACATTATGGTACCCTCAACATTTTCTCGTTTGAAAGCCGCGCGTTGTCTGCCTGTTGTTTTGGCAGCCCTGATTTTCGCCGGTTGTGGCACCCATACTCCCGATCAGTCCACTGCTTATATGCAGGGCACGGCGCAGGCTGATTCTGCTTTTTACCTGCAACAGATGCAGCAAAGTTCTGATGATACCAGGATCAACTGGCAATTACTCGCCATTCGTGCACTGGTGAAAGAAGGTAAAACCGGGCAGGCGGTTGAGTTGGTTAACCAACTACCGCAAGAACTGAATGATAATCAGCGTCGCGAGAAAACACTGCTGGCGGCAGAGATTAAACTGGCGCAGAAAGATTTTGCTGGCGCGCAAAACTTGCTGGCGAAAATCACACCTGCCGATTTAGAACAAAACCAGCAAGCCCGTTACTGGCAGGCAAAAATCGATGCCAGCCAGGGGCGTCCTTCCATTGATTTACTGCGCGCGTTAATTGCTCAGGAACCGCTGCTCGGTGCGAAAGAAAAGCAGCAGAATATTGACGCCACATGGCAGGCGCTCTCCTCCATGACTCAGGAGCAGGCGAATACGCTGGTGATCAACGCCGACGAAAATATTCTGCAAGGCTGGCTGGATTTGCAGCGCGTCTGGTTTGATAACCGTAACGATCCTGACATGATGAAAGCTGGGATCGCCGACTGGCAGAAACGTTATCCGAACAACCCGGGCGCGAAAATGCTGCCAACGCAGTTGGTTAACGTAAAAGCGTTTAAACCAGCATCGACCAACAAAATCGCCCTGCTGTTGCCGCTGAATGGCCAGGCAGCGGTATTTGGTCGCACTATTCAGCAAGGCTTTGAAGCGGCGAAAAATATCGGCACTCAGCCAGTGGCGGCCCAGGTAGCTGCCGCACCTGCCGCAGACGTAGCAGAACAACCTCAGCCGCAAACCGTGGATGGCGTTGCCAGCCCGGCACAAGCTTCGGTTAGCGATCTGACCGGTGAACAGCCTGCGGCCCAGCCGGTACCTGTAAGCGCCCCGGCGACAAGCACCGCAGCGGTAAACGCACCCGCAAATCCATCCGCAGAGCTGAAAATCTACGATACCTCATCACAACCACTTAGCCAGATCTTAAGCCAGGTTCAGCAGGATGGTGCGAGTATTGTGGTCGGTCCGTTGCTGAAAAATAACGTTGAAGAGTTGCTGAAGAGCAACACCCCGCTGAACGTGCTGGCACTGAACCAGCCGGAGAATATCGAAAACCGCGTCAATATTTGTTACTTCGCGCTTTCGCCAGAAGACGAAGCGCGCGATGCAGCGCGTCATATTCGTGACCAGGGTAAACAAGCGCCGCTGGTGCTGATCCCGCGCAGTTCATTGGGCGATCGCGTAGCCAATGCGTTTGCGCAAGAGTGGCAGAAACTGGGTGGCGGCACCGTTCTGCAACAAAAATTTGGTTCCACCAGCGAATTACGCGCGGGTGTTAACGGCGGTTCTGGTATTGCTTTAACGGGTAGCCCGATTACTCCCAGAGCGACAACCGACTCCGGCATGACGACCAACAATCCAACGCTGCAAACCACGCCAACCGATGACCAGTTCACCAATAATGGCGGTCGTGTCGATGCGGTGTACATTGTGGCAACGCCGGGTGAAATCGCTTTTATCAAACCGATGATCGCCATGCGTAACGGTAGCCAGAGCGGTGCAACGCTGTACGCCAGTTCCCGCAGTGCGCAAGGGACCGCTGGCCCGGATTTCCGCCTGGAGATGGAAGGCTTGCAGTACAGCGAAATCCCGATGCTGGCAGGCGGTAATCTGCCGTTAATGCAGCAGGCGCTCAGCGCGGTGAACAACGATTATTCGCTGGCTCGCATGTATGCGATGGGTGTCGATGCCTGGTCGTTGGCAAATCATTTCTCACAAATGCGCCAGGTTCAGGGTTTTGAAATCAACGGTAATACCGGAAGCCTGACGGCAAGCCCGGATTGCGTGATTAACAGGAAGTTATCATGGCTACAGTACCAACAAGGTCAGGTAGTCCCCGCCAGTTAACCACCAAACAGACCGGCGATGCGTGGGAAGCACAAGCGCGTCGCTGGCTGGAAGGCAAAGGACTACGGTTTATCGCCGCTAACGTGAACGAGCGTGGCGGCGAGATCGATCTGATAATGCGTGAAGGCCGGACCACCGTTTTTATCGAGGTGCGTTACCGCCGCTCTGCGCTTTATGGCGGCGCGGCAGCCAGTGTGACCCGCAGCAAACAACACAAATTATTACAGACTGCCCGTTTGTGGCTCGCGCGTCATAATGGGAGTTTTGATACTGTGGATTGCCGGTTCGATGTGGTAGCCTTCACCGGGAATGAGGTTGAGTGGATTAAGGATGCCTTTAATGACCACTCATAATTAAGGTTTAAGGATTAGCGTGCAAGAAAGAATTAAAGCTTGCTTCACTGAAAGCATTCAAACTCAAATTGCGGCGGCAGAGGCGCTTCCGGATGCCATCTCCCGTGCAGCCATGACGCTGGTTCAGTCTCTGCTCAATGGCAACAAAATCCTCTGTTGTGGTAATGGAACTTCCGCTGCCAATGCACAGCATTTTGCTGCCAGCATGATCAACCGTTTCGAAACGGAGCGGCCCAGCTTACCTGCCATTGCACTAAATACTGATAATGTTGTCTTAACGGCAATTGCCAACGATCGCTTACATGATGAAGTGTATGCAAAACAGGTGCGGGCGCTGGGTCATGCGGGAGATGTATTGTTAGCCATTTCCACCCGTGGCAACAGCCGCGATATTGTAAAAGCGGTAGAAGCTGCCGTTACGCGTGATATGACCATTGTGGCATTAACCGGCTATGACGGCGGTGAACTTGCAGGTTTGTTAGGGCCACAGGATGTGGAGATCCGCATTCCTTCGCATCGTAGTGCTCGCATTCAGGAAATGCATATGCTGACGGTAAATTGCCTGTGCGATCTGATCGATAACACGCTTTTCCCTCACCAGGATGTTTAAGGAGAATACATGAAGGCATTATCGCCAATCGCAGTCCTTATTTCCGCGCTGCTGTTGCAAGGTTGTGTTGCCGCTGCCGTAGTGGGTACTGCTGCTGTGGGTACCAAAGCCGCAACTGACCCACGCAGTGTCGGCACCCAGGTAGACGATGGTACCTTGGAAGTGCGCGTGAACAGCGCATTGTCGAAAGACGAACAAATTAAGAAAGAAGCGCGCATTAATGTAACGGCCTATCAGGGCAAAGTGCTGCTGGTTGGGCAGTCACCAAACGCTGAACTTTCGGCTCGCGCCAAACAGATTGCTATGGGCGTAGACGGTGCCAACGAAGTGTATAACGAGATTCGTCAGGGCCAGCCGATTGGTCTGGGCGAAGCGTCTAACGATACGTGGATCACCACCAAAGTACGTTCGCAGCTGTTAACCAGCGACCTGGTGAAATCGTCCAACGTGAAAGTGACCACCGAAAACGGTGAAGTGTTCCTGATGGGGCTGGTGACTGAACGTGAAGCGAAAGCGGCGGCAGATATTGCCAGCCGGGTAAGCGGCGTGAAGCGGGTAACTACGGCGTTTACGTTTATTAAATAGCAGCCCTTGTAATGCCTGATGCGACGCTTGCAGCGTCTTATCAGGCCTACAACGATGCAAACCGTAGGTCGGATAAGGCGTTTACGCCGCATCCGACATGTTTTCCCTCAAATCAAACCAACAGCGCCAGCCCGCCGACAATCACACCAGACACTGCCACCATCGCCCCCGTCAGCCATAAGGCTTTCGCCGGGAACGCTTTGCGCAGCATAATCAGTGACGGCAAACTCACCGCCGGGAGCGTCATCAACAATGCCAGCGCCGGAGCAGTTCCCATACCTGCCAGCATCATCGTTTGTACAATCGGAATTTCTGCTGCCGTGGGAATGACAAACAAGCATCCTGCCACCGCCATCGCCACCACCCACATCAGGCTGTTATCGACAGCACCATCGGCATGGGGGAATAACCAGACGCGAGCGGCACCCAACACCAGTACTGCAAGGATGTAAACCGGGATCGTACTCCAGAAAAGCGTCCATAGCGCCCTGCCCCAGCGGCTAAAAAATCCTCCCTGTGCTTCCGGTATATCAATTTCGACCGGTGCCTGCGTTTGCGGTGTTTCACGCACCCATTTTTGCACCAGCGTCGCAATCAGCAACACCATCACCAGCCCCGCCACCAGACGAATCGCCGCAAAACCCCAGCCGAGGACGAACCCCATAAACACCAGCGTCGCCGGGTTTAACAACGGATTCCCCATCCAGAATGCCAGCGCACCGCCCATCGACACCTGTTGGCGACGCATTCCCGCCGCGACCGGAGCCGCACAGCAGGTACACATCATACCCGGCAGCGAAAACAGCGTTCCCAGCAGCGTGCCGCGAAAGCGCGATTGCCCAAGCGTACGCAACAACCAGTCACGCGGGATCAGTACCTGAATCAACGAACCGAGGATCACCCCCAGCACCGCCGCTTTCCATACCGCGAGGAAATAGATCATCGCGTAATCCAACGCCGCCTGCCACGGATTAGCATCCGCCTGCGCAAGGATAGATTTACCGATACTGTGGGTTTCGGCAGCAGTAAACGCTTTGCCGTAGTAAGGTTGCCATTTCACATACCAGAGACCGGCAATGACAACGAGAAAGAAAAGCGCGGGTTTCCACCACTGAATGGGCGTTGCCGCCTGAGATGAAGACTGACCAGTCATAGCATTCCCCAGGAATAAGTTATGATAATTGAGCGCGTGAATATTACGCTCACTATCAATTCTTGGGAATAATTATTCAGCTCTTTTGCGTAATTCTGAAGAGCTTAAAATCGTCACACCTTCATGCTCAGGCCGCATCGCCTCTGCCAGCATGACCCGCGCCACGTCTCTCGCATCAATGGATTTCCAGTTACCGGGTAACAAACGGAACAGCGGCGCAAAAAGCGTTTCGTTCATCCGCTGTTTGCTACGATCACCCAGTAACATCGACGGGCGAGCAATGGTCAATTTCGGCCAGTTCTGGGCGATTAATGCTTCTTCCATCTCCCCTTTGACGCGGTTATAGAAAAACGGCGAGTGGGCATTAGCACCCATAGCACTGACCACCAGCATATGCTGCGCACCGAGCCGCCGCCCGGTTAATGCGGTATCCACCACCAACGTGTAATCGGCATGAATAAACGCCTCTTTGCTCCCCGCTTCTCGCCGCGTGGTGCCGAGACAACAAAACACAATGTCGATGGGATCGGTGACCTGCGCCAGCGCGTCAGTCAGTTGCGGATCATGGGGATTAAACACCCCGGGCATATCGCCCAACGGACGTCGCGTCGGCGCAGCAATGACGTTAACTTTCGGTTCATTAATCAACATCCGCAGCAGGTGACCGCCCACCAGCCCCGTTGCGCCTGTAATCAGTACCTGACTCATCTTCGCTCCTTTACAGAATTGTCTGCCTTGCGCTCCCCAGCTCATGCACCAGGCTTAATAGACCATGAGGTAATTATCCCCGATTGTGGAAAATTCGCCTCATCCAATGCAACAACGCGGAGGAAGCATGAGTAAGAAAATCGCCGCTTTAATCACTGATGAATTTGAGGATTCAGAATTCACTTCACCCGCAGACGAGTTCCGTAAAGCCGGACACGAAGTGATTACCATTGAAAAACAAGCGGGTAAAACGGTGAAAGGCAAAAAAGGAGAAGCCAGCGTGGTCATCGATAAATCCATCGATGAAGTGACGCCCGCAGAGTTCGATGCCCTGCTGCTACCGGGCGGTCATTCACCAGATTATCTGCGTGGCGACAACCGTTTTGTCACCTTCACTCGCGATTTTGTGAACAGCGGCAAACCTGTTTTCGCCATCTGTCACGGTCCCCAGTTGCTGATCAGCGCCGATGTGATCCGTGGTCGTAAGCTGACCGCCGTTAAACCGATCGTGATTGATGTTAAAAACGCGGGCGCGGAATTTTACGATCAGGAAGTGGTGGTCGATAAAGATCAGCTGGTTACCAGCCGGACACCGGACGATCTGCCAGCGTTTAACCGCGAGGCGTTACGCCTGCTCGGTGCCTGAGTTACGTAGCCAAATCATTTTTTTACCAAAGCCCAGCGTGTTGTCGGTGAATTTGATTTCATCGAGCCGGATTTCCCATACCGGGGCCGACAGCATTCTGGCAACCGGAAAGCGACGATTGTACGCCTTGCGTGCGAGGTCGCTTTCCTCGCCTTCCAGTCTGCGGATCTCACCTTTAAACTGCACGCCGCGAATTAACGCTACCGTTTTCGGCTGACCGTTTACCGTTCCGGCAATTGCCGCCTGCGGCCCGCTCATCTGCGCATGACGCGTTTTTTCTTCCGTCAAAATGTAGAAGGCGACTTTCTGCGCATCAAAAAGATAAAAGGCATTGGCGCACCACAGTTCCCCTTCCTGCTGCACACACCAGGTGACAACATGTTGTTTTGCCAGCCAACGGCTGATGGCGGTGAGTGTTTCCATTGCTGTTCTCTTTTATACTGTGGGCCTGACCTTAACATGCGACGCAGACGATGACACCCTGGTTTCTTTACTTGATCCGTACCGCCGACAATAAGCTTTATACCGGGATCACCACGGATGTCGAACGCCGCTATCAGCAGCACCAAAGCGGCAAAGGGGCGAAAGCACTGCGAGGGAAAGGAGAACTAACGCTGGCGTTTTCCGCGCCAGTGGGCGACCGTTCGCTGGCACTACGAGCGGAATATCGCGTTAAACAACTGACTAAACGGCAAAAAGAGCGTCTGGTAACGGAAGGCGCAGGGTTTGCAGAACTGTTGAGCAGCCTGCAAACCCCGGAGATTAAAAGCGATTGAAATGCTCGTGATACTCGACCAGACCAGTTACGCCGTTCAGCGCGTCATCCGCTAAACGATGTACCTGGAAGGCGCTTTCAGTGCCCGGCCAGCGGCAATGCAGATCGTGATGCGCCGCCAGTTCAAAGCCGAAACGGCTGTACAGCGCCGGATCGCCCAGCGTCACCACTGCGGCATAGCCGAACTCATTAAGCGAATCGAGTCCTTCATAGACCAGTTGGCGTGCCAGCCCCTGTCCACGGTATTTTTCATCAACCGCCAGCGGTGCCATGCCGACCCATTGCAGGTCTTCGCCCTGCACATCAACCGGACTAAAAGCCACATAGCCAATGACCTGACCTTCGTCATCTGTCGCCACCAGCCCCAGCGTCAGAAAGCCATCTTCACGCAGATCGTGAACCAGCTTCGCTTCCGCATCACTTTCGAATGAACGACGCAGCAGGGCATCAATACCCGGCGCATCAATGGGAATTTCTACTCGAATTAGCATGGTTCACCTACCGATGTCTGTTTGGTTTCAGGCGCGGTTTTCATTCCCGCCTCAACAAAATCCGCCAGTTGCAGCAGCATCATGCGTAAGGCTTTCGGCATTTGCTCCAGTTCAATGGCGTCCATCAGGTTTTTCACATACAGCCCCAGCTCCGTATCGCCTTCAATCACCAGCCGACGCTGGAAGAAGAGCGTATCCGGATCTTGTTTACGCGCCGCAATCATCAGCAGATCGCTGGCGTCGGCACTAAAACTCACATCAGCTTGCGCGTTCTGGCTAACGACCAGTTTGCCATTCACCACCGAGGTAAACCATTGCAGGTCAATAT
Source organism: Escherichia sp. WS2035 (assembly GCF_046487065.1). Taxonomy (NCBI): domain Bacteria; kingdom Pseudomonadati; phylum Pseudomonadota; class Gammaproteobacteria; order Enterobacterales; family Enterobacteriaceae; genus Escherichia; species Escherichia sp. WS2035. The sequence goes on from NZ_JBJQKD010000003.1 coordinate 302,951, forward strand.
CACGCACATGAATACTTAACCAGCGACCTTCAAGAAACTCCAGCTCGCCATCATCCAGCGCCTGACGGAATTGCCAGCTTAAGACCTGCTCAAGAACCTGGCGTTTTAGCGCAAATGGCGTCAGTTTTACCGGTACACTCAACAGAGATGGCCCCAAATGCACAATACGGGAACGCAGTTTATCCAACACGAGTTTTACTCCCTGTTTCAACAATCATCCTATTTTGCCATATCAGAAAAATAACATAGCGGTATAAATCAACAATTCCATATGAAATTGCTGCTACCACCAATACAACTTTAACTGCCTTAAATCAAAAATTGTCGCAGCAAGGTTAACTAAAATCCCAGTTCGTTAACATTTTTGCGTTTTGATAGCGCAACCTTCAGGAAAAATTATGGAGCTGCTCTGCCCTGCCGGAAATCTCCCGGCGCTTAAGGCGGCCATCGAAAACGGCGCAGATGCTGTTTATATCGGGCTAAAAGATGATACCAATGCCCGTCACTTCGCCGGCCTTAACTTTACCGAGAAAAAATTGCAGGAAGCGGTGAGTTTTGTCCATCAACATCGCCGCAAACTTCACATCGCGATTAACACTTTTGCGCATCCGGACGGTTACGCCCGTTGGCAGCACGCCGTGGATATGGCGGCGCAACTGGGTGCCGACGCGCTGATCCTCGCCGACCTCGCCATGCTGGAGTACGCCGCCGAACGTTATCCGCATATTGAGCGCCACGTATCGGTGCAGGCTTCGGCGACCAATGAAGAGGCGATTAACTTTTATCATCGCCATTTTGACGTTGCCCGCGTGGTACTGCCGCGCGTGTTGTCGATTCATCAGGTGAAACAGCTGGCACGGGTCACACCTGTACCACTGGAAGTGTTTGCTTTCGGCAGCCTGTGCATTATGTCGGAAGGCCGTTGCTATCTGTCGTCGTATCTGACGGGTGAATCGCCCAACACCGTGGGGGCATGTTCTCCGGCCCGTTTCGTGCGCTGGCAGCAAACGCCGCAAGGGCTGGAATCCCGCCTGAACGAAGTGCTGATCGACCGTTATCAGGACGGCGAAAACGCAGGTTATCCGACGCTGTGTAAAGGGCGTTATCTGGTGGACGGCGAGCGCTATCACGCGCTGGAAGAACCAACCAGTCTCAATACCCTGGAACTGCTGCCGGAGTTAATGGCGGCGAATATTGCTTCGGTGAAAATTGAAGGCCGCCAGCGTAGCCCGGCGTATGTCAGCCAGGTGGCGAAAGTCTGGCGTCAGGCTATCGACCGTTGTAAGGCCGATCCGCAAAACTTCGTACCGCAAAGCGCGTGGATGGAGACGCTCGGGTCGATGTCCGAAGGCACGCAAACTACCCTTGGCGCGTATCACCGTAAATGGCAGTGAGAAAAGCAATGAAATATTCCTTAGGGCCGGTGCTATGGTACTGGCCAAAAGAGACGCTGGAAGACTTTTATCAGCAGGCCGCCGCCAGCAGCGCAGACGTGATTTATCTTGGTGAAGCGGTATGCAGCAAGCGCCGGGCAACCAAAGTTGGCGACTGGCTGGAGATGGCAAAATCACTCGCCGGAAGTGGTAAGCAGATTGTGCTCTCCACGCTGGCGCTGGTGCAGGCATCCTCTGAACTGGGCGAACTGAAACGCTATGTTGAGAACGGTGAGTTTCTGATTGAAGCCAGCGATCTCGGCGTGGTGAATATGTGCGCTGAACGCAAACTGCCGTTCGTCGCCGGGCACGCGCTGAACTGCTACAACGCGGTGACGCTGAAAATATTGCTTAAACAGGGCATGATGCGCTGGTGTATGCCGGTGGAGCTTTCCCGCGACTGGCTGGTGAATCTGCTTAATCAGTGCGATGAGTTGGGCATTCGCAACCAGTTTGAAGTGGAAGTCCTGAGCTACGGTCATCTACCGCTGGCCTACTCCGCACGCTGCTTTACCGCGCGTTCGGAAGACCGCCCGAAAGATGAGTGTGAAACCTGCTGCATTAAGTATCCGAACGGGCGCAACGTACTGTCGCAGGAAAACCAACAAGTGTTTGTACTCAACGGCATTCAGACCATGAGCGGCTACGTTTACAACCTCGGTAACGAGCTGGCATCCATGCAGGGGCTGGTCGATGTGGTCCGCCTGTCACCGCAGGGTACTGACACTTTCGCAATGCTCGATGCCTTCCGCGCTAATGAAAATGGCGCTGCGCCACTACCGTTGACGGCAAACAGCGACTGTAACGGCTACTGGCGGCGGCTGGCCGGGCTGGAGCTGCAAGCGTAAGTATATAGCTCACTTTGTTAACAACTTTAACTACTCTTTAATGCAGTATTAAAGACTAATCGGTAACAAAGTGAGCTGTTATGACTGATAAAACCATTGCGTTTTCGCTACTCGATCTGGCCCCCATCCCCGAAGGTTCTTCAGCGCGGGAAGCGTTCTCCCACTCTCTCGACCTCGCCCGTCTGGCTGAAAAGCGCGGCTATCATCGCTACTGGCTGGCAGAACACCACAATATGACCGGCATTGCCAGTGCTGCAACGTCGGTGTTAATTGGCTATCTGGCGGCGAATACCACCACGCTGCATCTGGGGTCTGGCGGCGTGATGTTGCCTAACCACTCACCGTTGGTCATTGCCGAACAGTTCGGCACGCTTAATACGCTCTATCCGGGGCGAATCGATTTGGGGCTGGGTCGCGCGCCGGGTAGCGACCAACGGACAATGATGGCGCTACGTCGTCATATGAGCGGCGATATTGATAATTTCCCTCGCGATGTCGCGGAACTGGTGGACTGGTTTGATGCCCGCGATCCCAATCCGCATGTGCGCCCTGTACCGGGCTATGGCGAGAAAATCCCGGTGTGGTTGCTAGGCTCCAGCCTTTACAGTGCACAACTGGCGGCGCAGCTTGGTCTGCCGTTCGCGTTTGCCTCACACTTCGCGCCGGATATGCTGTTCCAGGCGCTGCATCTTTATCGCAGCAACTTCAAACCGTCGGCACGGCTGGAGAAACCGTATGCGATGGTGTGCATCAATATTATTGCCGCCGACAGTAACCGCGACGCTGAGTTTCTGTTTACCTCAATGCAGCAAGCCTTTGTGAAGCTGCGTCGCGGCGAAACCGGGCAACTGCCGCCACCGATTCAAAATATGGATCAGTTCTGGTCACCGTCCGAACAGTATGGCGTGCAGCAGGCGCTAAGTATGTCGCTGGTGGGCGATAAAGCGAAAGTGCGTCATGGCTTGCAGTCGATCCTGCGCGAAACCGACGCCGATGAGATTATGGTTAACGGGCAGATTTTCGACCACCAGGCACGCCTGCATTCGTTTGAGCTGGCGATGGATGTGAAGGAAGAGTTGTTGGGGTAGTGTGTTTTAACGTAGGAAGCCTTATCCGAGATGGCAACGCTGTCCTACGTAGGCCTGATAAGCGAAGCGCATCAGGCATTGTGTAGGCAGCAGAAATGTCGGATAAGGCACCTCTGATTACTGATACACCGGCAGCACATTAAAGCTCGATAAGATATGCACCAGTGCGTTGCCGACGCCAAACACCAGAATCAGCACAATCATCGGCTTGCCGCCCCATACACGGAATTTCGGGCTACCAAAGCGTTTACGCGATGCGCGGGCCAGCAGCGCCGGAACAATTGCCGCCCAGATGGTAGCCGCTAAGCCAGCATAACCAATGGCGTACAGGAATCCGTTAGGAAACAGCAGGCCACCCACAACCGGCGGGGCAAAGGTCAGCAACGCTGTTTTCAAACGGCCCACAGCCGAGTCGTCGAAACCAAACAGATCTGCCAGATAGTCAAACAGGCCCAGCGTTACGCCAAGGAACGAACTCGCTACCGCAAAGTTTGAGAACACAACCAGCAGAAGGTCCAGGCTACGGCTGTTCAGTACGCCGCTTAACGCCTGTACCAGCACATCAATATTACCGCCCTTCTCGGCGATGCCGATAAACTCCGGACGCGGGATGTTACCCATCGTCGCCAGCAACCAGATGGTATACAGCGCCAGCGCCATCAGCGTACCGTACACCAGGCATTTCACGATGGTTTTCGGATCTTTGCCGTAATACTTCATCAGGCTCGGTACGTTACCGTGATAACCAAACGATGCCAGACAGAACGGCAGCGTCATCAACAGATACGGTGCATAAGACGCATTGCTTTCGGCGACGTTGAACAATGTCGCAGGCTGCACATGCCCCAGCAGGCTACCGAAGGTGAGGAAGAAGGTAATGACTTTCGCCCCCAGCACAATCGCTGTCATGCGACTGACGGCTTTGGTGCTCAACCACACCACAAACGCCACCAACAGTGCAAAACCAAAACCCGCTGCCCGTGCCGGGACGTTTAGCGACATCTCTGCGAAGGTGTGATGCAGAATCGAACCACTGGCAGAAATATAGGCATAGGTCAGGATGTAGAGCACAAAGGCAATGGAAATGCCGTTGACCACGTTCCAGCCTTTGCCGAGCAGGTCTTTGGTGATGGTGTCAAAGCTCGAACCGATTCGGTAATTCAGGTTAGCTTCCAGAATCATCAAGCCGGAATGCAGCATACAGAACCAGGTGAAAATCAGCGCCGCCATTGACCAGAAGAACCACGCCCCGGACATGACCACTGGCAGAGAAAACATCCCTGCGCCAATAATGGTGCCGCCGATAATCACCACGCCGCCAAGCAGCGACGGTGACGTTTGGGTGGTGGTTAGTGTTGCCATGAGGGCTTCTCTCCAGTGAAAAATAGTGCGACTGCGTTGTTATGCATTGCACTGTACCAGTACATGAGTACAAAAAACAGAAAAAAAGCCCCGATGGGTAAAATCGGGGCTGTATATATTATTTTACAGATTGTGTTCGCTGTTCAGCGATGATTACGCATCACCACCGAAACGACGACGACCGGTAGAGTCATCACGACGCGGTGCGCGGCCTTCACGACGTTCGCCGCTAAAACGACGCCCATCACCACGGCCACCTTCACGGCGTTCACCGCTGAAGTTACGACCGCCTTCACGACGTTCGCCACCGAAACCACGACCACCGCCACGACGCTCACCGCCAGTATGCGGCTGTGCATCGCCCAGTAACTGCATGTTCATTGGCTTGTTGAGAATGCGAGTACGCGTAAAGTGTTGCAGCACTTCACCCGGCATACCTTTCGGCAGTTCGATGGTGGAGTGAGAAGCAAACAGCTTGATGTTACCGATGTAACGGCTGCTGATGTCGCCTTCGTTAGCAATCGCGCCAACGATATGACGAACTTCAACACCATCATCGCGGCCCACTTCAATACGGTACAACTGCATATCGCCAACATCACGACGTTCGCGACGCGGACGATCTTCACGGTCGCCACGCGGGCCACGGTCGTTACGATCGCGCGGACCACGGTCATCACGGTCACGGAATTCACGTTTCGGACGCATCGGCGCATCTGGCGGAACAATCAGAGTACGTTCACCCTGTGCCATTTTCAGTAGTGCGGCTGCCAGAGTTTCGAGATCCAGCTCTTCACCTTCGGCAGTCGGCTGAATTTTGCTCAGCAGTGCACGGTATTGATCCAGATCGCTGCTTTCCAGCTGCTGCTGTACTTTAGCGGCAAATTTTTCCAGACGACGTTTGCCCAGCAGTTCTGCGTTCGGCAGTTCTACTTCCGGAATGGTCAGCTTCATGGTGCGTTCGATGTTGCGCAGCAGACGACGCTCACGGTTCTCAACGAACAGCAGTGCACGACCAGCACGACCTGCACGACCGGTACGACCGATACGGTGAACGTAAGACTCAGAATCCATCGGGATATCGTAGTTAACCACCAGGCTGATACGCTCAACGTCCAGGCCACGGGCTGCAACGTCGGTCGCAATCAGGATGTCCAGACGACCATCTTTCAGGCGTTCCAGTGTCTGCTCACGCAGCGCCTGGTTCATGTCACCGTTCAGCGCGGCGCTGTTGTAGCCGTTACGCTCAAGAGCTTCTGCCACTTCCAGAGTCGCGTTTTTGGTACGAACGAAGATAATCGCCGCATCAAAATCTTCCGCTTCCAGGAAACGTACCAGTGCTTCGTTTTTACGCATACCCCAGACAGTCCAGTAGCTCTGGCTGATGTCAGGACGGGTAGTCACGCTGGACTGAATGCGCACTTCCTGCGGCTCTTTCATAAAGCGGCGGGTAATGCGACGAATCGCTTCCGGCATGGTTGCAGAGAACAGAGCGGTCTGATGACCTTCCGGGATCTGCGCCATAATGGTTTCAACGTCTTCGATGAAGCCCATGCGCAGCATTTCGTCAGCTTCATCCAGAACCAGACCGCTCAGTTTAGAGAGGTCCAGAGTGCCACGTTTCAGGTGGTCCAGCAGACGGCCCGGTGTACCGACAACGATCTGCGGCCCCTGACGCAGGGCGCGTAATTGCACGTCATAACGTTGGCCGCCGTACAGGGCAACCACGTTTACGCCGCGCATGTGTTTAGAGAAATCCGTCATTGCTTCAGCAACCTGTACCGCCAGTTCGCGGGTCGGTGCCAGCACCAGAATCTGTGGTGCTTTCAGCTCAGGATCAAGATTCTGCAGCAGAGGTAAAGAGAATGCTGCAGTTTTTCCGCTCCCCGTCTGGGCCATACCCAGAACGTCGCGGCCATTCAGCAGATGTGGAATACACTCTGCCTGAATTGGAGATGGTTTTTCGTAACCCAGATCGTTAAGGGCTTCAAGGATAGGAGCCTTCAGGCCCAGATCTGCAAAAGTGGTTTCGAATTCAGCCATGTAGTACGTGTGCCTCAAAATTAATGGCGGCCAGTCTACATAACTCATCATGAAATTGATCAGCAATTTTCATTGAAAAGTGTGAACCGGCTCAAAGTAGGTGTATTAACGAACAACAACGCCCTCACCCGTTAAGGTGATGGCAATCAAAAAAGATTACGGGCTGATGTGTACGTCAGCTATTGCTGGTCCGATTCTGCCAGGTCATCTTGGTCCTGGCCCAGGAGCGATAATTCCAACAATGCGTATCGGTGCTCAACAAAGTTATGAACGTTGTTGGCAACCGCCAGTTTGAACAGTGCCGTGGCGCTGTCCAAATCCCCCAGACTTAGGTAGTACTTACCTAAATAGAAGTTGGTTTCACTGAGATGCTCAGCGAGCGAGGTGTTATCCGTTGCGTCCGCCTTGAGCCTTTCCATTAACGTTTGTTCGCTAATGTTGCCCAGGTAGAACTCGACAATGTTCCATCCCCACTGTTCCTTATCCGATTTTTCGAAGTGCTGTTTCAACACTTCTTTAGCCTGCTTCTCATCGAGCTTCTGCTCGGCGAGATAAAGCCACAGACTACGGAAAGGATCATTGGGATCGTCTTGATAAAACGCCAGCAGATCATCTTGCGCTAACTTGTCACGACCGCCGTAATATAATGCGATCCCGCGATTCAAGTGCGCGTAGTTGTAAGTTGGATCAAGCTCAAGTACAGAATCAAACGCTTCATAGGCAGCATCAAAATTGCCTGCCTGCGTTAAATATATGCCTAAGTAATTGAATACTTCAGGCATATCCGGTCGGATTGCCAGCGCTTGCGAAAAATCGTTACGCGCTAATGCCCTCAGACCGAGACTATCATACAACACTCCGCGCTCATATAAAAGCTGTGCGCGTTCGTCATCGGTTAAAGCCCGACTGGCAAGGATTTGTTCCATACGTGCCAGAATCACTTCCTGCTGTAAAGTCGGTTGCAATGGTACCGCGAGGACTTCACTTTTACGCCAGGAAGTATTACTGCATCCTGCAAGCGTAAGTGCTGTCGCAACGAAACACCAGCGCAAAAAAGGCTTCATTTCCCACTCCCGAAGACCACGGTTGAATGAACGTCCTGTTCCCGGTTGCTAACAAGGCGTCCTGCCCGGTTAAAAGCCCCCCGCCGCAGCGGAGGGCAAATGGCAACCTTACTCGCCCTGTTCAGCAGCCGGAGCTTCCGGTGCTGCAGCAGGTTGAGACTGCTCAGTCGCTTCTTTAATGCTCAGACGGATACGGCCCTGGCGATCAACTTCCAGAACTTTCACCGGTACTTCCTGACCCATCTGCAGGTAATCGGTCACTTTCTCAACGCGTTTATCAGCGATTTGAGAGATGTGGACCAGACCTTCTTTACCGCCGCCGATGGCAACAAATGCGCCAAAGTCAACGATTCGGGTCACTTTACCATTGTAGACGCGGCCTACTTCGATTTCTGCAGTGATCTCTTCGATACGACGAATAGCGTTTTTCGCCTTCTCGCCGTCGGTCGCTGCGATCTTCACAGTACCGTCATCTTCGATTTCGATGGTAGTGCCAGTTTCTTCGGTCAGAGCACGGATTACAGAACCGCCTTTACCGATAACGTCTTTGATCTTGTCTGGATTGATCTTGATGGTATGGATACGCGGAGCGAACTCAGAGATATCACCGCGCGGCGCATTGATCGCCTGTTCCATTACGCCCAGGATATGCAGACGCGCACCTTTAGCCTGGTTCAGTGCAACCTGCATGATCTCTTTGGTGATACCTTCAATTTTGATATCCATCTGCAATGCAGAGATACCGTCACGAGAACCCGCAACTTTGAAGTCCATATCGCCCAGGTGATCTTCGTCGCCCAAAATGTCAGACAGTACAACGTAGTTGTCGCCTTCTTTCACCAGACCCATTGCGATACCCGCAACGGCAGCTTTGATCGGCACACCGGCGTCCATCAGCGCCAGAGACGCGCCGCACACGGAAGCCATAGAAGAGGAACCGTTGGATTCGGTGATTTCAGACACAACACGTACGGTGTACGGGAATTTGTCCATATCCGGCATTACTGCCAGCACGCCGCGCTTCGCCAGACGACCGTGACCAATTTCACGACGCTTCGGAGAACCGACCATGCCGGTTTCGCCTACGGAGTACGGAGGGAAGTTGTAGTGGAACAGGAAGGTATCGGTACGTTCGCCCATCAGTTCATCAAGAACCTGCGCGTCACGAGCAGTACCCAGCGTTGCGGTAACCAGCGCCTGCGTTTCACCACGGGTGAACAGCGCAGAACCGTGAGTACGCGGCAGCACACCAGTACGCACATCCAGACCACGGATCATATCTTTTTCACGACCGTCGATACGCGGTTCGCCGGCCAGTACGCGGCTACGAACAACATTTTTCTCGATAGCGTGCAGAATTTCACCCAGTTCGTTTTCGTCCAGGGTTTCGTCTTCAGCAAGCAGTGTCGCGATGGTTTCAGATTTGATGACATCAACCTGCGCATAACGCTCTTGTTTGTCGGTGATGCGGTAAGCATCGCTCAGACGAGCTTCAGCCAGCGCAGCAACGCGCGCGTTCAGCGCTTCGTTTACCGGCTCCGGCTGCCAATCCCAACGCGGTTTACCGGCTTCTTTCACCAGTTCATTGATGTTCTGAATAACAACCTGCTGTTGTTCATGACCGAACACCACTGCGCCCAGCATTTGGTCTTCGCTCAGCAGTTCAGCTTCAGATTCAACCATCAGCACGGCAGCTTCTGTACCGGCAACAACCAGGTCCAGTTTGCTCTCTTTCAGTTCGTCCTGAGTCGGGTTCAGTACGTACTGGTCATTGATGTAACCTACACGGGCAGCACCAATCGGGCCATTGAACGGAATACCAGACAGAGACAGTGCTGCGGAAGCACCAATCATCGCGACGATATCCGGGTTAACCTGCGGGTTAACAGAAACCACGGTGGCGATAACCTGAACTTCGTTGACGAAGCCTTCCGGGAACAGCGGGCGAATCGGGCGGTCAATCAGACGCGCGATCAGGGTTTCGCCTTCGCTTGGGCGGCCTTCACGACGGAAGAAGCTACCCGGGATACGACCAGCAGCGTAGGTACGCTCCTGATAGTTAACGGTCAGCGGGAAGAAGTCCTGACCTGGTTTGGCTTTTTTCTGACCAACAACGGTAACAAATACCGCGGTGTCATCCATGCTAACCATAACAGCGGCAGTAGCCTGACGAGCCATCATGCCGGTTTCCAGAGTCACGGTGTGTTGGCCGTACTGGAATTTACGAACGATCGGATTAAGCAATGTAATATCCTTTCTCTTTCTTAGACAGTACCTTACGGTACTGGTGTTAATACCCGATCTTCTGCGCATCCTCGCGACTAATGACAACCCTAACCCAGCTCTATGTGGGTAAAGCCTCTCATTAGCCGCGCGAACCTCTGCAACGGAAGATCATTCATAGCAACAATACATTAGTTTCCAGTGAATTGCTGCCGTCAGCTTGAAAAAAGGGGCCACTCAGGCCCCCTTTTCTGAAACTCGCAAGAATTAGCGACGCAGACCCAGGCGCTCGATGAGCTGGGTGTAACGTGCTACGTCTTTACGTTTCAGGTAGTCGAGCAGTTTACGACGCTGAGAAACCATGCGCAGCAGACCACGACGGCTGTGGTGATCTTTTTTGTGCTCTGCAAAGTGGCCCTGCAGGTGGTTGATCTGTGCAGTCAGCAGTGCTACCTGAACTTCGGTAGAACCGGTGTCGTTTGCGTCACGACCAAACTCAGAAACGATTTTAGCTGTTGCTTCAGTACTTAGAGACATTTTAAAACTCCAAAGTATATAGAATGAAAGGACGCCGATCTCTAATTCAGCGATCCCAGTGTACGTTACGCAAAGTGTTAAACAATTTACGCGACGTTAAGCGGCAGTATTCTACTCGTAGCGACCTGTTATCGCAAGACGGTTAACATTACGCCGGGTATTCAACCACCAGGCGACGAGGCGCAACGCGGCCTTCATCGTCAATTTCGCCCATACCGATAAACTTGCCGTTCTCACCCTCTGTAACGCGAACCAGTCCTTCCAGCGGCGCACCGGATGTACGAACTGGGTTACCATTTTTGAAGTAAACAGAAGACGTTAACGGAAGATTCACCACTGGGTAGTCCGAAGCTGGACTGTCCATTGGCATCAGTAATGGGTCAAGTAACTCCGCAGCCGGAATATCCTGCTGTTCGGCTTGCTCAACCAGTTCACGCAGATGTTCCAGGGTCACCATCCGTTCAACCGGATATTTACTTACCGCCAGACGACGCAAGTAAATAACATGCGCGCCACAACCGAGTTTTTCGCCGAGATCGTCAATGATAGTGCGGATATAAGTGCCTTTTGAGCAGTGAATTTCCAGCTCCAGCTCATTGCCTTCATGGCGAATAAACAGCAATTCATAAACGGTAATCGGGCGCGCTTCACGTGGAACTTCAATGCCCTGACGCGCGTATTCGTACAGTTTTTTGCCCTGATATTTCAGTGCTGAATACATCGAAGGAATCTGTTCGATATCGCCACGGAAGGTATCCAGCGCCGCCGCCAGTTGCTCTGCACTAAAGGTTACCGGACGTTCTTCAACGATTTGTCCGTCGGCATCAGAAGTATCGGTACGCTGTCCAAGACGCGCAATGACCCGATAACGTTTGTCGGAGTCCAGCAGATACTGGGAAAACTTCGTCGCTTCCCCGAGGCAAATTGGCAACATGCCGGTCGCCAGCGGGTCCAGCGCACCGGTATGCCCGGCACGGTTGGCGTTATAAATCCGTTTCACTTTTTGCAGCGCATCGTTGCTGGACATCCCCTGCGGTTTATCCAGCAACAAAACGCCGTTAATGTCGCGACCGCGACGACGAGGACGACTCATTAGTCCTCCTTGCTGTCGTCCGGGTTAACACGACGTTCTTCGTCATGTTTGACCACGCTGGTCACCAGGTTTGACATGCGCATCCCTTCAACCAGAGAGTTGTCGTAGAAGAAGGTCAGTTCCGGCACGATACGCAGGCGCATCGCTTTCCCCAGCAGGCTGCGGATGAAACCAGAAGCTTCCTGCAACGCTTTGATGCCCGCTTTAACCGCGTCTTCATCTTTGTCGTTGAGGAACGTCACATATACTTTGGCATACGCCAGGTCGCGAGACATTTCGACACCGGAAACGGTGGTCATCATGCCCAGACGAGGATCTTTAATTTCACGCTGCAGGATGAGAGCGATCTCTTTTTGCATTTCCTGCGCTACGCGCTGCGGGCGACCAAATTCTTTCGCCATAATAAATTCTCCTGACAAAAAAGGGGCTGTTAGCCCCTTTTTAAAATTAATTTCAGGTGGAAGGGCTGTTCACGTTGGCCTGATAAGACGCGCCAGCGTCGCATCAGGCAATCCATACAGGATGCGGCATAAACGCCTTATCCCGCATGGAACCCTAAAAACCTTAAGCGATGGTACGTTGGATCTCGATGATTTCGAATACTTCGATCACATCGCCAGTGCGGACATCGTTGTAGTTCTTAACGCCGATACCACATTCCATACCGTTACGGACTTCGTTAACGTCATCTTTGAAGCGTCGCAGGGACTCCAGCTCGCCTTCGTAGATAACCACGTTGTCGCGCAGAACGCGGATCGGGTTGTGACGTTTAACCACACCTTCGGTAACCATACAACCTGCGATAGCACCAAATTTCGGTGATTTGAACACGTCACGAACTTCCGCCAGACCGATAATCTGCTGTTTCAGTTCCGGAGACAGCATACCGCTCATCGCCGCTTTCACTTCGTCGATCAGGTTATAGATGACGGAGTAGTAACGCAGATCCAGGCTTTCCGCTTCAATCACTTTACGTGCAGAGGCATCAGCACGTACGTTGAAGCCAACCAGGATGGCGTTGGACGCCGCAGCCAGGGTAGCGTCGGTTTCGGTGATACCACCTACGCCAGAACCGATGATCTTCACTTTAACTTCGTCAGTAGACAGTTTCAGCAAGGAGTCAGAAATTGCTTCCACAGAACCCTGTACGTCTGCCTTCAGGACGATATTCACTTCGTGAACTTCGCCTTCGGTCATGTTGGCGAACATGTTCTCGAGTTTAGATTTCTGCTGACGCGCCAGTTTAACTTCGCGGAATTTACCCTGACGATAAAGTGCAACTTCACGCGCTTTCTTCTCGTCACGTACAACGGTAACTTCATCACCCGCAGCCGGTACGCCGGACAGGCCGAGGATTTCCACCGGAATGGACGGACCCGCTTCCAGCACTTCCTGACCCAGTTCGTTACGCATTGCACGAACACGACCGTATTCGAAGCCACACAGAACGATATCGCCCTTGTGCAGAGTACCTTCACGTACCAGAACGGTAGCAACCGGACCACGACCTTTATCGAGGAAGGATTCGATAACCGCACCGCTCGCCATACCTTTACGTACCGCTTTCAGCTCCAGAACTTCCGCCTGCAGCAGGATAGCATCCAGCAGTTCATCAATACCGGTACCCGCTTTTGCAGATACGTGTACGAACTGGCTTTCGCCGCCCCACTCTTCTGGCAGGATGCCGTACTGGGAGAGTTCGTTCTTAACGCGATCCGGATCGGCTTCTGGTTTATCGATTTTGTTCACAGCAACCACCACCGGAACACCCGCCGCTTTCGCGTGCTGGATAGCTTCGATGGTCTGCGGCATTACACCGTCGTCTGCAGCAACAACCAGGACTACGATGTCCGTTGCCTGCGCACCACGTGCACGCATTGAAGTAAACGCGGCGTGCCCCGGGGTGTCCAGGAAGGTGATCATGCCGTTTTCAGTTTCAACGTGGTATGCACCAATGTGCTGGGTAATGCCGCCCGCTTCGCCAGAGGCCACTTTCGTTGAACGAATGTAGTCCAGCAGAGAGGTTTTACCGTGGTCAACGTGACCCATGATGGTCACAACCGGCGCGCGCGGTTCAGCCGCAGCACCCGTGTCACGGTCGCTCATTACCGCCTCTTCCAGCTCGTTTTCACGACGCAGGATAACTTTGTGGCCCATCTCTTCAGCAACCAGCTGTGCGGTTTCCTGATCGATAACCTGGTTGATGGTTGCCATTGCGCCCAGTTTCATCATCGCTTTGATGACCTGAGAGCCTTTAACCGCCATCTTGTTCGCCAGTTCGCCAACGGTGATGGTTTCGCCGATCACAACGTCACGGTTAACGGCCTGAGCTGGCTTCTGGAAGCCTTGCTGCAGCGAAGAACCTTTACGTTTTCCGCCCTTACCGCCACGTACTGCTGCACGAGCTTCTTCACGATCAGCTTTTGATTCAGCGTGTTTGTTGCCTTTCTTCGGACGCGCTGCTTTCGCGTTACGACCACGGCCACGGCCGCCTTCGACTTCACGATCGCTTTCGTCTTCTGCCTGGCGAGCATGTTGAGAAGTAGTGACGTGATAATCGCTGGAATCTTCAGTCGGTTCCGCGTTATCAGTCCATTTGTTTTCTTCCGCCATACGACGTGCTTCTTCAGCAACGCGACGTGCTTCTTCTTCGAGTTTACGACGCGCTTCTTCTTCGGCTTTACGCTTGAGCTCTGCAGCTTCCTGCTCACGGCGGGCTTTTTCAGCCTGGGCGTTTTTAGTCATATCGTCTTGTTGATTGCTCACTTTGTCTTTTTCCGCAGCTTCACGTTTCGCTTGTTCAGCAGCTTCACGCTTAGCTTGTTCTGCGGCCTCACGTTCAGCTTTTTGTTGCGCCTCGCGTTTAGCCGATTCTTCTGCCTCACGACGGGCTTGCTCTTCCGCTTCACGCTGCGCTTGCTCTTCCGCTGCAAGGCGCTCAGCCTCTTGCGGATCGCGTTTCACAAAGGTGCGTTTCTTGCGGACTTCGATTTGTACCGATTTGCTTTTTCCACCGGTACCAGGAATGTTAAGGGTGCTGCGTGTTTTACGTTGCAGCGTCAATTTGTCCGGGCCTGAATTTTTCTGATTCAGGTGGTCAATCAAAGTCTGTTTCTCTTGTGCAGACACAGAGTCGTCAGCAGACTTCCGGATACCTGCATCAGCAAATTGCTGTACCAGGCGTTCCACGGAGGTCTGTCGCTCTGCGGCCAGCGTTTTAATCGTTACATCTGTCATGCTGTTCCTTCCTGCTACAGTTTATTACGCTTCGTCACCGAACCAGCAAATATTACGGGCAGCCATAATCAGTGCTCCGGCTTTTTCGTCGGTCAACCCTTCGATATCAGCCAGATCATCAATGCCCTGTTCGGCGAGATCTTCCAGCGTACAAACGCCACGGGCGGCCAGTTTGAATGCCAAATCACGATCTACCCCTTCAAGGTTCAGCAGATCATCAGCCGGTTTGTTATCACCGAGGCTTTCTTCCTGGGCCTGTGCAATGGTGGCCAGTGCATTTTTAGCACGCTCGCGCAGTGCTTCAACGGTCGGCTCATCAAGGCCTTCGATTTCCAACAGCTCTTTCATCGGCACATAGGCCAGTTCTTCCAGCGTCGAGAAGCCTTCTTCTACCAGAACAGTCGCGAAGTCTTCATCGATGTCGAGATATTTGGTGAAGGTGTCGATCGCTGCGTGCGCTTCCGCCTGATGCTTAGCCTGCAGGTCGTCAACGGTCATCACGTTGAGTTCCCAACCGCTCAGCTGCGAAGCCAGACGCACGTTCTGACCGTTACGGCCAATCGCCTGCGCCAGGTTACCGGCTTCAACGGCGATATCCATGGTGTGTTTATCTTCATCCACCACGATAGAAGCAACGTCTGCCGGTGCCATTGCGTTAATCACGAACTGCGCCGGGTTATCATCCCACAGGACGATATCGATACGCTCTCCGCCCAGTTCAGTAGAAACCGCCTGAACACGCGCGCCACGCATACCTACGCAAGCACCTACCGGATCGATACGTTTATCGTTGGTTTTCACCGCAATTTTCGCACGAGATCCCGGGTCGCGAGCCGCTGCTTTAATTTCAATCACTTCTTCGCCGATTTCCGGCACTTCAATACGGAACAGTTCGATCAGCATTTCCGGCTTGGAGCGGGTGACGAACAGCTGCGCGCCACGCGCTTCCGGGCGAACGGAATAGAGCACGCCACGAACGCGGTCGCCAGGGCGGAAGTTTTCACGCGGCAGCATATCTTCGCGCAGGATCACGGCTTCAGCGTTGTTGCCCAGATCCAGAGAGATGTTGTCGCGGTTTACTTTTTTCACCACGCCGGTGATGATTTCACCTTCGTGTTCACGGAACTGATCAACCACCATCGCACGTTCGGCTTCACGCACTTTCTGCACGATAACCTGTTTTGCCGTCTGGGTAGTGATACGATCAAAGGTAACAGACTCAATCTGATCTTCAACGTAATCGCCCAAGTTCAGGCTTTCATCTTCATAACGTGCGGCTTCAAGGGTGATTTCCTTGGTCGGCTGGGTGACTTCATCAACAACTAACCAGCGACGGAAGGTGTCAAAATCACCGCTTTTGCGATCGATCTGTACGCGAACGTCGATTTCTTGTTCATATTTTTTCTTTGTTGCTGTCGCCAGCGCGCTTTCCAATGCTTCGAAAATCTTCTCGCGAGGTAGCGCCTTTTCATTGGATACGGCTTCAACTACAGCCAAAATTTCTTTGTTCATCGCGGGCTTTTCACCTCATCCAGACTATTAAAAGTGGGGAACCAGGTTCGCCTTCTGGATATTACTCAGCGCGAACACTTCATCTTTACCTTCGACGGTAACTGTGATCATTTCACCGTCTACCGCTTTGATAACGCCCTGCCATTTACGACGGTTTTGTACCGCCATACGGAGAACCAGAGTCACCTCTTCTCCGACAAAACGGGCGTAGTGTTCAGCCGTGAACAGTGGGCGATCGAGACCCGGTGAGGAGACTTCCAGGTTATAAGCAACGGTGATGGGGTCTTCAACATCCAGCACAGCACTTACCTGGTGGCTCACATCAGCACAATCATCAACATTGATGCCATCTTCACTATCAATATAGATGCGCAGTGTGGATGTGCGACCGCGAATAAATTCGATGCCAACCAGTTCAAAACCCAGGGCCTCAACTGGCGCAGTAATCATCTCTGTTAATTTTTGCTCTAATGTGGACAAGCCCACCCCCAAGACATAAAAAAAGGGCCTAAAGCCCAGTTATTCTGTAGTCAGATAACAAAAAACCCCGATAAATCGGGGCTTTATATAACTGAACCCTATAACCGCAACTGCGGTCTGGAGCACTTTCCAGAAGGATTTTTTCAAATCCCACTACGAAGGCCGAAGTCTTCACAGTATATTTGAAAAAGGACTCTAAGGGAAAGTGGTTGCGGGGGCCGGATTTGAACCGACGACCTTCGGGTTATGAGCCCGACGAGCTACCAGGCTGCTCCACCCCGCGCCTGAAACGTGGCAAATTCTACTCGTTTTGGGTAAAAAATGCAAATACTGCTGGGATTTGGTGTACCGAGACGGGACGTAAAATCTGCGGGCATTATAGTGATCCACGCCACATTTTGTCAACGTTTATTGCTAATCACGTGAATGAATATCCAGTTCACTTTCATTTGTTGAATACTTTTACCTTCTCCTGCTTTCCCTTAAGCGCATTATTTTACAAAAAACACACTAAACTCTTCCTGTCTCCGATAAAAGATGATTAAATGAAAACTCATTTATTTTGCATAAAAATTCAGTGAGAGCAGAAATCCAGGCTCATCATCAGTTAATTAAGCAGGGTGTTATTTTATGACGACGATTCTCAAGCATCTCCCGGTAGGTCAACGTATTGGTATCGCTTTTTCCGGCGGTCTGGACACCAGTGCCGCACTGCTGTGGATGCGACAAAAGGGAGCTGTTCCTTATGCATATACTGCAAACCTGGGCCAGCCAGACGAAGAGGATTATGATGCGATCCCTCGTCGTGCCATGGAATACGGCGCGGAGAACGCACGTCTGATCGACTGCCGCAAACAACTGGTGGCCGAAGGTATTGCCGCTATTCAGTGTGGCGCATTTCATAACACCACTGGTGGACTGACCTATTTCAACACGACGCCGCTGGGCCGCGCCGTGACCGGCACCATGCTGGTTGCTGCTATGAAAGAAGATGGCGTGAATATCTGGGGTGACGGCAGCACCTATAAAGGAAACGATATCGAACGTTTCTACCGTTACGGTCTGCTGACCAATGCTGAACTGCAGATTTACAAACCGTGGCTTGATACTGACTTTATTGATGAACTGGGCGGCCGTCATGAGATGTCTGAATTTATGATTGCCTGCGGTTTCGACTACAAAATGTCTGTCGAAAAAGCTTACTCCACGGACTCCAACATGCTTGGTGCAACGCATGAAGCGAAGGATCTGGAATACCTCAACTCCAGCGTCAAAATCGTCAACCCAATTATGGGCGTGAAGTTTTGGGATGAGAGCGTGAAAATCCCGGCAGAAGAAGTCACAGTACGCTTTGAGCAAGGTCATCCGGTGGCG
The DNA here is from genome assembly GCF_046487065.1 of Escherichia sp. WS2035. NCBI lineage: Bacteria > Pseudomonadati > Pseudomonadota > Gammaproteobacteria > Enterobacterales > Enterobacteriaceae > Escherichia > Escherichia sp. WS2035. The sequence goes on from NZ_JBJQKD010000003.1 coordinate 321,245, forward strand.
CTGAACGGTAAAACCTTTAGCGACGACGTAGAAATGATGCTGGAAGCTAACCGCATCGGCGGTCGTCACGGCCTGGGCATGAGCGACCAGATTGAAAACCGTATCATCGAAGCAAAAAGCCGCGGCATTTATGAAGCCCCTGGGATGGCACTGCTGCACATTGCGTATGAACGTTTGTTGACCGGTATTCACAACGAAGACACCATTGAGCAGTATCACGCGCATGGTCGTCAGTTGGGCCGTCTGCTGTACCAGGGACGTTGGTTTGACTCCCAGGCGCTGATGCTGCGGGACTCTCTGCAACGCTGGGTTGCCAGCCAGATCACTGGTGAAGTTACTCTGGAGCTGCGCCGCGGGAACGATTATTCAATCCTGAATACCGTCTCAGAGAACCTGACCTACAAGCCAGAGCGTCTGACGATGGAAAAAGGCGACTCGGTGTTCTCGCCAGATGATCGTATCGGTCAACTGACCATGCGTAACCTGGATATCACCGATACCCGCGAGAAACTTTTCGGTTATGCCAAAACTGGCCTGCTCTCCTCCTCTGCCGCTTCAGGGGTGCCGCAGGTGGAGAATCTGGAAAATAAAGGCCAGTAATTCGACATCAACCCTGCCCTTCAGGGGTGGGGTTACCTTGATTATCCTCTGTAAACTCCTTTCTGAGCATCACATAATCGAAAACATCATGGTTTGCATCCACAACCCGCGAGTCTCCTTTATAGTGTGCAATCACTTCCTCAAGCGTTTGCGGCTGTTCCGGCTTTGTTACCCCCATCCACGCATTAATAATGTAATTATTGTAAGCTGTCGAAAAGATGTTGTTTTCCGTTGTGCGATCCACGCCATCCCCAAGAACGGGGCTATACCAGATAAACATAGGGACATGATATGCCTGCTGGCTAGCCTCCCTGCCTCCATGAAAATAGACGTTCTTCTTCGTAGGGTCGCGTTCCAGGCCGTGGTCGGCAAAATACATGACCGAGGCGCGGCGATCTTTTAATAATTCAAAAACCTGACCTAGCAAACTATCTGTGTAATGAATGGAGTTGTCATAGCAGGCATCCTGATCGTCCTGCGGTTGAAACACAGCGCTGGATTGCGGATAGGCGCTACAAGCCGGTTCATGGCTTCCATTTAAATGAAGAACAATCAGTTTCTTTTGCTGCGTCTTTTGCTGTAACGCTTGCGATAAATGCGGCAACAACAATTCATCAAATCCTCTGACATAGACTGTTTCCATGGCGCGCATGGCGATACTGGTAACTGCTGTACCATTCTGCCGAAAAGCGGATTGCGAGCTTAGCCAGAAAGTCTGAAATCCTGCTTGATTAGCCATATTAATAATGTTGTCCGGATAATTATGAATGTCATGACTCAAAACAGAATCAGCAGTTAAAGAAAGGGGAACCGACAGCGCAGTGTAAGGTGCACCGCTTATTGCTTGATTAAACAGTTTGATCTGCTTTCTTTGTGCTTCGACTTGCGGTGTCGTAGAGTGTGTATATCCATACAAAGACATATTGTCGACACGTACAGACTCCCCCACAATCAACACGTAGGTATCAATACCTGTATCCCTGACTGATAATTGAAAATACGGCACCGTGTTTGCAATTGAGAGTAATCTTTGATGCTCTTTCGCTGCTAAAGCAAAATAATTGAGATTGAAAAACGGCGTATAGGTAGCAAATCGCGACGCTAGTATATATGGACTGAACGCCTCTTTATTTTTTGCATCTTTATAAGCAAATTGACAAGCGGAAAATAAACTGCCCGAAATGACAATCAGCAATAATATTCCTGTCACTTTTTTTGTCGGCAAGGAAACATCATATTTTATTATTACTGCCAAAAAAAGAAGGGATAAAAAGGCAAAAGCACATAGATAAGGGATATACATTCCCAGCATTTTGACAACTTCATCCGGATCACTCTGCAGCACACTAATCGCAAATCCATCATTGAAAGTTGTACCAAAGATACACCATGAATAGAGGCTAATACTCATATCTGCCGCAGTCAGTAACACAAATGGTGCGGCAATAAGCAGGCGAAGCGGAAGGGATGGTATACGTTTAACAACCAGGATGGTCAGAACGAAGAACAGCAATCGCTGAACCATATGCGCTCCGGAAGAAGCGACTAAGTTCGTAATACCAAAAATAATAACACAAAGATACAACAACCAATGAGATTTAAAACTTTTAACAAATTTGTTGAATACTGTCATCCAGAAATCCAAGTTCACAACCAATATAAACAATTATCAACAATGTTCAATTTTATATCAGACATGTTTTTCAACTCTAATCCATATCAGACCGAAACACTGCTAGATTTTTTCTTTTTAAATGATGCGGCCATTGCGTTCTCAGTAATTAAATAACATTATCAATGCGTCTCTAAACATTACGCAGAACGTAGCCATCAGTAGTTATACTGACAGGGGCAGGATGGTTTATCGAGAAGTAAACATATCCGTATTCGTACCGGAAATGGAGTTGACACAATAAAGTGCCAATTATGTCAGCAGAAGGGAAAAGCTTATAACTAAGGCATACCGGCACCATCGTTTCAAGGTACCAGCTACGAGTAAAACAACTGGACGAGATACAGATACCTGACAACCATTCCTCAGACCAGGACCAAAACGAAAAAAGACGCTTTTCAGCGTCTTTCTGGAATTTGGTACCGAGGACGGGACTTGAACCCGTAAGCCCTATTGGGCACTACCACCTCAAGGTAGCGTGTCTACCAATTCCACCACCTCGGCACGGATACTACTTTTTAGTTCGGGATATCGCTGGTCGGCTTAGCCGGAGCAGCTGGCTGAGTTTGTTCGGTTTTCGCCGGCGCACTCAGGTTTTCCCATTCGCTACCTTTATTGGTTTTGTTGCTATTGATGTTACCCAGCACCAGACTGATGATGAAGAATAACGTTGCCAGCAGCGCCGTCATGCGAGTCATGAAGTTACCAGAACCACTTGAACCAAACAGCGTAGCGGAAGCGCCTGCTCCGAAGGAGGCTCCCATATCAGCGCCTTTACCTTGCTGCAGCATGATCAGACCAACAAGGCCAATTGCCACAATAAGGAAAACTACTAAAAGAGCTTCGTACATAATCAACCTGTTCCTTGCGGAGTTGCCGCGTACCAATGCTTCAACCAATAAAGCGGGAATATTTAACCTTTCCCACTGAAGCGGGTGTGAATACTAACCAAAGCGAATGACCTTCGCAAGGGCAATTTTATTGCATTGTATCAACTGCGGAAAAAAACAGCAAAACCGATGTGTTCGCTGAGAAAAAAGGCGACAATCGCCGCCTTTTTAGCCAGCCATTTATCGTTTTAAACGGCTTTTACTGCATCGGCGATGCGGTGTGCAAATTCAGTCACCTGCGCTTCGTCTTCGCCTTCCACCATCACGCGAATTAACGGTTCGGTGCCGGATTTACGCAACAGCACACGTCCACGGCTACCCAGCGCCGCTTCAACTTCTGCGGTCACAGCTTTGACTGATTCATGCTCCAACGGATCGCCGCTACCTGCGGTGTAACGCACATTAACCAGAATCTGCGGGAACATTTTCATGCCGCTGCAAAGGTCGTGCAGGCTCATATGGTTACGCGCCATCGCCGCCAGCACCTGCAAGCCAGCAACAATGCCGTCACCGGTAGTGGTTTTATCCAGCAGGATCACATGACCGGAGTTCTCTGCACCGATACGCCAGCCTTTCTCCTGCATTTTTTCCAGTACGTAGCGGTCACCCACTTTCGCGCGCGCAAATGGAATACCTAACTGTTTCAGCGCCAGTTCAAGCCCCATGTTGCTCATCAATGTACCCACAGCACCACCACGCAGCTGGCCCTGACGAAGACCTTCACGCGCGATGATATACATGATCTGATCGCCATCGACTTTATTGCCTTCATGGTCAACCATAATCACGCGATCGCCGTCGCCGTCGAAGGCAATACCGAGATCCGCTTTTTCAGCCAGCACACGAGCCTGGAGCGCGCGAACGTCGGTAGCCCCCACTTCGGCATTGATATTTACACCGTTCGGCTCACAACCGATAGCGATAACGTTCGCCCCCAGTTCACGCAGCACGTTCGGTGCGATGTGATAAGTCGCACCGTTTGCACAATCCACCACAATCTTCAGTTCACTGAGGCTAAGTTCGTTCGGGAACGTGGCTTTGCAAAACTCGATATAACGACCCGCGGCATCAACGATACGGCTGGCTTTACCCAGTTCTGCCGAATCAACACAGCTGATCTCTTTTTCCATTTCCGCTTCGATGGCTTCTTCAACTGCATCCGGCAGCTTAGTACCGTCAATAGAAAAGAATTTAATGCCGTTATCGTAGAATGGGTTATGCGATGCAGAAATTACAATTCCAGCCTCTGCGCGGAAGGTACGCGTCAGATAAGCCACGGCCGGTGTTGGCATCGGGCCAGTGAAGAGCGCGGAAAGACCGGCAGCCGCAAGACCCGCTTCCAGTGCTGACTCCAGCATATAGCCAGAAATACGCGTGTCTTTACCAATAATAATCTTACGAGAGCCGTGGCGCGCCAGCACTTTACCCGCGGCCCAACCCAGCTTAAGCACAAAATCAGGTGTGATCGGCGCATCCCCTACACGACCACGAATCCCATCGGTACCGAAATATTTACGATTACTCATAGCGTTTGTTTTCCTTTGCAGACAGAGTGGCTTCCACCACCCGCATCGCTTCTACGGTTTCTTTGACGTCATGAACACGAATGATGTGCGCGCCTTGCATTGCGGCAATGACCGCACAGGCCAGACTACCGCTCAGGCGCTCGGACGGCCCCACGTTCAGCAATTGCCCAATCATCGATTTTCGTGACATACCCACCAACAGCGGCAGGTTGAAATGGTGAAATTCAGCCAGGCGCGCCAGTAATGAATAGTTATGGGAGAGATTTTTACCGAAACCGAATCCGGGGTCGAGCAACAATTTCTCTTTTGCGATACCCGCCTGCTCGCAACGTGCTATTTGCTCAATAAAGTAGCGATTCACTTCTGCAAAGACATCGTCATACTTCGGCGCTTCCTGCATGGTTTTTGGATTTCCCTGCATATGCATCAGACAAACCGGTAAACCGGTTTCTGCAGCCGCCTCCAGAGCACCAGGTTCGGAAAGGGAGCGGATATCGTTAATAATGTGAGCGCCAACTTTCGCTGACTCACGGATGACTTCTGGTTTGGATGTATCTACCGAGATCCAGACTTCGAAGCGTTGAGCAATTGCCTCAACCACAGGAATAACACGTTGCAACTCTTCTTCAACGCAAACTTCCGCCGCCCCTGGGCGCGTGGACTCGCCACCAACGTCAATGATCGTCGCGCCAGCGTTGATCATCAGATTCGCATGTTTCACCGCATCTAACAGCGAGTTATGCGTGCCACCATCCGAAAAGGAATCAGGCGTGACGTTGAGGATCCCCATTACGTGAGGATGGCTAAGGTCCAGTGAAGTACCCTGGGCAAAGAGTTTCATGATGTTATCCCTGGTATGAATTGATAAGAAAAAACCCCGGAGCACGCCCCGGGGTTTTCGGTACAAATACAGTCATCTGATACGGGAACTTACTTGTCGCCTAACTGCTCTGACATGGTGTTACCCGGGTTCGGCGTACGCGGTTCATCAACCGGACGAGGAGCCTTTGGACTACCATTGTCGCCAGAATTGTTAGAAGCGCCTGGTTCTTCCCAGCCCGCTGGCGGACGTACATCGCGACGTGCCATCAGGTCATCAATCTGCGGTGCGTCGATAGTCTCATATTTCATGAGAGCATCTTTCATCGCATGCAGAATATCCATATTGTCGGTCAGAAGCTGACGCGCACGATTATAGTTACGCTCAATCAGTGCTTTCACTTCCTGGTCGATGATACGTGCAGTTTCATCGGACATATGTTTCGCTTTCGCTACGCTACGGCCGAGGAACACTTCACCTTCTTCTTCCGCGTACAGCAGTGGACCCAATTTCTCAGAGAAGCCCCACTGGGTCACCATGTTACGTGCCAGGTTGGTCGCAACTTTAATATCGTTGGACGCCCCGGTAGAAACATGTTCCGGTCCGTAGATGATCTCTTCCGCCAGACGACCACCGTACAGCGTGGAGATCTGACTTTCCAGTTTCTGACGGCTGGCGCTGATTGCGTCGCCCTCAGGCAAGAAGAAAGTCACACCCAGCGCACGACCGCGTGGGATAATCGTCACTTTGTGCACCGGATCGTGTTCCGGCACCAGGCGACCGATAATCGCATGACCCGCCTCGTGGTAAGCCGTCGATTCTTTCTGCGCTTCCGTCATCACCATGGAGCGACGTTCCGCACCCATCATGATTTTGTCTTTCGCTTTCTCGAACTCAACCATCGAAACAACGCGTTTGTTGCCACGAGCAGCGAACAGTGCCGCTTCGTTCACCAGGTTCGCCAGGTCAGCACCGGAGAAACCAGGAGTACCACGGGCAATGATTGCCGCGTCGATATCGGGTGCCAATGGTACGCGACGCATGTGAACTTTCAGGATCTGCTCACGACCGCGAACATCTGGCAAGCCAACCACAACCTGACGGTCGAAACGGCCAGGACGCAGCAGGGCTGGGTCGAGAACGTCCGGACGGTTAGTCGCAGCGATAACGATGATACCTTCGTTACCTTCAAAACCATCCATCTCAACCAGCATCTGGTTCAGAGTCTGTTCACGTTCATCGTGACCACCGCCCAAGCCTGCGCCGCGCTGGCGGCCTACGGCGTCGATTTCATCGATAAAGATGATGCACGGTGCCGCTTTCTTCGCCTGTTCGAACATGTCACGAACACGGGATGCACCCACACCGACGAACATTTCTACGAAGTCAGAACCGGAGATAGTAAAGAACGGAACTTTCGCTTCGCCTGCAATTGCTTTCGCCAGCAACGTTTTACCGGTACCCGGAGGACCTACCATCAGGACGCCTTTCGGGATCTTACCGCCGAGTTTCTGGAAGCGGCTCGGCTCACGCAGATACTCAACCAGTTCAGCAACTTCTTCTTTTGCTTCGTCGCAGCCCGCAACGTCAGCAAAGGTGGTTTTGATCTGATCTTCCGTCAGCATGCGCGCTTTGCTCTTACCAAACGACATGGCACCTTTGCCACCGCCGCCCTGCATTTGACGCATGAAGAAGATCCAGACACCAATCAGCAACAGCATCGGGAACCAGGAGATGAAGATAGAAGCCAGCAGGCTTGGTTCTTCAGGCGGTTCACCGACAACCTTGACGTTCTTGGTCAACAGGTTATCCAGTAATTTCGGATCCTGAACCGGAATGTAAGTGGTATAACGGTTACTATCTTTCTTGGTAACGTTGATTTCACGTCCGTTGATACGCGCTTCACGAACCTGGTCGTTATTGACCTCTTGTAGGAAGGTAGAGTAATCCACCTTACGGCCATTAGACTCGCTGGGCCCAAAGCTCTGGAATACTGACATCAGCACAACGGCAATGACCAGCCAGAGTATTAGGTTTTTCGCCATGTCACTCAAGGGATTAACCTCTTATTACAACTGTGTTAAAAACAGCGTCAGGATACTCTATATCCAGCATCTTTCAAACTTTCGTCTGAAATCTCCCGGTTAGGGTTTACGCCCGGTCGCTACAATATACACTTCCCGCGAACGTGCACGAGAAGAGTCCGGCTTACGAACTTTGACCTTCGTAAACAGGGAGCGAATTTCCCTTAGATACTCATCGAAACCTTCGCCCTGGAACACCTTCACTACAAAACTGCCACCTGGCGCTAATACATCACGACACATTTCTAGCGCCAGTTCCACCAGATACATGGCACGGGGGATATCCACCGCCGGTGTTCCGCTCATGTTTGGTGCCATATCGGACATGACAACCTGGACTTTGCTGTCGCCAACGCGCTCCAGCAGTGCTTTCATCACCAGTTCATCACGAAAATCGCCCTGAAGAAAGTCCACACCAACGATAGGATCCATAGGTAAAAGATCGCAAGCGATGATGCGGCCTTTGCCGCCAATTTGGGTGACCACATATTGTGACCAACCACCCGGAGCAGCACCAAGGTCGACAACCGTCATTCCCGGTTTAAAGAGTTTGTCACTTTGCTGTATTTCATCAAGTTTAAACCAGGCACGGGAACGTAACCCCTTTTTCTGTGCCTGTTGAACATATTTATCGCTAAAGTGTTCCTGAAGCCAGCGGCTGGAGCTGGCAGAACGCTTCTTACCTGTCATTTAACTTTCCCATGGGGATAACTCATCGTAACCAATTGCGTAAATTTTTACGCGCCTATTTGGTGATATATGGGAGATGGCGGTAGAATGACCCGTTTTCAATCCCAACGTAAGCAAAAAATACGATGAATCTGAGTACTAAACAAAAACAGCACCTGAAAGGTCTGGCACATCCGCTCAAGCCAGTTGTTCTGCTTGGCAGTAATGGTTTGACCGAAGGGGTGCTGGCCGAGATTGAACAAGCGTTAGAGCACCATGAACTCATCAAGGTGAAAATCGCCACCGAAGATCGCGAAACTAAAACCTTGATCGTGGAAGCTATCGTGCGCGAAACCGGCGCCTGTAATGTACAGGTCATCGGTAAAACGCTGGTGCTTTATCGCCCAACTAAAGAACGTAAAATCTCGCTGCCACGCTAAGATTATCCTAAAGTTACACACATTCGCTGTGTAAAACGAGGGGTTTTCCGCAGGCAGGAGAGCAAAATGCCACGCTCTGTTCGTTGATAAAAGGCCGCATAGCGGCCTTTTTCCTTTCTTTACAATACATCAACATCTTGAGTATTGGGTAATTCTTACAGGTATTCCACCTTAATTACTTCAAATTCTACTTCGCCGCCCGGCGTTTTGATGACCACAACATCATCTTCTTCTTTGCCGATCAGGCCACGAGCAATAGGCGAGTTTACAGAAATCAGGTTTTGTTTAAAGTCAGCTTCGTCATCGCCAACGATGCGATAAGTCTGTTCTTCGTCAGAATCGAGATTCAGCACCGTTACGGTAGCACCAAAAATAACGCGCCCATTGTTGGGCATTTTGGTGACATCAATCACCTGCGCGTTCGACAGCTTGGCTTCGATGTCTTTGATACGGCCTTCGCAGAAGCCCTGCTGTTCACGAGCTGCGTGGTATTCGGCGTTTTCTTTCAGGTCGCCATGCTCACGCGCTTCCGCGATAGCAGCAATGATTTCAGGACGGCGCACAGATTTCAGAAAATCCAGCTCTTCGCGTAATTTTTCAGCGCCGCGTAAGGTCATCGGAATAGCTTGCATTTGTTATACCTCTTGAATATTCCTGATGGGGCAAGTCTTCACCCACCCCGGCTGTTCGGCCTGCCCGGCATAACTCCTCACCGGGACCAGAAGCAAAAAAATACCGACCCGGGTACAAGTCCCAGGTCAGCTACAATTCACATTTTGATAGTCATTTTACCCTGGAGTTCCCGAAGGGTCATCGTTTACTTTATAGGGCGTTGCGCCGTAGTATGACGGCTCGATTCCAGGTTGTTAGCGCGAGATTATGCGATTTTCCAGATTTATCATCGGATTGACCAGCTGTATAGCGTTCAGTGTTCAGGCCGCAAATGTTGATGAGTACATTACTCAACTCCCCGCAGGTGCCAACCTTGCCCTGATGGTGCAAAAAGTCGGCGCGTCGGCCCCCGCTATTGATTACCACAGTCAGCAGATGGCGCTACCCGCCAGTACGCAGAAAGTGATTACTGCGCTGGCGGCGTTGATTCAACTCGGCCCCGATTTTCGTTTTACCACGACGCTTGAAACCAAAGGCAATGTGGAAAACGGCGTACTTAAGGGTGACTTAGTTGCGCGATTTGGTGCCGATCCGACGTTAAAACGTCAGGATATTCGCAATATGGTCACGACTTTGAAAAAATCTGGCGTCAACCAAATCGATGGCAATGTGTTGATAGATACCTCCATTTTCGCCAGCCACGATAAAGCCCCCGGCTGGCCATGGAATGACATGACACAATGCTTTAGCGCACCGCCTGCCGCCGCCATAGTTGACCGCAACTGTTTCTCCGTCTCGCTCTACAGTGCCCCAAAACCTGGTGATATGGCTTTTATACGCGTGGCATCTTATTACCCCGTTACGATGTTCAGCCAGGTACGCACCCTCCCCCGTGGTTCTGCCGAAGCGCAATACTGCGAACTGGATGTCGTACCAGGTGACCTGAACCGCTTTACGCTAACGGGATGCCTGCCACAACGTTCTGAGCCGCTCCCGTTGGCTTTTGCCGTGCAGGATGGTGCCAGCTATGCCGGGGCAATTCTGAAAGATGAGTTAAAACAGGCGGGTATCGCCTGGAGCGGAACACTGCTGCGCCAGACTCAGGTTAACGAACCTGGAACGGTAGTTGCCAGTAAACAGTCGGCCCCGCTGCACGATCTGCTTAAGATTATGCTGAAAAAGTCGGACAACATGATTGCCGATACGGTTTTCCGCATGATCGGCCATGCGCGCTTCAATGTGCCTGGAACATGGCGGGCCGGATCGGACGCCGTGCGTCAGATCCTGCGCCAGCAAGCCGGTGTCGATATCGGAAACACCATTATTGCCGATGGTTCAGGGCTTTCGCGGCATAACCTGATTGCCCCCGCCACCATGATGCAGGTGCTGCAATATATTGCCCAACACGACAATGAACTTAACTTTATCTCCATGCTGCCGCTGGCGGGCTATGACGGCTCTTTGCAGTACCGTGCAGGTCTGCATCAGGCGGGCGTGGATGGAAAAGTCTCAGCGAAAACCGGTTCGTTGCAGGGGGTATATAACCTGGCGGGATTCATTACCACAGCGAGCGGGCAACGAATGGCGTTTGTGCAATATCTTTCTGGCTATGCAGTAGAACCGGCGGATCAGCGTAATCGCCGTATTCCGTTAGTGCGTTTTGAAAGCCGTTTGTATAAAGATATTTATCAGAATAATTAGCCTAAAGAGAAACCCCGGCACATGGCCGGGGTTTTGCTGATTAACGCTTGTAAATGAACTCAACGCCTTCTTCGTCGTCTTCGTCCCAGTCGTCATCCCAGTCCTCATCATCCTCTTCAGCAATCTCTTCAAGCTGCTGACGGTGATAATCATCCCACATGAATTCGACTTTCTCTGGCTGTTTCGCTTCTTCAGCCTGCACGACCGGGTTTTCAATGATAAAGGTCATCACATCCCAGCAGAGATCTTTCACGCCCAGTCCGCTCGCCGCAGAGATCAGATAATATTTATCTTCCCAGCCCAGCGCTTCAGCGATCGCTTTCGCTTTCTCTTCGGCTTCTGCCTTATCCAGCAGATCGATCTTGTTGAAAACTAACCAACGCGGTTTCGCCGCCAGATCCTGGCTGTATTTTTCCAGCTCACTGATAATAATACGCGCGTTTTCAACCGGATCGGTGCCGTCAATCGGATCGATATCGATGAGGTGCAACAGGACGCGGCAACGTTCCAGGTGCTTCAGGAAGCGAATGCCCAGACCTGCGCCTTCTGCAGCGCCTTCAATCAGCCCTGGAATATCGGCAACAACGAAGCTCTTTTCGTTGTCCATTCGCACCACGCCCAGGCTTGGTACCAGAGTGGTAAACGGATAATCCGCCACTTTCGGTTTAGCCGCCGATACAGCACGAATAAAGGTCGATTTACCCGCGTTTGGCATCCCCAACATACCGACGTCAGCCAGCAGCATCAGCTCCAGCAGCAGCTCACGCTTATCGCCCGGCGTACCGTTAGTTTTCTGCCGTGGTGTACGGTTAACTGACGATTTGAAACGAGTGTTGCCCAGACCGTGCCAGCCGCCCTTAGCAACCAGCAGACGCTGACCGTGTTTGGTCATATCACCCATGGTTTCACCAGTACCCTGGTCGATTACACGCGTACCTACCGGCACTTTAATCGTGACGTCTTTACCGCGCTTACCTGTACAGTCGCGGCTTGCACCGTTTTGACCGCGCTCTGCACGGAAAGATTTTTCAAAACGATAATCGATAAGCGTGTTCAGGTTCTCGTCGGCTTCCATCCATACGTCACCACCGTCACCGCCGTCGCCGCCATCCGGGCCGCCTTTCGGAATATACTTTTCGCGGCGGAAGCTCACGCAACCATTACCGCCATCACCTGCAACGACCAGAATCGATGCTTCATCAACAAACTTCATTTTATTCTCCGTAAATCATTCGCCTGCGCGGGGTTGCGATACCACCGTTGTATGCTTACGTAATCCGCCCCAAATACGATGACCAATGGCGGAATACATCGCGCCCGCAACCACGACAAACGCACCGAGATAACCTAAAAGGTTTAACATCGGTCTGGCGAAGAAATCGGGCCAGGCCAGTGATAAAAGATCTGAAAAAAACAGCGTAAACAGTGGGGTGAGCGTGATGATCGCGCTCACCTGCGCTGCCTGCCAGCGAGCCATCGCTTCCGCCAGGGCGCCATATCCTACCAATGTATTCAGTCCGCAAAAAATTAAACAGGCGAGCTGCCAGTGGCTAAGCTGCGCTATCACTCCAGGATTTGCCAGAGGGAAGAGCGCAATTGTACATAAAGTGTACAGCAAAAACAGGATCTGCGGTGAGGCCAGCCGACGCAATAAAACCTTTTGCGCCACGCCATAACTCACCCAAACCGTCGCCGCACCGACCCCAAAGATAACTCCCCAGGTGTAATCGGTGAGCTTTGTAAATATCTCGACCAGACTGGTGTTAAAAAACATCACCAGGCCGCTCAGGAGCATCAATGCCCCTACAACCTGAGTACTGCGCATTTTCTCTTTCAGGATAAATACGCTGGCAACCATCATGCCAACTGGCGAGAGTTGCCCAATCACCTGCGAAGCGGTCGGACTCAGGTATTGCAAGGATGAGCTGAACAGGATGAAGTTCCCAAACAGCCCGGCGGTCGCCACTGCTAACAAAATCAACCAGCGTGGCTTACGAAACACGCGTAATGGCGGCAACCGCTTCTTCACCGCAAGAATGGCACCAAGGCCAATACTCGCCATCAAGAAACGGTAAAACACGATTGTCGGAGGTTCCATCACCTCCAGCACCTGCTTCATTGCGATTGGCAACGCCCCCCAGCAAATTGCTGTGGTGAGCGCCAAAAGAATGCCAATGCCTGCCTGCTGCTTCATACCGTATTCCCTGCAAAGCGCATATGCGGATTAACGTCGCACCATGCGCATTTTTACCGGTTATCGAATGTAAAAAGCCCCGCAACGTGTTGCGGGGCTTTCATCCGTTACCGGGACGCGAAAAACTTATTCAGCTTCGATGCTGATAAATTTACGGTTTTTCGGGCCTTTAACTTCGAATTTCACTTTACCGTCTGCTTTAGCAAACAGAGTGTGGTCACGACCGCAACCTACGTTAGCGCCAGCGTGGAATTTGGTACCACGTTGACGAACGATGATGCTACCCGCCAGAACGGATTCACCACCGAAACGCTTAACGCCCAGGCGTTTAGCTTCTGAATCGCGACCGTTACGTGTGGAGCCGCCAGCCTTTTTATGTGCCATTTGAAATCTCTCCTCAGGTCTTAGGCGCTGATGCCAGTAATTTTCACATCAGTGAACCACTGACGATGGCCCTGCTGCTTACGATAGTGTTTACGACGACGAAACTTAACGATTTTAACTTTCTCGCCACGACCGTGAGCAACAACTTCAGCTTTGATTACGCCGCCATCAACGAAAGGAACGCCGATTTTGACTTCTTCACCGTTTGCGATCATCAGCACTTCAGCGAACTCAACAGTTTCGCCAGTTGCGATGTCCAGCTTTTCCAGGCGAACGGTCTGACCTTCGCTTACTCGGTGTTGTTTACCACCACTTTGGAAAACCGCGTACATATAAAACTCCGCTTCCGCGCACACCTTTTCAATGATTCAGAGTGCGCTATAAATATTCACAATAGGGCGCGAATATTACGCAAAACGCACGCCTTTGACAAGTGCTACAGTCAATACACGAAGAAAAAAAACACAACTTGTACGGTAACGTTTATCTGTGCCATTTTTTCAGTACAATCACCCTATATTCCTAACCATAAACCCTAAGTTGCCTTTGTTCACAGTAAGGTAATCGGGGCGAAAAGCCCGGCTTTTGCGATGAATTTAGAAAAAATCAATGAGTTAACCGCGCAAGATATGGCGGGTGTTAATGCGGCAATCCTTGAGCAGCTTAATTCCGACGTCCAACTGATCAATCAGTTAGGCTATTACATCGTCAGCGGCGGCGGTAAACGTATTCGTCCGATGATTGCTGTACTGGCTGCACGAGCTGTTGGCTATGAGGGAAATGCGCATGTCACCATTGCTGCCCTGATCGAGTTTATCCACACGGCGACTCTGCTACACGACGACGTTGTGGATGAATCAGATATGCGCAGGGGTAAAGCTACCGCCAACGCCGCATTTGGCAATGCCGCCAGCGTGCTGGTAGGCGATTTTATTTATACCCGCGCGTTCCAGATGATGACCAGCCTCGGTTCACTCAAAGTGCTGGAAGTCATGTCAGAAGCCGTAAACGTCATCGCAGAAGGTGAAGTTCTGCAACTGATGAACGTTAACGATCCGGACATCACTGAAGAAAACTACATGCGCGTTATCTACAGCAAGACTGCGCGTCTGTTTGAGGCTGCCGCGCAGTGTTCCGGGATTCTGGCTGGCTGTACGCCGGAGGAGGAGAAAGGCCTACAAGATTATGGGCGCTATCTCGGCACTGCTTTCCAGTTGATCGACGATTTACTCGATTACAATGCCGATGGCGAACAGTTAGGTAAAAACGTCGGCGACGATCTGAACGAAGGTAAACCGACGCTGCCGCTGCTGCATGCGATGCATCATGGCACACCAGAACAGGCACAGATGATTCGTACCGCCATCGAACAGGGTAACGGTCGCCATCTTCTGGAACCGGTTCTGGAAGCAATGAACGCTTGTGGATCTCTTGAATGGACGCGTCAGCGTGCCGAGGAAGAAGCAGACAAAGCCATCGCAGCGTTACAGGTGCTCCCGGACACCCCGTGGAGAGAAGCACTTATCGGCCTCGCGCACATCGCTGTTCAACGCGATCGTTAATCCCCTCCCCTCATCCCGCGCAGTGCGCGGGATGATTCCAGTAAATTCCATAAAACACTTATTCAGCTCTATAACTCCTGAAAAACAGGGCTGTGTATCTTTATATATTCTGAATATTCACACTCTTTACAGGAACTTTTTAGAGCAATAGGCCATCAGGAGTATAGTGATGCTCGACAGAAACAGAAGAAGTATTCTGAATGAAAGCGACTAATTTAAGGAGTGAGGAAAGATGGAAAGTAATTTCATTGACTGGCATCCCGCTGACATCATTGCAGGTTTGCGCAAGAAGGGAACGTCAATGGCGGCGGAGTCTCGCAGAAATGGTTTGAGTTCCTCAACGCTGGCGAACGCATTATCACGCCCATGGCCGAAAGGAGAGATGATTATTGCGAAAGCCCTGGGAACTGACCCCTGGGTTATCTGGCCATCACGCTACCATGATCCGCAGACCCATGAGTTTATCGACAGAACGCAGTTGATGCGTAGCTACACTAAACCGAAAAAATGAGTGGTCTGGCGGTAGCCCCGCGAACGGGGCTGCCAGCTCTCAGACAATTACTCGCCTTTCACACGCTCAATATTTGCACCTAAAGCGCGTAGTTTGTCTTCAATGCGTTCGTAGCCACGATCGATGTGATAAATACGATCAACCACCGTCGTCCCTTCCGCAATACAGCCAGCCAGCACCAGGCTTGCTGATGCACGCAGATCGGTTGCCATAACCTGTGCGCCAGAAAGTTTTTCAACACCGTGACAAATAACGGTATTGCTTTCGATTTCGGCGTGCGCGCCCATACGGCTCAGCTCTGGCACATGCATAAAGCGGTTTTCAAAGACCGTTTCGGTGATGAATCCGGTCCCTTCTGCCACCAGGTTCAACAGCGTGAACTGGGCCTGCATATCGGTCGGGAATGCCGGATGCGGCGCGGTACGTACGTTAACAGCCTTCGGACGTTTGCCATGCATATCCAGGCTAATCCAGTCTTCGCCGACTTCGATGTCCGCTCCAGCGTCACGCAGTTTCGCCAGCACGGCGTCCAGAGTATCTGGCTGCGCGTTACGGCAGATAATTTTGCCGCGAGAGATCGCCGCCGCCACCAGGAAAGTACCGGTTTCGATACGATCCGGCAGCACGCGATAGACACCGCCGCCTAAACGTTCCACACCTTCGATGACGATACGATCGGTGCCCTGACCGCTAATTTTCGCACCCAGCGTAATCAGGAAGTTCGCGGTATCGACGATTTCCGGTTCACGCGCTGCGTTTTCAATAATCGTGGTGCCTTCCGCCAGGGTTGCAGCACACATGATGGTCACCGTTGCGCCAACGCTGACTTTATCCATCACGATATGTGCGCCTTTCAGACGACCATCGACGGAAGCTTTAACGTAACCTTCTTCCAGTTTGATGGTCGCGCCTAATTGTTCGAGGCCAGAAATGTGTAGATCAACCGGACGTGCGCCGATCGTACAACCGCCAGGCAGTGAAACTTGCCCCTGACCAAAGCGCGCTACCAGCGGCCCCAGCGCCCAGATAGAAGCACGCATGGTTTTAACCAGATCGTAAGGTGCGCAGAATACATTAACGTCGCGGGCATCAATATGCACAGAACCATTACGTTCTACTTTCGCACCCAGCTGGCTTAGCAGCTTCATTGATGTATCGACGTCTTTTAGTTTCGGGACGTTCTGGATCTCTACCGGTTCTTCCGCCAGTAGTGCGGCAAAAAGGATAGGCAGAGCAGCATTTTTAGCGCCGGAAATTGTGACTTCGCCCTGGAGCTTCGTTGGCCCCTGAACACGAAATTTATCCATTTAGTTTGTTCTCAGTTAACAATTCATATCCGCTACCGGCGAATCGCCCATAGCTCAAAAGCCGTTCAGTTTGCGATCGCGCGCCCACTCCGCAGGGGTATACGCTTTGATCGACACAGCATGAATGCGGTTATCCGCAATATATTCCATCAGCGGGCCATAGACCGTCTGCTGTTTTTTAACCCGACTCATGCCGTCAAACAACTCACCCACGGCAATAACCTGAAAGTGGCTGCCATCGCCGGAAACGTGGACTTCCTGGAGGGAGAGAGCGTTCATCAACACGCTCTGAATTTCATTATTTTCCATGGGATCTTCAATCATCAGTTAATAAATCAGCGAAACATCTTAGAGCAAAGTTGCGCTGGCATAAATAAGCAAAAAGCCTCGCTGATAAATCAGACAAGGCTCGACTTGCAGGCAGGTTTGCCGGACAGGCGGTTAACGCCATATCCGGCCTGAAAAAATTTAACGAGGCAGAACATCAGCAGGCAAATTATACAATTTCGCCAGGGTATACACTTTGTCGTTTACCCCCTGAAGCGTCACATTGTTGCCCTGCTTTTTCGCCAGATCGATAAGATGGAGCAGCAGTGCCAGTCCACCCGTATCCACGCGAGACACACGGCTAAGATCGATGCTGGTAATCCCCTTCACCGCTTCCTCACGTATTTCCCAAAGCGGTAGCAAAACGTCCTGATCCAGCTCTCCGGATAACGCCAGCGTGTCACCCGTCTGCATCCAGCTCAGTGACTCGCTCATTATTTTTTCTCTTCCAGAGTGATTTTCTGTTGAGAAATCGATTTCAGTTGCGCAGTCAGGCCGTCGATACCTTTGGTACGCAGCAGCGTTCCCCACTCGTTTTGTTTGGTGGTGATCATACTGACGCCTTCAGCAATCATGTCGTAAGCCTGCCAGTTGCCCGTCTGGGAGTTTTTACGCCACTGGAAGTCCAGACGCACCGGCGGGCGGCCATTCGGGTCAATAATGGTAACGCGAATCGGCACAATGGTTTTATCACCCAGCGGCTGTTCTGGCGCAATCTGATAGGTTTGACCGTGATACATCGCCAGCGCCTGACCGTAAGCCTGCTTCAGGTACTCACGGAAAGCGGCAAAGTAAGCATCACGTTGAGCTGGGGTCGCACTCTTGTAATACTGGCCCAGCACCAGCGCACCGGCGTATTTCACCTGTACGTATGGCAACAGTTCCTGATCAACAATGGTACGCAGATAATCCGGGTTGGCCCGAATTTGCGGTTGCTCATTCTTCAGGCGATCGAACGTTTTCTGCGCCGCCTCGTCCATCAGCTTATACGGATTGGTCTGGTCTGCCGCGGTTGCCGCACTCAGCGGTGCAATCACCAGCAAAGCGACCATCATTAAACGTTTAAACATGCGTCGGTTCTCCTGAAATTATTTCGTTGTACCCACAGGTTCAGTGGTTTCATTATTACCTGGCGCAGCAGCTGGCGCATCGCCACTATTCTTATTGTCATCGCCTTTACTACCGTAAAGGAACTGACCAATGAGATCTTCCAGCACCATCGCAGACTTGGTGTCCTGAATTGTATCGCCATCCTTCAGGATAGCAGTCCCCAGTTCCGGGTCTTCAAAACCGACGTTTAATGCCAGATATTGTTCCCCCAGCAGGCCGGAAGTACGAATGCTCAGCGAACTGGTATCAGGAATGTGGTTATAACGTTGTTCAATTTCCAGCGTTACGCGCGGCAGATAGGTTTTCGGGTCCAGCGTAATATCCGCCACCCGGCCCACAACAACGCCACCAATGCTGACCGGAGAGCGGGCTTTCAGGCCGCCAATGTTATCGAACGTCGCATAAAGCGTATAGGTCGGTTCAGTACGTATAGACGTCACGTTCGCTGCCTTCAGGCAAACAAACAGCGCCGCAAGCAGTGCTGCTAATAAAAAGATACCCACCCAAATTTCATTTTTTTTCGTTTGCATGAACTCAATTCCCAAACATCAATGCGGTCAGCACAAAATCCAGCCCCAGAACAGCCAGAGACGAGTGGACAACGGTGCGAGTGGTTGCCCGGCTAATCCCGGCAGACGTCGGGATGGCGTCGTAGCCGTTAAACAACGAAATCCACGTCACCGTGATGGCGAACACCACGCTCTTAATCAGACAGTTGACGAGATCCATACGCCAGTCGACGGCATTTTGCATTGCCGACCAGAAGAACCCACTATCAATGCCTTTCCAACTGACGCCGACCAGCGATCCGCCCCAGATCCCCACGGCGACGAAGATAACCGTCAACAGTGGTAATGAAATAACTCCAGCCCAGAAACGGGGAGAAATAACCCGACGCAGCGGATCCACCGCCATCATCTCCATACTGGAGAGTTGCTCTGTAGCGCGCATCAGGCCGATTTCTGCGGTTAGCGCCGAACCAGCACGCCCGGCAAACAACAACGCGGCAACCACCGGCCCCAGTTCACGCAGTAGCGATAACGCCACCAGCATACCCAGACTGGTTTCCGCACTATAAGTGGTCAGAACCAGATAACCTTGCAGCCCCAACACCATTCCGATGAACACGCCAGAAACAACAATAATCAGCATCGACAGGACGCCGACATTATAGAGCTGGCGCACCAGCAGCGGTGCATGTTTGCGAAATTCCGGTTTGCCGACCAGCGCATTGAATAACATTAACCCGGCCCGCCCGAACGTTCTCAGGGTTTTAATCCCTTTATGTCCGAGCGACGCCAGCGCATTTAACAGCATGAGTGGCTTAACTCCCTGGTAAAAGATCAGCGTGATAATCGCCGGCAGGATAGCGGAACGGAACAGGCCCGTCAGCTATCCCGTCCAGAAACTGACGTACGCGCGGATCAGGATTCGCCTGCAACGCCTGGGCACTACCATGAGCGACAATTTTTTTGTCCGCCAGGATCCAGGCGTGATCCGCAATACTTAACACTTCCGGCACATCGTGAGAAACCACCACACAAGTCACGCCCAGCGCGCTGTTCAGCTCAGAAATCAGCTTCACCAGCACGCCCATGGTAATGGGATCTTGCCCAACAAAGGGCTCATCAAACATGATGAGATCCGGCTCCAGCGCAATCGCACGTGCCAGCGCTGCACGCCGCGCCATCCCACCGGAAAGTTCAGAAGGCATAAGTTTAGCCGCTCCACGCAGCCCCACGGCCTCCAGCTTCATCATCACCGTACTATGCAACAATGGCGCGGGAAGTTGGGTATGTTCCCGCAGTGGATAGGCGACGTTGTCAAATACGTTCATATCAGTGAACAACGCCCCGGACTGAAATAACATGCTCATCCGTTTGCGCACTGTATACAGGCGCGAACGAGACATCGCCGGAATATTCTCACCATCGAAAAGAATCTCACCATGATCTGGTGCGATTTGCCCGCCAATCAGACGGAGTAGCGTCGTTTTACCGATGCCCGATGGCCCCATGATCGCCGTGATCTTCCCTCGCGGCACGGTCAGGGAAATATTATCGAAGATGCAGCGATTGCCACGCGTAAAACTGACATCGCGCATATCGACTAAATTCGCCACAGACTGCTCCATAATTCACCCTTCGTCTTGCGTTGATTTTCTAAGCATGGCGCTCAATTTAACCTTGAACCCAACATATTTACAGAATATTACCTGCCGTGGTTAGCGAAAGCTGGCATTTGTTTTACTTTTTAGCCGCATAAAGTCAAAATTAAGAATCTGTTACGGCTTTCTGAAAATCTTCAGCGGACCGGCGAGTATACCTGAAGAAAGGACGTTAGATGCTTTTAGCTACGGCACTGTTAATTGTTGGTTTACTTTTGGTCGTTTACAGTGCCGACCGCCTGGTTTTTGCCGCGTCTATTCTTTGCCGAACCTTTGGCATCCCGCCGTTGATCATCGGCATGACGGTGGTCAGTATTGGTACATCGTTACCAGAAATCATCGTCTCGCTTGCCGCGTCTTTGCACGAACAACGCGATTTAGCCGTTGGTACAGCCCTCGGCTCAAACATTATCAATATATTGCTGATCCTCGGTCTGGCTGCGCTGGTTCGTCCTTTTACCGTCCATTCTGATGTTCTACGCCGTGAATTACCCTTAATGTTGTTGGTCAGCGTGGTGGCCGGTTCCGTACTCTATGACGGACAACTTAGTCGCAGCGATGGTATCTTTCTCCTCTTTCTGGCTGTGCTATGGCTGCTGTTCATTGTTAAACTTGCACGTCAGGCTGAACGTCAGGGGACTGACAGCCTGACCAGAGAGCAGCTTGCAGAGCTGCCGCGTGAAGGTGGATTGCCCGTCGCATTTTTATGGCTCGGCATCGCACTGATCATTATGCCAGTGGCCACGCGGATGGTAGTTGATAACGCCACGGTGCTGGCGAATTACTTTGCCATCAGCGAGTTGACGATGGGTCTGACGGCAATTGCTATCGGAACCAGCCTGCCGGAACTGGCAACCGCAATAGCAGGGGTTCGCAAAGGTGAAAACGACATTGCGGTCGGAAATATCATTGGCGCAAACATTTTTAATATTGTCATCGTGTTGGGTTTACCCGCGCTGATAACGCCAGGAGAGATTGATCCACTGGCGTACAGTCGTGACTACAGCGTGATGTTGCTGGTGAGCATTATTTTTGCGTTGCTGTGCTGGCGGCGCTCCCCGCAACCGGGCCGTGGTGTAGGGGTATTATTAACTGGCGGATTTATCGTATGGCTGGCGATGTTGTACTGGTTATCGCCAATACTCGTTGAATAACTGGAAACGCATTATGTCGCACGTAGAGTTACAACCGGGTTTTGACTTTCAGCAAGCAGGTAAAGAAGTCCTGGCGATTGAACGTGAATGCCTGGCGGAGCTTGATCAATACATCAATCAGAATTTCACGCTTGCCTGTGAAAAGATGTTCTGGTGTAAAGGGAAAGTTGTCGTCATGGGGATGGGGAAATCGGGGCACATCGGGCGCAAAATGGCAGCAACATTTGCCAGCACTGGTACACCTTCATTTTTCGTCCATCCTGGTGAAGCCGCGCATGGTGATTTAGGCATGGTCACCCCGCAGGATGTGGTGATTGCTATCTCTAACTCAGGTGAATCCAGCGAAATCACGGCCTTAATTCCAGTGCTTAAGCGTCTTCACGTACCGTTAATCTGCATCACCGGTCGCCCGGAGAGCAGCATGGCGCGCGCCGCAGATGTGCATCTGTGTGTTAAAGTAGCGAAAGAAGCCTGTCCGTTAGGGCTGGCACCGACCAGCAGCACAACCGCCACGCTGGTTATGGGCGATGCCCTCGCTGTCGCGCTGTTAAAAGCACGCGGCTTTACTGCTGAAGATTTTGCGCTCTCACACCCAGGCGGCGCACTGGGTCGTAAACTTCTGCTGCGCGTAAACGATATTATGCATACGGGCGATGAGATCCCGCATGTTAAGAAAACGGCCAGTCTGCGTGACGCATTGCTGGAAGTTACCCGCAAAAATCTTGGTATGACTGTCATTTGCGATGACAATATGATGATTGAAGGCATCTTTACCGACGGTGATTTACGCCGTGTCTTCGATATGGGCGTGGATGTTCGTCAGTTAAGTATTGCCGATGTGATGACGCCGGGGGGAATACGCGTGCGCCCAGGCATTCTGGCCGTTGAGGCACTGAACTTAATGCAGTCCCGCCATATCACCTCCGTGATGGTTGCCGATGGCGACCATTTACTCGGTGTGTTACATATGCATGATTTACTGCGTGCAGGCGTAGTGTAAAGATTCAAGGATAAACAACAATGAGCAAAGCAGGTGCGTCGCTTGCGACCTGTTACGGCCCTGTCAGCGCCGACGTTATGGCAAAAGCAGAGAACATTCGTCTGCTGATCCTCGACGTTGACGGCGTACTGTCAGATGGCCTGATTTATATGGGCAATAACGGCGAAGAGCTGAAAGCGTTCAATGTTCGTGACGGTTATGGCATTCGTTGTGCGCTCACCTCTGATATTGAAGTCGCTATCATTACCGGGCGAAAGGCTAAACTGGTAGAAGATCGTTGTGCCACATTGGGGATCACTCACTTGTATCAGGGGCAGTCAAACAAACTGATCGCCTTTAGCGATCTGCTGGAAAAACTGGCGATTGCCCCGGAAAATGTGGCTTATGTCGGCGATGATCTCATCGACTGGCCGGTAATGGAAAAAGTGGGTTTAAGCGTCGCCGTGGCCGATGCGCATCCACTGTTGATCCCGCGCGCCGATTACGTAACGCGCATTGCTGGCGGTCGTGGCGCAGTGCGAGAAGTTTGCGACTTATTACTCCTGGCGCAGGGCAAACTGGATGAAGCCAAAGGGCAATCGATATGAGTAAAGCCAGACGTTGGGTTATCATTGTGCTATCACTGGCGGTTCTGGTGATGATCGGCATTAATATGGCCGAAAAAGACGATACCGCCCAGGTGGTCGTCAACAACAATGATCCCACCTATAAAAGCGAGCATACGGACACGCTCGTCTATAACCCAGAAGGGGCACTAAGCTATCGATTGATTGCTCAACACGTTGAATATTATTCCGATCAGGCCGTTTCGTGGTTTACGCAGCCGGTACTTACCACGTTTGATAAGGATAAAATCCCGACATGGTCCGTAAAAGCAGATAAAGCCAAGCTGACCAATGACCGGATGCTCTATTTATATGGACACGTTGAAGTCAATGCACTCGTGCCGGACTCTCAACTTCGCAGAATCACGACGGATAACGCGCAGATCAATCTGGTGACGCAGGATGTTACCTCTGAAGACCTCGTCACGTTATACGGAACAACATTTAACTCCAGCGGTCTGAAAATGCGCGGCAACTTACGCAGCAAGAACGCCGAGCTGATTGAAAAGGTTAGAACATCCTATGAAATTCAAAACAAACAAACTCAGCCTTAATCTTGTGCTTGCCAGCTCACTTCTGGCCGCCAGCATTCCGGCATTTGCCGTAACCGGAGACACTGATCAGCCGATCCACATTGAATCGGACCAGCAATCTCTTGATATGCAAGGCAACGTGGTTACCTTTACCGGTAATGTTATCGTCACCCAGGGCACCATCAAAATTAATGCCGACAAAGTGGTCGTTACCCGTCCGGGCGGCGAACAAGGTAAAGAAGTGATTGACGGCTACGGTAAACCGGCAACGTTCTACCAGATGCAGGACAACGGTAAACCCGTTGAAGGTCACGCTTCCCAGATGCACTACGAACTGGCAAAAGATTTTGTCGTTCTGACGGGTAATGCTTATCTGCAGCAGGTCGATAGCAACATTAAGGGCGATAAGATCACTTACCTGGTGAAAGAGCAGAAAATGCAGGCTTTCAGCGACAAAGGCAAGCGCGTAACCACCGTTCTGGTGCCGTCGCAGTTGCAGGACAAAAACAATAAAGGCCAGACCCCGGCACAGAAGAAGGGTAATTAATTCGTTATGGCAACATTAACTGCAAAGAACCTTGCAAAAGCCTATAAAGGCCGTCGCGTGGTAGAAGACGTCAGCCTGACCGTCAACTCCGGGGAAATTGTCGGTCTGCTGGGGCCAAACGGTGCCGGTAAGACCACCACTTTCTACATGGTTGTTGGCATTGTGCCGCGCGATGCGGGCAACATCATTATTGATGATGACGATATCAGTCTGCTGCCTCTGCATGCACGCGCGCGCCGCGGTATCGGCTATCTGCCGCAGGAAGCCTCCATTTTCCGTCGCCTCAGCGTTTACGATAACCTGATGGCGGTACTGCAAATTCGTGACGACTTGTCTGCTGAACAACGTGAAGACCGTGCGAACGAGCTGATGGAAGAGTTTCACATTGAGCACCTGCGTGACAGCATGGGGCAGTCACTCTCCGGGGGTGAACGTCGCCGTGTAGAAATTGCCCGCGCACTGGCTGCGAATCCGAAATTTATTCTGCTCGACGAACCGTTTGCCGGGGTTGACCCGATCTCGGTTATCGACATTAAACGCATCATTGAGCACCTGCGCGACAGCGGCCTGGGCGTACTGATCACTGACCACAACGTGCGTGAAACACTGGCGGTTTGTGAACGCGCTTATATCGTCAGTCAGGGGCATTTGATCGCCCACGGCACGCCTACAGAAATCTTACAAGACGAACACGTTAAGCGTGTATACCTTGGGGAAGACTTCAGACTCTGATAGGGTAGAAGTTTGCGACGTTTTAGCAGGAGAGTACGATTCTGAACATGAAGCAAGGTTTGCAACTCAGGCTTAGCCAACAACTGGCGATGACGCCACAGCTCCAACAGGCAATTCGTCTGTTGCAGTTGTCGACGCTGGAACTTCAGCAAGAGCTACAGCAGGCGCTGGAGAGCAATCCGCTGCTTGAGCAAATCGACACTCATGAAGAAATCGACACCCGCGAAACGCAAGACAGTGAAACACTGGACACCGCCGACGCGCTCGAACAAAAAGAGATGCCGGAAGAGCTGCCGCTCGATGCCAGTTGGGACACCATTTACACCGCTGGTACACCATCCGGCACCAGCGGTGACTACATTGATGACGAGCTGCCGGTCTATCAGGGCGAAACGACGCAGACCTTACAGGATTACCTGATGTGGCAGGTCGAGTTGACACCGTTTTCCGACACTGACCGCGCGATTGCTACCTCTATCGTCGATGCCGTTGATGACACCGGTTATCTGACTGTCCCGCTGGAAGATATTCTCGAAAGTATGGGCGATGAAGAGATTGACATCGACGAAGTTGAAGCCGTCCTTAAGCGGATCCAACGGTTTGATCCAGTCGGTGTGGCGGCAAAAGATCTGCGTGACTGCCTGCTGATCCAACTCTCCCAATTCGATAAGACCACGCCATGGCTGGAAGAGGCCAGACTGATCATTAGCGATCATCTCGATCTATTAGCCAATCACGACTTCCGCACTTTAATGCGCGTCACGCGTCTGAAAGAAGATGTGCTGAAAGAAGCCGTCAATCTGATCCAGTCGCTCGATCCGCGCCCCGGGCAGTCGATCCAGACTGGCGAACCTGAGTATGTCATTCCAGATGTGCTGGTGCGTAAGCATAACGGCCACTGGACGGTAGAACTCAACAGTGACAGCATTCCGCGTCTGCAAATCAACCAGCACTACGCCTCGATGTGCAATAACGCGCGCAATGATGGTGATAGCCAGTTTATCCGCAGCAATCTGCAGGATGCCAAATGGTTGATCAAGAGTCTGGAAAGCCGTAACGATACGCTACTGCGCGTGAGTCGCTGTATCGTTGAACAGCAGCAAGCCTTCTTTGAGCAAGGTGAAGAATATATGAAACCGATGGTACTGGCCGATATCGCCCAGGCTGTCGAAATGCATGAATCGACGATATCTCGCGTGACCACGCAAAAATACCTGCATAGTCCACGAGGCATTTTTGAACTGAAATATTTCTTTTCCAGTCACGTCAATACTGAAGGCGGGGGTGAAGCCTCTTCCACAGCGATTCGTGCGCTGGTGAAGAAATTAATCGCGGCGGAAAACCCAGCGAAACCGTTGAGCGACAGCAAGTTAACCTCTTTGCTGTCGGAACAAGGTATCATGGTGGCACGCCGCACTGTTGCGAAGTACCGAGAGTCTTTATCCATTCCGCCGTCAAACCAGCGTAAACAGCTCGTTTGACCCAACCGATAAGGAAGACACTATGCAGCTCAACATTACCGGAAATAACGTCGAGATCACCGAGGCACTGCGCGAATTTGTTACAGCCAAATTTGCCAAACTTGAGCAATATTTTGACCGAATCAACCAGGTCTATGTTGTTCTGAAAGTGGAGAAAGTCACCCACACCTCAGATGCAACACTGCATGTAAACGGTGGTGAAATTCATGCCAGCGCGGAAGGTCAGGACATGTACGCTGCCATTGATGGCTTAATTGATAAGCTGGCACGCCAGTTGACCAAACATAAAGATAAACTGAAACAACACTAATTGTCCGGGCAATTAGCATGTGCATGGCGGCCTGTTGTGCGGCACAACGGGCCATTTGTACGGTTAATGCTCCGAACCTGTTCCACTGTTTGAGTGGGCAGGTTCTTAGGTGAAATTATGACAAATAATGATACAACTCTACAGCTTAGCAGTGTTCTTAACAGGGAATGTACGCGAAGCCGCGTCCACTGCCAGAGCAAAAAACGCGCCCTGGAAATCATCAGCGAGCTGGCGGCGAAACAACTTAGCCTGGCGCCTCAGGTGGTTTTTGAAGCTATCCTGACGCGGGAAAAAATGGGCAGTACCGGTATCGGCAATGGTATTGCCATTCCGCATGGCAAACTGGAAGAAGATACTCTGCGTGCCGTTGGCGTTTTCGTTCAGCTCGAAACACCTATAGCTTTCGATGCCATCGACAACCAACCGGTGGACTTACTTTTTGCCCTGCTGGTGCCGGCAGACCAAACTAAAACGCACCTGCATACTCTGTCGCTGGTGGCGAAACGTCTGGCGGACAAAACCATCTGCCGCCGTTTACGCGCAGCCCAGAGCGATGAAGAGCTGTATCAAATCATTACGGATACCGAAGGTACTCCGGATGAAGCGTAGTTATTCGGTAATGTCTCTTTTAGACGTTGTGAGGAGAAACAGTACATGGTACTGATGATCGTCAGCGGACGTTCAGGTTCAGGTAAATCTGTCGCCCTGCGTGCGCTGGAAGATATGGGTTTTTACTGCGTGGATAACCTTCCCGTAGTGTTGTTACCCGATCTGGCTCGAACTCTGGCCGATCGAGAGATTTCTGCCGCCGTCAGCATTGATGTTCGTAATATGCCGGAGTCACCAGAAATATTCGAACAGGCGATGAGTAACCTGCCTGACGCTTTCTCACCGCAACTACTGTTCCTGGATGCCGACCGTAATACCTTAATTCGTCGTTACAGTGACACGCGCCGACTGCATCCGCTTTCCAGCAAAAACCTGTCGCTGGAAAGTGCTATCGACAAAGAAAGCGATTTGCTGGAGCCTCTGCGTTCGCGAGCGGATCTGATTGTCGATACCTCAGAAATGTCCGTTCACGAGCTGGCAGAAATGCTGCGTACCCGTCTGTTGGGTAAACGTGAACGTGAACTGACCATGGTCTTTGAGTCTTTCGGCTTCAAACACGGTATCCCTATCGATGCAGATTACGTCTTTGACGTGCGCTTCTTGCCGAACCCACACTGGGATCCGAAACTGCGTCCAATGACAGGTCTTGATAAACCTGTCGCCGCGTTCCTCGACCGCCACACAGAAGTACACAATTTTATCTACCAGACGCGAAGCTATCTTGAGCTATGGTTACCTATGCTGGAAACCAACAACCGTAGCTACCTGACGGTCGCCATTGGTTGTACCGGCGGGAAGCACCGTTCGGTGTATATTGCAGAGCAACTGGCAGACTACTTCCGCTCGCGCGGTAAAAACGTCCAGTCACGCCATCGGACGCTGGAAAAACGTAAACCATGACCGTCAAGCAAACTGTTGAAATTACAAACAAGCTGGGCATGCATGCCCGGCCTGCAATGAAGCTGTTTGAATTAATGCAGGGTTTTGACGCTGAAGTGCTGTTACGTAATGACGAAGGCACCGAGGCTGAAGCCAACAGCGTTATTGCGCTGCTGATGTTGGATTCTGCCAAAGGACGGCAGATTGAAGTTGAAGCGACCGGTCCACAGGAAGAGGAAGCACTGGCCGCCGTTATCGCCCTCTTTAACTCTGGTTTTGATGAAGATTAATCTTCATCACTTTGACATTCAAATCCCTTCAAGCTCCCCCGGCAATAAGAAAAGCGCGTACTGAAATCGTTATCAATCAACGTCGATTGTACATTTCGTGCGCTTTTTACTTTCAGAAGAACCTTAAGAAAACCTTAAGAAGCATTGTTTAGATTTCGTTTAAGTTAATCGACCATACTGGAGATCGTCAGAAAATATTTCCAGGAGATGGCATGATTCGCTTATCTGAACAAAGTCCCCTGGGCACCGGAAGACATCGGAAATGTTATGCGCATCCGGAAGATGCCCAACGCTGTATCAAGATTGTCTACCATCGTGGCGATGGTGGCGATAAAGAGATCCGCCGTGAGTTAAAGTACTACGCGCATCTTGGTCGCCGGTTAAAAGACTGGAGTGGAATACCGCGCTATCACGGTACCGTTGAGACGGATTGCGGAACCGGTTATGTCTACGATGTGATTGCCGATTTCGACGGCAAGCCTTCCATTACGCTGACCGAATTTGCAGAACAATGCCGTTACGAAGAAGACATTGCACAACTGCGCCAGTTACTGAAACAGCTGAAGCGTTATTTGCAGGATAACCGTATCGTGACGATGTCGCTGAAGCCGCAGAATATCCTCTGTCACCGCATCAGTGAGTCAGAGGTTATCCCCGTCGTCTGCGACAACATTGGTGAAAGCACATTGATTCCACTGGCGACCTGGTCGAAGTGGTGTTGTCTGCGTAAGCAAGAGCGGTTATGGAAACGATTTATCGCCCAACCGGCGCTGGCTATTGCCCTGCAGAAAGATCTGCAACCTCGTGAGAGCAAAACGCTGGCCCTCACTTCGCGCGAAGCTTAATCAAGCTGGTGTTGTTGCATAAACGGCTCACCGCCTAACTGATACATCTGCCGTAAAATCCACGCCTGACGGCTACGCACATAGCCCGATGGCGCGGAGACTTTGAAACGAAGTGGATTAGGTAATACAGCTGCCAGTAATGCAGCTTCCGACCGGGTAAGTTTGCTCGCGGGTTTGTGGAAATAACGTTGTGCCGCAGCTTCGACGCCAAACACACCGTCGCCAAATTCGGCGATATTCAGGTAAACCGTCAGGATACGCTTTTTGCTCCAGACTGTTTCTATCCCCAGCGTTAATCCGGCTTCCAGCCCTTTTCGAACCCAGCTACGCCCATCCCATAAAAAGAGATTTTTGGCTGTCTGCTGAGAAATCGTTGAAGCACCGCGAATACGGTTTTCATTGCGCTCGTTGTGCGCCAGGGCTTGCTCAATGGAAGCGACATCAAAGCCCCAGTGCTCAGGAAATTTCTGATCTTCTGCGGCAATCACCGCCAGTCCCATCCACGGCGAGATTTGATCCATACTGACCCAGTCAGAATGTGCCACGTAACGAAAATTGCCATGCAGCCAGGCGCTGACTTGCCGCTCGACCATTACCGCTGAGAAAGGAACAGGCGCAACGCTAAACAACGCGATGCCCCCGCCCCAGAAAATGGCGAGGACAACCATTAACCGCAGAAGAAAACGGCGAACGAAACTAAACACCGTTAAGCGGCTTTTACTCATTCAGCCAGAACCAGCACGCGGGAAACCAGCTTATCAATGCCGCTCGCCGCTTCTGCAATGTTCTGCGCCAGCATATATGCCGGGGTGGTGACAATCTTATTGTCTTCATCAACCACGATATCATCGACAGGACACGGCACATGCTCCGCGCCCATCTCTTCCAGCACTTCTGCGGTATCGATATCAGTACCGATGGTCAAACGTAGCGGGAAATCGAAAATTTTCGGCAGTATCGCCGGTGCAATACACATAAAACCAAGCGGTTTTCCGGCCTGATGCATCGCTTGTGCCAGCGCCTTTAATTCACGGTCAACGGTGCATTCGCTACCAAGACTGGCAAAATTGCTTAAATTCTTCGCCGCGCCAAAACCCCCCGGCACAATCAACGCATCCAGTTCAGCGGCATCGGCCTGGGCCAGAGGACGGATTTCACCGCGCGTTATTCGTGCCGCTTCAATCAGCACATTGCGCGTTTCCGTCATCGCTTCACCAGTTAAATGGTTGATAACATCAACCTGCTGCTTATCCGGTGCAAAGCAAACCGCCTGCGCACCGCTGCGTGAAATAGCTAACAACGTCAATACCGCTTCATGAATTTCAGAACCGTCATAGACGCCGCATCCGCTCAGAATTACGCCAATTTTCTTCATTGTGATCTTCCTTTCGCAATTGACTGAAACACATTAATTTTTTTAATAAAAATGCTACGCATCACACATTTAACTGATTCATGTAACAAATCATTTAAGTTTTGCTATCTTAACTGCGTGCGGCCTGAAAAACAGTGCTGTGCCCTTGTAACTCATCATAATAATTTACGGCGCAGCCAAGATTTCCCTGGTGTTGGCGCAGTATTCGCGCACCCCGGTCTAGCCGGGGTCATTTTTTAGTGGCTTTTGCCACCCACGCTTTCAGTACTTCTACGTCGTGACGCCACTCTTCTTTCATCTCTTCAATCCATTCACCGACGTTATCTTCCCAGGCGGGAAGGTCAGGAGACTGAATTTGCTGACCCAGCTGTTGCAGATGGCGTAACCCCACTGACCCCGCCGCACCTTTAATTTTATGCCCTTCCTCAACAATGCCTTTTTTATCCTGCGCCGTCAGATTCGACTCCAGCACGCTGACATAGCCCGGCATCATTCTCTCAAACACCGCTAACCCGTCGGTGATCAGCTTCGGTCCTACAAGTTCGAGATACTGTTCCAGCATGGGAATATCGAGCAATGCTTCTGATTTACTGTTCTCTTCTGTCGTCACCGTACTCTCCTCATCATCCTGGGTATCCCAGAATTTCTTGATCATCGCGGTTAGCGCCGGAACAGAAAGCGGCTTACTCAGCACATCATCCATTCCAGCATTGAGGTACTCTTGCTTGTCTTTCAGCACGTTAGCGGTTAAGGCCACCAGCGGCGGTAAATCCTCGCGCGGATAACGCTTCGTCAGTTCACGAGAGATATCCAGCCCGGTCATATCTGGCAACTGAATATCCAGCAATACCAGGTCGTATTCGCCCGGTTTAAACATCTCCAGCGCCGCCTTGCCGGTCATGGCGACATCAACGCTGTTACCTAATTTTTCCAGCACAGAACGCGCGACAATCACGTTCAGTTCAATGTCTTCCACCAGCAGCACATTCAGCGCCGGTAAAGGCATATCGTCTTCATCAAACGCATCATCAACCTCTTCTGCTACCGACGGTGCGTGGATCGTCAACGTAAAGGTTGAACCTTTGCCCTGTTCGCTGGTAACCGTAATATCGCCGCCCATATTTTTCGCCAGACGACGAGAAACGGCCAGACCAATACCGGTGCCGGTGGCAGGTTTACCGCCATGACTGTCTTTCACCTGGTAATACATGGCGAAGATTTTATCCAGCTCATCCTGCGGAATGCCGATACCAGAGTCTTCCACTTCAAAATGCAGCATATCGCCTTCATCGTAGCGCACGCGCACGGTAACCTGGCCTTGCTGAGTGAATTTGACGGCGTTACTGATGAGGTTCCACAAGATCTGCCGTAAACGCGTCCCGTCGGTAATGACCTGATGCGGTAATGGCAGCGTCGGCTCCAGATTAAAGCGCAATCCTTTTTGTTGCGCCTGCAATGCGGAGAGATTTTCCAGATCGGCAAGGAAGCTGGTGAAATCAACCGGCTGATTATCAAGCTGGACCTTGCGCCGTTCCATCTTATCCATGTCGATAATATCGTTGAAGATATTCCCCAGCGTGACAGCCGAAACATGGATGGTTTTGAGATATTTTTCCTGCTCGGCGGTGAGTTCAGTATCCAGCAGAATGCGGCTCAGGCCGACGATACCGTTCAGCGGTGTACGCAATTCGTGACTGATGGTGGAGATAAACGTCGTTTTGTCGCGGCTGGCGCGTTCAAGCGCATCCTGATACCGCTTACGCTCGGTAATGTCGCGACCAAAGCCCATCAAACCGTGACGTTTACCCACGCGGTCGTAGTACGGCACTTTACGGATTTCAAAGCAGGCTTTGCGTCCGTCGGGATAATCCAGCCACTGCTCATAGGTCAGTGACACATTATGACGGAACACTTTTTCATCGGTTTCAATGACTTTCGCAGCGGCTTCTGGTGAGTAAACATCAGCAGGTTTCAGGTGAACCAGTTGTTTTTCGCTTTTTCCGGTCAGCAGCTCCATCGCGCGGTTACAGCCGGAAAACTCTTTATCTTCGTTACGATAAAAAACCAGGTCGGGTGAAGCGTCAAGGAAGGAACGTAAGAATGAGGATTGCTGCTCGAGCTGAATTTGTGTCTCTTCGCGCTCTTTGATTTCAATTTTCAGTTGGCCGAAGGTTTCCTGCAGTTCTGCTTCCGCTTTTTCACGAACGGCGATTTCCTGATTTAGCTGGGCAATATTATCTTTTAACTGAACGTTGAGGCTCAAATCGCGCTCGCGCATCTCCTCCAGTTTTTGCACCAGTCGTGACAGACGTTGTCGTGACTCCTCCAGTTGCTCGACGACCACCGATAGAAAGTAGACCGCCCACGGCGTAATCAGCAAACCAAAGAAGATAGAACGAATAACATCAATGCTTTCGACCTGACCATGCAGCACCATGGTTACCGCCATTTGTACCACAATGGCAAGAACGACGAGGGCCAGCGCCAGCAACATTGAGAAGCGCACCAGACCTAACTTCATCATCAGGTCAACATAATACTGCGCCAGCAGACGAATTTGCTTCATTAGGGAATTCCTTCACGACAACCTGCCCCAATAATACCCAATTCTGACAGTTACGTTATAAATTGTGTGAGAAATGCGGAATTCCCCTCAATGGCCTACGCCGTTGGAGGTAGCCACGGACGTCCCAGCGCCGATCCCTGTACGCCATGTTCATTCAGATAACGATCCAGCTCGACCATTCCCGTCCATCGATTTTCGCACCACAGCGGAGCAAGCAGCGTCGGGCGACGGGCGCTGGCGGAAATACGGTGGTAGATAACTTCCGGTGGCGTATGGCGAATCATTTCTCCGGCAGTGAGCGTGTAATCCTCCAGTTCAATTCCGTTCAAACGCCCCGCTTCCCAGGCTTTCGCCATAATGCTGCCTTTCACTATATGCAGCGGATGCAGCTTTATGCCGTCCACGCCGGTTTCAACCACTCGCTCCAGCGTTTGCAAACATTCAGCCTGCCCTTCGCCAGGCAGGCCAACAATTAAGTGAGAGCACACCTTCAGCCCACGCTCACGCGCCAGCTGCGTCGTGCGCTGATAGCAGGCAAAATCATGACCGCGATTTATGCGATGCAGTGTTTTGTCGTGGGCGGTTTGTAGCCCCAGCTCCAGCCACACTTCGTAGCCCTGGTCCTTATATTCGCAAAGCAGATCCAGCACCGCATCCGGCACGCAGTCCGGGCGGGTACCAACACACAAACCGACAATATTGGCCTGGCTCACCGCCTGCTGATACATCGAACGCAGCACCTGAACTTCCGCAAAGGTGCTGGTATACGCCTGAAAGTAGGCCAGATAGCGTTTAGCGCGGTTAACTAAATTCGCCTGGTGCGCCAGTTGCTCGGCAATGGAACGATGCTGCTGCGCTTCATCGGCAAACGAGGCAACATT
Organism: Escherichia sp. WS2035; assembly: GCF_046487065.1. Classification (NCBI taxonomy): domain Bacteria; kingdom Pseudomonadati; phylum Pseudomonadota; class Gammaproteobacteria; order Enterobacterales; family Enterobacteriaceae; genus Escherichia; species Escherichia sp. WS2035. Next base: position 355,628 of record NZ_JBJQKD010000003.1, read on the forward strand.
ACAGAATGTGCAGCCGCCACGCCCGATGGTACCGTCACGGTTAGGGCAGCTAAAACCGCCGTGCAGCGTCAGCTTATGCACCTTTTGCCCATAACGACGGGTGAGATCACCACCAAACATATTGACTAATTTCTGTAACTGCATAATCTGATAGACCGCGCCTTGAAAAGAGGCCAAAGCCTGCCATTTTTAGCCCAATTCGGCGATGACCTGGATCAATCGTCCCAGCCTGCTTTTATCAACTGCATAACCAATCAAAATTACCGAAATTTCATGCACAATCACATAAATCACTGTTGCTTATCTTGTGTCAGATTTTTTTATCTTCTTATGGATTTTAGGCAAAAACAGTAGCATGAAACGTTATTACCAATTAAGGCAGTATAAAATGCTGGCTTTCTCATCAATTCAAGGCAGGATAAGGGTTAACACGCCTTTATGACAGTCAGGAATTGGCTGTTTCTCTAACGACACCCCTTTTAGCCTTAAATAGAAAATCCACTTTAATTTCATACAATTAATAAAGAATTTTGCGCTAAAGCACATTTCTGTACCAATAAGCTTGCCATTTGACCTGTATCAGCTTTCCCGATAAGTTGGAAATCCGCTGGAAGCTTTCTGGATGAGCAGCCTGCTCATCATATTTATGCAGTAATTGAGATCCCCTCTTCACCGTATTAACCGATGCGAAAAGGACAACAAGGGGGCGAATGCGAGGTGCGCGTATGACACGCAAACCCCGTCGCCACGCTCTTACTGTGCCCGTGCGCAGCGGTTCGGAAGTGGGGTTCCCGCAGAGCCTGGGGGAGGTTCACGATATGTTGTACGATAAATCCCTTGAGAGGGATAACTGTGGTTTCGGCCTGATCGCCCACATAGAAGGCGAACCTAGCCACAAGGTAGTGCGTACTGCAATACACGCACTGGCCCGCATGCAGCACCGTGGCGCGATTCTCGCCGATGGTAAAACCGGTGACGGTTGCGGCTTGCTGTTACAAAAACCGGATCGTTTTTTTCGCATCGTTGCGCAGGAGCGCGGCTGGCGTTTAGCAAAAAACTACGCCGTCGGGATGCTCTTCCTGAATAAAGATCCTGAACTCGCCGCTGCCGCACGCCGCATCGTTGAAGAAGAGCTGCAACGCGAAACGTTGTCGATTGTGGGCTGGCGTGATGTCCCCACTAACGAAGGCGTGCTGGGTGAAATCGCCCTCTCCTCTCTGCCACGCATTGAGCAAATTTTTGTGAACGCCCCGGCAGGCTGGCGTCCGCGCGATATGGAGCGCCGTCTGTTTATCGCCCGCCGCCGCATTGAAAAGCGTCTCGAAGCCGACAAAGACTTCTACGTCTGTAGCCTGTCGAATCTGGTCAATATTTATAAAGGTCTGTGTATGCCGGCGGATCTGCCGCGCTTCTACCTGGACCTCGCGGACCTGCGTCTGGAATCGGCCATCTGCCTGTTTCACCAGCGCTTTTCCACTAACACCGTACCGCGCTGGCCGCTGGCGCAGCCGTTCCGCTACCTCGCGCATAACGGTGAAATCAACACCATCACTGGTAACCGCCAATGGGCGCGTGCGCGTACCTATAAATTCCAGACGCCGCTGATCCCTGACCTGCACGACGCCGCGCCGTTCGTCAACGAAACCGGCTCTGACTCCAGTTCGATGGATAACATGCTGGAACTCCTGCTGGCAGGTGGGATGGATATCATCCGTGCCATGCGTCTGTTAGTGCCACCTGCCTGGCAGAACAACCCGGATATGGACCCGGAACTGCGTGCCTTCTTTGACTTTAACTCCATGCATATGGAGCCGTGGGATGGCCCGGCAGGCATCGTGATGTCTGACGGTCGTTTTGCCGCCTGTAACCTCGACCGTAACGGTCTGCGTCCGGCGCGCTACGTCATCACCAAAGATAAGCTCATTACCTGCGCCTCTGAAGTCGGTATCTGGGATTATCAGCCTGACGAAGTGGTCGAAAAAGGCCGCGTGGGGCCAGGCGAACTGATGGTTATCGACACCCGCAGTGGGCGTATTCTGCACTCGGCAGAAACCGATGACGATCTGAAAAGCCGCCACCCTTATAAAGAGTGGATGGAGAAAAACGTCCGCCGTCTGGTACCGTTTGAAGATCTGCCCGATGAAGAAGTGGGTAGCCGCGAACTGGACGACGACACGCTTGCCAGCTACCAGAAACAATTTAACTACAGCGCGGAAGAGCTGGATTCGGTGATCCGCGTACTGGGTGAAAACGGTCAGGAAGCGGTCGGTTCGATGGGCGACGATACCCCATTCGCCGTGCTCTCCAGCCAGCCGCGCATTATTTACGACTACTTCCGCCAGCAGTTTGCTCAGGTAACCAACCCGCCAATCGACCCGCTGCGCGAAGCGCATGTTATGTCGCTCGCCACCAGTATCGGTCGTGAAATGAACGTCTTCTGTGAAGCAGAAGGCCAGGCGCACCGTTTAAGCTTTAAATCGCCGATTCTGCTCTATTCCGATTTCAAACAGCTCACGACGATGAAAGAGGATCACTACCGCGCAGATACGCTGGATATCACCTTTGACGTCACTAAAACCACGCTCGAAGCGACGGTGAAAGAACTGTGTGACAAAGCCGAAAAAATGGTACGTAGCGGCACCGTGCTGCTGGTGCTCTCCGACCGGAATATCGCTAAAGATCGCCTGCCGGTTCCGGCTCCGATGGCGGTTGGCGCGATCCAGACCCGTCTGGTCGAGCAAAGCCTGCGTTGCGATGCCAACATCATCGTAGAAACCGCCAGCGCCCGTGATCCGCACCACTTCGCCGTGTTGCTGGGTTTCGGCGCGACGGCTATTTATCCATACCTTGCCTATGAAACGCTGGGCCGCCTGGTAGACACCCACGCGATTGCCAAAGATTATCGTACCGTGATGCTCAACTATCGTAACGGCATCAACAAAGGCTTGTACAAAATCATGTCCAAAATGGGCATCTCCACCATCGCCTCTTACCGCTGCTCGAAACTGTTTGAAGCGGTCGGTCTGCACGATGATGTCGTGGGCCTGTGCTTCCAGGGGGCAGTTAGCCGCATTGGGGGGGCGAGCTTTGAAGACTTCCAGCAGGATCTGCTGAATCTGTCGAAACGAGCCTGGCTGGCGCGTAAGCCTATCAGCCAGGGCGGCCTGCTGAAATATGTACACGGTGGCGAATACCACGCCTACAACCCGGACGTGGTGCGCACGCTGCAACAGGCGGTACAGAGCGGCGAGTATAGCGACTATCAGGAATACGCGAAGCTGGTTAATGAGCGTCCGGCAACCACGCTACGCGATCTGCTGGCAATTACGCCGGGTGAAAACGCGGTCAACATTGCTGATGTTGAACCGGCAAGCGAACTGTTTAAACGCTTCGATACCGCCGCGATGTCTATCGGTGCGTTAAGCCCGGAAGCCCACGAGGCGCTGGCGGAAGCGATGAACAGCATCGGCGGTAACTCAAACTCCGGCGAAGGCGGTGAAGACCCGGCGCGCTATGGCACTAACAAAGTGTCGCGCATCAAGCAGGTAGCGTCCGGTCGCTTTGGGGTTACTCCGGCGTATCTGGTCAATGCCGACGTCATTCAGATAAAAGTCGCCCAGGGCGCGAAGCCGGGTGAAGGTGGTCAGTTACCGGGTGATAAAGTCACTCCTTACATTGCCAAACTGCGCTATTCGGTGCCGGGCGTGACGCTGATCTCCCCGCCGCCGCACCACGATATCTACTCTATTGAGGATTTAGCGCAGCTGATTTTCGACCTCAAGCAGGTCAATCCAAAAGCGATGATCTCCGTGAAGCTGGTTTCCGAACCGGGCGTAGGCACCATCGCGACTGGCGTGGCAAAAGCTTATGCCGATTTAATCACCATCGCAGGCTATGACGGCGGCACCGGCGCAAGTCCGCTTTCATCGGTGAAATACGCAGGCTGTCCGTGGGAGCTGGGGCTTGTTGAAACCCAACAGGCGCTGGTTGCCAACGGCTTGCGTCACAAGATCCGTTTGCAGGTCGATGGCGGCCTGAAAACGGGTGTCGATATCATCAAAGCGGCGATTCTTGGCGCGGAAAGTTTTGGCTTCGGCACTGGCCCGATGGTAGCGCTTGGCTGTAAATATCTGCGAATTTGCCACCTGAACAACTGCGCCACGGGTGTAGCAACTCAGGATGACAAACTGCGTAAGAATCACTATCACGGCCTGCCGTTCAAAGTGACTAATTACTTTGAGTTTATCGCCCGTGAAACCCGCGAGCTGATGGCACAGCTGGGGGTAACGCGTCTGGTGGATCTGATTGGTCGCACCGACCTGCTGAAAGAGCTGGACGGTTTCACCGCCAAACAGCAGAAACTGGCACTGTCGAAGCTGCTGGAGACTGCCGAGCCGCATCCTGGTAAAGCGCTCTACTGCACCGAAAACAACCCGCCGTTTGATAACGGCCTGCTGAACGCGCAGTTGCTGCAACAGGCAAAACCGTTTGTCGATGAACGCCAGAGCAAAACCTTCTGGTTCGATATCCGCAACACCGACCGTTCTGTCGGCGCGTCGCTTTCAGGCTATATCGCCCAGACGCACGGCGATCAGGGGCTGGCAGCCGATCCTATCAAAGCGTACTTCAACGGCACTGCAGGCCAGAGCTTCGGCGTGTGGAACGCGGGCGGCGTGGAACTGTACCTGACCGGTGATGCCAACGACTATGTTGGTAAAGGCATGGCGGGCGGCTTAATCGCCATTCGTCCTCCGGTTGGTTCCGCCTTCCGCAGCCATGAAGCGAGCATTATCGGCAACACCTGCCTGTATGGCGCGACCGGTGGTCGTCTGTATGCCGCAGGCCGCGCGGGTGAACGTTTCGGCGTGCGTAACTCCGGTGCTATCACCGTGGTAGAAGGCATTGGCGACAACGGCTGTGAATATATGACGGGTGGTATCGTCTGTATTCTGGGTAAAACCGGCGTTAACTTCGGCGCGGGCATGACTGGCGGCTTCGCTTACGTTCTCGATGAAAGCGGCGATTTCCGCAAACGCGTTAACCCGGAGCTGGTCGAGGTCTTAAGCGTTGACGATCTGGCGATCCATGAAGAGCATCTGCGTGGTCTTATCACCGAGCATGTTCAGCATACCGGTTCCCAGCGTGGTGAAGAGATTCTGGCGAACTGGTCAACCTTCGCCACTAAATTTGCGCTGGTTAAACCGAAGTCCAGTGATGTAAAAGCACTGCTGGGTCACCGTAGTCGTAGCGCAGCAGAGTTGCGCGTGCAGGCGCAGTAAGGGGTAGCAACAATGAGTCAGAATGTTTATCAATTTATCGACCTGCAGCGCGTTGATCCGCCAAAGAAACCGCTGAAGATCCGCAAAATTGAGTTTGTTGAAATTTACGAGCCGTTTTCCGAAGGCCAGGCCAAAGCGCAGGCTGACCGCTGCCTGTCGTGCGGCAACCCATACTGCGAGTGGAAATGCCCGGTACACAACTACATCCCAAACTGGCTGAAGCTCGCCAATGAGGGGCGTATTTTTGAAGCGGCGGAACTGTCGCACCAGACAAACACCCTGCCGGAAGTTTGCGGACGTGTCTGCCCGCAAGACCGTCTGTGCGAAGGTTCCTGCACCCTGAACGATGAGTTCGGTGCGGTGACCATCGGCAACATTGAGCGTTATATCAATGATAAAGCGTTCGAGATGGGCTGGCGTCCGGATATGTCCGGCGTGAAACAGACCGGTAAAAAAGTGGCGATTATCGGCGCAGGTCCGGCGGGTCTGGCGTGCGCGGATGTCCTGACGCGCAACGGCGTAAAAGCGATCGTCTTCGACCGTCACCCAGAAATTGGCGGCTTGCTGACCTTCGGTATTCCGGCTTTCAAGCTGGAAAAAGAGGTAATGACGCGCCGCCGTGAAATCTTCACCGGCATGGGTATTGAATTCAAACTCAATACCGAAGTGGGCCGCGACGTGCAGCTGGACGATCTGCTGAGTGATTACGATGCCGTGTTCCTTGGCGTCGGGACTTATCAGTCAATGCGCGGCGGGCTGGAAAACGAAGACGCCGATGGCGTGTACGCAGCGCTGCCGTTCCTTATCGCCAACACCAAACAGTTAATGGGCTTTGGTGAAACCCGCGACGAACCGTTCGTCAGCATGGAAGGCAAACGCGTGGTGGTCCTTGGCGGTGGCGACACTGCGATGGACTGCGTGCGCACGTCTGTACGCCAGGGGGCAAAGCACGTTACCTGTGCCTATCGTCGTGATGAAGAGAACATGCCGGGTTCCCGCCGCGAAGTGAAAAACGCGCGGGAAGAAGGTGTTGAGTTCAAATTCAACGTCCAGCCGCTGGGTATAGAAGTGAATGGCAACGGCAAAGTCAGCGGCGTAAAAATGGTGCGCACAGAAATGGGCGAACCGGATGCCAAAGGCCGTCGCCGCGCGGAGATTGTGGCAGGTTCCGAACATATCGTTCCGGCAGATGCGGTGATCATGGCGTTTGGTTTCCGTCCACACAACATGGAATGGCTGGCAAAACACAGCGTCGAGCTGGATTCGCAGGGGCGCATCATCGCCCCGGAAGGCAGCGACAACGCTTTCCAGACCAGCAACCCGAAAATCTTTGCTGGCGGCGATATCGTCCGTGGTTCCGATCTGGTCGTTACCGCCATCGCCGAAGGTCGCAAAGCGGCAGACGGCATTATGAACTGGCTGGAAGTTTAAGCGAGGTAACAATGAATTCGCCAGACAGTGTCTGGCGAATTTATAAAACGAGCTATCCAACTAAATTTTAAGCCATTAAATCAGCCTTAACCTTCACTACCACCTTTTTAATCTCACCAGGTTCGCCAACAACGCATCCCGGTTTATGCGGTTCTCCTGGCATAAACACGGCGAACATTCCCGGTTTCAGGATGATGGCTTGCTCGTTTTCAATGGCGCTGCAAAGCTGATAATCATCTTCATGGTGGAACTCTTCACACTGACGCGCAGTGCCTGCCATGCCAAACAGAATCCGTTCCTCACCGTTTAATAACAGCTGGATATCAATGTATTGTTCGTGCAATTCGGCTTTTTTCTCAACGGGCGATTGAGTATTAAATGTCATGACATTCATAAAGATATTGTCGCCCTGTAATTCGTAACGGCCAGGCGCTTTTTCTTGCGGTCTGGCAGCTAATGCCAACGTTAACGCGTCCTGTAACGCAGGATGTAATCCGGCAGACGGTAATGACTGTACTTCACCCATCATCATAATATTTCTCCCTGGGCCAACAGCGCAGCCCCAAGTAAACCTGCATCGTGGCGGTAGTGCGCCGCCAGTAAATCAACATGAAATGCCGCTGGCTCCTGCGCCAGATACGTTTCCACCAGCGCCAGATACCCTTCTGCCAGACCAACGCTGCCACCGACCACCACGCACTGGCAATCAGTTGTGGCTTTAATATCAGCGATCAGCCTTGCAAGCGTACGTGCGGAGCGGTGAATCAGTTGCTGCGCCTGCTCATCGCCCTGCCCGGCGCGCGTGAAAATAGTTTTCGCATTCGCACCAGCCAACTCCCCCTGCGCTGCAGCTGCAATGCCGCGACCAGAAGCAATCGCTTCCACGCAACCTGTGCGTCCACAGCCGCAGACTGGACCATGCGGATCGGCAAGCGTATGCCCGATATGCCCCGCCAGACCGCCAGGGCCGGTACGCAGTTTACCGCCGCTCACTACACCGCCGCCAACGCCGGTGGAAACAGTGATAAACACCATATCGGTTATATCGCCATCCAGCGCCTGATACTCCGCCCATGCTGCGGCCTGCGCATCATTAATGGCAATGGTCGGCAAATTGGTAAGTTGCTCCAGCGTTTTGACTAACGGAAAGTGTAACAATCCACCGAGATTATGCGGATTCAGCGCCAGCAAGCTGCCGTCGCGAATAATTCCGGTTGAAGCGATAGCAACCCGCTGCGCATGTGCTTGCAACGGAGAGACTAATGCGGATAAGGCATCACGCAGCGCCTGCGGAGTCTGGCTGGCAGGCGTAGGAAGTTCTCGGCGATCGCGGATCTGCCCGTCAGCGCCAATCAGCGCGGCGGCAAGTTTAGTACCGCCGATATCAATCGCCAGTGTGGTCATAGCACCGCCTTTTTCATCGCTGTGTTGTACCACTGACAAATGTGTTCAAGACGCGTAATGGCAGAACCGACCGTCACCGCCCACGCGCCGTGGCGCATCGCATCCGCCGCCTGAGCAGGCGTGTTGTAACGCCCTTCGGCAATCACCCGGCATCCGGCGTCACTCAACGTTTTCACCAGCGCCAGATCCGGCTCTTCTGGCGTTTCAGGCGTGGTATAGCCAGAAAGCGTAGTGCCAATAATTTCGGCTCCCAGCTTTTGGCATGCCAGGCCGTCTTCCGGCGTTGAGCAGTCGGTCATCGCCAGTAAACCGTGATGGTGAATACGTGCCAGCAGCGTTTCAACAGGCACCGGACGCGGTCGGTCAGTGCCGTCAATGGCGATAATGTCCGCGCCCGCCTGCGCCAGCGCATCAACATCTTCAATATAGGCCGTGATGCGTACCGGAGAATCCTCCAGATCGCGCTTCACAATCCCAATAATCGGCACGCTCACCACCGCACGCGTGGCTTGCAGATTTGCCACACCTTCAATACGAATGGCAACCGCGCCCGCCTGCTCTGCCGCTAATGCCATGGCAGCGACGATTTCGGGTTTATCGAGCGGGCTGTCCGGAACCGGCTGGCAGGAGACAATCAGGCCACCGTTAGCAGCGATTTTTTGATCCAGTTGTGCAAGTAACGACATACATCTTCCCTTAGCGAAAGGCCCGGTACAGAGACCGGGCAACAGGATTAACTTTTGGTTTTGACTAAATCGTTTTTGGCGCTGCCAAATGGCACGGCACCGCTAAATGGTTTGCCGTCGATAGCGTCATGAGTACGCAATGCTTCCGGGCGCAACCAACGCTGAACACGAGAAGGCATATCCAGACCAATCAGCAGGATCACCACAAACGTTAAACTAAACGAGAGCGAGCCAAGTGCCGTTCCCAGATCCAGACGTTGAGCGATCAACGCGCCGAGGATTGGAGCTAGTGCACCGCCCAGTGCGCCAACGTTGTAGGTAAAGCCCAGCCCCGCCGCACGCTGGTCGGTATCGAAATAACCGCCGATCAGTTTCGGTAAAATCCCTGAGATGCCCTGACCAAGCATTTGCTGGAAGAACAGTAACAAACCGAGCACCCAGACGTTTGCGCCGCCAATCGCAAATACCGGAATAATCAGCAGCTGCGAGGCCAGCAGACTACAAACGTACGCTTTGCGGGTTCCCAGCCAGTCACCGAGGAAGCCACCGACGCAGCACCCCACCGCCGCGCCAAAGCCACTAAAGAACAGCACATTGGCGACAGTATGCGGGTCATAAGCCAGATCGGTTTTCAGATACGTTGGCAGCAGCGCCTGAATCGGCCATGAGTAGAGGAAAGCGAACAACACGACCACCATCAGCATTACGCCCGTTGGCCAGCGTTTGCCCGTACTCTGCACCATAAAGCTGATAAAGATTGCGGCGCATAACAGCCCGAGTACAGCGACGATTGCGGCATTTTGCAGGTTACCGGCGAAGCAGAACCACAGCGCAGTAGCCGCCGCCAGCGTCATTACGATATTGGCAATGCGATGTTCACCACGGTAAAGAATGTCTACCATCGTGCGTACTGGTGCTTTACCCCCGTGTTTCTCTTTCCAGTCTTCCGCTTCCGGGATGTTTTTACGCAGCCAGAGAGCAAAGATGATTGGCAAAATGCCGATAAAGAACAGCGCACGCCAGCCCCAGACCGGAACCACCAGACTATAGACCTGAGCGGCAACGACGGCCCCCACTGAGAAGCCTGAAATCAGAAAACCACTGGCTTTGTTACGCAGATGCTTTGGCCAGCTTTCAATGACATAGGTGGCGCTGGAACCGTATTCACCCGCCATCCCCATGCCGATGACCAGACGAGCGATAAACATGGTGATGTAGCCTGGCGCAAAGCCGCAGGCCAGCGTCCCGGCCGAGAAGAGAACGATGCTGGTGACCATTGCCAGACGACGCCCGTAGCGGTCACCCATAGCGCCGAGCATCAGGCCGCCGAACCAGCGAGAGATAAAGGCTGCGGAGATCAGACTTGCCGCCTGCACCGTCGTCAGCCCGAATTCACCCTGTACTTCGGTGAGTACCAGGGCGATTAAAACGAAATCAAAACCGTCAAGCAGATATCCCAACCAGGCAGCGGAAAATGCCCGCCATTGTGCGCGGTTAAGATGGCGATACCACGGGATATTCTGGGTTGTAGTACTCATTGTGAGTCTCCCGCGGTGGGCGATGCCCACACGCTTTGGTATGAAAATTGTAGGGTACAGATGCGTTTATTTCCCCTCACCCGGTAGGGGCGAGCGAGGGGAAACAACTCACCCGCGCTCTTGCATCAACTGCTGAGCCAGCGCCTTCAGTTCTGGCAGATATTTTTCATCTACCGGACCAAACGGTTTGCGGCACAGCGGCACAGAAACGACATCCATATAATGCAGGACAGTTTTCAGCCCACGGAATACGCCAGTTTTGATCAGTAAATCAATGACTTTGTTGCACTCAGTTTGCAGTTTCTGCGCGGTCTGGATATCGCCTTCTTTCAGCGCCTTCACGATCCCCTGATAACGCCAGCCCATGATGTTGTAAGTGCTGCCGATACCGCCGTCTGCGCCCGCCAGAAGACCAGAGGCGAAGATTTCGTCGTAACCGTTATAGAGCACCAGATCAGGATGTTCACGACGGATCTGCTCCATCTGATAGAGATCGCCAGAGGTCTGTTTCAGCGCACCTACGCCAGGCAGCGTAACCAAGGTGTTGATCTGATCCAGGGTCAGTTTTACCCCGCTCAGGGCTGGAATGTTGTACACCACCATCGGCAACCCATCCGCTGAATCAATAATTGCCCGATAGTGATCGCAGTGTTCTTCAAAGCTGAAAGGATAGTAGAACGGCGTGACGGCGGAGACGGCATCGAAGCCATAACGTTTAGCCGATGCCGCAAGTTGTTGGCTTTCGGCGGTGCTGACGCAACCGACATGGGCGATGAGTTTAATCTTACCTTTCGCCTCTTCAGCGACGATTTCCAGTACCTGTTCGCGCTCGGAAAGGCTTTGTACAAAGGCTTCGCCGGTCGAACCACCCACGTACAAACCGTCGATGCCCTGCTGAATATTGAACTGAACCAGGCGGCGCAGACTCGCTTTATCCAGTGCTTGTTGTTGGTCAAAAGGAGTCAGGAGTGCAGCCATTACGCCACGTAAATTCGTTGCCATAAATACCTCTGAAGTGATGCTTGTCTGATAAACGATATACCTTTATACCTGTTATACCAGATCAATTAAGCAACACCCCATACAGAAAGCTTATAATGCGATCTGCTTCACTAAAGTGGCATTATTTCTTTTTGTTGGTGGTCTGACCGAAGGCGTGCCAGGTAGCAGAGACGCTGTTGAGATGCGATTGCAACGCGCGATCGGCTTCGTCAGGATCATGACGGCGGATCGCGTCAACGATCGCAATATGCTGTTGATAGCTAACGTTGTTATGCTCATGCAGAGCCTGATCGGTCACGGTTGGACGTGCGGCGATTAGCCAGTCGAGCAGGGCAACGTGGATCGCCATGAAGATTGGGTTACCCGGGATCTCCGCCAGAACGCGGTGGAAATCAACGTCTGAGCGAATGAATGCCGCGTTGTTATCCAGCGACTGACTGTTGATTTCCAGTGCTTTTGCCAGCAAATCGATTTGCTCATCGGTGGCGTGTTCAGCCGCATAGCGCACCAGGCTGGATTCAAAGAACAGACGTAATTGTTCGAAATGGGCAATCCCACCAGGATGAGAAAGGAAATCTTTCGCCATGCCGGAAAGCTCGCCGATGATGGTGTCCGCAGAAGGACGTGAGACGCGGGCACGTTCGCCGTTGTTTATTTGCACCAGACCTTTGCGTTTTAACGCTGCCAGCGCTTCGCGCACCGAAGGACGCCCGACGTTAAAGAACGCCATCAGTTCGCGTTCAGACGGTAATTGTTCACCTTCGCCAAATTCACGACGGCGGATCATCTGTTCCAGCTCTTCTTCCACCATTTCGGAGAGTTTTTTACGCGCCAGCGGGCGGCTGCGCAAGTTGCGCCCGATAGTGGTAGTAGAATCTTCAGCTTGCGGATCAAATGCGTTCATAGGACTCATTCAGGAAAATGCGTTAGCGGATAATAACGACGCTATCGTAGCACAGTATCAAAGTCAGGCGAAAAGATGACAGATAGCAAAACAGGCCACATGGGCCTGTTTTCATTTTACTTCACAACGCGTAATGCCGGTCGACCACCGCGTGGTGGCTGCGGAGGTTCATCGTCAGGATGAGTTTCATCATCGTGATCTGGCTTGTCGCCATCGATAACCGACATAACGGTTTCGTTGTCTGCCGATGCCTCTTCATCATTCATGATGCTGGCATCTTCATCGTAGGCAGCTTCAGGCTCAAACATCGTGCCTGCGCCATTTTCACGGGCGTAGATAGCCAGCACGGCAGCCAGCGGCACAGAAACCTGACGCGGAATGCCACCAAAGCGCGCGTTAAAGCGCACCTCATCATTCGCCAGTTCCAGATTGCCGACAGCACGCGGCGCAATGTTGAGTACGATTTGCCCGTCACGCGCATATTCCATAGGAACCTGCACGCCAGGGAGCGTCACATCCACCACCAGGTGCGGCGTGAGCTGGTTATCCAGCAACCACTCATAGAATGCACGCAGCAGATAGGGACGACGTGGTGTTAGCTGTGACAAATCCATACAGATTAACTCCGGCCCAGACGCATTTCACGTTCTGCTTCAGTTAAAGAAGCAAGGAAAGAGTCACGTTCAAAGACGCGGGTCATATAGCCTTTCAGCTCTTTCGCACCCGGGCCGCTGAACTCGATGCCCAGTTGCGGCAGACGCCACAGCAGAGGAGCAAGGTAGCAATCGACCAGGCTGAACTCATCGCTCAGGAAGTACGGCTTCTGACCGAAGACCGGCGCAATCGCCAGCAGTTCTTCGCGCAGTTGCTTACGTGCGGCATCGGCTTCAGAAGCTGAACCGTTGATGATGGTGTTCATCAGCGTGTACCAGTCTTTTTCGATGCGATGCATGTACAGACGGCTTTCACCGCGAGCTACCGGGTAAACAGGCATCAGTGGCGGATGCGGGAAACGCTCATCCAGATATTCCATAATGATGCGAGATTCCCACAGGGTCAGCTCACGATCCACCAGGGTCGGAACGCTCTGATTCGGGTTGAGGTCAATCAGATCCTGAGGCGGATTGTCCTTTTCCACGTGTTCGATCTCGAAACTTACACCTTTCTCAGCCAGCACAATGCGGACCTGATGGCTATAGATGTCAGTAGGACCGGAAAACAGCGTCATTACCGAACGTTTGTTGGCAGCGACAGCCATGAAAACCTCCAGGTATAGTCAGAATTTTTACTGCTACCAGCCACCAGGTGGCCAGTCAGAAGTTGTGTTACCCAGTAAGGAACGACTCTCTTTGTTCGAAAATCAAACAAAAAATGAGCAATACCCGACATTTGGGCAGAAAATTGGATGATAGTTTACCAGATTTTGCGACCTTTGTGGTGAGTCGATGCCGGAAATGGGGAAAAAGAGATGCGCTTTAGTCTGAAATAGTTGACTTAGTCCCTTATTGGCGATGTGGTTTTTGTTTTACCTGTCTGTCAGGTGGCAGCAAAAAGCAACTTTCCATTTTTTACGCTGATGCAGATTTTAGCCATAAAAAAACCCGCCGAAGCGGGTTTTTTCGCAAATTGTTTTCTGCCGGAGCAGAAGCCAATTAACGTTTGGAGAACTGCGGACGACGACGTGCTTTACGCAGACCGACTTTCTTACGTTCAACCTGACGAGCGTCACGAGTAACGAAGCCAGCTTTACGCAGTTCAGAACGCAGGGACTCGTCGTATTCCATCAGAGCGCGGGTGATACCGTGACGGATCGCACCAGCCTGACCAGAGATACCACCACCTTTAACGGTGATGTACAGGTCCAGTTTCTCAACCATGTCGACCAGTTCCAGCGGCTGACGAACTACCATGCGAGCAGTTTCACGACCGAAGTACTGTTCCAGAGAACGTTGGTTGATTACGATTTTACCGTTGCCCGGTTTGATGAAAACGCGAGCTGCGGAACTTTTGCGGCGACCAGTGCCGTAGTATTGATTTTCAGCCATTGCCTATAATCCCGATTAGATGTCAAGAACTTGCGGTTGCTGTGCCGCGTGGTTGTGCTCGTTACCCGCGTAAACTTTCAGTTTACGGAACATAGCACGACCCAGCGGGCCTTTTGGCAACATGCCTTTAACCGCGATTTCAATCACACGCTCAGGACGGCGAGCAATCATCTCTTCAAAGGTCGCTTGTTTGATACCACCGATGTGGCCGGTGTGGTGATAGTACACTTTGTCAGTACGCTTGTTGCCGGTTACAGCAACTTTGTCAGCGTTCAGAACGATGATGTAATCACCGGTATCTACGTGCGGAGTGTATTCCGCTTTGTGCTTACCGCGCAGGCGACGAGCCAGTTCAGTAGCCAGACGGCCCAGAGTTTTACCGGTCGCGTCAACAACATACCAGTCGCGTTTTACGGTTTCTGGTTTAGCTGTAAAAGTTTTCATTAAAAGCTTACCCAATAAATAGTTACACGTTGGTGAACACCCAAACGTCTTCAATTGTTGAGGTTCACACGACAAAGTCCGGCAAACCTACCCCTTCGAATAGCCTATGCCAGCACACAAAAAGTTTCGGGAAAAAAAACTTTCTTGTAACGTGGGGTCGCAGGATTATAGAGAAGTCGGGGTCAAAGATCGACCCCTTTTTGTGATTTGTGGCAGGTTTTACCCCGCCAAATGCTCGCGCTTCAAATACTCTTCGCTTTGCATCTCTTGCAGACGTGACAGGCAACGCTGGAACTCAAACTTCAGCCGCTCGCCCTGATAAATTTCATACAGCGGCACTTCTGCACTCACCACTAATTTGACATGGCGCTCGTAAAACTCATCCACCAGCGCAATAAAGCGCCGCGCTTCGCTCTCCATCAACCGCGTCATAACTGGTACATCAAACAACATGACCGTGTGAAAGAGGCGTGAGAGCGCAATATAGTCATGCTGACTGCGGGCGTCGACGCACAGCGTAGTAAAAGAAACCGCCAGCGTCTGGTTCTCGACGCCCATTGTCGCCAATGGCCGATGGTTGATTTCTAACGTCGGTGAATTTTCTCGTTTCGCCCCCGCCAGCGCCAACCATAGTTTATCCATTTGCGCCCGGGTTTCATCGTTGAGGGGCGAAAGCCACAGATGCGCCTGAGTGAGTGTACGCAGGCGATAATCAACACCAGCGTCCACGTTCATTACATCACAATGCTGTTTAATGGCATCGATTGCAGGCAAAAAACGCGCACGTTGCAGGCCATTTCGATAAAGTTCGTCCGGCGGAATATTTGACGTCGCTACCAGGGTAATACCGCGGGCGAACAGGGCTTTCATCAGACCGCCAAGTAGCATGGCATCGGTAATATCAGAAACAAAAAATTCGTCAAAACAGAGCACGTCAGTTTCTGCTTTAAAGCGATCGGCAATAATTTCCAGCGGATCGGTCTGCCCCTGCAAAGCAGTTAGCTCTTCATGCACCCGCAGCATAAAACGGTGAAAGTGCAGGCGCTGTTTCCGCTCTCCCGGCAGACTTTGATAGAAAAGGTCCATCAGCCAGGTTTTCCCGCGTCCTACACCGCCCCACATATATAAGCCACGCACTGGCATATGCTTTGTGTCTTCGCGTTTACCCCACAGCTTACCGACCCGCGCCATTAGCCCACTCGTCCTGGGGGCTGGTGGCGTGCTATTGACGAGTTCCTTATAAATAATTTCCAGGCGGCTGACGGCCTCTTTTTGAACGTCGTCGGGTTGATGGCTGCCTTCATTGAGCGCCTTCAGGTATTGCGATGTTGGGGTAACGCTTTGCATGATCTTATTGTTATTCCTTGAATAATCGGTGCGCCGTTGTTCACGGTTGACGAAAAAAAGGCCGTTCTACACTACGCGATATGCTGTCGGGATTCCACTTCTGTGGAATTAACGGTTATAGTGGCATAATCAGCCGCAGGCATGGAGCCTGAAGCCAACACCCTACGGAAACAAAAGACAACGGGAGATGTTCATGACCTGGGAATATGCGCTAATTGGGTTAGTCGTCGGCATCATTATTGGTGCTGTGGCCATGCGTTTTGGTAATCGTAAACTACGCCAGCAACAAGCGTTGCAGTACGAACTGGAAAAGAATAAAGCTGAACTGGACGAGTATCGCGAAGAGCTGGTTAGCCACTTTGCCCGCAGCGCGGAATTACTGGATACCATGGCGCACGACTATCGCCAGCTGTATCAGCACATGGCGAAAAGCTCCAGTAGCCTGCTGCCGGAACTGTCTGCGGAAGCAAACCCGTTCCGTAATCGTCTGGCAGAGTCTGAAGCCAGCAACGATCAGGCACCGGTGCAGATGCCTCGCGACTATTCTGAAGGCGCATCCGGCCTGCTGCGTACTGGCGCGAAGCGCGACTAATTTATTTTTGGGGCGCAGCCATTGCGCCCTCCTCTTCTCTCCCTCCCCGACTATCATTTAATCTGGTGTCTCATTGTTAGCCGTCTGAAAATTCAATAACATCAAACTGTTTTGAATCTCTTTTCTTATCATTCAGGTACGAGAGCAGGAATAATGAAAAAACAAACCCAGCTGTTGAGTGCATTAGCGTTAAGTGTCGGGTTAACTCTCTCGGCGTCATTTCAGGCCGTCGCGTCGATTCCAGGCCAGGTTGCCGATCAGGCCCCCCTCCCCAGTCTGGCTCCAATGCTGGAAAAAGTGCTTCCGGCAGTGGTGAGCGTACGGGTGGAAGGAACGGCCAGTCAGGGACAGAAAATCCCGGAAGAATTCAAAAAGTTTTTTGGTGATGATTTACCGGATCAACCTGCACAACCCTTCGAAGGTTTAGGCTCCGGTGTCATCATCAACGCCAATAAAGGCTATGTGCTGACCAACAACCATGTGATTAATCAGGCACAGAAAATCAGTATTCAGCTCAATGATGGGCGCGAGTTTGATGCAAAACTGATTGGTAGCGATGACCAGAGCGATATCGCCCTGTTGCAAATTCAAAACCCGAGCAAATTAACGCAAATCGCTATTGCCGACTCCGATAAATTGCGCGTCGGTGATTTTGCCGTGGCGGTCGGTAACCCATTTGGCCTTGGGCAAACCGCTACCTCCGGGATTATATCTGCGTTAGGCCGCAGCGGTCTGAATCTCGAAGGTCTGGAAAACTTTATTCAAACTGATGCCTCCATTAACCGCGGCAATTCCGGTGGTGCGCTGTTAAACCTTAACGGTGAGTTAATTGGCATCAACACTGCAATCCTTGCGCCTGGCGGCGGTAGCGTCGGGATTGGATTTGCCATTCCCAGTAATATGGCGCGAACACTGGCGCAGCAGCTTATCGACTTTGGAGAAATCAAACGCGGCCTGTTAGGTATCAAAGGCACCGAGATGAGTGCCGATATCGCCAAAGCCTTCAACCTTGACGTGCAGCGTGGCGCGTTTGTCAGCGAAGTGTTGCCAGGTTCTGGCTCGGCGAAAGCGGGCGTCAAAGCGGGCGATATTATTACCAGCCTCAACGGCAAACCGCTGAATAGCTTTGCTGAGTTGCGCTCTCGTATCGCGACCACCGAGCCGGGCACGAAAGTGAAGCTTGGCCTGCTGCGTAACGGCAAACCACTGGAAGTAGAAGTGACGCTCGATACCAGCACCTCTTCGTCGGCCAGCGCTGAAATGATCACGCCAGCGCTGGAAGGTGCAACGTTGAGCGATGGTCAGCTAAAAGATGGTGGCAAAGGTATTAAGATCGATGAGGTTGTCAAAGGAAGCCCAGCTGCTCAGGCTGGCTTGCAAAAAGACGATGTGATCATTGGCGTCAACCGCGATCGGGTGAACTCGATTGCTGAAATGCGTAAAGTGCTGGCGGCAAAACCGGCCATAATCGCCTTGCAAATCATACGCGGCAATGAAAGCCTCTACCTACTAATGCGTTAATGTCGTAAACCGGGCATCAGGCTGACGTGTGATGTCCGGTTAACTCGTGGTATGCTGCTGCCGTTCCCTTTTTTAACGATGCCTCCATCATGTTTGTGAAGCTCTTACGTTCCGTTGCGATTGGATTAATTGTCGGCGCTATTCTGCTGGTTGCCATGCCTTCGCTGCGCAGCCTTAACCCGCTTTCCACTCCGCAATTTGACAGTACCGATGAAACGCCTGCCAGCTATAATCTGGCGGTTCGCCGCGCCGCGCCAGCGGTGGTTAACGTTTATAACCGCGGTTTGAACACCAACTCTCACAACCAGCTTGAGATCCGCACCCTGGGATCTGGTGTAATCATGGATCAACGCGGGTATATCATCACCAATAAACACGTGATCAACGACGCCGATCAGATCATCGTCGCCTTACAGGATGGACGTGTTTTTGAAGCGTTACTGGTTGGCTCTGACTCTCTAACCGATCTGGCGGTGCTGAAAATTAACGCCACAGGCGGTTTACCAACGATTCCGATCAATCCACGCCGCGTACCGCACATTGGCGATGTGGTTCTGGCGATCGGTAACCCGTACAACCTCGGGCAGACCATTACCCAGGGGATTATCAGTGCCACGGGTCGAATCGGTCTGAACCCGACCGGGCGGCAAAACTTCCTGCAAACCGATGCTTCCATTAACCACGGTAACTCTGGCGGCGCGCTGGTGAACTCGCTGGGCGAACTGATGGGCATTAACACGCTGTCGTTTGATAAGAGTAACGATGGCGAAACGCCGGAAGGTATCGGCTTTGCGATTCCTTTCCAGTTAGCGACCAAAATTATGGATAAACTGATCCGTGATGGCCGTGTGATCCGTGGCTACATTGGCATTGGTGGACGTGAGATCGCCCCATTACATGCGCAGAGTGGCGGCATGGATCAACTGCAAGGGATCGTGGTTAACGAAGTGTCGCCTGATGGCCCAGCGGCAAATGCAGGCATCCAGGTCAACGATCTGATTATCTCTGTGAATAACAAACCCGCTATTTCCGCCCTGGAGACAATGGATCAGGTCGCGGAAATTCGCCCTGGTTCGGTGATCCCGGTTGTCGTGATGCGTGACGATAAACAGTTAACATTGCAGGTCACCATTCAGGAATATCCGGCGACCAACTAAGGTCAGCGTAAAAAAACAAAAACCGGAGTCTGTGCTCCGGTTTTTTATTATCCGCTAATCAATTACTTATTAACGAACTCTTCGCCCAGGGCGATATCTTTCTTCAGCGTATCCAGCATACCTTCCAGCGCGTTCTGTTCAAATGCGCTCAGAGTACCGATAGATTTACGCTCTTCCACGCCGTTTTTACCCAGCAGCAGCGGTTGAGAGAAGAAACGAGCGTACTGACCGTCGCCTTCAACGTAGGCACATTCGACAACGCCTTGTTCGCCCTGCAGTGCGCGAACCAGAGACAGACCAAAACGTGCAGCTGCCTGGCCCATAGACAGGGTTGCAGACCCGCCACCGGCTTTCGCTTCAACCACCTCAGTACCCGCGTTCTGGATACGTTTGGTCAGATCAGCCACTTCCTGCTCGGTAAAACTAACGCCAGGAACCTGTGACAGCAGCGGCAGAATGGTAACACCAGAGTGACCACCAATAACCGGCACTTCAACTTCGCCTGGCTGTTTGCCTTTCAGTTCCGCAACAAAGGTGTTGGAACGAATGATATCCAGCGTGGTAACGCCGAACAGTTTGTTTTTGTCATAAACACCGGCTTTTTTCAGCACTTCAGCAGCAATCGCAACTGTAGTGTTAACCGGGTTAGTGATAATACCAATGCACGCTTTCGGGCAGGTTTTCGCAACTTGCTGTACCAGGTTTTTCACGATACCGGCGTTAACGTTAAACAGGTCGGAACGATCCATACCCGGTTTACGCGCTACGCCTGCAGAGATAAGAACGACATCTGCACCTTCCAGCGCCGGAGTCGCATCTTCACCTGAAAAACCTTTGATTTTCACAGCAGTAGGGATATGGCTCAGATCGACAGCCACACCGGGAGTCACTGGAGCGATATCATACAGAGAGAGTTCTGAACCTGAAGGCAGTTGGGTTTTTAACAGTAGTGCAAGCGCCTGGCCAATACCGCCAGCAGCGCCGAGGACTGCGACTTTCATCCTAAACTCCTTATTATATTGATAAACTAAGATATGTTGCTCCGCTGCCGCGACCTTAATCCACAAAATTGCCGTTTACAATGACCACATCTCAAGAATGTGTAGTCACGCAAGTTTAGCGTTTATGCATTTAATTGCCGTAATCAGGAACCTAACTTACGTAATTAACAGTCACTTATGCATTAGCGCAACATTCCAACAGGTGGTGACAATATACCCTACCGCTCAGCCAAAACAATATCAATTTGATAACAATTAATTTACTTTTAAGCAGAATTTGCAGGCCGTGACGCAGGCATGTTTCTCAATAACGAAATTTGATAAAATCCCGCTCTTTCATAACATTATTTCAGCCTTCTTCAGGGCTGACTGTTTGCATAAAAATTCATCTGTATGCACAATAATGTTGTATCAACCACCATATCGGGTGACTTATGCGAAGCTCGGCTAAGCAAGAAGAACTAGTTAAAGCATTTAAAGCATTACTTAAAGAAGAGAAATTTAGCTCCCAGGGCGAAATCGTCGCCGCGTTGCAGGAGCAAGGCTTTGACAATATTAATCAGTCTAAAGTCTCGCGGATGTTGACCAAGTTTGGTGCGGTACGTACACGCAATGCCAAAATGGAAATGGTTTACTGCCTGCCAGCTGAACTGGGTGTACCAACCACCTCCAGTCCATTGAAGAATCTGGTACTGGATATCGACTACAACGATGCAGTTGTCGTGATTCATACCAGCCCTGGTGCGGCGCAGTTAATTGCTCGCCTGCTGGACTCACTGGGCAAAGCAGAAGGTATTCTGGGCACCATCGCTGGCGATGACACCATCTTTACTACCCCTGCTAACGGTTTCACCGTCAAAGAGCTGTACGAAGCGATTTTAGAGCTGTTCGACCAGGAGCTTTAATCTCTGCCCCGTCGCTTCTGGCGGCGGGGAAAATGTTGCTTTTGCCTATCAACCCACTGCTTTCCCCTGCGATTCATTTAACGAATAGTGCGTTTTACTGCGACATATCATTCACACAATGAATACATATAGTAAAAAAGCACATTATGCAAAATTCATTATCTAATTGAAAATACTATAATTAACAATAAATGATCGTGTTTTTAATTCTTTTTTGTTATTAAAATTCACATTTTTAACACTTAGTATCAACTGAAACAGTTAGCGTGGTATTAATTAGTTCAATAATTAGTGTATACTTGATTTTGTGATATGGGTCACGAAACAAAGGCCCAGCTAAAAGATTATGTCGAGGTAAAAATCATGAAAATCAAAACCACTGTTGCTGCATTAAGCGTACTTTCTGTTCTCTCTTTCGGTGCATTCGCTGCCGACTCCATTGATGCTGCACAAGCACAAAATCGTGAAGCAATCGGGACCGTATCCGTAAGTGGTGTGGCGTCTTCGCCAATGGATATGCGTGAAATGCTGAACAAAAAAGCGGAAGAGAAAGGCGCAACGGCCTACCAGATTACTGAAGCTCGTAGTGGTGACACCTGGCACGCTACGGCTGAACTGTACAAATAAACCCTCATCGTCTTGTCCGACGATATTGCCCCCGGTTCGGGGGCTTTTTTTGCGCTAATGACGAACATTAAAACGCAAATGCCCTTCCAGCTCTTCCTCTGCCTCATCAAACAGCAATATTAACGCGCCAAAACGGCGACGCGTTTTCTCTCCCAGATGAACAAATTCAATCTCAAGTGGTAGCGGCAGGACATCGTTCATTAACACATCCCATAGTGAGTCGAGATCGCGTACCTTATCTTTCGCCAGACCAAAGGTTTGGCTAAAGTCACGATAAAAATCCTCCTGACTCTCAATCTCATCAAAATCAAAGGTATAAATATTCATCTGTTGCCACCGTCACGTTTCGCGGCGAGTTCTGCCGTTCATCGCTAAGTATAGCCATGAAAAAACCGACGCTTCAGGCGTCGGTTTTGACTTAACTATCGGTCAACGCATGTTGATACTTATGGAGCATACCCGTAAGCCGATGTACTGGTTCCGTCACCTGCGGTGGCGCTTGCCAGATGCGTAGCTTTTCCTGGTAGATTTCCAGTTCTTCCAGCAACTGGCCAAAGTACCGACGACGTTTATCATCGCTACGGGCAGATATCACATGGTCTGCTGTGCGGCGCATTTGTCGGTGAAACGCCGATAAATCCTCGTTAACCGGGATCGGCGCATCACGCAGGCGCTGGTGCGCGATAATCATCGTCAGCGCCAGGCGAAATTTCGGCAAATCCCCTGGGAACTTATTCATCAGCAAAAACAGCTGCTGATAAAGTGCCGGGAGGTGATTCTCTTTACGACGTGCCACATTGGTAGTCATCGCGGAAACAGCGGCAGAAACAAACTGATTAAGCAGTACACGTCCAGTCCTGTCGCGCGATTTATCCCGCACCAGCAAAATAACGGTGAACGCGAGCACACAGCCGACGATTTGCCCTAATGCGCTGTCGAGAAACTGACTGAAATGGAAAGTCATCGGGTTATCCAGCACGATAATGTTTATGGTGCTGGCCAACGCCCCCATCGAGCCCAATCTCCGTTTCTGTACTTCTATGCCGAGGAAAAATCCCAGCACTGCCAGGCTAATACACAGCAGCAACATGCTCTGTTGGGTATTAGGGATAATCACCAAAAAGTAGAGCAGCCCTAACGGCAGCGCTGCCAGCGTCCCGTAGATAAAGTCGATCGCCACCATGCATGGATTCGGCAAACGCATTGCCAGTGACGTCACGACCGCAATCATCACCATTGCACCACTGCCGGAAGTCCAGCCCGTCCACAGCCAGAAAAGCGTGCCCAGAATGCAAGAAAGTGTGGTTCGCCAGAAGTTAACCATTGCATGATGACGTTCGGCTGACTCTACTTTTACTTCCGGTTCGCCTTGCAGGATCTCTTCTTCGGTGGCGTTGATTTTTGTGTTACTGATAACGCCGCGCTTGAGAAGCTGATAACGCGTTGCCGCCGCGACCCAACTATAAATGGTAACAGGCGTTTCCCGTTCCCCGGTCCAGGCGATCACTCTCCGCAGGCGTTTGAGCTGCTTGTGGACGTCCTGCGCAGTTTCTACCGGCGTGTCAAAAAATTCGCGGAAAGTATCAGTGATCAATTCCGGGCGCGTATTCTGAATAAGATAAGTTTCGCAGGATTGGGTAATCAGCGTCAGCGATAGCGTATTGATCGCTTTTAAACGTCGATTAGCCCGCGCCCAGCGGGAAGATTCCATATTCAGGTTGCTGCGCATACCTTGTAACGCCGTAGTACGTCGCACCAGATCGCCCCAGGCTTTATCGACAACTTCACCATCGCCATGCTTGATACAGAGTTGCATTAATTGATATTGCGCGACCAGCAAACTTTCCAGCTCTCGATCCACTTCTTGTTTGATCGATCGCGGAGAAAAGAGCAAATCCGCCATAATTGCACACACAATACCGATAACGATCTCGCTACAACGTTCGACGGCAAACTGCGGCGTAAGCAATGGTTCCGGCTGAATGGTGATCACAATGATCAGCGCGGTATAACCGGCCAGCCCCCACGCATACGAGTTTTCTATTCGTACCAGCGAGGATATCCAGGTACAAAAACCGGCCCAGATACAGCACACCAGAATCATCAATAATGGTGCTCGGATCATCGCAATGATGATTACCAGTCCGGCAATACAGCCAATAAATGTGCCGATGATGCGCAAAAAGCCACGATAGCGAATAGCGCCAGAATACGGTTCACCTCCCGCAGCAAAGGCCGGACCGGCGGCAACAATCGCCGCTGTCAGTACCGCCCAGCGTGGCGTTTCCAGCTGGAAGTGAAAGCCAACAAACAGCGCCAGTACAATGGCGGTCGCCAGTTTTACCGCAAAGCGAATATGTTGATTAGCAATGGAGAAAATACCCATCGTGATTAACCAAACTCACGCAGGCGATGAGCCATTTTACGGAAGAACGAATCCTGACTTTCGTCGCGATCTTGTTTGCCAGTGACTACCACCGTAGCAGTGGTGCCCGCAGGCCAGATGTTCTCTTGCTGGTTGTCGAGACGAATACGTACCGGAACACGTTGCGCCAAACGTACCCATTCAAGGTTAGAGTCGATGGTCGCCATCCCTTTGTCGT
Source organism: Escherichia sp. WS2035 (assembly GCF_046487065.1). Classification (NCBI taxonomy): domain Bacteria; kingdom Pseudomonadati; phylum Pseudomonadota; class Gammaproteobacteria; order Enterobacterales; family Enterobacteriaceae; genus Escherichia; species Escherichia sp. WS2035. Next base: position 380,114 of record NZ_JBJQKD010000003.1, read on the forward strand.
CACGCGTGCTGCTGGCATTGGTGACCCCTGCGGCAACACTATCAACAGTCCCTTTCAGCACTTTGTTACTGCCAAGCGGCGTGATCTCCGCACGATACCCAGGGCGCACCCCTTCCAGCTTAGTTTCTTCCATATAGGCCAGTACATAGAAGGAGTTCTGTTTCACCAGCGCAACCGCCGTTGATCCACGGGTAATAAACTCACCGGTATAGACGTTGAGGTTGGTCACCCAGCCATCTGCTGGCGCGCGGATCACCGTGCGTTCAAGATCCAGTTTTGCCAGATCGCGGGTCGCCTGCGCTTTCGCTAACTGATGCAGAACCGTTTGTAGTACGTTGTTGGCCTGGTCGATCTCTTCGCGGGACATCGCCTGCACACCGAGACGGTTACGACGTCCGGCCTCCTGGCGTTTCTCCTGTGCCAGTACCTGATAATAAGCAACATCGGCTTGCGCTTCCTCAAGCGCCTTTTGATAGCGCGGCTGGTCGATGGTGAACAGTACCTGTCCTTTTTTCACCAGCTGGTTATCATGAACATTCACCTGGGTAATGAGTCCAGAAACGTCCGGCGCGATCGCAACGACGTCAGCGCTAAAGCGCGCGTCACGCGTCCACGGGGATTCGGTGTAATAGACCCAGGCATTAAAAATTGCGATGAAGGCCAGAATGACTAATACGACCGTGATGGCCGTACGGGAGAATTTTCTTATTAGTGTTTTCACTTCAACCTCAAACGAACAGTCGCGATATCAAATAAAACAAGCAGCAATAGAGCGCGGTGTTGAACAACGCCGGATGCCAGACAAAGTCGTAGATACCTGTTGGCACAAGTACCCGGCGCACCAGCCAGAAAATCGCCAGTGATAAAAGCAATTCGAAAAATATCGGTGGGAAGGACAGCCCAAACACCACGATAACGGGAAACAGACTCATGTTGACCTTGGTTGTATAGAGAGAGCAGGCGTTATTATTTTCAGCATCTGTCGCCGCAGAGAAGGGCATGGAAAGCCGGGCGAGAGCAACATTGCTGTAGATTGATATTTAATATATTAACGTAACTGTTATGCTGTTATCTATATTATGTGATCTAAATCACTTTTAAGTCAGAGTGAATAATGGAACGACTAAAACGCATGTCGGTGTTTGCCAAAGTAGTTGAATTTGGCTCTTTTACCGCCGCCGCCAGACAGCTACAGATGAGCGTTTCGTCCATCAGTCAGACGGTGTCAAAACTGGAAGATGAGTTGCAGGTAAAGCTGTTAAACCGTAGCACACGCAGCATTGGCCTGACCGAAGCCGGTAGAATTTACTACCAGGGCTGCCGTCGGATGCTCCATGAAGTGCAGGATGTTCATGAGCAACTGTATGCCTTCAATAACACCCCCATCGGGACGCTGCGCATTGGCTGTTCTTCAACTATGGCACAAAATGTTCTCGCCGGGCTGACAGCAAAAATGCTGAAAGAATACCCAGGTTTGAGCGTCAATCTGGTTACCGGAATTCCTGCCCCCGACCTGATTGCCGACGGTCTGGATGTGGTGATCCGCGTCGGCGCGTTGCAAGATTCCAGCCTGTTTTCCCGCCGTCTGGGCGCGATGCCAATGGTGGTGTGCGCCGCAAAAAGCTATCTCACACAATACGGCATACCGGAAAAACCCGCCGATTTAAGTAGTCACTCATGGCTTGAATACAGCGTGCGGCCCGACAATGAATTTGAACTGATCGCACCGGAAGGGATCTCGACTCGCCTGATCCCACAAGGAAGATTTGTGACTAATGATCCGATGACGCTGGTGCGCTGGCTGACGGCGGGTGCCGGGATCGCCTACGTGCCGCTGATGTGGGTGATCAACGAGATCAATCGTGGGGAGCTGGAGATCCTGCTGCCACGTTACCAGTCAGATCCACGCCCGGTTTATGCGTTATATACCGAAAAAGATAAGCTGCCGCTGAAGGTACAGGTCGTGATCAACTCGCTGACGGATTATTTTGTTGAGGTCGGTAAATTGTTTCAGGAGATGCACGGGCGCGGGAAAGAGAAGTAATTAATATTGTACTGTTACGTTGTACAAACCTGTGCCGACGGGTTCCCCTAACCCCAGAGGGGCGAGGGGACCGTTCGTGCACGGAGAAGGATTAATTATCCTTCTGAAAATACTGAAATTATTACGCAGTACCGCCAACAGTCAGGTTATTAACTTTCAGCGTTGGCTGGCCCACGCCAACCGGCAAACTTTGCCCTTCTTTACCGCAGACACCCACGCCGTTATCCAGTTTCAGGTCGTTGCCAACCATCGAAATCTGCTGCATGGTTTCGATACCGGAACCAATCAACGTTGCGCCTTTCACCGGCTTAGTTACTTTACCGTTTTCAATCAGATACGCTTCTGAGGTGGAGAAAACGAATTTGCCGGAGGTGATATCCACCTGACCGCCACCAAAGTTCGGTGCATAGATACCGTACTCAACGGATTCAATAATTTCCTGCGGGGTCGATTTACCCGGCAGCATATAGGTGTTGGTCATACGCGGCATGGGCAGATGGGCGTAGGATTCACGGCGACCGTTGCCAGTCGGCGTCATCCCCATCAAACGCGCGTTGAGTTTATCCTGCATGTAGCCTTTCAGAATGCCGTTCTCAATCAGCACGTTGTACTGGCCTGGCGTACCTTCGTCATCAATCGCCACCGAACCACGGCGATCGACCATCGTGCCATCATCAACCACGGTACACAGTTCTGAAGCCACCAACTCCCCGACCTGTCCACTAAATACTGAAGTGCCACGGCGGTTGAAGTCGCCTTCCAGACCGTGACCCACCGCTTCATGCAACAGCACGCCCGGCCAACCTGCGCCAAGTACTACCGGCATGGTGCCCGCTGGTGCAGCAACGGCAGAAAGATTGACCAGCGCCATACGCACTGCTTCTTTTGCCCACGCATCCGCACGGACTTCGCCGTCGAGATCGGCAAGGAAGAACTCATAACCAAAACGACCGCCGCCACCACTGGCACCGCGTTCGCGTTTGCCATCTTCTTCGACCAAAACGCTCACGGAAAGACGCACCAGCGGACGGACATCCGCCGCTAGTGTGCCGTCGGTGGCCGCAACCAGAATTAATTCATAGACACCACTGAGGCTGGCAGTCACTTCCTGTACGCGCTTGTCCGCTTCGCGGGCAACCTTATCGACGCGACGCAGGATATCCAACTTCTCTTCACGGCTCATGCTTTGCAGCGGATCTACCGAGGTATATAACGGGCTATGCTCTACCGCGCCCAGCGTCTGTACTTTGCCATCACCACTATCACGGACGATGGTGCGCGCCGCTTGTGCACTCTGTTCCAGCGCCAGCAGGCTGATTTGGTCAGCATAAGCAAATCCGGTTTTTTCACCACTGATTGCACGCACACCAACGCCCTGATCGATGTTGTAAGAACCATCTTTAATAATACGGTCTTCTAAAACCCAGGATTCGTGATAGCTCGACTGAAAATAGAGATCGCCATAATCAAGGCGACGTTCGGCCAGTTGACCGAGGATCGCGAACAAGTCCTGATGTTTCAGGCCGTTCGCCGCTAGCAATTGTTCACTTACCAGGTTCAGACTCATCGTTTTTGCTACTCGTTAGTTACTGCAGTAGAGGATTTTTTACGGCTGCCGGATGCGGCGTGAACGCCCTGTCCGGCCTACGGTTATGTTCTGGCTCGTTGGCCTTTGGCAACGATTATCATATGAGATTGGGGCAATTACGCGCCCTCGTCAAATCATTGCGCTTTTTCTTTACGCGGTTGTCGCAACACTTCGTTGATTTGCGGATCGTCCAGCGGACCCGAAATGTGATAGCGCAAAATGGAGACTTTGCTCCACAGCGGTCCCAGCACTTTACTGGCGGCAAACACTGCCGCGCCAACAATGGGGTTAACCGCAAAGGCCGCAGCCACACCCACCGTCGCAGAAATCTCTGGTGCGACAACCGCTTCCATATTCAGGTCGCGACGTACCAGATTTACCGACCCTTTCATGGCGATGTCCGCTTCCAGGCCATCCACCAGCGTGTCGTCGGTGTGCATAACGCCGTCTTTAATCCACGCGGTGCTGCGAATGGAGTCAAAATAGAACCCTTCGCCAAAAGTGTCTCTGAAATCAAAACGCAGCTTACGCATCAGGGCATCTACGCTCAATAAGCGCAGCAATTGCCCGGCATGTCCGGTATTGATTTCGGTAATTTCGCCTTTACCCAGTTGAGTATGAATGATGCCATTCAACGTCGCCTCATCTGGCTGCCAGGGTGCTTTGCGCCAGTGTAAATCGTAATCCACATTAAATGACGACTGGCGTATGGGCGTCGTGACACCAAAAAATTCTGCGGCGGCATCAATTTTCTGCCCGCGCAGTTTTCCTTTCAGCGAGGTTCGTTCATTCCCCGGATTGTTAACCCATTCACCATCGGCAGTGAGCCGCGCAAAACCAGTATCAATCAGTCCATTAGTCAGCGTTAACGTATCGCCAGAAATGGTGATATCACTGTCAATGCGACCGAATTTTTGCCCCCAGAACCAGCACTCTGCGCATCGTATTTGTGCGTCTGGCCAGCCACGGAAGCTAATGCGTTCCGTTGTCGGGAAAGGTGATGACTGTGTTGAATCACCACGAGTTTTCGCCACGCTTGGGTTGTAATAAAGATATTTGATATTCGCCAGCCACGGCGCGTTATTACGCATCGCCAGCGTGGCGTTGATTTCACGCCCTTGCGCCTCAACCAGGGTGCCATTTGCCGTCGGTTGCGAAACAATACTCAGGTTATTCCATTGCTGATTTCCCAGCGACAACATAGGCGTACGTAACGTTATGTGTTGTGGGAAACTCGCTGCACCACCGACACTCTCCGCCGCGCCTTTCTGGAACAGGGCCAGCCACTCGGCACCATTCATCGGCGGCATATTGAGTTCAACGCCACTTTGTTCCGGCAACGGCGGGAGCGTTTTACTGTCTGCCGCCCAAATAGCACGATCGAGCGTCAGCTTTTGACCGAGCAACCAGCGGCTATTGAAATAGTTATCCGCACCAGCCTGTCCGGTTAATTCAAAGCTGTTGAGATTGCCATCAACCTTAACGTTTACCGATAGTGGTTCACCCGCAGGTTTGGCTAACGGTGAAGGTAAGTGACTGCTCACATTCTTCAAATCGCCGTTCAGCTCTACGTTATACGTCGCGCCAGCATGATAAGGCAGCTCAATGCCCACTTTACCATCCCACGCCACGCTGCCACTTAATGCTTCGTTCACCGCTGCAGGCAGAACGCCGGTTTTCGCTGGTTGCCAGTTACCGTTGAGATTCACCGCGACCTGGTAGGCTTTTGCCCCTTCTTTGGTGGAAAAATCCACGTTCAACGGCTGATTAAACCAGCTTGCTGTCAGTGGTTCACTTTGCAGATCGCCATTGATAAAGCTGAATTTACCGCTCAAATTTTTCAGGGTGCTGTCGAGTGGTTTGATAAACAGACTGTTATTACGCAGCGTCACTTCACCTTTCGCGGTTACCAACTCGCCGTTCAGCGGGATATCAAGATGTAAGCGAGCATTCACATCGCCGTCGAGCTGGAGTTCTTGCAGGGTCGCACCCAGGGAATCTTTCAGCGGTGTCTCATCAAAGTAAGGGCCAACGGCTTTACCCGGACCTTTAATGTCAGCGTCAATCAGCAGTTTTTCTTTTGAGTAGTCAGGGATCACTGCGGTGAGATTACTCGCGCGCACGCCGCCCAGATTAACGCCATCGGTTTTCATCCATAAACCGTCGTTAATAAAGTCCAGTTCAATATCAAGGTTAGTTAATGCAGGCCAGTCCGGCTGGAAGGCAAACTTCGCGTTGCGCAGCGGCACCAGCACTTCAAACTGACCTTCGTTGTGTTTATAGGGGAAGAGTTGCGGATTGCCACCATAAACCAGCGTCGCGTTATCCGCTTCACCGCCCTGAATCGCGCCACTTAAGTAATCAACCAGGTCTTTACCCATCAAGTTTTCCGGGAAATAGCGCCAGGCTTGTGAACCATCATCGGTACTGATGCCAGCCAGAATACCCAGCCAGGGTTCATCGTTAGCAGGTTGCAGGTAACGAAAACCGCCGCGCGCATGGACGGCTTTGGCTTTAACGTCAATATTACGCCCATCCAGCTGGAAACCTTTGTCATTGTTCAGCCAGCTTATCGTTGCCTGGCCGTCGGCGATTTCCAGTGGCGCACGGAATACCGTTTCGTAAGGCATCTTTGCCTGCTTCATCGACGCAGTAAGCAAACCATTTTCTACGCTGCCGGAAAGCGTCCCGGAGAAGTGTTCCGCACCCGGTAATAATTTCCATTGCTTCCAGGCCAGATCGCTCCACGATGCCTGAAAACGGGTCTTGTCTGCCGCCTGAAGCGGGATATCCAGCGCCAGAGTGTTAATCTTGCCGCTCGGTTGTGTGGAGCGCCAAACATCACCCAGTGCAGGTGAAAGTTTCGCGACCAGCGGGCGTACGCCCTCCAGCCCTGCCAGCTCCAGATTACTGGCACGAATCCGGAGTTCGTCACTGCGTTTATTGTCTTTGCCGCCAACGTCCTGTTCCGGTATCCAGGCCAGCGTCAATGCTCCGCTCGGCCAGGGTTTGCCGTCCATCGTGATCCGTGTATCGGGAATAGAGAACTGCCATCCCGGATTTTCACGCGTAATATGCGCAGTCAGATTATCCACCGACAGCGTATGCGTTTCCTTCTCGCCCAACCAGCTGGCACCGCCCTGTTTCAGCCAGACGTCACCGCCGGTTACATCGCCTTTGTCGATCGTCATCCAGCCTTCAAGGGAGAACTGTGCCGTTTCCAGCGCAATATTGTCCTGCATCCATTTACCGAGCCACGGCTTCAGGTCGATGTCATCCGCCTGGAGCCAGACGCGACCATTGCTTAACAACCCCTCATCATCGCGCAAATCCATACGCACCTGCATCACGCCGTGCTGTCCGGTAAGGCTGGAGAGGCTTACCAGGCCTTCCGCACGGTGTCGACGTGGATCGTTCAGCCAGGTGAGCTGTGGGATCGCCAGCTCGGCGCGCTGACCGGATGGCGTCAGGAAACTGACTTCACTGTCGCGGAGATCGAAATGGTCAAATTGACGAAGAAACAGATCGCTGATGTGACTGGCTTCCAGGCTATCATTACCACCGCCGCTGGTGATAGAAGTGTTGGTGCGAAAGCGCAGCTGCCAGAAAGTGAGGTCGCGAAACTGCCAGCGCATATGTAACAGGCTCTGCCAGACATCCAGCGCCAGGGTAACGCGTTTAACCGAAAATTCGCCGCCATCTTTTAGTTCTGCACGGATGTCGTGCGCTTCAAGCGTCGGACCAAAATTCTGCCAGCTGGCTGAGAGCTGACTGGCTTCTACCGGCATGCCAGTCGCGGATTCTATTTTGTTGAGGATTTCCGGACGCCAGGCGTCAAGATGCGGTAAAGCAATACGCAGGCCGCTAACCAGCAGGGCAGCGATCACAACGAGCGCGGCTCCAGTAAGCAGTAAAATCCCCGGCAATCGCCTCACCCGTCACTCCTTGTCTGCTAAAAATGTGACTCAAAAACCCTTTGCCGGATGGCGGCCCAGCATCTGTTTACATCATTACGACGTCAAACTGCTCCTGGTTATAGAGCGGTTCAATTTGTACTTTAACCTGTTTGCCAACGAAAATTTCCACTTCCGCCAGCGAGTGTGACTCTTCGCCTTTCAAGGCTTCGGCTACTGCCGGAGAAGCATAGACCAGGAAACGGTCGGAGTCGTAAGCATGGTGGACACGAACAATCTCGCGCATGATTTCATAGCATACCGTTTCCACGGTTTTCACCGTTCCGCGACCGTGGCAGGTTGGGCATTCGTTACACAGTACGTGCTCAATGCTTTCGCGGGTGCGTTTACGCGTCATCTCCACCAGCCCCAGCGCCGAAAAACCATTAACGCTGGTTTTCACCCGATCTTTGCTCAACGCCTGCTCCAGCGAGTGCAGCACGCGGCGACGGTGATCTTCATTATTCATATCGATGAAATCAATAATGATAATCCCGCCCAGATTGCGCAACCGTAACTGGCGAGCGATAGCCTGCGTCGCTTCAATATTGGTATTGAAAATGGTGTCGTCCAGATTGCGATGACCGACAAACGCCCCGGTATTGATGTCCACGGTGGTCATCGCTTCGGTCTGGTCGATAATCAGATAACCACCGGATTTCAGTTCTACTTTGCGTTCCAGCGCTCGCTGGATTTCGTTTTCGACATCAAAGAGATCGAAAATCGGCTGGCGTCCGGTGTAATGCTCCAGCTTGCTGGTCATCTCGGGAATGTACTCTGAGGTAAACTCCAGCAATGCTTCGTAAGTCAGGCGTGAGTCAACGCGAATGCGGTCGAGTTCGGCGTCGGCGAAATCACGCAGAACACGCTGCGCCAGCGCCAGTTCGCCGTACAGCTGATAACGGGTCTGCGGGCGTTTTTTACGCTCCATAACTTTGGTCCAGACGCGTTTCAGATAAGCAGCATCGGAGGCCAGTTCGGCCTCGCCAACCCCTTCCGCTGCAGTACGGATGATAAACCCGCCCTGCTCGTCGCAATACTCTGCGACCACTTTTTTCAGGCGTTCACGTTCTGATTCGCTTTCAATTCGTTGGGATACCCCAACGTGAGAAGCCCCTGGCATAAACACCAGATAGCGAGAAGGCAGCGTGATATCGGTGGTCAGGCGCGCACCCTTAGTGCCAAGCGGATCTTTCACCACCTGCACCATCAGATCTTGCCCCTGACGGACCAGTTCCGAGATGTCGCGCACCGTGAATTGCTTTTGTTCTTCACCCGCCACACATTCGGTGTGCGGCATGATGTCAGATGCATGAAGAAACGCGGCTTTATCCAGCCCAATATCTACAAAAGCCGCCTGCATACCCGGAAGTACACGACTTACACGACCCTTGTAGATATTGCCTACTATTCCGCGTCGCGCCTCACGTTCAATATGAATTTCCTGCAGAATACCGCCATCAATATACGCCACTCGAGTTTCCGAAGGCGTTACGTTTACCAACAATTCAGCCGTCATGTTTATCCCTTTTCTCACGCAGTGCGTTAAAATTACTTAATAATTCATACGTTTCAACCAGCGGTAAGCCGACTACGGCGTGAAAGCTGCCATTTATCTTCCTGACAAAACAGCCACCCAGCCCCTGAATACCGTATGCACCTGCTTTATCTAACGGTTCGCCGCTGGCGACATAGCCCGCGATGTCTTCGTCTGTTAACGTTCTGAAAGTCACATCGGTGACCACCAGGCAATCGAGAATGTGCTGGCTGTCGGCCAACGCCACTGCCGTCATCACCTGATGGGTCTGACCCGATAATTTGCGCAACATCTGCGCCGCATGCTCTGCGTCGCGCGGTTTCTCGAGCACTTCTCCATTCAGGATAACGATAGTATCCGCACCCAGCACCGGGAGATCCTGCGCCGTTTGCGCGACACCCGCCTGTGCTTTCTCGCGCGCCAGACGCACAACATACTGCTGCGCGCTCTCCTGCGGCTGACGCTGCTCCTCAATGCCCGTAACAATACGTTCAAAGGTCACGCCAAGTTGCGCAAGTAACTCCTGACGACGCGGAGAACCGGAAGCTAAATACAGAGAAGTCATAGAAACCTTTATTGCACTGCAAACTGCTGACGGACTTTACGCATCAGCAAGAAAATCCACGGCCAGAGAACGCCATTGACTACACTACTCCAGAACACTTCCGGTCTGAAAGAGACGTTAATCACTAAAAACTCTGCCCAGAAAACAATAATATCCACCACCAGCGAAAGCAACATGACGACCAGCGCCTGCTGCCATAATGCGAGGTTGCGGAAAAGCTGGTATTTCAGCGCCACCAGGTAAGCAATGATGCTCATCGCCAATACGCGTACGCCAAGCGTCGAGCCGCTGATCAGATCCAGTATGGCACCCATCACAAAACCTGTGCCCACATTTACGCGATGGGGCAAGGCCAGGATCCAATACAACAAGATGAGTAACACCCAGTTTGGCCGGAAAACAATCAGGTTGTCCGGCCATGGCATGATTTGCAGCAACAGCGCAATGAGGAAAGAGAGCCAGATTACCCAGCGTCCCTGGCTACGATAGCTCGCCACTATTGTCCTCCCGGCGCACGCGCAGGCGGTTGAGCACCACTTTGCGGCGGCGTAGCCCTTTGTGGAGAGCGATTAGCAGCGGGCTGTGTGGGCGCAGCAGGCGCAGTAACTGCATTTCCTGTCGCCGGTTGCTGCGGAGTCGGCTGAGTGATCCCCGTTGCCGGTTCAGGTAACTTTGGCCCCATCGCGTCTGGCGAAGGCAATACCTGCGGCATCATCTGCATCAGACGTTCATTAGCAACACGATGCCCCTCTTCCGGCGTCATCGGGTTAGCGCCGTTACGATCCGCGCCCCACAGCAGCAGCAGATAACGCAAACGTTGCAGTCCTGCAGTCGGACGCGCCTGAATCACAGTATAAGCGCGCTGGGTATCGAGTTTTACGGAAGAGACAACCGCGACCGGATAGCCTTCCGGGAAACGACCGCCCAGACCGGAAGTCACCAGCACATCACCAACACGAATATCCGTATTCGCTGGCAGATGCTCAAGCTGCAAATCATCCGTACAACCGTTACCGGCTGCAATTACGCGGATATCGTTGCGCAGCACCTGGATTGGCAGCGCGTGGGTCGCATCACAAATCAGCAGCACGCGGCTGGTCAGTTTAGCGACGGCCACCACCTGACCAACAACACCTTTGTCGCTGATAACCGGCTGGCCTTCATAAACGCCATTAACGCTACCTTTATCGATAACAACTTGATCGCTATAAGGATCGTTAACCGTGGAGATAACCTGAGTCACCATTTTCTGCTCATCCTGACGCAGCGGGGAACCCAGCAGCTCGCGCAGACGCGCGTTCTCCTGTTTGTATTGTCCAAGCATCAGCAGTTCACTGTTTTTCAGCAACAGTTCCTGACGTAACGCCCGGTTTTCAAGTTCTAGTTGGTCACGCGAGGCCAGCGTCTGCGATACGCCATCCAGCAATTCACGAGGAGCATTGGAAACAAAGTAGAAAGGACTGACGGCGGTATCCATATAAGTACGGATTTGACTGAACGTCCCCAGGCGGCTGTCGGCAATAATAATGCCGAGCGCCACCAGCACCGCCAGAATAAGGCGAATCTGTAGCGACGGGCCACGGCTAAAAATTGGCTTCATAAGTTATGCGTATTCTCGTATCAGACCAGGCAGGGTAAACAGACACTTCCCCTGCCTGCATCCGATTACTCTTCGCTGAACAGGTCGCCGCCGTGCATGTCGATCATTTCCAGCGCTTTGCCGCCACCGCGCGCCACACAGGTCAGCGGGTCTTCAGCAACAACGACTGGAATGCCGGTTTCTTCCATTAACAAACGGTCAAGGTTACGCAGCAGTGCGCCACCACCGGTGAGCACCATGCCGCGCTCGGAGATGTCGGAAGCCAGTTCCGGCGGGCACTGTTCCAGTGCAACCATTACCGCGCTCACAATACCGGTCAGCGGTTCCTGCAGTGCTTCGAGGATTTCGTTGGAGTTCAGGGTAAAACCGCGTGGAACACCTTCTGCAAGGTTACGGCCACGAACTTCGATTTCACGGACTTCATCGCCCGGGTAAGCCGAACCGATTTCGTGCTTGATACGTTCTGCGGTGGCTTCACCGATCAGAGAACCGTAATTACGACGTACATAGTTGATGATAGCTTCGTCGAAACGGTCACCACCAATGCGCACGGAAGAGGAGTAAACCACGCCGTTCAAGGAGATAACAGCAACTTCAGTAGTACCACCGCCGATATCAACCACCATAGAACCGGTCGCTTCAGAAACCGGCAGGCCAGCACCAATTGCGGCAGCCATCGGTTCTTCAATCAGGAAGACTTCACGGGCACCAGCGCCCTGCGCGGATTCACGAATTGCGCGGCGTTCAACCTGGGTCGCGCCAACCGGCACACAAACCAGAACGCGCGGGCTTGGACGCATAAAGCTGTTGCTGTGCACTTGTTTGATGAAGTGCTGGAGCATTTTTTCAGTCACGAAGAAGTCGGCGATAACGCCGTCTTTCATTGGGCGAATGGCAGCAATATTGCCCGGCGTACGGCCCAGCATCTGCTTCGCGTCATGACCTACTGCAGCTACGCTTTTCGGTGAACCGGCACGATCCTGACGAATGGCCACCACGGAAGGCTCATTCAATACGATGCCTTGTCCTTTTACATAAATGAGGGTATTCGCAGTACCCAGGTCAATGGACAAGTCATTGGAAAACATGCCACGAAATTTTTTCAACATACTAAGGGATAATCCTGAAAGCTGGGGCGGAAAAGAAAATCCGCTTACTTTACCAACCACACGCAGCAGCGACAAGGCGCAAAAATCATCTGCTACGGTGAAAATTAGTGCAGTTCGTTTCCTTTGTTACAAATCTCTGCCTGAGTCCAGAAAGGCTTAATGCATCAGCAGCATTCCTCGCCTGTTTGCAACCGCGTAAGGTCATTCATCTGCATATGTGCTGCAACAATCTGGCGAGCAGACAAGCACACTCCCATGAGACGCAGCGCGCGTTATTCTACGTGAAAACGGATTAAACGGCAGGTTAAACCGAGTATCTTTGTGAATATTTTTTCACGTTAGTATCAAGTGGCTGTGAGGACGCGAAAAAATCCCCTTGCCCACCTGTAACACCGCGCTGAATCAGGGTCTGCCACTCGCTTCGCGAACGCACGCCGGTGGCGTAAACCTGGGTGCTGGTCCCGGAGCAGGCTTCCACCAGGCTTTGAACCAGCAGCTGGTTCTCCGTTCGCTTCTCAATGTTTCTGACCAGCCCCGGATGGAGCTTGAGTAACTCAACATTAAGTTCTTTGATCCAACTGGTGCTTACCAGCGTCAAACCAGCCTGGTTGACGGCTACCCGTACCCCTAAAGCATTCACTAAACGAATAACAGGTTGTAAGCGACTGATATGTTGACCAACATCGGCCTCTGCAAGTTCAATAATTATGCGTCTTCGTTGCGATTTTTCACATTGCATTAACGTATCGCGCAGCCAACGCTGAAAACGCGGGCGAATCAGCGACTCAACGGTAACCTGAATCGCCAGATTTTCCTCTGGCCAGTAACGCAATAGTGGAATAAGACGGCTGATTAGCAAGCGGTCATACTCTTCCGATAAACCAAACTGCAAGACCATCGGCATATACTCTGCCGAGCTAACCTCTTCATTACCATCGAAGATGCGGCACATGAGTTCACGATGATGAACCCGGCCTTCGCGAGTAACCGCCGGTTTTTGATAAAGGCGCGGGCCGCCGCGACTGAGCATTTGCTCGATAAGCGTACGCCAGCGAACATTACCGCGTCCTTTTTCAGGCAACGAGTCATCGTAAATAGCCCAGCTATTGCCGCCCTGCAATCCCGCATTACGCGTGGCAGACTCTGCATGTTCCATTACCTGCTCGGTATCCTGACCACTACGCCAGGCACAGATACCAATGTGGATCATATCGTCGCGATCGAGCATTTTATTGTTCGGCAAGGTATCGACGGCTTTGATTAACTGACTGGCGATGCTCTCTGCCTCTTTTAGCGTCCGGTGCGGTAACAGCGCAGCAAAATCACTGCGATGGTAACGCGCCAGCAGTGCGCCAGGGTAGCGCATCATAAATGTCGATAGCAGATTCGTCAGAGAGAAGAATTGTTCTTCAACCAGGCTGTGCCCCCAGGTATCACTCAACATATTGAAATCCGGCAGACGAATCATCATCACGATCCCGTGGGTACCTACTTTCTCTTGATCTTCCAGTAACGTTGCTAACTGATTATCGAAAAAGAGTCGGTTATTGAGGCCGGTTTTCATGTCCTGGGCGGCATAAGAGCGGATCAGCGTATCAAGACGGCTGTGTTGTTCGCGTGCGTTCTGAATTTCACAAAGCAGCGTATCCAGCGCACTGCTGGTTCTGGGCGGCCATTCATAGATGGTTCCCAACACATTAGAGCCACGCTCACCGTTTAAGATACGAGTAGCCCGGGTTTCCAGCAATTCTTGCCCGGCAAGTTGCCGTTGTAACCAGCGTACCGCCAGGAAGAGCATAAGAATGATAAAGCCAATCGCCCCCGTGAGCGGCGCGGTGGTCATTAAAGAATGGAAATAGTTGCCCATCGGATCCTGATAAACCAGACGCAGCGACATCCCCGGATGCTTTATCAACGGAACGCTCAGTTCACGAAACAGATCGTTGGTGCCAACCGGACGATAACTACCATTTCTGGCCAGGGTATAAACCTGCTTATCACCATGGAGCAGGTCTACACGAACGATATCTGCCGACATCATTAATTCGGTAATTTGTGGCCTTAATGTGCTGAAGTCATTCGACAGTAGGTGGGTATCAATCGCCGTCGCCACCGCCTGAACACGATGACTAAACTTATACTGAATGGCGTTGTAGAAACTTAGCGAACAGCCCAGCAAAGTCACAAAAATTGTTAACCCGGTGAGCAGCGTGACAAAGGCCGAAAATTTCGTCGTTAATCTCATCCTTGTGTTAACTCCGATAGTGAGGAAGCGGGCATACTAGCAAATCAGATTTATCTCGCAATTTATTGCGCTTCATCGGCTTTGCTTTTCCATTAGCGAGTATAGTCTTCAGAAATTATTTTCCAATCCATCATGCACATGAGGACCACTTATGCAGGCGTTACTTTTAGAACAGCAAGACGGCAAAACTCTCGCATCAGTACAGACTCTGGACGAAAGTCGCCTGCCGGAAGGCGATGTCACGGTTGATGTTCACTGGTCGAGCCTGAACTACAAAGATGCGCTGGCGATTACCGGTAAGGGAAAAATCATCCGTAATTTTCCGATGATTCCTGGGATCGATTTTGCCGGAACTGTACGCACCAGCGAAGATCCGCGTTTTCATGCCGGTCAGGAGGTGTTACTCACTGGCTGGGGCGTTGGTGAAAACCACTGGGGTGGGCTGGCGGAACAGGCGCGAGTGAAAGGTGACTGGCTGGTTGCCATGCCGCAAGGGCTGGACGCGCGTAAAGCAATGATTATCGGTACTGCCGGTTTTACCGCCATGCTGTGTGTGATGGCGCTGGAAGATGCCGGTGTTCGCCCGCAGGATGGGGAGATTGTCGTGACGGGTGCCAGTGGTGGCGTCGGCAGTACCGCCGTGGCGCTGCTGCATAAGTTGGGTTATCAGGTCGTTGCTGTTTCCGGTCGCGAAAGTACCCATGAATATCTGAAAAGTTTAGGTGCCAGCCGTATTCTTCCTCGCGATGAGTTTGCCGAATCCCGTCCTCTGGAAAAACAAGTCTGGGCTGGGGCAATTGACACCGTTGGCGACAAAGTGCTGGCAAAAGTGCTGGCGCAAATGAATTACGGCGGCTGCGTGGCGGCCTGTGGTCTGGCGGGTGGTTTTACTCTGCCAACCACGGTCATGCCATTTATTCTGCGTAATGTCCGTTTGCAAGGGGTGGATTCAGTAATGACGCCACCAGCACGCCGTGCACAAGCCTGGCAGCGACTGGTCACCGATTTACCGGAATCATTCTATACCCAGGCGGCAAAAGAGATATCTCTGGCAGAGGCACCGAAGTTTGCCGAGGCCATCATTAATAACCAGATCCAGGGTCGCACGCTGGTGAAGGTTAACTAACCATTTAGCAGGGAATAATAAGAGAGGGAACTCATTTTGAAATCATTATTCAATCAGTTAACGGGAAAAGCGGTTAGCCGGACAGCTTTCGTCGAACATCTTGGTTATGAAGTTGTACAACATCATCCAAACTGGAAAGTCATGATTTCGACTGACCATAAATTGATGCGCATTGATGCTCCACCAAACAGCCATTATTGATACGCCTCCGTCGCCTGTTAGGTTTATGGTGCTTTGCCTTGGCGACGCTACGCTTAATCTGTTACTGATTTCTGGTACCATGGGGGGAATAATCTGATTTTATTTGATTACAAATTAACCACTTAAACCTATTGAATGCGGAGCATTGTCAGTCGGTTAATTTTGCGTGCTTTAGCATTCACATCTTTCCGGACGATGCAGTGAAAATTGGGTAATCCCCAGCAACCGCTGCGTAATGTCGTCTATCTTGTCGCGATCCTGGCATCCCTACATTATTTGTGGTCTGTGAAGATTATCTCATTGCAGCCCCCATCTTCGCAGGGCTGGCTTTACAGCGTTTCACCTTACGTTATAAGAAGTTCCGTCGATGATGGCGCTAATTTCGTGAATTGTGCGGCTTGTTGCAAATTACACGGTGTTGAAGGTTATTTACATGTTAGCTGTTGATTATCTTCCCTGATAAGACCAGTATTTAGCTGCCAATTGCTACGAAATCGTTATAATGTGCGACCTCGTCCTCCCTGACGCAGTTTTTGCACTGCGGAAAAGGTGACATTGGCGCAACGAAGGTATATTTTGTTTTTTGCCGGAGGATAGCAGCAGATCGCTGCACAATGTCCGTCAAGTCTAACATTGACACTCTGGGGCAAAATAGACCGGCGTCCCGGCCTGCTGGAATTTATCGCTATGCATACAGCTGTCGGGGCATACGCTTTACAGACGGCGGTGAAACGCCTGTCACAATCACACTAAACAAAGAGTACGGAACCCACTCATGGATATTCGTAAGATTAAAAAACTGATCGAGCTGGTTGAAGAATCAGGCATCTCCGAACTGGAAATTTCTGAAGGTGAAGAGTCAGTACGCATTAGCCGTGCAGCTCCTGCCGCAAGTTTCCCTGTGATGCAACAAGCTTACGCTGCACCTATGATGCAGCAGCCAGCTCAATCTAACGCAGCCGCTCCGGCGACCGTTCCTTCCATGGAAGCGCCAGCAGCAGCGGAAATCAGTGGTCACATCGTACGTTCCCCGATGGTTGGTACTTTCTACCGCACCCCAAGCCCGGACGCAAAAGCGTTCATCGAAGTGGGTCAGAAAGTAAACGTGGGCGATACCCTGTGCATCGTTGAAGCCATGAAAATGATGAACCAGATCGAAGCGGACAAATCCGGTACCGTGAAAGCAATTCTGGTCGAAAGTGGACAACCGGTAGAATTTGACGAGCCGCTGGTCGTCATCGAGTAACGAGGCGAACATGCTGGATAAAATTGTTATTGCCAACCGCGGCGAGATTGCATTGCGTATTCTTCGTGCCTGTAAAGAACTGGGCATCAAGACTGTCGCTGTGCACTCCAGTGCGGATCGCGATCTAAAACACGTATTACTGGCAGATGAAACGGTCTGTATCGGCCCTGCTCCGTCAGTAAAAAGTTATCTGAACATCCCGGCAATCATCAGCGCCGCTGAAATCACCGGCGCAGTAGCAATCCATCCGGGTTACGGCTTCCTCTCCGAGAACGCCAATTTTGCCGAGCAGGTTGAACGCTCCGGCTTTATCTTCATCGGCCCGAAAGCAGAAACCATTCGCCTGATGGGCGACAAAGTATCCGCAATCGCGGCGATGAAAAAAGCAGGCGTTCCTTGCGTACCGGGTTCTGACGGCCCGCTGGGCGACGATATGGATAAAAACCGCGCCATTGCTAAACGCATTGGTTATCCGGTGATTATCAAAGCCTCCGGCGGCGGCGGTGGTCGCGGTATGCGCGTAGTGCGCAGCGACGCTGAACTGGCACAATCCATCTCCATGACCCGTGCGGAAGCGAAAGCAGCTTTCAGCAACGATATGGTTTACATGGAGAAATACCTGGAAAATCCTCGCCACGTCGAGATTCAGGTACTGGCTGACGGTCAGGGCAACGCTATCTATCTGGCGGAACGTGACTGCTCCATGCAGCGCCGCCACCAGAAAGTGGTCGAAGAAGCACCGGCTCCGGGCATTACCCCGGAACTGCGTCGCTACATCGGCGAACGTTGCGCTAAAGCGTGTGTTGATATCGGCTATCGCGGTGCAGGTACTTTCGAGTTCCTGTTCGAAAACGGCGAGTTCTATTTCATCGAAATGAACACCCGTATTCAGGTAGAACACCCGGTTACTGAAATGATCACCGGCGTTGACCTGATCAAAGAACAGCTGCGTATCGCTGCCGGTCAACCGCTGTCGATCAAGCAAGAAGAAGTTCACGTTCGCGGCCATGCGGTGGAATGCCGTATCAACGCCGAAGATCCGAACACCTTCCTGCCAAGTCCGGGCAAAATCACCCGTTTCCACGCACCTGGTGGTTTTGGCGTACGTTGGGAATCTCATATCTACGCGGGCTACACCGTACCGCCGTACTATGACTCAATGATCGGTAAGCTGATTTGCTACGGTGAAAACCGTGACGTGGCGATTGCTCGCATGAAGAATGCGCTGCAGGAGCTGATCATCGACGGTATCAAAACCAACGTTGATCTGCAGATCCGCATCATGAATGACGAGAACTTCCAGCATGGTGGCACTAACATCCACTATCTGGAGAAAAAACTCGGTCTTCAGGAAAAATAATTTGTGACGCGCGGTGTTTTCATCGCGCTTAGCAAAGAACGTAATCAACGCCGGGCCTGTTAATGCTACCCGGCGTTTTTATTGCCGTTAACTAACGGTAGCCTGCAATTTCCGCTTTCAACGCGCTAATTTCAGCATCGCCATCAACAATTCCCAGCTCAAAGCAGTATTTCTTTGTTTCCCCTGGCTCAATAAAGGGCAGACGCCCCTGCGCTCGTTCTTTATCACGACCGTCAGGAAAACTATTACTGACCTCCAGTCCCATAACATATTCACCCGCGCCTAAATTTTTCCACTGGATAAAGTTGGGTAGCTGCATGGTGTCGAATTTCTCGTAAATTCCCCACCCCAGTTCGGCGTTCACCAGCGCAACTTTACTCATCCCCTGACTGTCGCTATTCAACGTGAGATAGTAAACCTGCTCGTCAAAACCGGGCTGTGGGGTACAAATCTCCAGATGACTGGTTAACCCTTCCGCCGCATGCGGAGTTCGTGGCGTTATGCTTTTAGCCGACAGCAAGATTTCTGCCTGTGGCGATAATAAAGGCCAGCCGTAATTAAAGTGATAAAGAATTTGCAGCGGCTGGCGGGTGAAACCATGATTAGTCACCTTGTCTTCAATGCGCATTACATTTTCGCCATAACGGCAGCGAATGGTCCTTTCCAGCGTCAGATTTTCACCGAACAATCGTGTTTCCCGTACTTTGCCATTGATGACAAATTCAATGCTGTCGTCGGTCCGTTCTGTGCGATACCCCACCTCTTCTGCTGGAGTCGCAGCCAAACGCCCGTGTAACCCCAGCGTTTCTCCTTCATCCTCACAGGGTGTGCCAATGTAGCTAAGTCCGCAGGTAGTCAGTAACCCCGCGTAAAAGCTACGTAAAAACCCGTTGCCCTGAGACTCAAAAAAAGCGGGGGCGACAACACCGTTGGGGGTGATAAAAGAGAGCGCAGTGTCCTTGTAGCTGGCCCATGCAATATCCAGCGCGCGATCTTTTACCACCGTAAATGCCAGTCCCGCACCAGTACGGACATCAAACGCTTCTGTACCCTTTGCTCTGCCACTACGTAACTCATAGTGTTTAATTCCGGCAACCTGCGAGAGATCGCCAATCCACGACCAAATTTCGTTTTTCATTGTGCTGCTTCCCGAATGGACATGTCATGGCGCTGGATGAACGTTTCGATTTCCATAAGGCGAGACGTTCCCTCCATTGGGCCACGTCGGGTTACCGCCAGTGCACCGCAGGCGTTGGCATATTGTAATGCCCGATGGGCGTCAAACCCTAGCTGGCGGCAGGCAATCCACGCGCCACCAAAGCAGTCTCCTGCACCGGTCGGGTCAACTTCTTCCACCGGATAGCTCTCAACATGAAACTGCTCATTCGCGGAGTAGTAACTGGCTCCTTGATTGCCGCGCTTCACAATCACCTCTTTAACACCTTCTTCAAGAAAACCAGCGATTGCACGCTCCGGCGTCGAGTGTGGCGACAAGAGCAACACTTCCCCCTCACTGGGCATATAGATATCCGTTAACTCAAGAACAAAGTGGAGGGCATCGCGCATTTCTGGAATATCAAGCATTTCTTTACGAATATTCGGGTCGAAAGAAATAACGCCACCATTTGCTTTAACGATGGTTACTGCTTTTTTTACTGCGTCTACCATATGGAATGAAAACAGGGATGAACCCATAATATGAAAATGGGTACAATCCTTCAGAATATTTTCATCAACATGCTGTGCCGATAATTTACCGCAAGCGGCATTCTTGATATTAAAAATAAAATCGCGATCGCCAGAGTTATGATAAGTAACAAAGGCACTACCGGTGGCTTCCAGAGGTAAGACTGAAATCCCCCTGATGTCCACACCGTCAGCAGCCAGACGATGTATATTAATATCACCAAAGCCATCATTCCCCACGCAGCTAATGATGCCGCACGGAACGCCAAGACGTGTCACCTGGTCGATAAAAATAGCGGGCGCACCACTGGGATAAGGGCCGTTCCAGATACCTGGTTGATCAAATGGCTGGCCGATTTTACTCGCCATAATTTCAACCAGAATTTCTCCAATTGTGAAGACCTTACTCATATGATTAATTCCTTGAAATGATTAGCTGCGTTTTCTTTTATTTCTTACGTCAAAATAAACGGCTACAAGAATGACTAATCCTTTAACCACCATCTGGTAAAAATAAGGAACATTCATTAAGTTCATGCCATTATTAATAACGCCGATGGTTAATGCGCCGATCACCGTCCCCACCACGGTTCCATAGCCGCCGTTCAGGCTGGTGCCTCCCAGTACAGCTGCGGCAATAGCATCCAGTTCGTAGCTCAACGCGGAATTCGGTTGCCCGGAATAGAGGCGTGAGGCAAGGATCATCCCGCTGATACCTGCCAGCACGGCTGTAATCATAAAGACTTTAATTTTCAAGCGGGTGACATTTATCCCTGAATAAATTGCCGCTTCTTTATTACCACCAGTGATATAAATTTTTCGTCCAAAGGTTGTTTTAGTAAGAATGAAGTGGTTTATCAGCAATAAGATGATTAATATCCATATAGGAATAGGTATATAGAGAAATTCTCCATTCCCCAGCGCCAGAAAGGCATCATCTTTAATCATGATGGGCATACCATCGGTCACTATATAAGCGATACCACGGAAGATCCCCATAGTAGCAACGGTGACAATAAACGAAGGGATCCCCGCTATAGCCGTCAAGCCACCATTTATCATCCCCAGAGCCAGTGCTGCAATAATGGATAATGGGACCAATAAAACAAATGGAATTCCCCATGAAGCCCCAAGCGCAGCAAATGTGCCAATCAATGCAATGGTTGAACCGACCGATAAATCAATATCGCCAAGCAAAAGCACATAAGTCATTCCATAGGCGGTAATTGCAATTATCGAAACCTGAAGAATAATATTAGTAATGTTATTGGCGGTAAAAAAACTGTCATTAATAAAACTGAACAGAATGATTAACACCACCATTCCACTGAGGATACCACCATATTGCCTGAAGACTTTTTTAAAATTATTTGCAATGGGAATTCCCGAAGGTTTCGGACTGGCAAGAGTTTTCTCTGTCATTTAACGTACTCCTGTTGCAGCGGTCATTACCTGTGTCTGCGTTAAATTTTCACATGAATAAATATCGGCAATAGTTTTATTACGCATTACCACCAGACGATCGCTAAGTGCCATGACTTCTGGCAGTTCAGAGGACACCAGAATAATTGCTGTCCCTGCCGCAGCCAGTTGACGTATCACGTTATAGATTTCAAATTTTGCGCCGACATCCACTCCGCGCGTTGGCTCATCGAGCAATAAAATACGCGGAGTTTTCTCCAGCCACTTCGATAACACGATTTTCTGTTGATTACCGCCGCTCAGTGCTCCCACTGCCTGATGCACAGAACTCACTTTAGTGTTCATTCTGGCAATTGATTGCAGCGTCTTCGCCTCTTCTTGTCGGTGATTGATGAGTCCCATCCGCGAAGCGTTATATTGAAACGCCACATGGTGCGTGTTCATATTGACGTCGTGCATCAGCACTAACCCTTCTTCCTTGCGGTTTTCGGTCACAAAAGCAATGCCATGATCAATAGCCTGTTTGGGATTAGCGATCCTGACTTCCTTACCATCAATCAACACAGTCCCGTGATACGAAACGAGGCCAAATAGCGCCTTCATCACATCGGAACGCCCGGCCCCCACCAGGCCAAAAAATCCGAGGACTTCCCCCGGACGCACAGCGAAACTGACCTCTTTAAAAAGCGAAGGATGGGAAAGATTTTTTACTTCCAGTTTTGCAGGAACATTTTCATCCGGTTTTTCCCCAAGACGTGCTGGCCAAATATTTTTCATTTCCCGACCAACCATTTGGGCAATCAAGTGCTGGATATCACTGTTTTTCTTTTCATGCGTAGCGATATACTCACCGTCGCGGATCACCGAAATATCATCTGAAATCCGCATAATTTCATCCATGCGATGAGAGATATAAATAACCGCACAGCCTCGCTGCTTTAATTTTTCAATAATGTTAAACAGGATCTCCGCTTCATTATCACTTAGCGAAGATGTCGGTTCATCCATAATCACGACATCCGCTGCATAGCTTAAGGCTTTAGCAATTTCTACCAGTTGCCTATGTGCCATCGACATATTGCCGACCATTTCCAGAGGGTCTAGTGGGATGCCCAGTTCCGCGAGGAGGTTCTGGCAATCTGCGAGCATTTTTTTATCGTTAATGATGCCAAAACGTCGCGGTTCATTATTGGCATAAATATTTTCCGCCACGGTCATATTATTACTCAGGCTCAGTTCCTGAAAAATAATCGCAATCCCTAACTGGCGAGAATGCTGCGGATTATTAATGGTGATGGTTTCACCACGTAGTGTTATCGTTCCCTGGGTTGGCGGATAAACACCGGCCAGTATTTTCATTAATGTCGATTTACCGGCACCATTCTCGCCTAATAAAGTATGCACCCGCCCTTTACGTAAAGAGAGTGTAATATCTTTTAATGCCTGAACATGACCAAATGTCTTCGCAATATGCGAAACATCAAGAATAACATCCGTCATAATGACCTCGGTGTCACAACAAAACGCCAATAACGTTTTGTTGTGAGGTGAAGATATTTACTATTTACCTGTATAAACGCCGGGTTGTACCGGGATCATTTTTTCTACCGGTTTACCATTGAGGTGATCAACAGCGGCATCAATGGCTTTAGCACCCATTTGATCTGGATATTGCCGAATCACGGCCGCAAACGTTTTTTCACTGTCAACGGCATCACGCGCTTCTTTCATGCCGTCAAAACCAATGATTTTGATGTTGTCGTTATGCGCAGATTTTGCTGCGATAACCGCTGCCAGCGCCGCATCATCACCAAAGCCAAACAGACCATTCAGGTTAGCATTTGCCTGCATAATGTTTTGCGCAGTCGTTAACGCTTCAGCTCGCGTAATACCAGGCTGTTCAGCAACAATTTTAATATCCGGTGTATCGCTTAACCCTTTCTTAAAACCATCAACGCGCGCAACCACCGATTGTAGTGCCGGATAAGAAATAATGGCTACAGTACCTTTACCACTCAAAAGTTTACCCATTAACTTGCCTGCTTCAACGCCTCCCGCATAGTTATCGGTCGCAACATGCGATACGACCGGAACGCCTTCCGCAGCGACGTCAACGGTGATAACGGGAATACCGGCCTTATCGGCTTTAATTATCGCTGCCTGGACGCCTTTCGAATCGACCGGAGAGATAATAATGGCATCCACTTTTTTAGTAATAAAATCCTCAACATCAGAAAGTTGTTTGTTTAAATCCTGATTGGCAATAGAGACACTTAAATTGACATTGTCTTTTTTTGCCTCTTCTTTCATGGCATTCGCAAGATCAATATAGAAAGGATGTTGTTGTGTTAATAATGACGCACCAATTTTATACTCTTTTGCCAACGAACTTTGCGAGAACAATGCCAGGCTCACCAACATAGCTGAACCAAGTAATTTAATATTTTTCATAAACAATCCTCATTATTTTTGTAGGGTACAACGTCTTAAATTTTTCCTTCACTACCACAAACGCCAATAATACGAGTTACGACTTCTTTCATGGCGGCCTTTGCGGGCTGCATATAGTGACGTGGATCATTTGCCGCAGGATTGTTGTAGAAATATCCTTTTAACGCATCGGCAAACGCAATTTTCAATTCTGTCGCGACATTCACTTTACAAATACCGCGACGAATACAGTGCTGAACGTCCTGTTCCGATAAGCCCGAAGCACCATGCAACACCAGCGGAATCTCCACTCGCTGACGAATCTGTTCCAGCCGCACAAAATCCAGTCGTGGTTCATGCGCATATAAACCATGTGCTGTGCCGATTGCTACCGCCAGGGAGTCAATTTGGGTACGTTGAACAAACTCTGTAGCTGCGGCTGGCGAGGTATAAGCGGAATCTTTTTCATCCACCCGCAGATCGTCCTCCTGGCCGCCAAGACGCCCTAGCTCGGCCTCAACGCTAACATCAAAGCGATGGCAAAAGGTGGTAACTTCTTGCACTCGCGCAATGTTGTCTTCAAATGGCAAATGGGAGCCATCAATCATGACAGAACGGATCCCTGCGCGAACCTTGTTAAAAATGTCATCACTCTCTTCATGATGGTCGAGATGCAGGACTAACGGCAGGTTGTACTCGCGAGCCAGCGATTGTACTAACGAAATTAAACTTCCCACGCCACCATAACGATATGTACCGGGTGTTCCCGCCAGCATAACGGGAGAGCGAAGTTGTGCAGCGCTCTCAACAACTACCTGTAAAGTTTCAAGGTTATGAATGTTGAAAGCAGGGACGGCATATCCCTCTGACTGGGCTTTTTTCAGCATGTTTTTGCTTGAAATAATGTACATCGCAGCTCCTGTTATTTGTCGTTCGCCTTACAAAATGAAGAAAGAGAATCTTCACTTTCATTTTGAAAGCAAACTAGCACAGCAAAAGCAGCAAAAAGCGTGATGCATGTCGAACATCATCAAAATAACTTACAAAAAATAACTTAATTTATTTTTCACTTTGCAAGTGAACCCAATGAAAACCCTGCATAAATATGAATATATTCATTTATTTTTCAATGTATTAAGATATTTTAGCTGCAATTTTGACCCATGATTTTCTTTTCGAATTGTCGATATGATTGAAGGATAACTTTCAAAGAAAAATACAAGGGGCTATAGTGTTACGCATTAAAGGCCAATGAAGAGTGTTAACGTGCCGAGAAAATCGTCTAACTTACTGAAACGTAGATTAAAAATTGCAGAAATTGTTGCCGCCCAGGGTGAAATCAAAGTTGATGACTTATCTGCGCAACTTGGTGTCTCTGGCGTGACGATCCGCGGCGATCTCAGTTATCTGGAGCAACAGGGA
The DNA here is from genome assembly GCF_046487065.1 of Escherichia sp. WS2035. Classification (NCBI taxonomy): domain Bacteria; kingdom Pseudomonadati; phylum Pseudomonadota; class Gammaproteobacteria; order Enterobacterales; family Enterobacteriaceae; genus Escherichia; species Escherichia sp. WS2035. The sequence goes on from NZ_JBJQKD010000003.1 coordinate 405,648, forward strand.
TATTTAAAGCGATCATTTGGCGGTGCTATTGCGACACCACTCTCCTCTGAACCAGAAGCGATACAACCGATCGCGCCATTGTCTCTGGCACAACAAATGGAAATAGCACGACATTGCGCACGGTTAATTCGCGATCGTGACACGCTATTTCTTGGACATGGGACAATCTGCCGTAAGATCATTCCATTGCTCAGCGAAGTGAAAAAACTGCGTCTGATCACCAACGATCCCGAACATGCGCTGCTGGCAAATCAGTTTATTGATGGCGAAATAATACTGGCTGGCAGTGAAATGCTGCGCCCCGACACCGCACTGGCCGGAAAACAGCTTGAACAGGCACTTCAGCATTTCACCATTACACATAGCATTCTGGAAATCAGCCATCTGGATGCTGATGGTACTTTAAATATCAACGTTCCCAGACTCGCCGCTGCCTGGCAGCTCTGTTTCGATCATGCCCAGAATAAGACGGTTATCGTTGCCGCCGATCCTGCGCCATCAACGGCTGCTATCGGGCATTTGCATCAGGCAGAAAATGTGATCGTCAGCCGCAGCATTAACGAACAATATCAGCAACAATTGCAGTCGGCTGATTTCGTTATCCTTTATACCAGTAATGAGTGCTTTACCTGGTCCAATCGCGAAAGGCTTCAGGAATGAGAGGGGTTTTGTGACAATAACTATCTGCGCTATGGGCGAATTGCTGGCCGAGTTTTTGTCCCGCAACCCACATCAAAAATTCACTCAGCCTGGGGAGTTTATCGGGCCATTTCCCAGCGGTGCGCCAGCAATTTTTGCTGCTCAGGTGGCAAAACTGTCCCATCGGGCCATCTTCTTTGGATGTGTTGGTAATGATGATTTTGCCCGACTCATTATAGAGCGTCTCCGTCATGAAGGTGTCATTACCGATGGGATCCATGTTATGAACAATGCCGTCACAGGTACGGCGTTCGTGAGTTATCAAAATCCCCAGCTGCGGGATTTCGTCTTTAATATCCCTAACAGCGCCTGCGGTTTGTTTACTGCCGAGCACATTGATAAGGATCTGCTTAAACAGTGTAACCATCTGCATATTGTGGGCTCATCGTTGTTCTCATTTCGCATGATCGATGTCATGCGTAAAGCAATAACGACGATCAAATCGGCTGGCGGCACCGTTTCTTTCGATCCCAATATTCGCAAAGAGATGCTGAGCATTCCTGAAATGGCGCAGGCTCTCGATTATTTGATTGAATATACGGATATTTTTATCCCCAGCGAAAGCGAACTCCCTTTCTTCGCGCGTCACAAAAATCTGTCAGAGGAACAGATTGTTAGCGATCTTCTCCACGGCGGCGTAAAACATGTGGCGATAAAACGCGCCCAGCGTGGGGCTAGCTATTACAAGCTTAAAAACGGTACATTACACGCCCAGCATGTTGCAGGTCACGATATCGAAATTATCGATCCAACGGGTGCAGGCGACTGCTTTGGCGCAACGTTTATCACTCTTTTCTTATCCGGTTTCCCGGCACACAAGGCGCTGCAATATGCAAATGCCAGCGGCGCGCTCGCCGTAATGCGGCAAGGTCCGATGGAAGGGATATCCTCACTGGCAGACATTGAAGACTTTTTGCAGCAGCACTGAACGGCAATTTTCTGTCAGATTATTTTCCCTGCCTGAAGACTTGCCGTAGAATTGCCCGTTTCTCGTATCCCCCCATGAGGAGGACCCCTTCCGTGGACACTCGTTTTGTTCAGGCCCATAAAGAGGCGCGCTGGGCGCTGGGGCTGACCCTTTTGTATCTGGCGGTATGGTTAGTAGCCGCTTACTTACCTGGCGTTGCCCCCGGTTTTACCGGTTTTCCGCGCTGGTTTGAGATGGCCTGCATCCTGACGCCGCTGCTGTTTATTGGACTGTGCTGGGCGATGGTGAGATTTATCTATCGCGATATCCCACTGGAGGATGACGATGCAGCTTGAAGTAATTCTACCGCTGGTCGCCTATCTGGTGGTGGTGTTCGGTATCTCTGTTTATGCGATGCGTAAACGGAGCACTGGCACCTTCCTTAATGAGTATTTCCTCGGCAGCCGCTCTATGGGCGGTATTGTGCTGGCGATGACGCTCACCGCGACCTATATCAGTGCCAGTTCGTTTATCGGCGGGCCTGGAGCTGCTTATAAATACGGCCTGGGCTGGGTATTGCTGGCGATGATTCAGCTTCCTGCAGTCTGGCTTTCGCTCGGTATTCTCGGCAAGAAGTTCGCAATTCTTGCGCGCCGCTACAATGCGGTGACGCTGAACGATATGCTGTTTGCCCGCTACCAGAGTCGTCTTCTGGTGTGGCTGGCGAGTTTGAGTTTGCTGGTTGCGTTCGTTGGTGCGATGACCGTGCAGTTTATCGGCGGTGCGCGCCTGCTGGAAACCGCGGCGGGTATTCCTTATGAAACCGGGCTGCTGATTTTCGGTATCAGCATTGCGTTGTATACCGCCTTTGGCGGCTTTCGCGCCAGCGTGCTGAACGACACCATGCAAGGGCTGGTGATGCTGATTGGCACCGTTGTGCTGCTTATTGGCGTGGTACATGCCGCAGGTGGTTTAAGTAATGCGGTAGACACGCTGCAAACCATCGATCCGCAACTGGTTACGCCACAAGGCGCTGACGATATTCTGTCGCCTGCCTTTATGACGTCGTTCTGGGTACTGGTGTGCTTTGGCGTTATAGGCCTGCCGCATACTGCGGTGCGCTGTATCTCTTATAAAGACAGCAAAGCAGTACATCGGGGGATCATCATCGGTACGATTGTAGTCGCAATCCTGATGTTCGGTATGCATCTGGCCGGAGCGTTAGGTCGGGCGGTGATCCCCGATCTCACCGTACCGGATCTGGTGATCCCGACGTTAATGGTAAAAGTGCTGCCACCGTTTGCCGCCGGGATCTTCCTGGCTGCACCGATGGCTGCGATCATGTCGACAATTAACGCCCAACTGCTGCAAAGTTCCGCTACGATCATTAAAGATCTCTATCTGAATATCCGTCCGGATCAAATGCAAAACGAGACGCGTCTGAAGCGGATGTCGGCGGTGATCACGTTGGTTCTCGGTGCGTTGCTGCTGCTTGCCGCCTGGAAGCCGCCAGAAATGATCATCTGGCTGAATTTGCTGGCCTTCGGTGGGCTGGAAGCCGTTTTCCTGTGGCCGCTGGTGCTGGGTCTTTACTGGGAACGCGCCAACGCCAAAGGCGCGCTAAGTGCGATGATCGTTGGCGGCGTGCTGTATGCCGTACTCGCGAAGCTGAATATTCAGTACCTGGGCTTCCACCCTATCGTGCCCTCGTTACTACTAAGTTTGCTGGCTTTCCTGGTCGGAAACCGTTTCGGTACATCCGTCCCGCAAGCTACCGTTTTGACTACTGATAAATAAAGAGTTTTGCCATGCCTTGGATCCAACTGAAACTGAACACCACCGGCGCAAACGCGGAAGATCTTAGCGATGCGCTGATGGAAGCGGGTGCCGTTTCTATCACTTTTCAGGATACCCACGATACGCCAGTATTTGAGCCGCTGCCGGGCGAAACGCGCCTGTGGGGCGACACCGATGTGATTGGTCTGTTCGACGCTGAAACCGATATGAACGACGTGGTGGCGATTCTGGAAAACCATCCGCTGCTCGGCGCGGGCTTCGCGCATAAAATCGAACAACTGGAAGATAAAGACTGGGAGCGCGAATGGATGGATAATTTCCACCCGATGCGCTTTGGTGAACGACTGTGGATCTGCCCAAGCTGGCGTGATGTGCCGGACGAAAACGCCGTCAACGTGATGTTAGACCCAGGGCTGGCGTTTGGTACGGGTACCCATCCAACTACCTCTCTGTGCCTGCAATGGCTCGACAGCCTCGATTTAACCGGTAAAACAGTCATCGACTTTGGCTGCGGTTCCGGCATTCTGGCTATCGCGGCGCTGAAACTGGGTGCAGCAAAAGCCATTGGTATTGATATCGATCCGCAGGCGATCCAGGCCAGCCGCGATAACGCCGAACGTAATGGCGTTTCTGATCGTCTGGAACTCTACTTACCGAAAGATCAGCCAGAAGAAATGAAAGCCGACGTGGTGGTCGCTAACATCCTTGCAGGCCCATTACGTGAACTGGCACCGTTAATCAGCGTCCTGCCAGTTTCAGGCGGTTTGCTGGGCCTTTCCGGTATTCTGGCAAGCCAGGCAGAGAGCGTTTGCGAAGCTTATGCCGACAGCTTCGCTCTGGACCCGGTCGTGGAAAAAGAAGAGTGGTGCCGCATTACCGGTCGTAAGAATTAACCTTCGCATCGCCGTATGGCGACGCAGAGCGAAGTGCGAGCGATGTCACAAAAGGCACGTTAATTTGCCGATTATTTACGCAAATTTGCGTGCCAAAATTTTCATTCATAAAGAAAAATTGAGAACTTACTCAAATTTCTTTGAGTGTAAATTTTAGTCACTATTTTCTAATATGATGATTTTTATGAGTAATTATCGCGCTACGCTCATTTTAAATGCAATTCTTTGATCCATCTCAGAGGATTGGTCAAAGTTTGGCCTTTCATCTCGTGCAAAAAATGCGTAATATACGCCGCCTTGCAGTCACAGTATGGTCATTTCTTAACTCATGCGCATCGGACAATATCAGCTCAGAAATCGCCTGATCGCAGCGCCCATGGCTGGCATTACAGACAGACCTTTTCGGACGTTGTGCTACGAGATGGGAGCCGGATTGACAGTATCCGAGATGATGTCTTCTAACCCACAGGTTTGGGAAAGCGACAAATCTCGTTTACGGATGGTGCACATTGATGAACCCGGTATTCGCACCGTGCAAATTGCTGGTAGCGATCCGAAAGAAATGGCAGATGCAGCACGTATTAACGTGGAAAGCGGTGCCCAGATTATTGATATCAATATGGGTTGCCCGGCTAAAAAAGTGAATCGCAAGCTCGCAGGTTCAGCCCTCTTGCAGTACCCGGATGTCGTTAAATCGATCCTTACCGAGGTCGTCAATGCAGTGGACGTTCCTGTTACCCTGAAAATTCGCACTGGCTGGGCACCGGAACACCGTAACTGCGAAGAGATTGCCCAACTGGCTGAAGACTGTGGCATTCAGGCTCTGACCATTCATGGCCGTACACGCGCCTGTTTGTTCAATGGAGAAGCTGAGTACGACAGTATTCGGGCAGTTAAGCAGAAAGTTTCCATTCCGGTTATCGCGAATGGTGACATTACTGACCCGCTTAAAGCCAGAGCTGTGCTCGACTATACAGGGGCGGATGCCCTGATGATAGGCCGCGCAGCTCAGGGAAGACCCTGGATCTTTCGGGAAATCCAGCATTATCTGGACACTGGGGAGTTGCTGCCCCCGCTGCCTTTGGCAGAGGTTAAGCGCTTGCTTTGCGCGCACGTTCGGGAACTGCATGACTTTTATGGTCCGGCAAAAGGGTACCGAATTGCACGTAAACACGTTTCCTGGTATCTCCAGGAACACGCTCCAAATGACCAGTTTCGGCGCACATTCAACGCCATTGAGGATGCCAGCGAACAGCTGGAGGCGTTGGAGGCATACTTCGAAAATTTTGCGTAAACAGAAATAAAGAGCTGACAGAACTATGTTCGAACAACGCGTAAATTCTGACGTACTGACCGTTTCTACCGTCAACTCTCAGGATCAGGTAACCCAAAAACCCCTGCGTGACTCGGTTAAACAGGCACTGAAGAACTATTTTGCTCAACTGAATGGTCAGGATGTGAATGACCTCTATGAGCTGGTACTGGCTGAAGTAGAACAGCCCCTGTTGGACATGGTGATGCAATACACCCGTGGTAACCAGACCCGTGCTGCTCTGATGATGGGCATCAACCGTGGTACGCTGCGTAAAAAATTGAAAAAATACGGCATGAACTAATTCAGGTTAGCTAATTGCTTGATTAAAAGGCGCTACTCGGCATGGGGAAGCGCCTTTTTTATAGGTGTCACAAAGGGAGTGACCATGAGAACAGGATGTGAACCGACCCGATTTGGTAATGAAGCAAAGACCATCATCCAGGGTGATGCATTAACCGAACTTAAAAAGCTCCCCGCCGAAAGTGTCGATCTGATCTTTGCCGACCCACCGTATAACATCGGTAAAAATTTTGATGGTCTGATCGAAGCCTGGAAAGAAGATCTGTTTATCGACTGGCTGTTTGAAGTGATTGCAGAGTGCCATCGCGTTCTGAAAAAGCAGGGCAGCATGTACATCATGAATAGCACGGAAAACATGCCCTTTATCGATCTCCAGTGCCGCAAGCTTTTTACCATCAAAAGTCGCATCGTCTGGTCATATGACAGTTCTGGAGTGCAGGCGAAAAAACACTACGGCTCCATGTACGAACCCATCCTGATGATGGTGAAAGACGCAAAGAACTACACGTTCAACGGTGATGCTATTCTGGTAGAAGCCAAAACCGGATCGCAGCGCGCGTTGATCAATTATCGCAAAAATCCTCCACAGCCTTACAATCATCAAAAAGTACCGGGTAACGTCTGGGATTTTCCGCGCGTGCGTTATTTGATGGATGAATATGAAAACCACCCGACGCAAAAACCGGAAGCCTTGCTGAAACGCATTATTCTCGCCTCTTCCAACCCAGGCGATATCGTTCTCGACCCGTTTGCCGGTAGCTTTACTACCGGTGCCGTAGCCGTCGCCAGCGGGCGAAAATTCATTGGTATTGAGATCAACAGCGAGTACATCAAAATGGGGCTTCGACGGCTGGATGTCGCGTCGCATTACTCTGCGGAAGAACTGGCGAAAGTGAAAAAAAGAAAGACCGGCAACCTGTCAAAACGAAGCCGGTTAAGCGAAGTTGACCCCGATCTCATTGCAAAGTAAAGGAAGTGTAAGCCTGGTTTTCAGATTATTCATTTCGTGTATATTTCCTGCCAGACTTGGTTAAACATGCACAGGCTCAGGTAATGATTCGCAAGTATTGGTGGCTCGTCGTTTTCGCTGTCTTCGTTTTTCTGTTTGATACTTTACTGATGCAGTGGATTGAACTGCTGGCAACAGAAACAGACAAATGCCGCAATATGAACTCAGTTAATCCACTAAAACTGGTTAACTGTGACGAACTGAATTTTCAGGACAGAATGTGAATTTATATGACACTTAATTCATTCGTTTTATGAATTAATTTCGTTATGTTTTCATCTGGCATGAACATTCTTAATACGTTATCGACCAGAGCGGGGGCTTGTTTATAAAGATCATAACCCGCCATATTCATTAACCAGTTTTGAACAATTCCGCTGAAGGCACCATCAATAATAATCATCACAACATCTAAATCGAGATTATTTGCTACACAACCTTGTTGCTGACACGCCTGCAATACTTCGCGGAGAGTCTGCGGATTAAAGCCCATCTTTTCGCGTATCACTCCCTCGGCCAGCATCTCATCATTAAATTCACATTTGTGATATAAGATTTTCAGCAACGCCTGCTGGCGGGGAATTTTGGCAATATATTGCAAACCGACAATCAATTTTTCACGCAATTGCTGAAACGGGTCATGCTCTAACCCAGCGGTCAAGTGATCCTGGATTAACTCCCGCAATGAAGGCTGTTGCAACCACATCTCATTAAACAGTTGAGTCTTGTTTTCGAAGTGCCAGTAGATAGCGCCACGCGTAACGTTAGCAGCGTCGGCAATGTCGTTGAGCGTCGTCTTGCTTACGCCATGCTGCGCAAACTGGGCGATGGCAGTTTCAATCAGTTCTTGCCGGGTCTTCAGGGCTTCAGCTTTGGTTCTTTTTGCCATGATTAATTATTCAGGAAATAAATATATTCGACACAGGATGAGAAAATAGCGAAGGTTAATCTATCACCTAATGTGTATTTATACGAGAGGCTAATATTGCGTTGCTATAAATCGTCAAATAAATGATATGTATTATTTACATAAAATACATTCACTTGACCTATACATATTTCAATTTACGAGATTTTAATTCTATTTCTTTCATTCCGCGTCAAAACAAAACAGTAGAATATTAATCTTTTTTTGTGTTTATGTGCCTTGAGTTGCCAGTATTCATAACTATTCCTTACATCGACGAATGATAATTTGTAGGATAGCGAACTGTATTTTTCTTTCTGCGAGTTAACGCATTGCCTTTTTGGGCAAATAACGCGCTTTTGGTTTTTTGAGGAATAGTAATGACGAAACATGCCAGGTTTTTCCTCCTGCCCTCCTTTATTCTGATCTCCGCGGCTTTAATCGCCGGTTGTAACGATAAGGGAGAAGAGAAAGCTCACGTCGGTGAACCGCAGGTTACCGTTCATATTGTGAAAACGGCCCCGTTAGAAGTTAAGACTGAATTACCAGGCCGCACCAATGCTTACCGTATAGCCGAAGTTCGCCCACAGGTTAGCGGGATCGTACTGAATCGCAATTTCACTGAAGGCAGCGATGTGCAAGCAGGCCAGTCCCTGTACCAGATCGATCCCGCGACCTATCAGGCAAGTTATGACAGCGCGAAAGGCGAACTGGCGAAAAGTGAAGCCGCCGCCGCCATCGCGCATTTGACGGTAAAACGTTACGTTCCGCTCGTGGGTACGAAATACATCAGTCAGCAGGAGTACGACCAGGCCATTGCTGATGCTCGCCAGGCCGATGCCGCCGTGATTGCCGCAAAAGCCACAGTCGAAAGCGCTCGCATCAATCTCGCTTATACCAAAGTGACTGCGCCAATTAGCGGACGTATCGGCAAATCGACCGTGACCGAAGGCGCTCTTGTCACTAATGGGCAAACGACTGAACTGGCGACTGTCCAGCAGCTCGATCCTATCTACGTTGATGTGACCCAATCCAGCAACGATTTTATGAGGCTGAAGCAATCCGTAGAGCAAGGAAATTTGCATAAGGAAAACGCCACCAGCAACGTAGAGTTGGTCATGGAGAACGGTCAAACCTATCCCCTGAAAGGTACGCTGCAATTCTCCGATGTGACCGTTGATGAAAGCACCGGCTCCATAACCCTACGTGCTGTCTTCCCTAACCCGCAACATACGCTTTTGCCGGGTATGTTTGTGCGCGCACGGATTGATGAAGGCGTCCAACCTGACGCCATTCTTATCCCGCAACAAGGCGTTAGCCGCACACCACGTGGTGATGCAACCGTGCTGATTGTTAACAATAAAAGTCAGGTTGAAGCGCGCCCTGTCGTTGCCAGTCAGGCGATTGGCGATAAATGGTTGATTAGCGAAGGTCTGAAATCTGGCGATCAAGTCATTGTCAGCGGCCTGCAAAAAGCGCGTCCGGGAGAGCAGGTTAAAGCCACTACCGATACCCCCGCAGATACTGCATCGAAGTAAGGCAATCTGACATGGCAAACTTTTTTATTCGACGACCGATATTTGCATGGGTGCTGGCCATTATTCTGATGATGGCGGGCGCACTGGCGATCCTACAATTGCCCGTCGCCCAGTATCCAACCATTGCGCCGCCTGCGGTTTCTGTTTCGGCAAACTATCCGGGTGCTGATGCGCAGACCGTGCAGGATACAGTGACGCAGGTTATCGAACAGAATATGAACGGTATCGATAACCTGATGTATATGTCCTCCACCAGCGATTCCGCCGGTAGCGTGACAATTACCCTTACCTTCCAGTCCGGGACCGATCCTGATATCGCGCAAGTACAGGTGCAGAACAAACTCCAGCTCGCCACGCCGTTGCTGCCGCAGGAGGTTCAGCAGCAGGGGATCAGTGTTGAAAAGTCCAGTAGCAGCTATTTGATGGTGGCGGGCTTTGTCTCTGATAACCCTGGCACCACACAGGACGATATCTCGGACTATGTGGCCTCTAACGTTAAAGATACGCTTAGCCGTCTGAATGGCGTCGGTGACGTACAGCTTTTCGGCGCACAGTATGCGATGCGTATCTGGCTGGACGCCGATCTGCTAAACAAATATAAACTGACACCGGTTGATGTGATTAACCAGTTGAAGGTACAGAACGATCAGATTGCTGCCGGACAGTTGGGCGGAACGCCAGCGTTACCAGGGCAACAGTTGAACGCCTCGATTATTGCTCAGACGCGGTTAAAAAATCCGGAAGAATTCGGCAAAGTGACCCTGCGCGTAAACAGTGACGGCTCGGTGGTGCGTCTGAAAGATGTCGCACGGGTTGAACTTGGCGGTGAAAACTATAACGTTATCGCTCGCATCAACGGAAAACCGGCGGCGGGCCTGGGGATTAAGCTGGCAACCGGCGCGAATGCTCTCGATACCGCGAAAGCCATTAAGGCAAAACTGGCGGAATTACAGCCATTCTTCCCGCAGGGAATGAAGGTTCTTTACCCTTATGACACCACGCCTTTCGTCCAGCTTTCTATCCAGGAAGTGGTGAAAACGCTGTTCGAAGCCATTATGCTGGTGTTCCTGGTGATGTATCTGTTCTTGCAGAACATGCGGGCAACATTGATACCCACCATTGCTGTACCTGTCGTGTTGTTAGGGACATTTGCCATACTCGCCGCTTTTGGTTACTCCATCAATACGCTAACGATGTTTGGGATGGTACTTGCCATCGGACTTCTTGTTGATGATGCGATAGTCGTTGTGGAGAACGTCGAGCGCGTAATGATGGAGGATAAACTCCCCCCCAGAGAAGCGACGGAAAAATCGATGTCGCAAATCCAGGGCGCGCTGGTAGGTATCGCGATGGTACTGTCGGCGGTATTTATTCCGATGGCATTCTTCGGTGGCTCAACAGGGGCAATTTATCGCCAGTTCTCTATCACTATTGTTTCAGCAATGGCGCTTTCAGTACTGGTTGCGCTGATTCTCACCCCCGCGTTATGTGCAACATTGCTGAAACCAGTCTCTGCCGAGCATCACGAAAATAAGGGAGGATTCTTCGGCTGGTTTAACACCACTTTCGATCATAGCGTTAATCACTACACCAATAGCGTTGGCAAAATCCTCGGTTCCACAGGGCGATATTTACTGATCTATGCGCTGATTGTTGCAGGAATGGTGGTGTTGTTTTTACGTCTTCCGTCTTCCTTCTTACCTGAAGAGGATCAGGGTGTCTTTCTGACCATGATTCAGTTACCCGCTGGCGCGACGCAAGAGCGGACGCAAAAAGTGTTGGATCAAGTGACGGATTACTATCTGAAGAACGAGAAAGCGAACGTTGAAAGTGTCTTTACAGTTAACGGCTTTAGCTTCAGCGGCCAGGCACAAAACGCCGGTATGGCCTTCGTCAGTCTGAAACCGTGGGAAGAGCGTAGTGGTGACGAAAACAGTGCGGAAGCAGTAATCCATCGTGCCAAAATGGAATTGGGCAAGATCCGCGACGGTTTTGTCATTCCATTTAATATGCCAGCCATTGTTGAACTAGGCACGGCAACGGGTTTCGACTTTGAGTTAATTGATCAGGCTGGGCTGGGTCACGATGCCCTGACCCAGGCCCGTAACCAGTTGCTTGGCATGGCGGCGCAACATCCTGCCAGCTTAGTCAGCGTGCGCCCTAATGGCCTGGAAGACACCGCGCAGTTTAAACTGGAAGTTGACCAGGAAAAGGCGCAGGCATTAGGTGTTTCACTTTCTGACATCAATCAGACCATTTCAACGGCGTTGGGTGGGACTTACGTTAACGACTTCATCGACCGTGGTCGCGTGAAAAAGGTGTATGTTCAGGCGGATGCCAAATTCCGTATGCTGCCAGAAGATGTCGATAAACTTTATGTCCGCAGCGCCAACGGCGAAATGGTGCCATTCTCTGCCTTTACCACTTCACATTGGGTGTATGGCTCTCCGCGACTGGAACGCTACAACGGTCTGCCGTCAATGGAGATTCAGGGGGAAGCCGCGCCAGGAACCAGTTCCGGCGATGCTATGGCGTTGATGGAAAACCTTGCGTCAAAATTACCGGCGGGCATTGGTTATGACTGGACGGGTATGTCATATCAGGAACGTTTATCGGGAAACCAGGCTCCCGCTCTGGTAGCAATTTCCTTTGTGGTTGTTTTCCTGTGCCTTGCTGCACTCTATGAAAGCTGGTCAATTCCTGTCTCGGTTATGTTGGTCGTGCCGTTAGGGATTGTCGGCGTGCTACTGGCGGCAACACTCTTTAATCAAAAAAATGACGTCTACTTTATGGTGGGCTTGCTAACGACAATTGGCTTGTCGGCCAAAAACGCTATTTTGATTGTTGAGTTCGCTAAAGATCTCATGGAGAAAGAGGGTAAAGGTGTTGTTGAAGCGACACTAATGGCAGTACGTATGCGCCTGCGTCCTATCCTGATGACCTCTCTCGCCTTTATTCTCGGCGTATTACCGCTAGCTATCAGTAACGGTGCCGGCAGTGGCGCGCAGAACGCAGTGGGTATCGGGGTAATGGGCGGGATGGTTTCTGCAACGTTGCTGGCAATCTTCTTCGTGCCGGTGTTCTTTGTGGTGATCCGCCGTTGCTTTAAAGGATAAATCAGAAACATAAAGGCACTTTCGGGTGCCTTTATTATTTCCAGTGAAACCCATAAAAATTAATAAGATATTCCTCTACTCACTTTTTAAAAACTTTCTATAGTTCCCGCTCCCTTCACTATTTTTACAATTCACATAATTTGTCATTATTCATTCCGCAAGATTTATAACCTCCAGTGATAAAATGGCATTCAGCTCGTTAATAAGAGAGTTAACTTATTAAGCGTTAGCGTTTATTACTGAGGTAACACCATGAAAAGATTAATTCCTGTGGCATTGCTCACCGCATTGCTGGCGGGCTGTGCTCACGATTCGCCCTGCGTTCCGGTTTATGACGATCAGGGTCGACTGGTTCACACTAATACCTGTATGAAAGGCACGACTCAGGATAACTGGGAAACGGCTGGGGCTATTGCCGGCGGGGCAGCAGCTGTTGCTGGCCTGACGATGGGGATCATCGCTCTGTCGAAATAACTAAACAGGGCGCGGAGCTCCGCGCTCTTTTTAACGATACAGTATCTTTCCATAAGATAAAATATTGCTATATTCTGCTGGGTAATTCCCTGCTGATTTAGCATGTTATATCACGTTATTTCGCTGCTTTCGAAATAACGCATCAATTTAACTTTCACACTTCCCACCAGAAATATACTCACGCTAACAATCATTATTCTGCTTAGTAAAAAACGCGTAAATATTTTGCGCCAAAATGTGGCGCATGTTTCATTTTCGCACCATTACGAGGCGCTGTTTTTATTATTTCCTGTCTACACTCAGCTTATTGCGACGCGAAATCGTGCGCAAAAGCTGGCACTACTTTTGCTTATAAGAGGATGGCCACAGACAGGTAAAAGACGTTTCCCAAACGTCCTATAACGATAATTTTCGCCTCACAGGAAGCATTATGAAAAAGATGATGATAGCCACACTGGCTGCCGCCAGCGTGCTGCTTGCCGTTGCAAATCAGGCGCATGCTGGCGCGACGCTTGATGCCGTTCAGAAAAAAGGTTTTGTGCAATGCGGGATCAGTGATGGATTACCTGGGTTCTCTTATGCCGATGCTGACGGTAAGTTTTCAGGTATTGATGTAGATGTTTGTCGTGGTGTTGCCGCTGCTGTATTCGGTGACGATACGAAAGTGAAATATACCCCGCTCACTGCAAAAGAACGCTTCACCGCTTTACAGTCAGGGGAGGTGGATTTGCTCTCCCGTAATACGACCTGGACTTCATCTCGCGATGCCGGGATGGGAATGGCATTTACTGGCGTCACTTATTACGACGGCATTGGCTTCCTGACGCACGATAAAGCGGGGCTAAAAAGCGCGAAAGAACTGGATGGCGCTACCGTCTGTATTCAGGCGGGGACTGATACCGAACTCAACGTCGCCGATTACTTCAAGGCAAATAATATGAAGTACACGCCAGTAACCTTCGATCGCTCAGACGAATCAGCGAAGGCTCTGGAATCTGGCCGCTGTGATACTCTGGCCTCGGATCAATCACAACTGTATGCCCTACGCATCAAATTAAGCAACCCAACTGAATGGATTGTCTTACCGGAAGTTATCTCTAAAGAACCACTTGGGCCGGTAGTTCGTCGTGGCGATGATGAATGGTTCTCGATTGTACGCTGGACGCTTTTCGCCATGCTGAATGCTGAAGAGATGGGCATCAATTCCCAGAATGTCGATGAAAAAGCGGCTAATCCAGCAACGCCTGATATGGCACATCTGCTGGGTAAAGAAGGCGATTACGGCAAGGATCTGAAGCTGGATAATAAATGGGCCTATAACATCATCAAACAGGTGGGTAACTACTCGGAAATTTTCGAGCGTAACGTAGGTTCAGAAAGCCCGCTGAAAATTAAACGTGGGCAAAATAATCTCTGGAATAACGGCGGTATTCAGTACGCGCCGCCCGTGCGTTAAGTCGGTGTGAGGTAACGAGCGTTGCTACGGCGGCGCTCTTTTCAGCGTTATGGTTTTCGAGGTTTCTATGCCCCATCGCCGCTCAACCGTTAAAGGCTCACTCTCTTTTGCCAACCCTACGGTTCGCGCCTGGTTATTCCAGATCCTTGCCGTTGTTGCTGCTGTCAGCATTGTTGGTTGGTTATTTCACAACACTGTAACGAATCTCAGTAATCGTGGCATAACATCAGGATTTGCTTTTCTTGACCGCGGGGCCGGTTTTGGCATCGTTCAGCATTTGATTGATTATCAGCAAGGCGACACTTACGGACGCATTTTTATTGTCGGCCTACTCAATACGCTACTGGTTTCTGCATTGTGTATTGTGTTCGCTTCTGTTTTGGGCTTCTTTATCGGTCTGGCGAGACTTTCGGATAACTGGCTGCTACGAAAGCTTTCCACAATTTATATTGAGATCTTCCGTAATATTCCCCCGCTGCTGCAAATCTTCTTCTGGTACTTTGCCGTGTTGCGCAATTTGCCCGGACCACGACAGGCAGTGAGCGCGTTTGACCTGGCCTTTTTGAGCAATCGTGGGCTTTATATTCCGTCGCCGCAGCTGGGAGACGGATTTATTGCGTTTATCCTGGCTGTTGTTATGGCTATAGTCCTTTCTGTTGGGCTATTCCGCTTTAATAAAACATACCAGATAAAGACCGGACAACTGCGCCGCACCTGGCCATTCGCCGCTGTGTTGATCATTGGTTTGCCTTTACTGGCGCAATGGCTTTTTGGCGCAGCACTACACTGGGATGTCCCAGCCCTTCGAGGCTTTAATTTCCGCGGCGGGATGGTTTTAATTCCTGAACTGGCAGCCTTAACGCTAGCACTTTCGATTTATACCTCTGCATTTATCGCCGAGATTATCCGCGCAGGGATCCAGGCAGTGCCTTATGGTCAACATGAAGCGGCTCGATCACTGGGATTACCCAACCCGGTTACGCTACGCCAGGTCATTATTCCCCAGGCATTGCGGGTGATTATTCCACCGTTAACCAGCCAGTATCTCAACATCGTCAAGAACTCCTCTCTTGCCGCCGCTATTGGCTATCCCGATATGGTTTCGCTGTTTGCTGGCACCGTGCTGAACCAAACGGGGCAAGCCATCGAGACGATAGCCATGACCATGTCGGTCTATCTGATTATCAGCCTGACTATCTCGCTGCTGATGAATATCTATAACCGCCGCATCGCGATCGTTGAACGCTAAGGAGTCATGATGACAAAAGTATTGCTGTCTCATCCCCCGCGCCCGGCGAGCCATAACTCAAGCCGCGCGATGGTGTGGGTGCGAAAAAATCTGTTCTCCAGCTGGAGCAATAGCCTGCTGACTATTGGCTGCATATGGTTGATGTGGGAACTGATCCCACCGTTGCTGAACTGGGCATTTTTGCAGGCTAACTGGGTTGGCTCAACGCGTGCCGACTGCACAAAAGCCGGTGCCTGTTGGGTCTTCATCCACGAACGATTTGGTCAGTTTATGTATGGACTTTACCCACACGACCAACGCTGGCGAATTAACCTGGCATTACTGATTGGCCTTGTGTCTATCGCACCAATGTTCTGGAAAATACTTCCGCATCGCGGTCGCTATATTGCGGTCTGGGCGGTGATTTACCCACTGGTTGTCTGGTGGCTGATGTATGGTGGGTTTCTTGGTCTTGATCGGGTTGAAACCCGGCAATGGGGCGGGTTGACGCTAACTTTAATTATTGCATCAGTTGGGATTGCGGGGGCGCTACCGTGGGGGATCTTACTGGCGTTAGGTCGCCGCTCCCATATGCCGATTGTGCGTATCTTATCGGTCATTTTTATCGAGTTCTGGCGCGGCGTACCGCTGATTACCGTATTGTTTATGTCTTCGGTCATGCTGCCGTTGTTTATGGCAGAAGGCACCAGTATCGATAAACTGATCCGCGCGCTGGTTGGCGTGATCCTGTTTCAGTCAGCATATGTTGCGGAAGTCGTGCGAGGCGGATTACAGGCGCTGCCTAAAGGGCAATATGAAGCGGCAGAGTCGCTGGCATTGGGTTATTGGAAAACTCAGGGGCTTGTTATTCTGCCCCAGGCGTTGAAGCTGGTAATTCCTGGGCTGGTAAATACCATCATCGCACTCTTCAAAGATACCAGTCTGGTGATCATCATCGGGTTGTTCGATCTTTTCAGTAGCGTTCAGCAGGCAACCGTTGATCCCGCGTGGTTGGGTATGTCGACGGAAGGGTATGTTTTCGCCGCGCTGATCTACTGGATCTTCTGTTTCAGCATGTCACGTTATAGCCAACATCTGGAAAAACGTTTTAACACCGGGCGTACACCGCATTGAGGACACTATGAGCCAAATTTTACTGCAACCTGCTAACGCGATGATTACGCTGGAAAACGTCAATAAATGGTATGGACAATTCCATGTTTTGAAAAATATAAATTTAACCGTGCAACCGGGCGAACGGATCGTTCTATGTGGCCCTTCAGGTTCCGGTAAATCAACAACCATTCGTTGTATTAATCATCTGGAAGAACATCAACAGGGACGGATCGTGGTAGATGGCATCGAACTTAATGAAGATATCCGCAATATTGAGCGCGTCAGGCAGGAAGTGGGAATGGTCTTTCAGCATTTCAATCTCTTCCCTCATCTGACCGTGTTACAGAACTGTACCCTGGCACCGATTTGGGTACGCAAGATGCCAAAGAAAGAGGCTGAAGCTCTGGCGATGCATTACCTTGAGCGGGTGAGAATTGCCGAACATGCCCAGAAGTTTCCCGGACAGATTTCTGGTGGTCAGCAGCAACGTGTTGCCATAGCACGTTCGCTGTGTATGAAGCCGAAAATTATGTTGTTTGATGAGCCAACGTCGGCGCTCGATCCTGAGATGGTGAAAGAGGTGCTGGATACGATGATTGGGCTGGCGCAGTCGGGTATGACAATGTTGTGTGTAACACATGAGATGGGGTTTGCACGAACCGTCGCTGACCGGGTGATTTTTATGGATCGTGGGGAAATAGTGGAGCAAGCTGCACCTGATGAATTTTTTGCGCATCCTAAATCAGAGCGTACGAGGGCATTTTTATCGCAGGTAATCCATTAATTGAATATTAGTTCGAAAAGCAAAAAGGCCATCCTTTCGGATGGCCTTTCGCCTGATTTGATGTCTGGCAGTTCCCTACTCTCGCATGGGGAGACCCCACACTACCATCGGCGCTACGGCGTTTCACTTCTGAGTTCGGCATGGGGTCAGGTGGGACCACCGCGCTACTGCCGCCAGACAAATTCTTTTCTAATCTGCCGAACTTTAACCTAAAAAGTGGTGCTGATACCCAGAGTCGAACTGGGGACCTCACCCTTACCAAGGGTGCGCTCTACCAACTGAGCCATATCAGCACGCTAAATTTGATGCCTGGCAGTTCCCTACTCTCGCATGGGGAGACCCCACACTACCATCGGCGCTACGGCGTTTCACTTCTGAGTTCGGCATGGGGTCAGGTGGGACCACCGCGCTAAGGCCGC